>NZ_JANPVQ010000001.1:823673-1529846 GCF_026157105.1 Sphingomicrobium marinum
CCGATGATGACGACGTGGCGACCCGCAGCGACCGACGCGGAAAAGCCGTTCAGCGCGCCTTCGACGTATACGTCTTCGAAGGTGATGCGCGCTCGATTGTGCACCAGCTTGTCGTCGCCATCGCCCACGGTACGGCGCGAGCGGCTGTTGAAGAAGTCTTCCAGCTTGGTGCGCGAAATTTCCGCGCGGCGCCAATAGTCGTGGCTCAGCGACAAGGTCGTCACATAACCTTGCATCAGCCGTGTCGCGATCAGTGCCGCGACGATGGTTCCAAGATCGGTCAGCCCGTGGCGTAGCAGGATGAAGCCCGTGGCCAGCGCCGCCACCAATGCCAGCCAGCTCGTCGCTGCCGACAGGCCGCGGAGCCCGGCACGCCACCAGGCTTCCTGTATCAAGGCGCTCGTCAGGCTTTCGTTCTGGCGTTCGAGCCGCTTGCGTTCGCCGTCGAGGCGGTTGAACAGCTGGACCGACGCCAGCGCATGAACCTGCTCGTCGATATTGCTGGTCAGCGTCGAACGGCGGCGGCGCACACGCGTGGTATATTTGGCCAGCCGCCGTCCGGCCCACGCCGACGCGATGGCGCCCAGGATCAACGCAACGACGATCGATAGTGCGATCGGCCAGCTGAAGCGCGCGAGCATCACCAGCGTCGCGACCAGCGAAAGACCCGCGATCAGCCCGCGGGCGATGCCACGGCTGAGCCAGGTTCGCAGCATCGTGAGATCGCCGGTAAGCCGCAAGATCAGGCTGCCGCGCGAACGGTGCCGGATCTGGTGCGGCATCATTTGCGCCATGTGCTGGTAGATATGGTGACGCATCGATTTGACGATGCGGAAACCAATATGCTCGGGCACGGCGAATTCGAGCATGCGCAACGCCGCGTGCGCGATCGCAGTAACGCCGAGCAATGCGGCGATGGTCATCGGCTCCAGCTGCGATCCGCCGGTCAGCGCTAAAATGAATTCGCGCAGCAAAATCAGCAGCAACACAACCGTTGCTGCATAGCCGACGGCAATCGCGCTCAAGGCCGCGATGTCGGCCCTGCGAAACATCTTGCGATAGACGATTTTGCGGCGCGGCAGCATTACTTGGTTCCGCTCAAGAAACGCGCCCAGGACGGCTCTTCCTCGGCCATGGCCGGCTCGCAAAGTCCGGCGCATTGGCGCCCGGTCGCACCGCAAGGCTGTGCCACTTCCGACGTCGCCGGGGGCAGCGAAAGGATCGCGCCGATGCTTTCGGGATTGCTGAGCTGTTCCTTACGGAAAATTGGGACGGGAGTCATCGCTTCGGCTTCGCGGATGAGCAGTTCCGATGCGGTCAGCTTCCCCGAAAGGCCAATGACCTGATAACCTGCCATTTCCGCGCGGTTGACGCCAAGAGCGGCACCCATGGCATCGCCGCCGGCAAAGAATACCGCATCGACGATCGACTGGAATGTTTCGGTGGCCAGAAGTTCGAGGTTCTGGTGCTGGTAGATGCCATCGGCAACCTCGAGCAGGATGACATCGAGATTCTGCTGGCTCAGATATCCCACCAGCTGCATCGCGATGGCTTCGAGGTCGCGCACAGGTAGCTTATAGGTCGCCGAGTATCCCGCATCGGTGAAGTCGAGATTGAAGGCCGCACCAGCGTCCAGCATTTGCCAGAAGTCGCCGCCCGAACCGGTCCCGGTAACCTTGGCCACGCCGACGCGATAGCCGGCCCGGCTCAAGCCCAGCACGATGCTGTGATTGGTCGTGGTCTTACCGCTGTTCATCGACGTCCCCAGGACGCAGACGACGCGCGGGCGGACATTGTCGTCATAAGGGCGATCGATCGCGACCCGGAACTGGTGGAGGTTTAGCGGGCGCCCATCGGCATCACCGACCAGGCCGAGCGGCATGATGTCGGTCGCCGGCTTGATGCTGCGGTTCTTGCTCAGGACGGCGCCGGCCACGCCCCCGGTCGCTACCAGGTTGGTGGGGCCCAGATCATTGGGCACTTCGGCCTCGAACTGGTCGGTCGCATAACGATCGCCATATGCAACGATAATGGTGTCGCCGACATTGAGCGAGGCCTTGCGACCATTGGTCAGCTCGAGCCGGCGTTGGTAACGGATACGTTCTACCCGCGCCAAAACCAGGTCACCCGTGCGCGGGCGAATGGGGCCGTTGATAAGCGTCGCCATCGCGTCCATGGAAACGCGGCGCGTGGTGAAAGCGCGCTTGGTGCGTTCGAGGTCGCAGGCGCTCAGCTTGACGCAAGTGCGTTTACGGCTGGGCCGCCATTGAGGCTTTGATAGTTGCGGCGATTGCGTATTCGCGTCGAAGCGCATTGAAGCTTCGGAAAAGTCCGTCATTTATCCGTGGCCTCCATGCATGTCCTCGTATCAAGATTCGGTTTGTACGAGACACTTCAAGCGGTCGTTCAAGCTCGGGCCTGAATAAGCAGACACGCTGCTTCTGCCAGACCCGCTGAACGCTCCGTCCCGATTTGAGACGGTTTTTCTTGTGGGCGGCGAGCCGAAATCCTTGGACAAAAACGGCTTCGGCACAGCCTTGATTATTGGGAATCTGATGCAACGTTCGTGACAAAAACTGGCCCGGTAAAACTACTCCCGCGCATTACCGAGCGGGAGGCTCCTAGCGATTAACAAGTTGTAAAGCAATATTTAACGAGGAGGGGGGGGGTCTACGCAGCACACCAATGGCACCTTGGGCCATCTCGCCGCGGGAAAGGTGGTGCGCCCGGCAGGAGTCGAACCTGCGGCCTCAAGATTAGAAGTCTTGCCCGATAGGCTCTAAGGATGTCCGAATTGTTAGTTTTCTAGGATTCATTAGTCCGAACACGTCCTAAGTTATTGCTTAGTATCCAGCCCAATGTTACCTATGTAGTTACCCGATGCTCTCTATAGGTAACAAAGTGGTCGCGCCAGGCGATCGCATGGAGAAAAAAGATCCTTACAGACGCGAAGATCGCAGCCATCAAAGCCCCAAAAAATGGGCAGACCGAGTTTCCTGACAACAAGGTGACGGGGCTACGGCTTCGCGTCGGCACTTCCGGCAAAAAAAGTTGGACCGTGCGCCGCCGCATTGGTGACAAAGTGGTCAACAAAAAGATCGGCAACTACCCCTCAATGGGCCTGGCAAGCGCGAGGAAGGCAGCCGAGCACCTAATTGCCACATTGGAGCGTGAAGGCGATGCAGCGGCTCTAGAGCGCACGTTTGGCCACGTTGCCGAGCGTTGGCTTGAGACGGTCTCGAAACCCAAAAACAAGAGCTGGAAGTCGCAGCAGCGCAATCTTGAAATTCACGTCTACCCGAAGTGGCGCAGGCGACGACTGACTGCGATCAAAAAGGCGGACGTGCGCGACCTGTTGGATGGCATCGAAGGCGAAGTATTGCCCAATCGAGTGCTCGCAACGATCCGCCCAATCTTTCGATGGGCGCTGGAGCATGACTGGATTGACTTGTCGCCAGCCGAGGGCATCGCGAAGCCACGGGCGGAAAAGGTGCGCGACCGTGTTTTGGATATGGATGAGATCGCCCGCATCTGGAACGCGGCGGGTTTGCTCGGCTACCCCTTCGGCTCGTTTCTCCGGCTTCTGATCTTGACCGCACAACGCCGATCCGAAGTGGCGGGCATGACGTGGGCATCAATCGACAAGAAAGACGCTCAGTGGACGCTGGAAGGCGCTGAAACCAAGGCCAGTCGTGCCCACCTAGTGCCACTTGCGCCACTCGCTATGTCGGAACTGGAAAATCTACCGGAGCTAGGCGACTTCATTTTCACTAGCACGGGCAAGGCGCCCATCGGGCAATTCGCAAAAGCTAAACGCACTCTGGACGAATATATCGCCGCTAAGGGCGGGCCGTTGAAGTCTTGGAGGCTGCATGACATCCGAAGATCGGCAGCGACCCACATGGTGCGGCTAGGCGTATCAGAGACCGTTGTAAGCCGCGTTCTCAATCACGCCGCGCAAGGCATTACAGCGCGCGTTTATGCGCTTCATAGTTATGCTCCCGAAAAGCGTAATGCGCTCGAAAAATGGGCGGCGGAAGTCGATCGAGTCCAAATGTCACCACGTGCATCAAATGCTGGTTCGAAGAATGAGTAGTGCTGTCAAATCGGATCGTCAGAAAATTGAGGCCGCCATTAAGGGCATAGCTCCGGATTTACCTGACGACAAAGTAAGTCAGGAAGCACATCTCATGATGGAGCTCTTTCGGTTTGCCCGCTTGAATAGACATCCTCGCGCGAGAACCTCTCGAACGAAAGGCGGAGCGGCCCCAATGGTGGAACGAATTGCTGACGTCAGCCAGAGGCTACACGACATGATCGACCGTGCGCCTGGGGATGTTATCAAGGCGCTGGATGCTAAGGGCGAAAGAAGCCCCCTTTCGGTCGCGGAGGAGGCTCGAAAGCTTGCCGAAAGAGGACATCGCTATCTGACCGAAGCAGAAAAGCAGAAAGCGATGCACGGCAGACCTCCTAATATCGAGAACGACCAAATTGGCGACATCATATTGGAGTTTTTCGAAAGCCTTTCGGACAAAAGAGCGACGTTGATAGTCGACCCTTATCAGACCCCACCCAAGCCCTACGGGCCATTTTTGAATTTTTTAACACAGATCCTTAGAGCACTTGGATCAAATGCAAGTCCGGTGAACACGGCTAGGGCCGCAATCGAGCGGAAGAAATCTGGCCAAGAGCCCTCGGCTGGTAGAATGGTGTCCATCCGTAAGGTGAAAAACCCCGATCACGACGCAGGTTAAACTGCTTTTTTTTTGAGGAGCGATTGGCGCTACTTGAGATGCCTCTGCACTTAATGGAGGCGTCAATGTCAAAGCTACTAAGGCTCCCCGCCGTACTCGATCGGACCGGACTAACCCGATCGAGCCTCTACGCAAAAATCTCTGAAGGCACTTTTTGTGCGCCGATAAAGATCGGGTCGCGCGCCATCGCCTTTGCAGAATCCGAGGTCGAAGACTGGATCGCGGCCCGCATAGCAGAACGCGGGGGGCAAGCCGATGCTGCATGAAAAAGGCCCCCACACCGTGCGAGATGTGAGGGCCGGACGCCTTGATTGCTGTGAGCAGGACGTTCCCCATTTTTCTACCCGATCACGGTCAATCTTACAAGCAAATGAAGCCGCAAAAGCGCGTCTCGAAATGCTGCTTTGGGCGCGCTGGTTTGGAGGTGCGCGTCATGGCCGATGATGTAGACTCCAAGCCGAAGCATAACTGGATCGCATACCCGCCACGCAAGCGCCGCAAGTATGGCGTGAAGCCGAAAATGCGAGCGACAGTGCGAAACGAAGAGCCGGCGTGTCGGCTGTGTGGAGCGCCAACTGAAGAGATCGACCATATTGTGCCCAAATGCCTGGGCGGCGGTGATGAAAGGTCCAATCTCCAGGGCATTTGCAAGCCGTGTCATCTGACGAAATCGGCTGGCGAGGCGAACTTCATGCGCTGGCACGTTTACCGGCCAAAGAAGCGGGCTGAAGGCAATGGGTAAGCGGAAGAGCCAACCCCGCGACAAAGCCGACTTGTGCGGCGGGAGATTCATCGGACTGCCGACAGTGGTGGCCGACTCCCCAGCGTATGTCGCGCTACCGCCCTACGAACGCGCGGTTTTGCTGGAGATCATGCGAGCTTTCAACGGACACAACAACGGCAACATCGTGCTTAGCTATCGGCAGATTGGGGAGCGTTTGGGCAGTGTAAACAATCGGCGGATCGCCAAGGCGATGGGAAAGCTAATTGTGCATGGCCTCATTGCTGAGCCTAAGCCGCAGTCATGGACCGAGCGCCGCGCCCGTGAGTATCGGCTGACGTTCATTAGCACTCATGACAAGCGCGGATTGCCCATCCCGGCGACGAACGAATATCGCCATTGGAATCCCTGCGAAATGAAGAAGCAGGGTGACGCTATGTCACCAGAGCCCCCCCCAACTGGTGACGCTAATTCACCAGAGGCAAAAGCGACTGGTGACGCTCAGACACCAAGCGCCGTTGATTTTTCCGAGTTTTGCGTTGAGCCGCCAAATCCATCTGGTGACGTAGAAACACCTCTTATAATTAAGCCATACGTAGTCGGGAAATGCTGCGACCAGCGAGACCCAGTGGAAATGGGGGTGGGCGCATGATCGGCTCAGTCTCGCGTCTCTTCATAGATGCTGCCTCTGCAATTCAGCCCACACTCGAATGTCGCATTATCGGGTTCGTCGAGAGATTGAATTCGAGACTGGGCGGCGGCGCGGCATTGCTCAAAAGTCTCGTAGGTGCCGATGGCCTGCCAGTCGGCCAAGTTGTGCTGGTTCGGATAAACGAAGCCTTCCCAACGATCAGGCTCGAACAATTCGCAAGCCGAAAGCCCAATCAGGCTCACGAACAACATGGCGCGTTGACCGTTCCTCATTTGTTCCCCCATGGCAGTTGCCGATATGAAAGCAGTCGGACGAGTCGTTGTCATTATCGAATTCGACGCGGACGCGGTGCAATGGCTGCGCGTCGAGCAGATTCGGCATCTCGAATATCATGTCGGCAGATTGTTGACTGGCGAGGAGACAGCCGAGAGCGAGTGGACCCATTTGGGCTACCGCGTGGCTATCGAGCCGGACATGGACCAAGGCGACGATTAGGGGGTGGGTCTGCGCCGAAACCGCACGAATGCGGAACCCGAACCGGCGGAAACTTCGCCGCGCCACGGTTGAGACTTCGGGTCAAGGGGGAGGGGCGAGACTGGGTAGGTGCAACCGTAAACCGCACCCGGTCCAACGGTGCATCGCTAACTCAACAAAAAACCATTTTCAGCCCGCTTTACGCGCGGGCGCACGCGCGAGGAGAATATAATGAACACTGGCAACCTAACCGCTGAGCAAGCCGTCGAGCACGGCCATCAATTTACTATGGCCAACTTCGAGATGGCCCGCCGCCGGGATTGGACACAAGGCGATCTTCTGGCCGTCACCACCACCATGTTTGCCGATGTTGTTGGTCACAACTTCGGAAAGGTTGGCGGGATCAACTATTTGCGAGACCTGGCCGACGAACTTGAGCGCGGCGAGTTTGGCAACAATCCTATTCAGATTGAGCCAAAGCCTGACGCTTGACTTTTCGAGAATTTTCAGCTATGGACGGCTTTCATAACGCGTCGGAACCGAAACGGCAAGGCCTAGTTTCCCCGTTTCCCGGCAAAGTGACCCCCTCCGCACCTAGTGGCGGAACGAGGCACCGGCATTCGCAAACCACTTTCAACAGTGGCGGCGGGCTGGTGCCTGTCGTCTTTTCGGGGGACCGATAATGATTCTACAGGATTTTGACGAACGCGACTTAGAGGTTGCGGACATCGCATTGCGCGGCATTGGTAGCAAATTGCCAACGGGCAAGAGCGGGGATTTTGACACTCGCAGCGCGGAATGGCGACAGCTTCATTCCGTTCGTTCGCAGATCAAGATGGCAGCGCGCAAAACGCTCGATGCAGTTAAGAAAAGCGACGAAGAGCGGGAATGCAAGAAGCTGGAAAACGCCCATGACATCCTCATGGCGATGTATGACGAAGTGCAAGCCGAGATGGACTTGCGCGACAGCTTCGACAAAAAGACGCCCCTTACTGCCGATGAACGCCGTATTCCGGGCGCGTCCGGCGAGTGCATGGGCGACGGCAGTGACGTTCGGACGCGCTTTGATGACGAAGCCGAGATTTGGCAGACCCGCGATGGCAAGCGCATTCAGGTTTTGAAGCCTGAAGAGCGTTACATCGACAGCGCGACCGGGCAATACAACGGCCCGCGTTTTGGCCAGATCATCCGTGCGATGGTTACTGGCCCGCGCGACGATGCCGAGCGTCGTGCCCTTTCGGAAGGCACTGACAGCGCGGGTGGCTTCACCGTCCCGACGCCATTGGCGGCTTGGTACATCGACAAGCTCCGCAAAGCTTCGGTCGTTGTGCGCGCTGGCGCTCGCACCGTCCCGATGGAAAGCGAAACGCTGGCGATCGCACGGCTTGAAAGCGATCCAGTCATGGCATGGCGCGTTGAAAATGCGGCGATCACGCAAAACGATGTGACCTTCGGCGCAGTGTCGCTCCAGGCTAAGTCGCTTGCAGGTTCGATCAAGGTTTCACGCGAACTGCTTGACGATAGCTTGAACGTGGCGCGTATTCTCGAAAACGCGTTCATTCAATCAGCAGCGCTGGAATTTGACCGCGCGTGCCTTTTTGGCAGCGGTAGTTCTAACGAGCCGACCGGGCTAAAAAATATCAGCGGCATCAACTCCGTTTCGATGGGCACGAATGGCGCGGCTCCGTCCGACTATGACAAGATCATCGACACGATCTACGAATTGCAGGCGGATAACGCGGGCGATCCCACGGCGATGATCTGGAGCCCGCGCACGGCGCGCGACTATGCCAAGCTGAAGGATGCGGACAACAACCCGCTTCGCGTTCCCGAAATGGTGGCGAGCGTGCCCAAGCTAGCGACGAATGCTGTGCCGGTTGATGAAACCGAAGGCACGGCAACCGATGCCAGCTCGATCCTGATGGGCGACTTCAGCCGAATGCTGATCGGGCTTCGCACGAACGTGCGCCTGGAAGCCAACCCCTACATCTATCAGGAAAACCACCAGATCGGCTTTTTCTGCTGGATGCGCGGAGACGTGCAGGTTGAACACGCGGTTAGCTTCGCTGAACTGACGGGCAATATCCCGCCAGCCTAATCGTGTAGCGGGGCGTTACCCCCGCTTCATGGGCGGCTTGTTAGGTTCATCGGGCCGCCCTGCTCCGTGGCGGCGGGGGCGATTTTCTCCACGGCTCCGCCGCCCATTCTAGCGGATTTTTCCGCGTTTGATGTTTGGCCAGCTTTCGATCTAGTCTCGAGGAATCGATGCAATCTACAAAGACTTGCAACTGTCAAATTGATCACAAATCTGGTATGTAAACTGAGATTAGGAAGCGTCATGGTTGGTTAATCGTGCCGCACGATTGGCTTGCGATCTAAGGATGAAGAGAATGCATCTCCTGATGAAACCCATAGTCCTCTTGCTAGTGATTTTGACGGTTTCCTTTGCATTCGGCGCGGTTTCGTTTGGTTCGAATTCCAAGACCAACGCGTCGTTGAGTCAGACTGGTGCTCCTTGCGACGCATCAAAGGTCATCGGTCGATGCTCTGCCACGATCTCAAAGGTGAATAATTGGGCGCGAATAACTTCGAGCACAAACGATTGCTCTGTTGTGGATTGGTACCTTGGCCCGCAGCCTCAGACTACCGTCGTGCGTGGTGGTAGTGAACAAGTCGAACTCTTACTCAGCTCCGAAAATTCCGATTTGAGCGTAGCGTCCTGTCGCATCGTTGAGACGTTAGATAGTGCCGACTACGGCAATCGCATGATCGAAGTGCCTGCAAAGTGTTATTGCGGTCCCGGCAACTCTCAGACGGTTTATGTAAGTGTACCCGAGAACTCCACTCCAGAAGAGCGGCAGTCATATGGCGAGAGGGCCTGCGCACCATTTACGCAAAGATGCCAAGCCAATGCGCGATTAAATGAGCCCAACGAGGATCGGTTGTCGAGAAATGGCAATTCACAAGCTTGCGATGCGGCCGTTCAAAAGTTCCAGAGTGGATGGAGATCGATGGCATCAGCAATGAGCAACCTACAGAACGCATCGAGAGCCATTTCATCCGGGGGTGGCGGCGTGGGTGCATATTGTCAGGCAGCACGCAGTACCGCCGCCCAATATAGACAGTTGGTGCCGCAAACGCTTCAGGCGGGCAATGAGGCACGACAACTATGCCGCGGAAGGGAAGGTTATGAAAATCTTCTGCGAAATATCGAAGACGTTAGAAATGCTGCCGGTAATCCCGATAGGCACGTACAGAACTGCATCAGTTCTGGTCACTAGCGAACAATGTAATTCCGGCGCATCGATGCCGATAGTCTCGACATAGAACATTCACGCAGAATACGTTGACGAAAGTTCAATTCCCATTTCTATACGATGCTGCCGGATCGAAGAGGGGAGAGTCGGCTTGTTGCGTTATTTTCTGCTCGTGCTTGGTTTGCCGGTGGCCATGGTCGTTGCTTTGCCATCAGCGCCCCTTTCGGCCCATCCTGGCGGCCTCAACAAAGAGGGCTGCCATAACAATCGACAAACCGGCGGTTATCATTGCCATCGGAAGGCGTCGGCTCCAGCGCCACAGCGGGCCATCCCAAACACCGGCACACAAAGATCATTCAAAAATTGTAGCGAAGCGCGTGCCGCTGGTGCTGCTCCAGTTCGGCGCGGTGATCCAGGATATGGACCGCATCTGGATCGCGATAACGACGGCATTGGCTGCGAATAAGGGGCATTGAAATGACAAACCATTTAGTTCCGGCGATCGTCGCAATCGGATTGATCGTCTTTCCTTCGGCTGCGAATGCAGATGAATACCATGCAGTAACGCCGTCCGGCGCTACGGAAATGCTATTCGACGTTCCAGCAGCAAAGACATCCAGCAACATCGCAAATCACTGCATGAATGCGAAGTTCACAGTAATTTCATCGGCAGAAAATTCGGTCGTGTGCGAAATTCCGATGAATATGGGGCAGCAAGTTTTAGGCCAGCTTCTACTTGGCAACAGTTATTCCACCACGCCAAAGACTTTTTATCGATTCAACATCGCTACGATTGACGAGGTCTCCCGCGTTCAAGCGACTGGATGGATGGAAACCCAGATGGCTTTCGGTCAGATTCAGAGACAGGAATTCAACGGACCGGAATTTCATAATGCTGCTATGACTTTTCTTGAAGGCGCAGGCGGCCGACATCCACCCGGCACAACTTTCCCCAATCACGCTGTGATGGGGGTAACGTTTTCAAATCAGCCGCGCACAAAACAGGGCGCGATGATCGATACGGTTGCTGAAGGTAGCGCTGCTGAAATTGCCGGTATTAAACCCGGTGATCGCCTTTATCGCGTTGCGGGCGAGAAGATCAAAGATCTTGGTGACTTGCTCGACGGAGCTGCAAAAGGTGCAGATCGCAATGAATACGAAGTTGAGATTTATCGCGACGGCAAGCGGATGAAGGTCATGCTTCAAAGAAAGTTCCGTGATGCAGTGGTGGCACCCGCCCTTCCAGCCGTTCCCCAGCCGGTGGTCGATCAAGCACCAACTGTTGCAAGTGCGTCACCTCTCTCGTTAGCGGATGAATTGGCAAAGTTTGCAAAACTTCGCGACGACGGAATAATTTCAGATGAGGAATTCGAGACGCAGAAGGCCAAATTACTTTCGTCTGATTGATTATCGCCGG
Source organism: Sphingomicrobium marinum (assembly GCF_026157105.1). Taxonomy (GTDB): domain Bacteria; phylum Pseudomonadota; class Alphaproteobacteria; order Sphingomonadales; family Sphingomonadaceae; genus Sphingomicrobium; species Sphingomicrobium marinum. The sequence goes on from NZ_JANPVQ010000001.1 coordinate 834,949, forward strand.
AGCGCGCTGATGCTACCGTTTTTCATTGCTCTTCAAGTCGTTCAGTCCGGCACGACATTTCAATGCACGCCTATAGCAGTCTGGGATGGTGACGGACCAATTTGGTGCGCTGAAGGCCCAAGAGTGCGCCTTGCCGGTGTTGCAGCACGAGAGATGGACGAAACGTGCAATCCTGGCCACCCATGCCCCAACACGTCGGGACGCGAGGCTCGTGATTACCTCGTGGAGTTGCTCGGCGGCGCGAAAGGATCGTTGCGCCACGGCCATATAACGGTACGCGCTAACAGTATGACTTGTTTGTCGGATGGATCAGCTGGCGGCAATCGAACCGCTGCTTGGTGCACGCTATCAGATGGCCGCGATCTTAACTGCGCTATGGTGCAAGGTCCAGCCGTTGCGTGGCCAAGATACTGGCGCGATCATCGCTGCGATTGATGGATCCCGCTGCTGTGGTGGATCTGGTTTGCGAAACCCCAGCGGTCCTGTAGGCCGCGCAAGGGCTTCGATACGGGCAGCAACCCGGTTGACCCAGCATTTCCTTGAGCGAATGGTCGATGAAGGAGGGCCACAATGCTTTTATCACTAGTCGCGTTCTTGTTGCAGCCAGTCGACCCAAGTCTAGAGGATGCTGGAACTTCGGCTCGCGAATTTTTGGATCAGCACGATGCGGGCGGCGAAGAAGCGGGGTTCAACTTGCTCTATCTACATGGGGTGTCACAAGGGTTGAGTTGGGCGAACGTCGCAATGGAGATGGACGGAAAACAACCGATCTATTGTCCTCCAGAAAACCTCACAATCACAGTAGATCAGAACGTCCAAATCTTACGAGATCACACCGACAACAATCCCGAGATCGAGGATTTTCCTGTGGCATTGGTCTTCTTGCTCGCGGTCGAGAACGTATTCCCCTGCGAGGGCAGTGGGTAAAAGAATCGCTCAGAGCTAGGGGCCAGGAGCGCGCTGGTAATTGCGGCTCAAATAGCTACGATGCTGTCGCCATCGACAACGAAGATTGCGGGGCAATCTGCGATCATCATAGGGCGATTATATGCGAGTATTCTTGGTAATTAGTATACTAGCTCTGGCCGGTTGTGAGACGGAGCCGGAACCGGAGCCCGTCACGCTATATCGGAACTCCGAATTCGACCCATCGATGCGCGTGCAATTCGCCTCGTTCAACACCGGCGAAGGTGAGCGATATGATCTTAGTAACTGCGCAATGGTGGCAAGGGCGCTGAATGCTAACCTGCAAGCAATGCTAGCATCGAATGACGCGGACCCTAGGCCCGACTTAGGTTTTTGGTGTGAGGTTGGTCCGTTCGATCCTGGGGGCAGCGTTCCAGTCCTTGAAAGCGAATTCCCGACGGGTGTGCGCTAGCGACAAATTCAATTCCTCACCGATCATCGTCTTGATGTTTGGCAATTGGCGACGAACACAGATCACGCTAGCTTCCTGCACATGACAAGTGGAAACACAAATAAGACCCAGGCGGATCATTTGCGATCCGATGCTGAGCAGCGGCTAGAGTTCCAGCATCAATACACGCTCGCAGGACTCAAAACACTGCAGTTAATAAATGGCGGCGCCATACTAGCCTTGCTGACGTACGCCGGTAATGGCGGTACGGCTGATGTGTCTAACTTCAAGGTCGCGTTTGCGCTCTATGCAGCGGGTCTTGTCTTGGTGACGCTAGCTTATCTCGCGGCTTATGCTTCTCAAGGTGCATATATGAGCGACTCTGGCATTCGAGCCATTGAGTATGATGGCATGAAAGCGGTGTCTGAAAAAAGCGCCGACGAATATGAAGCGATTGGGAATAATTCCGTGAAAGCGTCGGTTGGGTTGGTCTTGGCAAGTTTGGCGAGCTTTATTGGGGGCTCCTATGCAGCATTCCTAGGAATTTTCTAGGCCAGAGTTACCTATGCGATACCTAGCCGTTTGGGCATGTTTCCTAGACTGGACTTAAGTCCTTGATTTTGTGGTGCGCCCGGCAGGAGTCGAACCTGCGGCCTCAAGATTAGAAGTCTCGTGCTCTATCCAACTGAGCTACGGGCGCCCCGCTTCCCCATAACCATGACGTCGCCTGCTTTCCAGCATTGCGCGTCATGGCAGAAAAACATTCATCTGTCGGACAGGCGACAGAGCGCATCAGGATCGTGGCGAATCATCGCCTGATCGGAGTTGTGACGATGCGATACGCAATTGTTGCTGCTGCGTTATTGATGTCGGGGTGCAGCACCCTCCCGGCTGCCGAGATGCAGCTTCCTTCCCATCTTGCCATGCAGCAGGCCGTGCCCATCCACGGGGTCACCGGCTGGACCCACGGGCGGTTCCATTCCGCCGACTATCAGGGCGGCTATGAACGTTCAGAGCGCCGCATGACGTTTCTTGATACGTTCGACCGCCGTGCCGGGCACGCCACGTTTACCGTTAGCGGGCCCGAGATCAGCAGCGTAATTGAAGGACGCTGCCGGATGCGTGAAAAGGCGCTGCAGTTTGGCAGCGCGTCGTTTACGACCAAACCGATGGCGTATCGGTGCGAGTTTCTTTCAGACGGTCGTCCATTCCCAGCGCGTTTTGAACTTCATGAAAGTGTGAGCAACCTGCAAAGCGCGCTCAACCAGTATGAACGACGCGGAGAAATCGCGCTTGGCGGCGAAGTTTTGCAGATCCGCTCGGTTCATGCGCTCAAGGGCACCCCGCTGACTACGGCGGCGCCGATCGGATACCGGTTCGAACAGCACGGCAAGATCATCGGCGCAGTCGAGACAAACGGCACACCGCGACTATTCGTCGCCGCCGGCACCGATCCCGGCGTGGAGCGCACCATGTTCATCGGTGCGATGGCGCTGGCCTTGCTGTGGGATCCCGCTGAAAGCCAGCTTGGCGAGACTTAAGCGGCGACGGTCTCCACCAGGCCTTCGAACAAGCGCCGCCCGTCCTGGTTGCCGTGCGCGTCTTCCATGGCGCGTTCGGGATGCGGCATCATGCCGAGTACGTTGCCCGCTTCGTTGAGGATGCCGGCGATCCGGCGTGCCGATCCGTTGACCTCTTCGGTGTATCGGAAGGCGATGCGGCCTTCGCCTTCGAGGCGATCGAGCGTGTCGGGGTCGGCCTGATAGTTGCCGTCATGGTGCGCGACCGGGATATGGATGGTCTCGCCCTGTTCGTAGCGATTGGTGAACAGCGACTGGTTGTTCTCCACCGTGAGCCCGACTGTCTTGCAGACAAAGTGCATGCCTGAATTGCGCATCAAGGCACCTGGTAGCAAGCCGGTTTCGGTCAATACCTGGAATCCGTTGCAAATGCCGATCACCGGAACACCGCGGCTGGCAGCGGCGGCGACGGCTTTCATGATCGGCGAGCGACCGGCCATTGCGCCCGAGCGCAAATAGTCGCCGTAGGAGAAGCCGCCGGGCAGCCCGACGAGATCGGTGCCCGCAGGCAATTCGCTTTCGCCGTGCCACACCATCTTGGGCGCTTTGCCGGTGACCTGCTCAAGCGCCACCGCGAGGTCGCGGTCGCAATTGGAGCCGGGAAAGACGATGACCGCGCTTTGCATCAGTCGAGCCGTTCGATCGCGTAATTTTCGATAACGGTATTGGCGAGCAGTTTCTCGCACATCCGCTCGATCGTGGCGTCATCGGTGCCATCGGCGAGGTCGAGTTCGATGACCTTGCCGGCGCGAACATCGCTCACCCCATCGAACCCCAGACCTTCCAGCGCGTGGTGGATCGCCTTGCCCTGCGGATCGAGGACGCCGTTCTTGAGAGTGATCAGCACACGCGCTTTCATGGGCACAAGCTCCGTTGCAAAGGGTTTCACCGCCCTATGGCGGCCCGAGACACGGTTCGCAACCTTAACTCTTTTCTAACCTTGATCCGCGAGAGTCCGCGTTTGGCGACTTGTACGAGTCGCAAACGAAGGGTGGCTCGGATGATCGTAGGGATCGCATCGCTGATATTCATCGCGCTGTTCGGTTGGGGCAGCGACTATTTCGGTTGGGCAGACCCCAACGGCAAGATCCAGCTCGCGCTGGCGACGTCGTTCGTGCTTGGAATTCTTGCAGGCTATAAATCGGCAGGTTGAACCGCTAGGCACGTCACATGGACATGCCGCCTTACGGGAAATTGTTGGGACTTGAGCCGCGCCGTGAAGACGGGCGGCTTTTTTTCGTGATGCCCGCATCGCAGGGCGTGGTCGGCCGTCCCGGCTTCCTTCATGGCGGAGCGATTGCCGGCCTGTTGGAATACACCGCGTTCGCCACGCTTTCCGAGAAGGTCGCCAATCCCAAGGTGGTGATGAAACCCATCACCGTTACCGTCGATTTCATGCGGGGCGGGCGGATGGTCGACACGCGTGCCGAAGCGCGCATCGAACGGCTGGGCCGGCGGATCGCCAATGTCGAGGTCTTCGCGTGGCAGAATGGCCGAGACAAACCCATTGCCTCGGCCCAGATGAATTTCCTGCTGGAACGGCCGGCGCGGACCTAGCCGCGCACGACCTGCATGGCGTGGTAATTGGGGCTGCCGAACAATTCGTCCACCACGGCCTGCCGCTTCATATAGAAGCCGATATCATGTTCATCGGTCATGCCGATGCCGCCGTGCATCTGGACGGCTTCCTGTACCGCGAGACGCGCGACGGCGCCTGACTTGGCCTTGGCCACCGACGTCATCATGTCGGCGCGCTCCGACCCCTCGTCGATCAGCTGCGCGGCCTTCAATGTCGCGGCGCGTGCGATCTCGATCTCGCCATACAGATGCGCGGCGCGGTGCTGCAGCGCCTGGAAGCTGCCGATCAGCTGGCCGAACTGCTTGCGTTCCTGGAGGTAACCGTTGGTCATCGCAAAGGCGCCGGCGGCAACGCCCGTGAGTTCGGAGGCCGCGCCCGCGCGCGCGGCGCGTAGGGCAGGGGCCAAGACGGTCCAGCCGCCGTCGACGTCGCCGACCACGGCGTCGGCATCGAGCTCGACATTGTCGAACTGGAGCCGCCCGGCCTTGCTGGCATCGGCCAGCGTCACGTTCTCAAGGTCGACGCCCTTGGTGTCTTTTTCGACCGCGAAGAGCGTGAGGCCATCGGTTTCGCCCGGGCTGCCAGCGGTGCGCGCTGCGACAAGAAGGACGTCGGCGCTGCGTGCATGCACGACGAACTGCTTGGCCCCATTGAGCGTGAAGCCGTTGCCCGATCGCTTGGCCTCCATCGCGATCCGACCGGGATCATGGTGCGCGCCCTCATCGATCGCCAGCGCCGCTACGGTCTCACCGGCCACGATGCCCGGAAACCAGCGCTCCGCATGGGCGCTGCCCTCAAACGCCTTAACCGCCGCGATGGCGGTCGTGAGGAAGGGCGAGGGCGTCAGGTTGCGGCCGATTTCCTCAAGCACCACGTTGGCTTCGACCTGGCCGAGCCCGCTGCCGCCCTTGTCTTCGGGGATCAGGATGCCGGTGAGGCCAAGTTCGGCGAACTGTTTCCACAGGTCGTGGCCAAAGCCGTCAGGACAGCCATGATCGCGCCAGTGGCGCATCTGTTTGGCGATGCTGCCTTTATCCGCCATGAAGGGGCGTACGCTGTCCTGCAGCATCAGCTGGTCTTCGTTGAGTTTGAGCATCGATCAGGCCCCCGGCAGGTTGAGGATATGCTTGGCAACGATGCCGAGCTGGATTTCGGACGTGCCGCCTTCGATCGAGTTGGCCTTGGTGCGCAGCCATTCGCGCGCCTTCTTGCCTTCCCTGGAACGCTCACTCTCCCATTCGAGCGCGTCCGACCCACCGCCCTGCATGACGAGTTCGTGGCGGCGCTTGTTCAGTTCGGTGCCGGCATACTTCATCAGGCTGGGTTCGGCAGGGTGCGATTCTCCGGCTTTCAATTTGTCGATGAAATGTTCGCTCATCGCCTGAAAGGCGAGCGCATCGACATCGAAACGGGCGAGATCGGCGGCGAGGATGGGATCGCCCTGGTCGCCGACGGCCTGCGATAACAGCGATGATCCCGAACCGCCGCCAAGCCCCATTCCAGAAATCATCTCGCGCTCGTGCCCGAGCAGGTACTTGGCGACCGTCCAGCCTTCATTCTCGTTATGGACGAGCTGGTCCTTGGGGACCTTCACGTCGTCGAAAAAGGTTTCGCAGAAAGGCGAATAGCCGCTGATTAGCTTGATCGGTTTGGTCGAGACGCCTTCCGATTCCATGTCGAAGAGCAGGAAGCTGATGCCGCCATGCTTGCTTTCTTTGGAGGTGCGCACGAGGCAGAAGATCCAGTCCGCTTCGTCGGCGTAGGAGGTCCAGACCTTCTGGCCGTTGACGAGATAATGATCGTCCTTGTCTTCGGCCTTGGTCTGGAGGCCGGCAAGATCGGAACCCGCACCCGGTTCCGAATAGCCTTGGCACCAGCGGATTTCGCCGCGCGCGATCGGCGGGAGGAAGCGCAGTTTCTGCTCCTCGGTACCGAACTTGAGCAGCGCGGGGCCAAGCATCGAAATGCCGAAACTGGTCAGCGGTAGGCGACACCCAAGCGCCTTCATTTCCTGATGCAGGATCTTCGTCTCTTCGGCGCTCAGCCCGCCGCCGCCATATTCGGATGGCCAGTCGGGCACGGTCCAGCCGCGCTCTGCCATGCGCTCTAACCAGACTTTCTGGTCTTCGGACTGGAATTCAAAGTTGCGGCCGCCCCAGCAGGCGTCTTTCTCTGATTTCATCGGTGTGCGCATGGATGGCGGGCAGTTTTGCTCCAGCCAAGCTCTGGTTTCGGTGCGGAAGTCGGCCATGGCCCTTGTCCTTTCAGGTGCGGATGCGTAGCCCCGTTTTGAAACGCGACGGACCGAACATCAACCTGGGAGAGGTGCTGTGGATTTTGACCTTACGGAAAGGCAGGCTTTCTTCCGCGACCGGGTCAAATCCTTCATCGACGAGCATGTTCGGCCGCGAGTCGCGGACTACTACCGCGAGATCAACGAGGGCGATCGCTGGTCTCATCTGGAGCTGATCGAAGAGCTTAAGCCGCTCGCGAAAAAGGCGGGGCTATGGAACCTGTTCATGCCGCCCGGCGGAATGTTGAGCCATGTCGACGAGACTTTCGACTTCGAAGGCGAACAGCTGACCAATCTTGAATATGCGCTGTGCGCCGAGGAAATGGGCCGCATCCTGTGGAGCGCCGAAGTCTTCAATTGTTCGGCGCCCGATACGGGCAATATGGAAGTGCTGCATCGTTACGGCACGCGCGAGCAGAAGAATCAGTGGCTCGAGCCGCTGATGCACGGCAAGATCCGCTCGGCGTTCCTGATGACCGAGCCCGCGGTCGCATCGTCCGATGCCACCAATATCGAGTGCCGGATCGAGCGCGATGGCGACGATTATGTCATCAATGGCCGCAAGTGGTGGTCGAGCGGGGCGGGCGATCCGCGCTGCAAGCTCGCCATCGTCATGGGCAAGACCGATCCCCAAGAATACAAGTATCGCCAGCAGTCGATGATCCTGATGCCGCTCGATGCCGAGGGCGTAACGATCCACCGCGCCTTGAACGTCTATGGCTTCGACGATGCGCCGCATGGTCATATGGAAATCAGCCTTGATAATGTGCGGGTGCCAGCTTCCAACCTGCTCCTTGGCGAGGGTAGGGGGTTCGAGATTGCGCAGGGGCGTCTGGGCCCGGGACGCATCCACCACTGCATGCGCACGATCGGCGCGGCCGAGGAAGCGCTCGAACTGATGGTGAAGCGGCTGCAGTCGCGTGTCGCCTTCGGCAAGACCATCGGCGCGCATTCGATCTGGGAACAGCGGGTCGCCGAAGCGCGGATCGAGATCGACGCGACACGGCTACTTTGTCTCAAGGCCGGCGACATGATGGACAAGGTCGGCAACAAGGAAGCCAAGGCCGAGATCGCGATGATCAAGGTGAAGGCGCCGCGCATGGCGCTGCAGGTAATCGACGATGCGGTGCAGGCCTTTGGCGGCGCGGGTGTCAGCCAGGATACGCCGCTGGCGCATAGCTGGGCTGGCATACGCACGCTGCGCCTCGCCGACGGACCCGACGAGGTCCATAATCGCACCATCGCGCGAATCGAGTATGCAAAACATGCGGAGCTGCCCCAATGAGCAAACTCTTTGACCTAACCGGCAAATCGGTCGTCATCACGGGCTCGAGCCGCGGGATCGGCAAGGCGATTGCCGAGGCGATGGCGGCGCAGGGCGCCAAGGTCGTGATCTCCAGTCGCAAGCAGGATGCCTGCGAGGAAACCGCCGCGGCGATCAACGCCGACCATGGCGAGGGCACTGCAATTGCTGTCGCGGCGAACATTTCTTCAAAGGAAGATTTGCAGAACCTAGTGGACGAGACCCGCGCTGCGTTCGGCAAGGTCGATGTGCTGGTCTGTAACGCCGCTTCCAACCCTTATTACGGGCCGATGGGCGGGATCTCGGACGAGCAATTCGAGAAGATTTTGATGAACAATGTGGTCTCCAATCACTGGCTCATCCAGATGTGCGCGCCCGAGATGCTCGAACGCGAGGAAGGCTCGATCATCATCGTGTCGTCGATCGGCGGGCTGACAAGTTCGACAACGATCGGTGCGTACAATGTCTCGAAGGCCGCCGACTTTCAGCTCGCGCGCAACCTGGCGGCCGAATACGGGCCCAAGGGCGTGCGGGTGAATTGTATCGCGCCGGGGCTCATCAAAACCGATTTCGCCCGCGCGCTGTGGGAAAATCCCGATACGCTCAAGATGGTGACGCGCGGGACGCCGATGCGGCGCATTGGCGAGCCTGAAGAAATCGCCGGGGCCGCCGTGTATCTCGCGAGCCCAGCTTCAACTTTCATGACCGGCCAGGCGATGATCGTAGACGGCGGAAGCACGATCGGGGTGGGGCTGTGAGGCTCGACGGCAAGATCGCCATCGTCACCGGTGCCGGGAGCGGCATCGGCAAAGCCACGGTCGACCTGTTCCGCAATGAAGGCGCGACAGTCGTCGGCGCCGATCTCAAGAACGCCGATGTCGAGTGCGATGCGGGTTCGGAGGCAGCGGTAAAGGCGCTGATCGACGAGGTCGCCGACAAGCATGGCGGGCTCGACATCATATTTGCAAATGCCGGCATTTCGGGCGGGCTCGCTTCGATGTTCGAGCAAACGGAAGATGACTGGGCGGAAATCCTTCGCGTCAACACGATTGGCCCTGCGATGGCGATCAAGCATGCGGCGCCGCACATGCAGAAGCGCGGTGGTGGCTCGATCATCGCGACCGCCTCGGTCGCGGGCTTGCGCTCGGGCGCGGGCGGCGCGGCCTATACCGCGTCCAAGGCGGCGGTGATCAATCTTGTGAAGATCGGCGCGCAGCAGCTCACCGGCTCCAACATCCGCGTCAACGCGATCTGCCCGGGCCTCATCGAGACCGGGATGACCGAATTCGTCTACGAACGCGCCCGCGCCAAGGGCGTTGAAGACAAGCTCGGCCACCTCAACCCCTTGAAGCGCGGCGGCGAGCCGATCGAGATCTCCAATGCCGCGCTTTTCCTAGCGTCCGACGAGGCATCCTATGTCAACGGCCATGCGTTGGTCGTGGACGGAGGATTGTCCTCTTCCCACCCCTTCAACCTGCAGGCCTACGGCCGCACCGCAATCTGACCTTCGGAGACTAAAATGACCGACCCGATTTCCAGCGAAAAACATGGCGATGTGCAGATCATCTGGAGCGACAATCCGCCCGTAAATGCGCTAGGCGCCGCGGTGCGCCAAGGCCTGGTGCGCGAGATCGAAGCCGCGGAGGCCGATGACAGCGTCAAGGCCGTCGTGATCGCCTGTAAGGGCCGCACCTTTTTCGCGGGTGCGGACATCAGCGAATTCGGCAAACCGCCGGTGATGCCGTGGCTGCCCGACGTGGTCGATCGTATCGAGGCCTGCACCAAGCCGGTCGTGGCTGCGATCCATGGCACCGCGCTGGGCGGGGGCTGCGAGGTTGCGCTGGGGTGCCATTACCGCGTCGCCGTGCCGTCCGCGAAACTGGGCTTTCCCGAAGTCGATCTGGGCCTGCTTCCGGGCGCAGGCGGCACGCAGCGAGGGCCCCGCGTCGCGGGTGTCGAACTGGCGCTCCAGATGGCGACGACCGGTAAGCCGATTTCGGCGCAACAGGCGCACGATGCCGGCCTCGTCGATCGCATCGTCGAAGGCGAACTGATCGAGCACGCGGTCGCCTATGCCGACGAAGTGAAAGACGTCCGCCCGCTGCCCCGGTCGTCCGAGCGAGACGACAAGGTAACTGACGTCGATCACGCCATTTTCGAGGAGTACAAAAAAGCCAACGCCAAGCTGTTCCGCGGCGATGTGGCCCCGCAGGCCAACCTGGAAACGATAAAGGCGGCGACCGAGATGCCGTTCGAGAAAGGTGTGATGTTCGAACGCCAGAAGTTCATGGAGCTGATGGCCGGCCCGCAGGCGCGCGCCCGCCAATATTTCTTCTTCGCCGAGCGCAAGGCCGCCAAGATCGACGGCGTCGGCGACGACGTCCAGCCGCGTGACATCAAGCGCGTCGGCGTGATCGGCGCCGGTACGATGGGCGGCGGCATTTCGATGAACTTTCTTACCGCTGGCATCCCGGTCACCATCGTCGAAATGAACCAGGACGCGCTTGATCGCGGCACGGGCATCATGCTGAAGAATTACCAGTCGACGGCCAAGAAAGGCCGCATGACCGAGGAACAGGTCGGCCAGGCGATGGGCCTGCTCAACCCGACGCTGGACTTCAATGAATTGGCCGAATGCGACCTCATCATCGAGGCGGTCTATGAGAATATGGACGTGAAGAAGGAGATCTTCACGCGCCTCGACGGCATCGCCAAGGACGGCGCGATCCTCGCCTCCAACACATCCTATCTCGACATCAACGAGATCGCGTCGGTGACCAAGCGTTCCGAAGACGTCGTGGGCCTCCACTTCTTCTCACCCGCCAACATCATGAAGCTCCTTGAGGTCGTACGCGGCGACAAGACGGCGGACGATGTGCTGGTGACCGCGATGGCGCTGGCCAAGAAGATCAAGAAAGTCGCCGTCATTGCGGGCGTCTGCTACGGCTTCATCGGCAACCGCATGCTCATCCCGCGCCAGCTCGAAGCCGAAAAGCTGTTGCTCGAAGGTGCGACGCCCGCGCAGGTCGACAAGGTGCATGTCGAATTCGGCATGCCGATGGGGCCGTTCCAGATGGCCGACCTAGCCGGTGTCGATATTGGCTGGCACCGCGATCCCGAACGTATCGAAAGCATCCGCGACGCGCTGTGCGCGAAGGAGCGCTGGGGCCAGAAGAAAGGCGCGGGATTCTACGACTATGACGAGAACCGCCGTCCGAGCCCGTCGGACGTCACCGCAGCAATAATCGAGGACTTCCGCAAGAAGGAAGGCGTCACCGAAACGCGCGAGATCAGCGACCAGGAAATCGTCGAACGCACGCTCTACACGATGGTCAACGAGGGCGCGAAGATCCTAGAGGAAGGCAAGGCGCAGCGCGCTTCCGACATCGATGTCGTGTGGATCTACGGCTATGGCTGGCCGGTCTATCGCGGCGGCCCGATGCATTGGGCGGACAGCGAAGGGCTCGACAAGATTGTCGAGGGCCTGAAGCGCCAGCAGGATCGCATGGGCGACAGCTTCAGCTTCAGCCAGCTGCTGCTCGACAAGGCGGAAAAGGGCGAGAAGTTTACTCGGTAGTCCTTGCGCCTGATTTCAAGTCGCCCCGCGTCGCCCAGGCAGCGCGGGGCGTTCTTTTAACGCTAACTGCGGGCCGAACATATTTTGCGACAGGAAAACTTGCTACGCTGCAATTAATCGTTAGCGTCGCAGAATGTTCAAGCTCAACGAAGACAGGATCGCGCAGCGATTGGCCGCCGTCATCGAACGGCTCGATGACGGGCGGTTACAGGACCGCTATCGGCTGCAGGAACGTTCGATGCTGATGGCGATCGAGGAGCTTGAGCCCGCCAGTCTTGGTGCGGTTGCCGAGGCGGTCAATCGCGGGGCGCCGGCGATCAGCCGTGCGGTGGATGCCGCGGTGCGCGACGGGCTGGTCGATCGCCGCCCCGATCCCGATCATCGGCGCCGATTGCAGCTTCGGCTTACCGAGGAGGGCAAGCGCCACCTAGAAGATACGGCCGCCGACCATGGGCGACTGGCCGAAAGGATCGGCTCGCTGGCACCCAGTGAACAACGCGCCGTCGAGCGCGCGGTCGAGATCCTCGAACATATGCGTTGAGGTGCATGCTGCATTGCAGCAACGGGCATGATGCTGTAGGGGCGCGCCAAACGTCCCCCGAGGAAAAGAAAAATGTCACTACGTAACGTCGCGATTATCGCGCACGTCGACCATGGCAAAACCACATTGGTCGACCAGCTGTTTCGCCAGTCCGGCACCTTCCGCGAAAACCAGCGCGTGGAAGAGCGCGCGATGGATTCGAACGATCTCGAAAAAGAACGCGGCATCACGATTCTCGCCAAGTGCACCAGCGTCGAATGGCAGGGCACGCGCATCAACATCGTCGATACGCCGGGCCACGCCGATTTCGGCGCAGAAGTCGAGCGCATCCTCAGCATGGTCGATGGTGTCATCCTGTTGGTCGATGCCGCCGAAGGCCCGATGCCGCAGACCAAGTTCGTCACCGGCAAGGCGCTGGGGCTGGGCCTCAAGCCGATCGTGGTCGTCAACAAGATCGATCGTCCCGACGCGCGTCCGGCCGAAGTGCTCGACGAATGTTTCGAGCTTTTCCTCAATCTCGATGCCAATGACGAGCAGCTCGATTTTCCGACGCTCTACGCTTCGGGCCGCTCGGGCTATGCCGGACGCGATGACAACGTACGCGACGGCGACCTGACGCCGCTCTTCGAAACGATCGTCGAGCATGTACCCGAACCCGGCCTCGACCCGGACGGCGAATTCAAGATGCTGGCGACGCTGCTCGACCGCGACAACTTTCTTGGCCGTATCCTGACGGGGCGCATCGAAAGCGGGACGCTCAACGTTGGCGACCCGATCAAGGCGATCGACGTCAATGGCAACAAGGTCGAAGAAGGGCGCTGCACCAAGCTGTTTGCCTTTGAAGGGCTCGAGCGGGTGCCGGTCGAAAGCGCCAAGGCGGGCGACATCGTCGCCATCGCCGGCCTCGTCGAGGCGACCGTGTCCAACACCATCGGCACGCCGCAGATCGCCGAGCCGCTGCCGGCGCGCGAAATCGATCCGCCGACGCTCAGCATGACCTTTGCCGTCAATGACAGCCCCTATGCGGGGCAGGAAGGCGACAAGGTGCAGAGCCGTGTCATCCGCGAACGGCTCGAACGCGAAGCCGAGAGCAATGTTGCGATCCGCATCTCGGAAAGCGCCGACAAGGACGCCTTCGAAGTGGCGGGCCGCGGCGAACTGCAGCTCGGCGTGCTGATCGAGAATATGCGCCGCGAAGGCTTCGAACTGTCGATCAGCCGCCCCCGCGTGCTGTTCCAGGAAGGCCCCAGTGGCCGCGAGGAGCCCTATGAAACCGTGGTCGTCGATGTCGATGACGATTATTCAGGCACCGTGGTCGAGAAGATGGCGCTGCGCAAAGCCGAGATGACCGACATGCGCCCGTCGGGTGGCGGCAAGACGCGCCTGACCTTCAGCGCGCCCAGTCGCGGCCTCATCGGCTATCACGGCGAGTTCCTGTCCGATACGCGCGGCACCGGCATCATGAACCGCGTGTTCGAGAAATACGGGCCGCACAAGGGCAAGATCGAAGGGCGCCAGAACGGTGTTCTGATCTCGATGGATAAGGGCGAAGCGGTCGGCTACGCGCTCAATGCGCTCGAAGATCGCGGCATCCTGTTCGTGTCGCCCGGCGAGAAACTCTACGCCGGGATGGTGATCGGCGAGAATGCCAAGCCGCAGGATCTCGAGGTCAACGCGCAGAAATCCAAGCAGCTCACCAACTTCCGTGCCTCGGGCAAGGACGAGGGCATCCGCCTGACGCCGCCCAAGCGCATGACGCTCGAACAGGCGATTGCCTATATCCAGGACGATGAACTGGTCGAAGTGACGCCCAAATCCATTCGCCTGCGCAAGCGCTATCTCGATACGCATGAGCGCAAGAAGATGAAAAAGAAGGAAGACGCCTAAGCCCGGGTTAACCGTTAAGCGTCCCGATTTTGTTCAGTGCACGTTGGGATGTTGTCACAGGGCGACGAATTGAGCAGAATATGTTCATCGACGAGCAATAAATTCGTTAAAAAACAAGGTGTTGCAAGCTTTACCGCACTGCAACAACAGTTCATCGACGAAGTGTTTGCCTGGCCGATAATAGGCATTAAATAGGCCTCATAAGGAAATGAGCGAGGGCTCGCGCTGCCGTGGAGGGTCAGCGATGAGCGAGGGCGAGACGGAAAGATCGAAAGCGTCATAGGGGCCGTGGAGGGACCCGACGGGGACGACTTACCGCACTTATCTAGAGATATCATGAAGCGTTATTTGGGGGCCGGCATGGTGCCGGCGTTGGCTGCTCTCGTATTCGGTTTGAACGCCAATGCAGCCATGGGTGAAGAAAAGATCATGGAGCGCGCGCCGGTCACGATTGAGACCGAGCTTGAAGCGCCCAAGGAACTTCCCGAACTGGTGGAAGAATATAAAGAGGGCTTCTCGCTCGACGAGCAGGGCAAGTGCCTCGCCAACGCCGTCTATTTCGAAGCGCGCGGCGAAAGCCTTGAAGGCCAGCTGGCGGTCGCCGACGTGGTGATCAACCGTACCGAGAGCGAGAAATATCCGTCGACCTGGTGCAACGTGATCAAGCAGAAGGCGCAGTTCAGCTTCGTCAAGAACCGCACCTTCCCGAAGGTTCGCGATATGGAAAGCTGGGAGACCGCCAAGGCAGTGGCGCGCATTGCGATCGAAGACGCGCATGAAATCGTGCCCGAAGGCGTGCTCTGGTATCATGCCGATTATGTGAAACCGGTTTGGCGCAAGCGTCTCAACCAGGTCGCCAAGGTCGGGGTGCACATCTTTTACGAAGCCTAAGACGGCAGAAAGACAAACAAAAAGGCCGGGGAGCGATCCCGGCCTTTTTTTGTGTCTGGTTTCGGGCGTACCGCTAGGCGATCTGGCGATGGTCCTCGGCGCGTGCGGCGAAGCGCGTTGCTAGTTCCTCGTGGCGGGCGCGTGCTTCATCGGTGATGGCGCGCACGGCACGAACACGTTCCTGTGCGGCGCGGCGAAGATAGAAGCGATAGTTCGATTCCAACTGCAAAGTCAGCCTCCCCGTGATTAAGGCGAATCACCCTTCTGACTGCGCAGGATGCTGCATAGAAGTTAAGCTCTCGTAAAGTCTTCGTATGTCGACATAGGCCCTTCAGAAGGCTAGGTTAAATCTATGATAAGGATTCGTGCTCTTTTCGCGTTGCTCGGGCTTACCTTGGCGACCCCGCTTCAAGCCCAAGCCACCGATTTCGTGCTGGTCAATGGCACCGACCAGGCGCTCGGCAATCTCGAGATCCGCCGCACCGGATCGAGCGAGTGGCAGCCGCTTGGCGCTGCACCGGCGCGCGGTGCCCAATCTAGCATCGCTTTTTCAAACCCGGATTGCGCGTTCGACATCAAGGCGGCGCCTGCTTCGGGCGAGGCGATCGTCTGGAGCGGCGTGAACTTGTGCGAAGTGAACGCGGTGACGCTCAAGCTCGTCGCCGGGACTCCGTTCGCGGAGTATCGCTGACGCGTCGATTGCGGCGGTGGCGCACGGCGGTACGACGACGCCGCGGTTCGATGAATACCGGAGCTTTTCGGGGCTCGGACTTGCGAACCGAATCGAGTAGCTTTGCACCGGCCAAAAAGGGAAGGCCGAGGCAGCAGGCGAAGAGCAGCCAGCCGCCGATTCCAGGATATTCGGTTAGGTAGGCCTGCCCGCGCGAGATCGCGCCCACCGCGATGGCATAGGTGACCAGCAGCGCTTCGAATCGCGTTTTGATCGTGAAAAGGCGGCCTATCTTCTTGAGCATTGCAAACGGTTAAGCAAATGCCGTGCCAAGCGCGTAAATCCGCCAAAAACTCATTTAGAGATATGGTTGACTGTTAGTTAATCCGACAGGTCGGCCGCAAGATCGAGGGCGTCGAGCATGGCGGCGCGGGCGGTCGTAACCTGGTTGAGCAACGTCTCGCCCTGCAATTCCCGGCCATCGATCTCATGCGGCCAATAGCGATCGACAACCTTGGCCATCGCATCGAGCTTGGCCTCGTCCACGAGGAAACGCGGATCGACGGTCTGAGGGTCGCACGCTACGCGCAGGCGCAGGCAGGCGGGGCCGCCGCCATTGGCCATGGACTGGCGCACATCGACGACCTCGACGCGGCGGATCGGGCCGTTCGAGGCGAGATGCGCCTCCAGCCAGTTCCAGACGCTCGGCATCTCGCGGCACTCGCTGGGCACGACCAGCGTCATCTCGCCGCTGGGCGGCGTGACCAGCTGGGCGTTGAACAGGTAGCTCGAGATCGCATCGGCCAGCGGGACGTCGGCATCGGCGACTTCGACCAGCTCCAGCGCCGGGAATGCGGCGGCGATCCGCGCCAGGCTGTTCTCGCGATCGGCGAAGGCTTTCTCGTGCGCGAACAGCACCTTTTCGTTGGCGACGGCGACGACATCGTTGTGGAACGCGCCCGCCGCGATGGCTTCTTCGGATTGCTGGATGAAGAGCGTCTTTTCGGCATCGAGCCCGTGCAATCGGGCGATGGCGCGGCTGGCCTCGATATGCTGACGCGCAGGGTAGGGGCCGCCCGACACGCCATAGACGAAGATCTCGACGCCCTTTTCGGCATGGTGGTCGCACAGCCGCATGAAGTTTGCAGCGCCTTCATCGCCGAAGGCCGGCGGCACCGCCTCATGGACGGCAAAGGCGGTGTCGTTCGAAAAGGCGACACGCAGCTGGCGCAGCGTATCGGGCCATTCGTGGCTGCGGTGCGGCATCGTCTTGAGATTGGCGACGGTGAGGTGGCAGCGGCCGTCGGCCGTGTCCGGCGCAGGGCTGACAGTGGCCGCGTTGGCGGCCCACATCGATGACGCCGACATCGCATTCGCCGCTAACGCATGGTCGGCATCGGCGTAATCGGCGCCGAGCCTCGCCAGCCAGCCATGATTGGGGCGCGGCAGCGGCATGAAGACGCCCTGCACCAGCCCCAAACCAAGGTTGGCGCGCATTTTTTCAATGCCTTGCAATGCCGCCGCGCGAGGCTGCGAGACGTCGCCCGCATTCCTTGTCGACGCGAGGTTGCCGAGGCTAAGACCGGCATAATTGTGGCTGGGACCGATCAGCCCGTCAAAATTGATCTCGCGGATCATCGCCGGCCTATCCCCAAGATTTTGTCGCCCTCGGTGACGCCGAGTTTGTCCATTGCTTCCGCATCGATCCTGATGCCGTCTTCGTCGATCGAGCCCATGGCATAGCAGCAGACGAAGTTCTCGAGATTACCACTCGCGACCATGAGTTTTTCGCCGCCGTTACCGTCATAGGTGCCGGTGACTTTGTAGCGACCGCTGTTGGCGATGGTGGCGATGTTATCGGTGGGGGCGATCACGGTCGGGCCGCCATCGAAGATGTCGACATAATTGTCCCAGACAAAGCCTTCGCGCTCGAGCATCTTGAGCGCGGCGCGACCGGTGGGATGCGGCTGGCCGATCACCGCCTTGGCACTATCGGGCAGCATGGCGATGTAGATCGGCGTCTTGGGCATGAGGTCGGCGATGAACTGGGTACCGTGCATGGCGTTGAAATCGTCGGCTTCGGGGAAAGTCATGCCGAAAAAGCGTCCCGCGATCGCATCCCAGAAAGGCGAGTGTCCCGCGCTGTCCATGACCCCGCGCAACTCGGCAAGCACGCGGTCGCCAAAGCGCGGGCGATGCTGTTTGATGAAGAGATAACGCGAGCGCGCCAGAAGCATACCGAGCCCGCCGGCGCGTTCTGCCGGATGCAGGAAGAGACCGCCGACTTCGCTGCACCCTTCAAGATCGGTGACGAGCGTAAGCAGCTTGTTGTGGAAGGTGCGATTGAGCTCCTTGCTCTGCTGCGTGAGCGTACTGATGCGGTAGCTGTAGAAGGGTTGTTCGGTGCCGACCTTGCCGAAGACCTGGCAGGTGCCGCGGATCTTGCCAGTCGCCACTTCCTCGAGGACGAAGACATATAAATCGCCTTCGGGATGATCGCCTTCGCGGGCGAAACCCGCGGCGGACGTTTCCATCTTCTTTTCGAGCGTCGCATAGTCGGCAGGCAGGTTGGTGAAACCGCCGCCGGTGAGCTTTGCCAGGTCGTAGAGCGCGCCGAGATCGAACGGTTGGGCAGCGCGGATGCGATGCGTCATGAATTGATGATCCTCAAAATGGTCAGCGCCGACAGGGCGGCACGTTCGCCAAGACTGTCGACGATCAGGAATTCGTCGGAAGAGTGGATGGCGCCGCCGCGCACGCCCATCGTGTCGACGACGGGGACGCCGGTGGCCGCAATATTGTTGCCGTCGCACACGCCGCCGGTGTGCTTCCAGCCGATGTCCTGCCCCAGATCGGCGCCAGCGCGCTGGACAAGTTCGAACAGTTTTTTGGTGTCGCCTTCGAGCGGCTTTGGCGGGCGGGCGAAGGCGCCGTGGCGGTGGATGTCGACGTCATGTTCGCGCGCGACGGCCTGCTGCGCGTCGGCGATGAGCTTTTCCGCGCGGTCCTGGTCGGCCGGCAGCTTAGGGCGGAAATTGACGCGCAGGACAGCGTGGTCAGGCACGACGTTGTTGGGCCCGCCGCCATCGATCTTCGCGGGATTGACCGACAGGCTGTCGTCCATCCCGGCTTTGAGGCGCATGGCGAGGTCGGCGGCGGCGACGAGCGCGTTGCGGCCCTCCTGCGGGTTGCGGCCGGCGTGGGCGGATTTGCCCGAAATGATAAAGCTGAAATTGCCGCTGCCCGAGCGCGCGCCGGCAAGTGTGCCATCGGGG
The DNA here is from genome assembly GCF_026157105.1 of Sphingomicrobium marinum. Taxonomy (GTDB): domain Bacteria; phylum Pseudomonadota; class Alphaproteobacteria; order Sphingomonadales; family Sphingomonadaceae; genus Sphingomicrobium; species Sphingomicrobium marinum. The sequence goes on from NZ_JANPVQ010000001.1 coordinate 853,902, forward strand.
AGCGCAGAGGGTTCGTAGGTCAGCGCGGCGCGCTTGCCTGCAGCGGCTTCGGCGAGGAGCGGGGCGGAGGACAGGCTGCCGACTTCCTCATCGGCGTTGAACACGATATCGTAGCCGAACTTTGCGGCATCTTCACTCGCCTCGACCGCCTCAAGCGCAGCCAGCATGACGGCGATGCCGCCCTTCATGTCGGTGATCCCGGGACCGTTGAGAACCTTGCCCTCTTCAAGCCACTTCATTTCCTGAAACGGGTGATCGACGCCGAAGACCGTGTCCATGTGGCCGGTGAAGAGCAGGCGCAGGGGCGCATCGGGGCGAACCTGCACGTGAATATGACGGCCATGTTCGATGTCGAACGTCTTGCCCGCCGCATCGACGGCTTCGACGCGCGCAGGGTCGCGATACGTGGCATCGCAAGGCAGGCTCGCGACGGCTTCCATCAGCTTCTCGCCGACCTTCGCCAGGCCTTCCAGGTTACGCGAGCCCGAATTGATCGCCGCCCATTCGCGGGTGCGATCGAACATCGTGTCCTGCGCGGCCATGGCGCGCTCTACGGCGGCCTGTTCCTGGCTTGATAAACTCCCCATGGGCGGCCTCCTAACGCGGCGACGAGCTTAAAGCCACCTCGAGAATCCATCGAGGATGGCGCGGTACATGTCACGCTTGAAAGGCACGATTATGTCGGGAAGATGCTCGCTCTCGATCCACTTCCAATGCGAGAATTCGGGGTCCTCGGTTTCGATATTGATCTGCGAATCATCGCCGGTGAATTGCATCAGGAACCAGTGCTGTCGCTGGCCGACCCATTTGCCGCCCCAAAGCGTGCCTTTGAGACTGTCGGGCAGGTCATATTTGAGCTCGAGCACGGGCGCATCCTCGATCCGCTCGACATATTCGCGCGCGATGCCGGTTTCTTCTTCAAGCTCGCGCAGCGCGGTCTCGAAGCTGTCTTCGCCCGGGTCCACGCCGCCCTGCGGCATTTGCCAGGCTTCGTCGGTATTATCGATACGCCGGCCGACCCAGACATGACGCTGCTCGTTGAGCAGCATGACGCCCGCACCCAAGCGATATTTGTCATCATCATTCATGCCAGCGGCCCTAGCGCAAAATCGAGGGCTGGATAAGCGGGCTTGTCCTCTCTAAGGCGCCGATGCACAAAGGAAATGCGGAACGGAGACTCATGGTAGCGGCTACCCATAATCTGACCGAAGAAGAGGCGCTGGCGGTCGATCAACCGATGGCGGTCGTCGTGCGTTTTGCGGGCGATAGCGGCGACGGGATGCAGCTGACCGGCGGGCAGTTCACCTTGTCGACGGCGCTGGCGGGCAACGACCTTGCAACCTTCCCCGATTTTCCTGCCGAAATCCGCGCGCCGCAGGGCACGACGTTCGGCGTTTCTGCGTTTCAGATCAACTTCGGTTCGGCCTCGATAGAAACCGCGGGCGACCAGCCCGACGTGCTGGTGGCGATGAACCCCGCGGCGCTCAAGGTGAACGTCAACGACCTTCGCGATGGCGGGCTGCTGATCGTCGATACGGGCAGCTTCACCAAGCGTAATCTCGACAAGGCGGGCTACGACCATAATCCGCTCGAGGGCGATGAACTTGCCAAGTGGAAGGTGCTGGCCTTCGACATCAGCGCGATGACGCTGGAATCGGTCAAGGAATTCGGCCTTTCGAACAAGGAAGCGCTGCGTTCCAAGAACATGTGGACGCTCGGCCTTGCGCTGTGGATGTTCGATCGCAAGCGCCAGCCCATTGTCGAATGGCTCAAGAGCAAGTTTGCCAAGAAGCCGGAGATCGCCGAGGCCAATATTGCTGCGCTCAATGCAGGTCACGCTTACGGCGAAACCGCGGAAATTGGCGGGCAGGTCGGGCAGCGCCATATCGATCCCGCACCGGCAGAGCCGGGGCTGTATCGCACGGTAACGGGCGCGGAATCACTGGCTTTGGGACTGGTCGCGGGCGCGCAGCTTGCCGATTTGCCGATGTTCTTTGGCGGTTATCCCATCACGCCGGCGAGCGCTCTGCTGCACCATCTCTCGCGCCTCAAGGAATACGGCATCACGACCTTCCAGGCGGAGGACGAGATCGCGGCGATCTGCTCGGCCATCGGCGCCAGCTATGCGGGTAGCCTGGGCGTCACGTCCTCGTCGGGCCCCGGCATTGCGCTCAAAACCGAAGCGATCGGCCTTGCCGTGATGACCGAGATGCCGCTGGTGATTGTCAATTCGCAGCGCGGCGGCCCGTCGACCGGCCTGCCGACCAAGACCGAACAGTCCGATCTCTACCAGGCGGTATATGGCCGCAATGGCGATACGCCGCTGCCGGTGCTGGCCGCGCGTTCGCCCGCCGATGCGTTCGAATGCGCGATTGAGGCATGCCGCATCGCGACGCGCTACATGACGCCCGTCATGCTGCTCACCGATGGCTATATCGCCAATGCCGCAGAGCCGTGGAAAGTGCCCGACTGGGAGAGCTACGAGCCATTCCCTGTGGAATTTGCCACGGCACCCGTGGGCGATTTCACGGTGCTGCCTTATGAGCGCAATGCCGACGGTTCGCGGCCATGGATCAAGCCGGGTACGCCGGGCCTTGAACATCGCATCGGCGGGATCGAGAAGCGTCCGGGTACGGGCGACATCGACTATTCGCCGGGTGCGCATGCGCAGATGACGGCGGAACGTTTCGCCAAGGTCGCCAATGTCGCCGATACGATTCCCGATCAGGAAATGAGCCTGGGCGGCGAGAGCGGCGAACTGGTGCTGGTCGGTTGGGGTTCGACGTTCGGGCCGATCCACCAGGCGGTGCGCCGTGCGCGGGCCAAGGGGATGGACGTAAGCCATCTCCACATCCGCCACCTCGCGCCGTTACCGAAGAACCTGGGCGACCTGCTGAGGGGCTTCGACAAGATCCTGGTGCCGGAAATGAACGCGGGACAGCTTAAGACGGTGCTGCGCGACCAGTTCCTCGTCGACGCCCGGCCCCTCAACAAGGTTTCGGGGCAGCCTTTCCGTATCGTTGAGATCGAAGCGGCCATCGTGGAGGCGCTGGCATGAAACAGATCAATATCTGGCCGCTGCTGATCCTGCTGGCTTTGGTTGTGTTCCTGATCTGGTGGCTCGGAGGCTCGGCGTGATGCGATCAGGCGATAGCGCGCGCATGCCGCACAAGGCGGCGTTGATCCTGATCGCGGGTTTCTTCCTGCTGTCTTGGGCGAACATGAAGTTCGAGGCGTGGGGCGCCAGCCTGCCTTCGGGCTGGCCGGCCTTTGCGATGGGGTTGGTCGGTGGCAGCGCGATTGCCGTTGGCGCGCGCTATGTCAGGCCCTGGCTGACGCGCGAAGGGCTCGACGAGAAGGAGAAAAGCGGCGCGCTGTCAAAGCCCGTTTCGCTGGTTGTCGGCACGGCGCTTGGCCTTGCCTTGATATTCTTTTTCGACCGCCCCTTTTTCGGCGGCATTATCTTGGCTCTGAGCACCACACCTCTGCTGTTTTCGGCAGATGAGGAGACCGACGCGTGAACGAACAAGTCAAACTCACGGCCAAGGACTGGGCGAGCGATCAGGAAGTGCGCTGGTGCCCGGGTTGCGGCGACTATGCCATCCTGAAGGCGGTGCAGCGCACCATGCCCGATCTAGACGCTGCGCTCGCCGACACGGTGTTCGTCAGCGGCATTGGCTGCTCGAGCCGCTTTCCATATTACATGGCGAGCTACGGCTTCCACACGCTGCATGGCCGCGCCTGTGCGGTGGCGACGGGCGTCAAGCTCGCCAATCCCGAACTCGATGTGTGGATCATCACCGGCGACGGCGATGCCCTATCGATCGGCGGCAATCACACGATGCACCTTTTGCGGCGCAATCTCGATTGCCAGATCCTGCTCTTCAACAACGAGATTTATGGCCTGACCAAAGGCCAATATTCGCCGACCAGCCGTGTCGGCACGCGCAGTCCCTCGACGCCGTACGGATCGGTCGATCGGCCGGCGATGCCCGCCAGCTTCGCGCTCGGCGCGGGGGCGCGGTTCGTGGCGCGCGGTATCGACGTCAACAAGGCGCTGCCCGACATTTTCAAGGCGGCCCACGCGCACAAGGGCGCGGCCTTCATCGAGATCTACCAGAACTGCATCGTCTATAATGACGATGTGTTCGCGCCCTTTACCGATCGATCGGTGGCGAATGAAAAGCAGCTCTGGCTCGCGCCAGGCGAAAAGATGCTGTTCGCCAAGGGCGAGAGGGGCATCGGCTTCGATGTGGCGACAAAGACGCTCAAGGTCGTTGCTGGCGACAGCGATGAAGTGCTGGTCCACGATCCCAAGAACCGCGCAATGGCGCTGCTGCTGTCGGAAATGCCCGCGGACATCTTCCCCGTGGCCTTGGGCGTAATCTACGAAGACCCTGCGCCGACCTTCGAAGCGGCGGTGATGGCGCAGAACGCTGCGGCTTCCGAAGGCAAGAGCACCGACATGCAGGCATTGCTCGAAAAAGGGCAGAGCTGGCAGGTGACCAAGGAACCGCGCCGCGACTAGGCCCGTTTTGTCCTGCAATGGACAATCTAACGCATAGCCTTGCTGGCGCCCTGTTGGGGCAAATGGGCCTCAAGAAGACGACCGGCAGGGCGATGCCGACGCTAATCATTTCCGCCAACCTGCCCGACATCGATGCGGTGCTTACGCTGCTCGGCACCGAAAGCCTGGCGCTGCGGCGCGGGTTGACGCACGGGCCGATCGCATTGGTCATCCTGCCGATCCTGCTGACCGGGTTTGTCCTTCTTTACGACAAGTGGCGACCGTCCAAGGAAGAGGTGCGGCCCGGCTGGCTACTGCTGCTCGCCTTCATCGGAACGCTCAGCCATCCCGCGCTCGACTGGCTCAACAGCTATGGCATTCGCTTTCTCGAACCCTTTTCGAGCGAGTGGTTTGCGGGCGATACGCTGTTCATCATCGATGTCTGGGTATGGACGATCCTGGCCTTCACCGTGTGGCTTTCGCGGCGCTGGATGAAGCGCGGATCGAGCCATTGGGAAAAGCCTGCCTGGGCGGGCTTCTTCCTGGTTTGCGGGTATATCTTTGCCAATGGTCTGATCACGGGCCAGGCCGAAGGGCAGGGGCGCGAGCTCGTGGGCAAGCAGTGGCGGCTGGAGCCGGGCATCGTGGTTGCCAACCCCGTCCCCGTCGAGTTTTGGCGGCGCGACATCGAATGGCGCGGCGGTGGTCTATATGGTAGCGGCAATTATCAGGTGTTCGAAGGGACCTTGCTGACGGGCGCGCCCAAGTTCATCGGCCTCAACGATCCGCGGCTTGAAGCGGCGCGTGGGCGCGAGGATGTCGAAGCGTTCCTGTTCTGGTCGCGCATGCCGTTCGTGTTCGAACGTGGCGGCCGCGCATATTTGGGCGACCAGCGCTATACCGACCCACGCACGGGAGATGCCTTCGTCGTTGCACTCGAGCCGCCTGCGCAGGGAGAAAGCGAATGACGAGCATTGTCTGGTTCCGGCGCGATCTAAGGCTGCGCGACCAGGCTGCGTTGCGCGCTGCAGCGCGTGAGGGCGCTGTGGTGCCCGTATTCGTGCTCGATGACGAAACGCCGGGAGATCGCAAGCTGGGCGGTCCGTCGCGCTGGTGGTTGCATCGCTCGCTGGAAAGCCTGGCGGCGGACCTCGAAGATAAAGGATCGAAACTCATTTTCCGGCGCGGTCGGGTCGATCATGTCCTGCCGCAACTGGCGCAGCAAGTGGGCGCGGAGCGGATCCATGCGCTGCATCATTACGAGCCGTGGTGGGTGGAAGCGCAAGACCGGATCGCCGACCAGGTCGAGCTTTGCCTCCACGACGGCAACTACCTATTGCCGCCCGGCACGGTGACGACGGGATCGGGCGAGCCGTACAAGATTTTCACGCCGTTCTGGAAATCGCTCAAAGAGCGCATGCCGCCGGCACCGCCCGAGCCGCGCCCGCGCGTCATCGAGGCGCCGGAGCGATGGCCGGATAGCGATGATCTTGGCAGTTGGGGCTTGCTGCCGACCAAACCCGACTGGGCGACCGGCATGCAGGAACATTGGCGACCGGGTGAACATGGCGCGCGGCTACGGCTCGAGGCGTTCGAAAGCGAGGCGTCGGCCTATGACGGGCAGCGCAATTGCCCGTCGATGGAAGCCACATCGAACCTGTCGCCGCACCTTCACTGGGGCGAGATTTCGGTGGCCACGGTCTATGATCGCGTCAATGGCGCAGGCGGCACGGTTGGGGTATTCCTCAAGGAGCTTGGCTGGCGCGACTATGCGCAGAACGTGATCTACCAGTTTCCCGAATACGCCGAGAAAAACTATCGCGACGGGTGGCAGGACTTCCCATGGCGCGATTTCCGCTCCTCGACGGTTCGCGACGAGTTCGATGCATGGACAAGGGGGGAGACGGGCTATCCCATCGTCGATGCGGGCATGCGCCAATTATGGGCGATCGGCTGGATGCACAACCGCGTGCGCATGATCACGGCGAGTTTCCTGATCAAGCACCTTCTGATCGACTGGCGCGAAGGCGAACAATGGTTCTGGGATACGCTCGTCGATGCCGATTACGGCTCGAACGGCACCAATTGGCAATGGGTGTCGGGGACGGGCGTCGACAGCAACATGTTCGTGCGCATCATGGCGCCGCTCAGCCAGTCAGAGAAGTTCAATGCGGGCGACTATATCCGCACATGGGTGCCCGAGCTGGCAGACATCGACGATCGCTATATCCACGATCCGCACGCGCATGATTGCGCGCCCGCGGACTATCCCAAGAAGCTCATCGAGCATAAGGAAGGCCGCGAACGGGCGCTGGCCGCCTACAAGGAGATGAAGTCGAACTAAGATGGCAAGCCGGGGGGAACATCTGGTCCGCGGCGACCGCGGCTTCATCACCGGCCATGGGTTGGTCGGCAAGCTTGCCGCGCCCGCGTTCAAGTCAATGCTCGATCAGTGGCACGATCGCCTCGCCGTCGGCGGTATCGACGGACACCTGCCTGACGGGACGAGGCGGCGGATCGGTTTTCACGCGCCGGGGCCGGAGGCCGTGGTTCACCTGCATAGCTGGACCGCATTGGCGCGAGTCGCCTTCTCGGGTTCGGTCGGACTCTACAAGGCATGGGAGAAGGGCGAATGGAGCGCGCCCGATCCGGTGCCGCTATTCGCGCTGTTCATGGCGAACGCAAAAACGCTGGGCGGAACGGCGCGCGCGAAAGGGCCAGCGCGCTGGCTCAATGCCGCAGCGCACGCGCTGCGCGATAACGGGCTTGTGAAAGCGCGCGAGAATATCGCGGCGCATTACGATCTCGGGAATGACTTCTACGCGGCTTGGCTCGATCCGACGATGAGCTATTCCTCGGCGCGGTTCGACCAGAGCGACGACCTTGAAGCCGCGCAATTGCGCAAGGTCGACGTGCTGCTGGACCGTCTCGAGCTCAAGCCGGGAGACCGTTTGCTCGAGATCGGCTGCGGTTGGGGCACTTTGGCGATACAGGCTGCCAAACGCGGCGTGAATGTGGTCGGATTGACCCTATCTTCGGAGCAGCAAAGATTTGCAACGGAAAAAGTTGCGTCAAACAAATTAGGCAATCTTGTCGAGATCAGACTGCAGGATTATCGGCAGATTTCCGAGCAATTTGACGCCATTGCCTCGGTCGAGATGGTCGAAGCCGTGGGCCAGCGCTGGTGGCCCGCCTATCTCGACGCCGTCGCTAACAATCTCAAGCCCGGCGGCCGCGCTGCGCTGCAATATATCAGCATCGACCACGCGCTGTTCGCCGATTATGCGGCCAGCGCGGACTTCATCCAGACTTATATCTTTCCGGGCGGGATGTTGATCGACGAGCCGACATTCGCATCACTGGCGGTCGAACGCGGTTTGAGCTGGGAAGGGCACGAGGCCTTCGGCCTCGATTACGCGCGCACGCTCGCGACCTGGCGCGAGCGTTACGATGCTGCGGTGGCGCGGGGCCAGCTTTCTGACTTCAGCGAGCGCTTCCACCGTCTGTGGCGATTTTACCTGATGTATTGCGAAGGCGGTTTTCGCGGTGGCGGGATCGATGTCGCGCAGATCACGATGAGGAAGGGTGCGGCATGAGACGCTTGGGATTGATGTTGTTGGCGGGCTTGGTGTTGACGGCGTGTCAGCCGGTGGATGAGCCTGCGCCAACCAATCCCGATCCCATGGCCAGCCTTACCGAAGCGCAGCGCGCGGCGATCCAGCGCGATGCGGCGCAGGTGCTGTTCTGGACCGACGAACAACGCTTCGAGCGCTTCCGGGCCATGGATGAATATTTCCCGGGACGTACTGTCAAAGCCGCAAGGGCACGCACGTTGCCGGCGGGTGAGCCCCTTCCGGGCGCAGCCGCGCTCCAACGCTATGTCGAAGAGCATCGCATCACCGGGCTCATGGTGCTGCAAGACGGCAGGATCCGCTTCGAAGGCTATTCGAACGATTTCGGCCCCGACCAGCGCTGGACCAGTTTTTCGGTTGCCAAGAGCCTGACCTCGACGTTGGTAGGCGCGGCGCTCAAGGACGGGCACATCGGCAGCCTCGACGATCCGCTGACCGATTACATTCCCGAGCTGGCCGGCACCGCTTACGACGTGGTGAGCGTCGAGGACCTGCTGACGATGCGATCGGGGGTAGATTGGGATGAGAATTATGCCGACCCGAACAGCGATATCGCGCAGCTTTATTCGCAGCCTTACCAGCCAGGTGTCGACCTCAACATCTTCTACTTGAGCAAGCGGGAGCGCGCTGCAGAGCCGGGGATGACCTTCAATTACAGCACCGCGGAGACCAATCTTGTCGGGACTTTGGTCGAACGGGCGGTCGGCCGCTCATTGGCGGACTATGCGCGCGAGAAGATTGTCGGCCCAGCAGGCTTCGAAGGCGACTTGTTCTGGCAGGTCGATCCGGTGGGACAGAATATCGGTGGATGCTGCCTGATGCTGCGGCTCGCCGATTATGCCCGCTTTGGCCAGTGGTTCCTTGAAGGGACGCCCGATGGCAACGCTGGCTCGGTTCTCAGCGCGGAATATCGTCAGGCGGCCATCACGCCCGCGACCGCGTTCGAGAGCGCCCCGGGCTATGGATATGGCTACCAGTGGTGGACCTATCCCGGCGCATACGGTGCGCAAGGCATATTCGGACAGGGTATCACCATCGTGCCGTCCCAGAACGTCGTGATCGCCTATGTCGGCAACTGGTCGACCGCTGCGTCAGGCGGGCGTCGTCAGGAATTGCAGGCCGCCATCACGCGGGCTTTCGCCAACGCCGACTAGCCTTCGACGACCAGGCGCCCGCCGGTTTCCGCGTCCGACTTCAGACGTTCCACAATCGCTTTGGCGACGACATCGGGCTTCTTGAGGTCGTTGGGATCTTCGCCAGGGAAGGCGTCGGCGCGCATCGCGGTGCGGGTCGCCCCCGGATCGACTATGTGAACGCGGACCTTGCCAGTCTGCGCGTTCTCCTCGGCATAGGAGCCGAGCAGCGTATCGAAGGCGGCCTTGCTCGCGCCATAAGCGCCCCAGAAAGCGCGCGGGTTAGCGCCGACCGACGAGGTGATGCCGACGAGTTCTGCCTTGCCCGAGTGGCGCAGCATCGGATCGAAGGCGGCGATCATCGCCTGGCTGGCGAGCAGGTTGAGCGCGATGGTCTGCGAAAATTCCTTGGGGTCGATATCCTGCACGGGGCGCAGCTTGCCCAGCATGGCAGCATTGAGCACCATGATGTCGAGCGCGTCCCAGCGTCCGCCGACGGCCTGGGCCAATTTACCGATGGCGCCATCGGCGAGCATGTCGAGCGGGGCGAGCGTGGCACTGCCGCCAGCCGCATGGATGCGTTCCTCCACCTGTTCGAGGTCCTGGGACGAGCGCGCCACGAGGATGACGTGCGCGCCTTCGGCGGCGAGCGCTTCGGCGGTTGCCGCGCCAATACCGCGGCTGGCGCCCGTGACGAGCGCGAGTTTGTTTTCGAATGCAGACATTAGTGGTTGCCGACGAGGCTCAGTTGCTTGGGCCCGTCGCCTTGCTCCTTGTCGGTAAGGGAAGTCGGATAGTCGCCCGAGAAGCAGGCGTCGCAGCGCTGCGGGGCGCTGGCATCGCGTTCATCGCCAAGTGCACGGTAGAGACCGTCGAGCGAGATGAAGGCAAGGCTGTCCGCCTTCACATAGTCGCGCATTTCCTCGATGCCCATCTGCGCGGCGAGCAGCTTGGAACGCTCGGGCGTGTCGACGCCGTAGAAGCAGCTGTAGCGTGTCGGCGGGGAGGCGATGCGCATGTGCACTTCGGCAGCGCCGGCATCGCGCATCATCTGGACGAGGCGGAGCGACGTGGTGCCGCGCACGACGCTGTCGTCGACGAGCACGATCCTTTTGCCTTCGACCAGCGCCGAATTGGCATTGTGCTTCATCTTCACACCCGAATGGCGGCTGTCCTGCGACGGCTGGATGAAGGTGCGGCCGATATAGTGCGAACGAATGATCCCGAGCTCGAACGGGATATTCGCGACCTGGGCATAGCCGATCGCGGCAGGGACGCCGCTATCGGGAACGGGGACGACATAATCGGCCTCGACCGGCGCTTCGCGCGCCAGTTCTTCGCCGATCGCCTTGCGGGTCTGGTAGACCGAGGTGCCGTCGACCTTGCTGTCGGGCCGCGAGAAATAGACATGTTCGAAGATACACGGGCGCGGGCGCGCCGGTTCGAACGGCTTAAAGCTGCGCAGGCCGTCGTCGTTGACGATGATGAGTTCGCCGGGCTCCACATCGCGCAGGTAGGTCGCGCCGATCACGTCGAAGGCGACACTTTCCGATGCGAATACGATCGATTCGCCATAACGGCCCATGACCAGCGGACGGATGCCCATCGGATCGCGGCATGCGACGAGACCGTCGGGCATCAGCAGGCAAAGCGAATAGGCGCCTTCGACCTGCTTCAATCCGTCGATCAAGCGCTCAACCGGCTCTTCCTTCCGGCTGGTGGCGACGAGGTGGATGATGACTTCGGTGTCGCTGGTCGACTGGAAGATCGAGCCGCGCTGAACAAGGCGTTCGCGCAGCGTAATCGCGTTGGAGATGTTGCCGTTATGCGCGACGGCAAAGCCGCCAATGGCGAGATCGGCATAGAGAGGCTGAATATTACGCTGTGCGGTTTCGCCGGTGGTCGAATAGCGTACGTGGCCGATGCCGGCGCTGCCCGCCAGCTTGCGGATCACCTTAGGCTTGGAAAAGTTCGCGCCGACATGCCCCATGCCGCGGTGGGCATGGTAATTGGTGCCGTCATTGGTGACGATGCCGGCGGCTTCCTGGCCGCGGTGCTGGAGCGCGTGAAGGCCCAGGGCGACGACGCTGGAGGCCTGTTCGGCACCCCAGATTCCGAAGACTCCGCATTCTTCGCGCAGCTTGTCGTCATCAAATGGATTGGTCGTCAGCATGGCGGCGAATCCCTTCCGGCCCAGATACTTGCCCCGCATATAGGGAGGTGAGGCCGCTTTGTCTTCACCTAGTCACCGGAAAGGTCGGGCGGGTTGTGCGTTAGGCTCGCAAGGAGACGAAAATGGCCGACAAATCGATCAAGGACAAAGACACTTACGAGGCGCTGCGCGACGAGGGCTATTCGAAGTCCAAATCCGCCGCGATTGCCAATGCGCAAGCCAATGACAGCATCGATCATGATTCCACCCCGCTCGAAGATCGGACCAAGGACGAATTGTACGATCAGGCGCAGGAACTGGATATCGAAGGCCGTTCGGACATGACCAAGGACGAGCTGATCGACGCGATCCGCGATAAGAATTGAGGCCTAGCGGCGTTTCGGGCAGGGTCGCCATTATGCGCATTCTAGTCCTTTCGTTCGCTTTGCTTCTTGCTTCTTGCAGCGAGGTAGCTCCTGACGCCGACGCGCCGCCCGAAGGCGTGCTTGAGACCGGACTCTGGACGGGAGGCGAGCGTGACGGACTTTGCGTGGCCGCCGACGGAAAAGCCGCTTTGATTCGCTATGGCGAGAGCGATGCCAACTGCATGGCGCAAGGGACCATCGAAGCCGGCGGCGAGGGAATGGCCTTCGTGCCGCGCGGCGATGACGAATGCCGAATTTCCCTTTCGCAGGATGGCGATGTGCTGACGCTCCGCAGCGGCGACGACAGCTGTTCCTACTATTGTGGCGGGGATGCCAGTTTGAAAGGCGAAGGATTTCGACGCAGTGACGGCGATCCAAGCGAACTTCGCGATGTTGCCGGCGACCCGCTCTGTTGACCTTTACGTGAACGTCAAGTAAGAAGCGCCCATGTTGGCGACCCCGAATGACGCCGCGTCGCGGCAATATACGATCGGTGAGATGTGCGAGGAATTCGACGTCACCGCCCGCGCTTTGCGCTTCTACGAAGATGAAAACCTGATCGCGCCGACCCGCAAGGGATCGCAGCGGCTTTACTCCGATCGCGACCGTGCGCGCGTCGCCTGGATCCTGCGCGGCAAGCGCGTCGGCTTCAGCCTCGCCGAGATTGGCGAATTGCTCGACCTTTATGACCTTGGCGACCAGCGTGAGACGCAAAAGAAGGTCACACTCGAAAAGTGCAAGGAGCGGATCGACGCTCTCATGCGGCAGAAAGCCGATATCGACGAAACCATCGAAGAACTGGAAGGCTATGTGCGCCTTCTGGAAGAAGAGGACTGATTCATGCCCGTCTACAATGCCCCTGTCCGTGACACCCAATATGTGCTCGATCATATCGTCGGGTTGCAGAATTACGCCAACGTTCCCGGTTTCGAGAATGCCGATCCCGACGTGGTCGAAGCGATCCTCAACGAAGGCGGCAAGCTGGCAGGCGAAGTCCTGGCACCGCTCAATCGCGTTGGCGATGAACATGGGTGCATCCGCAACGACGATGGCTCGGTAACGACGCCCCCGGGCTTCAAGGATGCCTGGGATCAGTTCCGCGACGGCGGTTGGTCGACGCTGGCTTTCCCCGAAGAATTTGGCGGGCAGGGCATGCCGCAGGTCGTATCGACCGCGATCAGCGAATATCTGATTAGCGCCAACCAGGGTTTCGAAATGTATTTCGGCCTGACCGCCGGCGCGATTGCGGCCATGCTGACGGTCGGCAGCGAGGAGCAAAAGGCGCTCTACGTGCCCAAGATGGTCAGCTGCGAATGGACCGGCACGATGAACCTCACCGAGCCGCATTGCGGGACCGATCTGGGGCTGCTGAAGACCAAGGCTGTGCCGCAGGATGATGGCACCTACAAGATTTCGGGCACCAAGATTTTCATTTCAGCGGGCGAGCATGATCTGAGCGAGAACATCATCCACCTCGTTCTGGCGAAAATGCCCGACAGCCCAGACAACGTGAAGGGCATCTCGCTCTTCATCGTCCCCAAATATCTCGTCAACGAAGACGGTTCGCTGGGCGAGCGCAACAACGTCACCTGCGGCTCGATCGAAGAGAAGATGGGCATCCATGGCAACTCGACCTGCCTGCTCAATTATGACGAAGCGACCGGCTACCTGATCGGCGAGAAGGAAAAGGGTCTCGCCGCCATGTTCATCATGATGAATGCGGCGCGTCTCGGCGTTGGTCTTCAGGGCCTGGCGCAGGGTGAGGTCGCGTATCAGAACGCGGTCGAATATGCGAAAGACCGCCGCCAGGGGCGCGCGCTCAATCCCGAAGAGCGCGATCCCGATGCCAAGGCCGACAGCATCTTCGTTCACCCCGATGTGCGCCGCATGCTGATGGATGCGCGCGCCTTCAACCAGGCGGCGCGCGCGCTGGTTCTGTGGGGCTCGCTGCAGGTCGACCTGTCGCGCAAGTCGGAAGATGAAGAGCAGCGCCAGACGGCGGACGATCTCATCAGCCTGCTGACGCCTGTCATCAAGGGCTATCTCACCGACAAGGGCTTCGAGACCACGGTCAACGCGCAGCAGGTCTTTGGCGGTCACGGCTACATTCGCGAATGGGGCATGGAGCAGTTCGTGCGTGATGCCCGTATCGCGCAGATCTACGAAGGCACGAACGGTGTGCAGGCAATGGACCTTGTCGGCCGCAAGCTTGCCAAGGATGGCGGCCGCGCCATTCGCCTGTTCTTCGAAACGGTGGCGGGCGATATCGCCGCCGCTAAGGAAAATGGCGATCCCGCCGGTGTTGCAGAGCCGCTGGAAAAGGCCGTCGGACACCTTCAGGGCGCGACCATGTGGCTGGCGCAAAACGGCATGCAGAACCCCGACAATGTCGGTGCCGCGGCCTATGCCTACATGAATCTGATGGGCCTGGTCAGCCTCGGCTGGATGTGGCTGAAGATGGCCGATGTCAGCGCCAAACTAAAGACTGAGCCGGGTGAGGACGTGGATTTCCACGAAGCCAAGCTGGTCACCGCGCGCCATTATGCCGAGCGGTGGCTGCCCGAAGCCAGCGGCCTGCGTCGCAAGGTCGAAGCGGGCTCGGAAACGCTGATGAAGCTGCCGGCCGAAGCCTTTTAGGGTCGCAGCCTAGCGCTGTTCTTGAACGTAGCCGGGGCGATTGCCGTACCAGGTGCGCACGAGCTGGGACGTTTCCTTGCTCGTCTGCACCGGCACGAGACGCGCCATGTCGAACATGCGTTCGAATTGGATGCCGAAACGGTTTTGCCCGGCCCAGCGCACCGTGCCGGTAACCGGTCCGACGCCGATGATGTCGATCGTCAGTTCGGTACCCGGCGAGACGGGCTGGGGACACTCGACCAGCGCGCCCATCGCCGAGATGTTACGCAAACGGATTTCGGTCACTTCGCCATCGATGGCCACGATGGCGCGGCGCATGAGACGCTGGCGCGGCTCGCGCGAATTTGAATAGCCTTCAGGTTCGACGATCGAGGCTAGCGCCAGTTCGCGCGCCTTTTCCGCTTCGACCGGTTTGCCGAAGATGTAGCCCTGGATCTGGCTGCAGCCGAGTTCGCGCACCAGCGCGAGATCGTCATGCGTTTCGACCCCCTCGGCGGTGGTGTCCATGCCGAGACTTTCCGCAAGCGTGACGATGGCGCGGATGATCGCGCTATTCTTGCTCGACGGGTTGGAGGCGCCCCGGACAAAACCCTTGTCGATCTTGATCTTGTCGAACGGCGCCTTGCGCAGATAGCCAAGCGAGGAATAGCCGGTGCCGAAATCGTCGAGCGCCAGCCGCACGCCCAGATCTTTCAGCCGCTGGAAGGTGCTGTCGGTCGCATTGCTGTCGGCGAGGAACACGCCTTCGGTAATTTCCAGTTCGAGCCGTTCTGCGCGCATGCGGTGCGTCTGGAGCGCCTTGGCGATGGTTTCGACGATTTTTGGATCGTTGAACTGGATCGGCGACAGGTTGATGGCGATTCGCACCGTATCGGGCCATTCGGCAGCTTCCGCGACAGCGCGATCCATGACCCACGCGCCCACCTTGCCGATGAGACCGCATTCCTCGGCGATCGACATGAAGCGTTCGGGATCGATCGACCCGCGCGACGGGTGATCCCAGCGGACGAGCGCTTCGAAGCCGCAGACATCTTCGCCGGCGGCGCGAACGATCGGCTGGTAGGCGACCCACAACTCATCGCGTTCGATCGCACCGCGCAAATCGTTCTCGAGCATCTGGCGCTCGGTCGCTTCGCTATGCATCGATGGCTGGTAGAATTTGTGAACGCCGCGTCCGGCACCTTTTGCCGCATAAAGCGCCAGGTCGGCGTTGCGCGTCAGGCTGTCGGCATTGGACCGGCCAGGATCGCCGATCGCGATGCCAATCGAAGCGCCGATCGTGATGCGATGGCCTTCGATCTGGTAGGGGCGCGAGACCTGTTCGATCATCGTCTTGGACAGCGATTCCAGCAGTCCTGTTTCCACCGTGCCGGGGAGGACCGCGGTAAATTCGTCGCCGCCGAGGCGGCCTACCTGGCCATGATTACCCATGCAGCTTTCGAGGCGCTTGGCGACTTCGCGAAGCAGTGCATCGCCGACGGGATGGCCAAGCGTGTCGTTCACGTTTTTGAAGCGATCGAGGTCGATCAGGAAGAGCGCACAACCTTTTTGGCGGCGGGCGGCATTGCGCATCGCCTCATCCAGCGTCTGGCGCATCATGGCGCGATTGGGCAGGCCGGTGAGCGAATCGAAACGGGCGAGGCGCGAGATTTCCTGCTCGGAGCGAAGCTGTTCGGTAAGGTCGGTCCCGATGCCGCGGAATCCCATGAAGCGGCCATTTTCGCTGAAAACAGGATTACCGGTGAGTGACCAGTAAGTCGTCTCGGGCAGGTCCGACTTGACCGACAGGTCGGCAAACGGAAATTTGGCTGAAAGGTGGAAGCCAAGCGAGCGTTCCTCGCGCATGTCGCCTTCCTGTTCGTCCTTGGCAAGCAGGTCGATGAATGGTCGGCCGAGGAGCTGTTCGGGGGTGCAATCAAATTCGTCTGCGAGCTGGATCGAGACGTAGGTCAGCACCCCGTCGCTGTTGGTCTCCCAGAACCAGCCATGACCCGATGTTTCATATTCGGTGACAAAACGAAGCGCCTGCCGCGCCTTGAATTCGAGCACCAGGCGGCGGCGCACGACGGCGATCATGGTGCGCGCCTGTGCAATGGCATACCCCGATGTCGTGAGCGCCAACGCGCTCGCTGCCAGCATCATGACAGGTTCTGCACCTATGGCGAAAAGGCCAAAAGTGGCGGCAACACCGGATACGATGGCAATCGGCGGCGAAGCGACGGCAGCGATCGACATCACGGCGATAATCGATGCGAAGGCGACATGCTGGGTCGTCTGCATGTCGCTCGAGAACGAATCCACGCTGTAGCCAATGAAGGCCCATCCGGCCCACATCACTGCCACGTAGGCCGCCACGGCGCGCGTCACGGCGAGCGGACTAAGGCGCAGCTGCTCGCGCTTGTTGACGATCAGGAACGCAATGGCGTCGATCAACAGGCATGCCGCGATGGCGGCCAGCATATCGAAGCGTAGGCCGAAGCCAGCGTAAATCGCCGCACCCCCGATGAGGTGGGCGATGGCGATCATCAAAGGGACGTGGTTAAGGTGGGGGACACGCTGCTCGGCAATGGCGGCGCCGTCTTCATCCTCATGCTTGATGACGTCGTGTAGCAATGCATCGCGCAGCGACGCGCGCTGGCGCCGCTCCGGCTTCTTCATGTTGAAACGTGCCCTGCTCATTGCCGCCCACTCTATTTTCCGAGACGTTGCCCATAACGGATCGGCAGTTAAGCGAGCGGTCACTAATGAAGGTAAATGCGGCGTTAGGATTAGCCGCTAAATCGGGCAGCCACGCTTAGGTGGCGCGCGCTTCGTCCTCTGGATCGAAGGTCTTCGCGCGTCGCAATTCGGGGAACTTCCAGTTCCAGATCAGGACGACCGATATTGCGCCGATTCCACCGATCAAGGCGGCCGCCGTCGGGCCCAACAGGCCCGCCATCAGGCCGCTTTCCGCATCGCCCAGTTCATTGGACGCCGAGATGGACAGCGTGGAGACGGCGCCGACGCGTCCGCGCATTTCATCGGGCGTGTAGAGCTGGATGAGCGATTGGCGGACGTAGACCGAGAACATGTCCGCGCCGCCGAGGACGACCAGCAGGGCGAAGGTCAGCGGCACCGAGCGCGAGAAGGCGAACCCGATGGTCGCAAGGCCGAAGATGCCGACGGCGATCAGCATCTTGCGGCCGACATCGGTCTTCAGTGGCCGGATGGCGAACACAAGCGCAATCAGCGTGGCGCCCACCGCCGGGGCCGCGCGTAAATGGCCGAACAATTGGGATCCGCCGCCGAATATGTCGGCAGCGAAGATCGGCAGGAGCGCGGTGGCGCTGCCCAGCAGGACGGCGAAAAGGTCCAGCGTGATGGCCCCCAGCACAAGCCGGTTCTCGCGCACATAGCGAAGGCCGTCGACGATGCGCTGCAGCGGTCGGCGGTGGCCGGACAAGCGCGTTTGTTCGACCTCGCCGATGAACAGGTAAAATAGCAGCGAAAGGGCAAAGAGCCCGGTGGCGACATAATATGCCAGATCCATCGACTGGGCGAGCAGATAGCCGCCCATCGCGGGGCCGATGATCGTGCCCGCCTGCCACGCGATCGAGGACAGCGCGATGGCGTTGGGCAGGATGGCGCGCGGCACGATGTTGGACGCCATCGCCGCCATTGACGGGCCCATGAAAACACGCGCGATGCCGATTAGTACCGCTACCGCGTAGATGATCGGCAGCGTGATGGTGCCTGCCGCGGTGAAGTAGGCCAGCGTCGCTGCCGCGATAATTTCCAGCGTAATCGCGCCGCGCGCCACCCAGCGGCGATCGACCCGGTCCGCCAGCCAGCCTGCTACCGGCGACAGGAAGAACAGCGGGACGAACTGCAAAAGACCGATCAGACCAAGACGGAACGCGGCCTCGCTCGGCCCCATCGTCTCGCGCGCGATCGCGTAAACCTGGAATTCGATCGCGGTAATCATCGCCAGCTGGGCCAGTGTCGCCAGCAATCGCCCGCTCCAGTAAAAGCGGAAATTGGCGATGCGGAACGGTTCGGGAAGCCAGCTCACTCCCCGCGCCTAGGAGAGATGGGGCAGGGCATCAATAGGGCTTTTCGTTCTTAGTTTGTTCTGTTACCGCAAATGCATGGCGAAACCCAAGAAGCGATATGTCTGCCAGGCCTGCGGTTCGGTCGCGACGCGGTGGCAGGGCCAATGCGCCGATTGCGCGGAATGGAACACGTTGGTGGAGGACGCCGCCAATGTCGTCACAACCTTTGCCAAAAAACATAACCTGCAAGGCGGCGGCCGGCGGATAAGCTTCGTCGGGCTCGACGACGAAGTCGCGCTGCCGGCGCGCATGCAGACCGGGATCGCCGAATTCGACCGGGCGATCGGCGGCGGCTTGGTGCCGGGTTCGGCGACGCTGATCGGCGGCGATCCGGGGATCGGCAAGTCGACCTTGCTTTTGCAGGTGGCAGCGCGGCTGGCGGGCTCGGGCAAGCGGTCGATCTATATTTCCGGCGAAGAAGCAGCCGATCAGGTTCGGCTAAGGGCACGGCGGCTGGGGCTGGGCGATGCGCCGCTAAAGCTGGCGGCGGCGACGAGCGTGCGCGATATCCTGACGACACTGAGCGAGGAAGAGGAAGCGCCCGACTTCCTCGTCATCGATTCCATCCAGACGATGCATTCGGACATGATTGAGGGCGCGCCCGGCACGGTCAGCCAGGTCCGCGCCTCGGCGCACGAACTCGTGCGCTTTGCCAAGGAAAAGGGCTCGGCGCTGATCCTCGTCGGGCATGTCACCAAGGACGGCAATATCGCGGGACCGCGCGTGCTCGAACATATGGTCGATACGGTGCTGGGCTTCGAGGGCGAACGCAGCCACCAGTATCGCATCCTGCGCGCGGTGAAGAATCGTTTTGGCGGAACCGATGAAATCGGCGTGTTCGCGATGGAAGGGAAAGGGTTGAGTGAGGTCGCCAACCCAAGCGCCCTGTTCCTGACCGAACGTTCGGAAGAAGTGAGCGGGACGGTCGTCTTCCCCGCACTCGAAGGCACGCGCCCGGTGCTGGTCGAGTTGCAGGCGCTTACCGTGCGGCTGGCGAGCGGGGCAACGCCGCGCCGTTCGGCGGTCGGCTGGGATTCATCGCGGCTGGCAATGCTGCTGGCAGTGCTCGAAGCGCGCTGCGGCGTCAGTTTCGCCTCGACCGAGGTCTACCTGAACGTAGCGGGCGGCTATCGCCTTTCGGACCCTGCGGCGGATCTTGCGGTAGCGGCCGCGCTGGTATCGGCGCTGAGCGAACGACCGATCCCCGGCGGTACCGTAATCTTGGGTGAAGTTGCGCTATCGGGCGAAGTGCGGCCGGTGGCGCATGGCGCCTTGCGATTGAAGGCAGCGGCAAAGCTGGGCTTCGAAAGCGCTTGGAGCCCGAAGATGAGCGACGCGCCCGCTGGTCTCCAAGCGGCCTATTTCGAGCGGTTGGGACAACTCGTCGATCGAATATTGGGCCGTTAGGGCTGGAAGCGACCGCCAAAGCCCGCTAGCCCGCCTCACATGACGGCGATGGACATTATCGTGATCTTCTTGCTCGGCGGGGGAACCATTTTGGGGTTTCTGCGCGGGTTCGTGCATGAAGTGCTGGCACTGTTCGCCTGGGTGGCGGGCGTGGTGGCGCTCAAGCTGTTCCACGGCACCGCGACGCTTGCGTTGGCCGATACGGTCGGCACGGTCGCCGGCGCGGCGGCGTTGGCCTTCATCGTCCTTTTCCTGCCGACCTATATCATCTTCAAACTGCTGGCGAACCGGCTTGGCAAGCGCACGCGACAATCCATCGTAGGGCCGGTCGATCGGCTGCTTGGCGGTGGGTTCGGGATGATCAAGGGACTGCTCATTTCGACGCTGCTCTTCATGGCGTTCAGCTTCGCCTATAACGGTTTTTACGGCGTCGACAGCGAGCGGCCCGACTGGATCCGCGACAGCCAGACTTATTCGCTGCTCAATGCTACCAGTCTTGCCGTGGTCGACTGGGTCGAGGAGCAGCGCGCCATCGAAGGCGGGCTGCTGTGATCCGCCTGCATGACACAATGGCGCGCGAAAAGCGCGAATTCGTGCCCGCCGATCCAATGCGGATTACCATGTATGTGTGCGGGCCCACGGTGTATGGGCGCGCGCATATCGGCAATGCGCGGCCGCCCGTCATCTTCGATACGCTCGCGCGGCTGATCCGCCATCATTACGGGGAGGACAGCCTCGTTTATGCGCGCAACATCACCGATATCGATGACAAGATCATCGCCAAGGCTGCCGAGGAAGGCGTCGCGCCGTCGGTGATCACCGAGCGCTACGAAAATTTCTACCTCGAGGACATGGGTGCGCTGGGCGTTGCGCCGCCGACGAGCGCGCCGCACGCGACCGAGGAGATCGGCCCGATGATCGCGATGATCGAGGCGCTGATCGAGAAGGGGCACGCGTACGAAGCCGATGGCCATGTGCTTTTCTCGGTACCGAGCGATCCCGATTATGGCGCGCTGTCGCGGCGCGACCGCGACCAGATGATCGCGGGCGCGCGCGTTGAAGTGGCGCCGTACAAGAAGGACCCGGCCGACTTCGTGCTGTGGAAGCCATCGGACGAGGGCGTGATCGGGTTCGACAGCCCGTGGGGCCGCGGGCGCCCGGGCTGGCATATCGAATGTTCGGCAATGATCCGCGCGCATCTGGGCGAGACGATCGACATCCATGGCGGCGGGCTCGACCTCATTTTTCCGCATCACGAAAACGAGATTGCGCAGAGCCGCTGTACGCACGATGCGCCGCTGGCGCGCTACTGGGTGCATAACGGGTTCGTCGACATGGGCGCGGAGAAGATGTCCAAGTCGCTTGGCAATGTGGTGACGCCAAACGAACTGCTCAAGGAGCATAAGGGCGAGGTGCTCCGCCTGGCGCTTCTATCGGCGCATTATCGCCAACCGCTACCGTGGACGATCAAGCTGATCGAACAATCGCGCGCTACACTCGACGGGCTGTATCGCAAGGTCGGCGACGCCGCACCGGGCGAGGTCGATGACGGGGTGGTCGCGGCGCTTGGCGATGATCTCAACACGCCGCGTGCGCTCTCGCGGCTAGGCCAGATCGATGATCCGGCGACGCTGAAAGCGAGTGCTGCGTTGCTCGGCCTGCTGGGCGAAACCGCCGACAGCTGGTTCAAGGGCGGCAACGATGGCGATGATGCCGAAATCGACGCCAAGATCGAAGCGCGCGCGCAAGCCAAGAAGGATCGAGATTTCGCGACCGCGGACCGTATCCGTGACGAGCTTGCGGGGGACGGCATCCTGCTCGAAGACGGGCCTGAAGGGACGACATGGCGCAGGGCGTAAAGCCACCGCTTTATACGCGCGAGATTTTGCGTCTTGCGGCCCTGGTGCCGCCCCCTGCCGAACTTGAACCGCGTAACGCCCGCGTCGAGCTGCGCGCACCGACCTGTGGGAGCCGGCTGCGGCTCGATATTCGCGTCGAGATTGACGCGGTGTCGGAACTGGCGCTGGCCGTCGAGGCTTGTGCATTCGGGCAGGCCGCAACCGCGCTGATGGCCCGGCATGCCGTCGGCACGGATCTTGCGGGCGCCAAGGCTGCGGAAGCGGCGATCGCCGATTGGCTGGCCGGACGACGCGATGATCCGGGCGACTGGCCCGATATCGCGGTGTTGGAGCCCGCCAGGTCCCGGCCGGGCCGGCACGATGCGATCCTGCTGCCCTTCCGGGCACTGGTCGCGGCATTGGAGAAACAAGCGTGATAGCGTTCGAATATCTGTTGGCCGCAGGCGGCAGCGAGGAAACCGGCGCCATGCTCGTCGACGGCGCGATCATGCTGGGCGCAGCGCTCGTCTTCGTCACGATCTTCCGCCGTCTCGGGCTCGGCGCAACGCTCGGCTACATCATCGGCGGTGCCATCATTGGACCCGGAGTGCTCGGCTTGGTCGGCAATGCCGAAAACATCATGGCGATTTCCGAATTCGGCATTGCCTTGCTGTTGTTCATTGTCGGGCTCGAGCTGCATCCCAGCCGCCTGTGGCGCCTGCGCCGCGACATTTTCGGACTGGGTATCGTGCAGGTGATCACCTGCGGCATTGCCCTTTCGGCGCTTATCCACCTCGTGATCGGTTTCTCTCTCGAAGCCAGCATCGCGATCGGACTGTCGCTAAGTCTGTCCTCGACGGCGCAGGTCTTGCCGATGCTGCGTTCGACCGGCGAATTGCACAAACCTTATGGCGAGCGCGCCTTCTCGGTGCTGTTGCTCCAGGATGTCTCGATCGTCCCGTTGATCACGATCATCGCTGCCCTGAGCCGTGCGCCCTCTGCTGCCGAAGGACCGCCGGGCTGGGTGCTCGCGCTCTACACGGTTGGTGCGATCGTGGGTCTCATCCTTGTCGGCCGTTTCATCATGAATCCGTTGTTCCGGCTGATCGGCCGGTTGGGGGAGCGGGAATTGTTCGTGGTGGCGGGGTTGTTCACGGTCGTGGGCGCGGCATCCTTGATGCACTTCCTTGGCCTGTCGACCGCACTGGGCGCGTTCGTTGCCGGCGTGATGCTGGCCGAGAGCCCCTATCGCCATGAACTCGAAAGCGATGTCGAGCCGTTCCGCTCGATCCTGCTTGGTTTCTTTTTCCTGTCGGTCGGCATGTTGCTCGACCTTGGCGCGATTGCCGAGCGGCCTTTGATGGTCGTCGGGGTCGCCGCGATGATCATTGTCGTCAAAGCCACCATCATCACCGGGCTTGGCCGCGCTTTCGGCATGGAGCCGTTCGGCGCGCTGCGGCTCGGCCTGTTGCTGAGCCAGGCGGGCGAATTCGGGTTCGTCCTGCTCGCACAGGCGACCGGCGCCTTGCTGATCGAGAACGAAGCAGCCTCGCTATTTACCGCCTGTATCACGCTGACGATGGCGACCACGCCCTTCCTCATGATGCTGATCGATTGGCTCGAAGCGCGGCACGGGCGTGATGACAAGGATATGGACGGCCCCGAAAAGGCACCCAAGGGTTCGGTCATCGTCGTTGGCTATGGGCGGTTCGGACAAACCGTGGCACAGATGCTGCAGGCCAAGAATATCGGCGTCACGTTGATCGACAAGAAGCAGGACCAGATCGAGTTGTCGGAGGAGTTTGGCACCAAGGTCTATTATGGTGACGGAACCCGCGTCGACCTTTTGCGAACGGCCGGCGGTGACAATGCGCGGGCTATTCTGTTCTGCAACGACAAGCAGGATCTGACCTCCAACGCGATCGAAGCGGCGATGGAGGCCTTCCCGCAGGCGGCGGTGATGGTGCGCAGCTTCGATCGGCGCCATACGCTCGATCTCGACGGGCTGGATCTGGCTTTTTGCATCCGCGAACTGTTCGAAAGCGCGGTGCTCATGGGCAAAACGGCGCTGACCGAGCTCGGATTTTCGCAGGACGAGGCGGAGCGCGTCGAGCGCGAGTATCGCCGGCGTGATGAAGAGCGGCTGGAACGGCAGAGCGAGACCGGCGATCTGCACGCCGGCAAGGACCTGTCCTTCAATGCCGAGCGCTCGATGCCCGAAGCCGAAGAAGACTAGGCGGCGGCCAGAAAGTCTCGCAGTTGGCCGCGCGGCATGTCGTTCACGCGGATGGCCTTTCCGATCCGCTCGAGCAGGATGAGCGTCACATCCTCGCTTTCGTTCTTCTTGTCCTTGAGCATCGGTGCCAGCAGCGCCGGGGCCTTCCCGCCAAGCCCGACATGATCGAGGCGCGATGGCAGTTCGAGGTGGCGGAGCAATGCGTCGAGCTGTTCGGGCGTCTCCATGCTGCAGCGACCGGCGGCAGCGCTGAAGCGCGCCGCCAGCAGCATGCCGACAGAAACCGCCTCGCCGTGAAGCACGGTGCCGAGGCCCGCGATGCTTTCGATCGCATGGCCAAAAGTATGTCCGAAATTCAAGAGGGCGCGCTGGCCTGTCTTGTCCTCGACGTCGCCTTCCACAGCGGCAGCCTTCATCCGGATGCAACGCCCCGCGACTTCGGCGCAGGCGTCCGGATCAGCGGCGAGCACGGCGCGGCCATGGCGGCCGATCCAGTCGAAAAAGTTTGCATCGGCGATGGCGCCATATTTGACGATCTCGGCCATGCCCGCGCGCATCTGGCGAGCCTCGAGGGTGGTCAGGAAGGCGGGATCGGCAACCACGAGCGCTGGTGCGTGGAACGTGCCAACGAGGTTCTTCTCGCCTTCGGCATCGATGGCGGTCTTGCCGCCGACCGCGCTGTCGACCTGCGCGAGCAAAGTTGTCGGGATATGGATGATCGGGGTGCCGCGGCGGTAGAGTGCTGCCGCCAAGCCGGCAAGATCGCCGATGGCACCGCCGCCGAGCGCGATGACGGGACGCCCGCGCACATGATTGCGGTTCGCGAGCTCGCTGATGACTGCGGCGAGTTGGGTCCAGTTCTTGGCGTCCTCGCCGCGCGGCACGAAGATGGGATCGAGCGGGAGGATATCGGCGACGCGGCTGCCATGAAGTGACCAGATATGTTCGTCGGTGACGCAGGGCAGCGTGGCACCGCTATCGGCAAGCGCCAGGATATCCTCGGCATGGTCGCCAATCGCGCCGATCAGCGCGCGGCTCGTGCCACCTTGGCCGTCATCGAGAAGTATTGCGCTCATTGCCCGTCCAGATGCTCCGTCAGCGCGTCGACGATCGCGTCCACCACGACATCATGCGCCCCCTTACCCGAGCGGACATGGAGATGGGCGTTGGCATAATCGTCGCGCCGCTTGTCGGCCAGATCGGCGAGGATGCGTTTGCGCTGCTTGACGTCGCCTTTCAGCAGCGGCCGCGTGTCCGGGCGGCGGGTGCGTTCGGCCAGTATGTCGATTTCGGCGTCGAGCCAGACGGTGATGGCGCGCTCGTTAAGGAGCTTGCGCGTTTGTTCATCAGTGTAGGCGCCGCCGCCGGTCGCGATCACCTGGATATCGCCTTCGTCGATCAGGCGAGCGACGACGCGGCGTTCGCCATCGCGGAAATCTTCCTCCCCGAAACGTTCGAAGATTTCGGTCGGCGTATACCCCGAGGCATCTATGATCGCATCGTCGCTATCGACAAAAGGCAGGTCGAGCCGCTTTGCCAGGCGGCGTCCGATGGTGGATTTGCCGGCACCCATCAAGCCCACCAGTACGACGGGACGATCGAGGCGCTGGAGTAGCGACTTGGTCATAAGAGGGGCTATACTGACTTAAAAAGCTAAGGCAAAAGCCCAATCATGAAACTTCAATCTGCCTACTCAAAGCCGCGCCGGTCGAAGGTGCCCTTCGTTTTGCTCTTCCTCATCGTCCTGCTGGTCGGTGGGACAGTCTATTTGTCG
Source organism: Sphingomicrobium marinum (assembly GCF_026157105.1). GTDB lineage: Bacteria > Pseudomonadota > Alphaproteobacteria > Sphingomonadales > Sphingomonadaceae > Sphingomicrobium > Sphingomicrobium marinum. Next base: position 879,734 of record NZ_JANPVQ010000001.1, read on the forward strand.
ACGAGCCTCGAGCCGCAACCGACACAGACCATCGAAGAAGAGATTGCGAGCGATGCCGAATAAGCGGATCGCGTTGCTTGCGGGCATAGCGGTCGCGGTGACAGGCGCCGCGCTGGCGCAAGACCGACCGGATTCGTTGTTGCCGCCAGGTTTTGACGACGCGCCGCCGCCGCCGCCTCCTCCGCCACCCCAGCCGCGCGTGCCCGAACCAAGGCCAGCGCCTTCCCCCGCGCCCATTGTCGAAGACGACGACGAGGAGGAAGCGGCCGACGTATCGGTGGCAGAGGTCGAGCGCGAGGACGACGAGGACGACGAGGCCCTTGCCGAGATCGAAACCGCGCCTGCGGTGACGTCGACGGGTGCCATCACTTTCGAGCAAGAACCGTTTGCCAATGCGATCGGGTCCTGGGCGCGTCCTTTCATGCGCGACATGGAAGCGCCGCTGCTTTCGCGCTGGGCACATATCGGTCTTCGCCAGGCGCTGCTGGCGTCGCAGGCGACTCCGCAGGAGCTCGACACGCGTGACTGGATCGCCGAGCGCATCTGGCTGTTGCTACGCATGGGCGAGGCGGATGCCGCGCGCCTCCTGCTCGCGACCGTGCCGCGGCGGTCATATAATGCACGTTTATCGCAAATGGCGCTCCAGGTGGCGCTGGCGACTTCGGATCTGGGGGCAATGTGTCCGGTGCCGTCCTCGCTCGACGATGCCGAACCGGTGGCCGAGCCCTTGGTCGACGCGATATGCGAGGCATTGATCGGACAAGGCGAGCTGGCGGTGGAAACGATCCGCCGCGAACGGCGGGGCGACCGGATCGGCGGTATCGACCTGACGCTTGCGGAAAAACTCGTTGGCGCAGGCTCGGGGACCGGGCGTGCCACGACCATAGAGTGGGACGCGACGCGGCGGCTTACTGCCTGGCGCTATGGCATGGCGACATCGACCGGGCTGTCACTGCCGACAAACTTGCTTGGCATGGCGCAGCCACAATTGCGCGCATGGCACGCCCGCGCATCGCTGCTCGATCCGGCAGAACGGCTCGATTCGGCGCGAATCGCTGCCGGCATGGGCGTCTTTTCCGGGCAAGCGATGACCGATTTCCATTCGCTCATTTACGCCGGGGCCGATGCCAATGAACGCGGCAACCTCGATGCGTGGCAGCTGCGCCTGGCCCATACGGCGGCGAGCAACGAGGACCGGATTGCCGCGATGCGTAGGCTATGGGCTGCGGCGGGCGACGATCCGCTGGCCACGATGGGTGCCCGCGCCACGACGGCGCGCGCTGCGGCGCGCATCATGCCCAACGCCTCGCTTGCAACTGATGGCGATGCGTTGGTTTCGTCAATCATCACGGGCGGCTTCGAAGACGCCATCGGCGCGTGGGTGCCAGTTCTGTCACAGATGGACGAAGACGATGGCGATGCGCTGTGGGGATTGCTGACGCTCGCGGTCGTCGACGCGCGCTCGCTCGATTTGACCGAGGACCGCGTGCGCGATTTCATTCGCCGCGACGAAAGCGAAGGCCAGGTTCGCTCGAAGATGCTTGTTGCGGGGCTTGCAGGTCTGGAACGCATCAGCCCGTCGCTGCTGGCGGAATTGGACGGCGACTACGAACTGGGCATCGGCCGCACGAGCGCGATGACCAATGCGCTTGAACTTGCGGCGCAGCGCGGTGATGCCGGATCTGCGCTGCTGGCGAGCGCCTTTGCGATGCAGGGTAGCGACATGCGCCAATTGCCGCCGCGTTATGTCTACCACGCGGTGCGCGCGCTGCGGGCCACCGGCCAGACCTTCCTTGCGCGGATGGTGGCGGCTGAGGCGTTGTCGCGGGCGTGAGGGAGGCCGACCGCGCGCTGGTCGACCGCTTCCTCGACATGATGGCAGCGGAAGCAGGGGCTTCGGCCAACACGATCGCTGCCTATCGCGCCGACCTCGAGCGGACCGCAGAGGCCATATCGGGACCGATCGGCGAAGCGGATAGCGACGCGTTGTCGGGGTTGGGGGCGAGTTGGTCGCATCTTGCTGCTTCGACCGTGGCGCGGCGCGCGGCATCGTTACGGCGATTTTACGGTTTCCTGTTCGACGAGGGGCTGCGCGATGACGATCCGTCGGCGGCGCTGCCCCGGCCCAAATTGTCGCGGCCGCTGCCGCGTATCCTCGACCCCGACGAGGTTGAGCGCATGTTCGCCGCAATCGAAGATCGCGCCGCCAGCGGCCAGCCGTTAGCGCTGCGCAACCTTGCCCTGCTCGAGCTGCTTTATGGATCGGGGCTGCGCGCGACCGAGCTTGTCTCGCTTCCACGAGCTGCGTTGCTGCGGCGCGAACAGCCATTTCTCATCCTGCGGGGGAAAGGCGGCAAGGAACGGCTGGTGCCGATATCGGATCGCGCGCGCGCCGCGGTCGATGCATGGCTGGAACATTGCCCCGACGGCAAATGGCTGTTTCCGGGTGGAAAGGCGCATCTTTCGCGCGTGCGGTTGTTCCAGCTTGTTCGCGCCATGGCGGCGGAGGCTGGTATCGCGCCCGAACGGGTGAGCCCACACGTGCTTCGCCACGCCTTTGCCACCCATTTGCTGGCAGGAGGCGCCGATCTTCGCGCGCTCCAGGCGTTGCTGGGTCATGCCGACATCGCGACGACCCAGATTTATACGCATGTGGACAGCACGCGCCTTGTCGAGCTGGTCAATCAGCGTCATCCGTTGGCCAACCGATGATTGACGCCGCTGCCAGCCTTATCTACCCGCCAAAGCCGATATGTTGACCTATCTCGATTTCGAACGGCCCATCGCCGAGCTTGAGAACCGCATCGCCGATTTGCGCAAAACCGCTGACAATGGTGAAGTGGACGTGGAGCAGGAAATTCGCCGCCTGGAGGTGAAGACGAAGAAACTGCTGCGCGACACCTACAGCAAGCTGACGCCGTGGCAGAAGGCGCAAGTGGCGCGTCATCCCGAACGGCCGCATTTCAAAAATTATGTCGAAGGACTGACAGAGGAATTCATTCCGCTGGCCGGTGACCGTGCTTTTGCCGATGACCAGGCGATCGTTGGCGGGCTTGCCACGATCGACGGGCGCAAAGTCGTGCTGATGGGGCATGAGAAAGGCGATGATACCGCCAGCCGTCTCAAGCATAATTTCGGCATGGCCAAGCCCGAAGGATACCGGAAGGCAATCCGGCTGATGAAGCTGGCGGACCGGTTCGGTCTGCCGGTGGTCACGCTGGTCGATACGCCGGGCGCTTTCCCCGGGGTTCAGGCGGAAGAGCGCGGCCAGGCCGAAGCCATCGCGCGCGCGACCGAGCAATGCCTTGAGCTCAAGGTTCCCATGGTTTCGGTCATCGTGGGCGAAGGTGGATCGGGCGGTGCGGTCGCGATTGCTGCCGCCAACAAGGTCCTGATGTTCGAGCATGCGATCTATTCGGTGATTTCGCCCGAAGGGTGCGCGTCGATCCTGTGGCGCACGTCAGACAAGGCGGCCGATGCCGCCGAAGCGATGCGCATCACCGCCAAGCACCTGAAGGAACTGGGCGTCATCGATCGTATCGTAAAAGAGCCACTTGGCGGCGCGCACCGCGACCCAGCCAAGGCGATCAGCCGCCTCAAAGACGCCGTCCTCGAGGAAGTGGACGCGTTGTCGGGCATGGATGAGCGCGAAATCCTCTCGCAACGCCGCAGCAAATTCCTGGAGATGGCGTAAGCGCGGAACCCAACGCATTTTTCTTCCGTTGTTGGTGCAAAAGCAGCCACGAGGAGAGTTTTTATGCGTCGCGCCGCCCTGATGATGTCCGTTGCCGCCCTTGCGGTGGCTTCCTGTGCCACGCCCGTTGCCGATCCCACGATCAGCCAGACCGAGTTCCAGCGCGCCAATGAGCAGCATGAAGCGATCGTCGCCGAATTCGGCGGTGCGGTCGGCGGCAGCAAGGCCGCTTATGTCGAACAGGTCGGTGATCGTGTCGCGGTCTATTCCGGCACGCCCAATGCGGCAGCGGCCTACAAGTTTACCACTCTAAACAGCGCGGTCGAAAACGCCTTCGCCATCCCCGGCGGACGCATCTACATCACCCGCCAGCTGATGGGCCTGATGAATGACGAAGCCGAACTTGCCTTCGTGCTTGGTCACGAGGTTGGCCATATCGCGGCAGACCACGCGCAGCTTCGCCAGGCGACTGCACAGCGCAATTCGATCCTGGGCGTGCTCGGGGCGATCGTCGGCGGCGTTGTCGGCGGCGATGTCGGCAGCCTGATCGCGCGCGGTTCGCAATATGGAACCCAGCTGCGCACGCTCAGCTACAGCCGCGACCAGGAATATGAAAGCGACACGCTTGGCATCGGCTACATGACGCAAGCCGGCTACGATCCCGATGCGGGCGCCGACATGCTCGCCGTGCTCGACCGTTCGACCAAGCTTCAGGCGCGCCTCCAGGGCCGCGAGAACCGCACGACGCCCGAATGGGCGCGGACCCACCCGCTGAGCGAGAACCGCGTCGCCCGCGCCGCGCAGCTTGCCGACCAGGTGGCCAATGCGCCGCAGACGCGCAATCGCGATGCATTTCTGGGCCAGATCGACGGCATGTATTTCGACGATGATCCTGCACAGGGCATCATCGATGGTCGCACCTTTACGCATCCTGACCTGCGGCTGCGTTTCCAGGTGCCGACGGGTTTCCAGATGCAGAACAGCACGCGCCAGGTCGGTATCTCCGGAAGCAGCGGACAGGCCATTTTCAGCCTCGCCCAGTATAACGGGAACCTCGACCAGTATGTTGTGCAAGTGATGCGCGGCATTGCCGGTCAGCAGGCCAACATCCAGGTGCCCCAGCCGCGCCGTACCACGGTCAACGGTATTCCGGCCGCTTACAGCACGGCGCGAGTGAATACGCAGAATGGCGCTGTCGATCTGTCGGTGTTTGCCTATGAGTTTAGCAATGACCGGGCGTATCACTTCGCCACGATCACGCGTGCCGGGCAGGGGCTGCAGCCCTTCAGCTCGATGGTCGGGTCGTTGCAGCGCCTGTCGGCACAGCAGGCCGCCGCGGTGCGCCCGCGTGTGATCGATGTCTACACGGTGCGTAGCGGCGATACGATCCAGTCGCTCGCGCGCCGGATGGCCTATAACGATTATCAGGTGGAACGGTTTGCAAGCCTCAACGGGCTCGCGACAAACCAGCAGCTTCGCGCCGGTCAGAAGGTCAAGTTGATTGTCTACGGTCGGCGGTAGGCACCGGCCGCAGCACGGAACTTAAAGGATGTTGGTGGCCTCGTCGGCCACCTTCGTCCACATGCCGTCCGATCCGCCGCCAAGCGCGCGTAAACCGCCCATCATGGCAAGCACGATGAGCGCGGCGATAAGTCCGTATTCAATCGCCGTAGCGCCGCGTTCATCGCGGCGCATGGCGCGGAAAAATATCCGGATAGTATCCACACTATCCTCCTCTGGTCTGGTCCACGAGGAAGCTTTTACAGTATCAAAGGTTAACAACGCCCTCAAAGCGGAAGGTTAATTCCCGTTTTGCGCTAAGGGCGGGGCCCACCCCATGAAGTGCAGGATATCGAACCGTTCTTCGCTTTTGCCGTCCGAGGCGGCCTGTTTGGCGAAATGGGCCTTTGCCGCGGCAAGGGCGGCGCGGTGAAGCGGTTTGCGTGGGCGTTCCGAGAGGATGTTGGTGGCCCCCATGGCGCGCAGGTCGCCAATCAGTCGCTCGAAAGAGGAATAGCGCACGGTGACCGCGTCGACATCGACGACCGGCATTGCAAGCCCCGCATTCGTCAGCAGCTGGGTAAGCGACGCAGGATCGATGCGCGGGTGGACATGCGGCGCGCCGTGTCCGGTAGCCGCATCGGCCTGCGCCATGCAGGCGCGCAGAAGCGGCAGGCTGTCGCCGCCAGACATGGCGCCGATAAGCAGGCCACCTTCGCGCAAGGCGAAGCGCAAGCGGGCGAGCGCTTCGGGAAGGGCTTCGATCGTATCGAGCGTACCGAGCGAAACGACCAGATCGAAGGAGCCGGGTTCGACATCCAGCGTATCTTCGCTCGCGACCTCGCCCGAACTGGCCTTTTCCAGCATCGGTGAGGGATCGATTGTCTCGACATGGGCAGCACGGTTGGCGAGGCGCGCTCTCCATTCGGGGTTGAGGACACCTGAAAGAAGCACGCGGTCGAACTGCCGGTCGACGAGATCGAGCCGATCCATGATGTCGGCGAAAGCGCGGTCGTGGAGAAAAGTTTCGGGGCCGACGCGATACGCGCGGTCGCGGCGCATGGCGCGTAGGGAAGAATCGAACAGGCCCGGCATGTCGTGGCGGCTTGTGAAACAGGCGGCATCGGGCGACAAGGGGGCAATGCAATTGGCCCCAACACGTATCTTGCTCGATTTCGCACTGCCGCCGCGGTGCGCGGGCTGCGGCTCGATCGTCGAGGAGGTGGGACGCTTTTGCAGCGAATGCTGGGGGCAGGTCGATTGGCTGGTCGCCGGGGTCTGCGAGCGTTGCGGCATCCCCCTGGAGGGGCCCGAGGATGCCGAGTGCGGTGCGTGCGTAGCCGCGCCGCCGCGCTTCGACCGGCTGCGTGCTGCCACGCTGTACGATGACGTCTCGCGCGATCTGGCGCTCCGGCTCAAGCATGGGCGGCAGGTGGCGTTGGCCAAGACGATGGCCCTGTCGATGCGTCGTCAGCTTCGTGATTATGATCGGGGTGAACGCCCGATCCTGTTGCCGGTCCCGCTACATCGTTGGCGCCTGTGGCGGCGCGGCTTCAACCAGGCGGGGCTGCTGGCACGAGAGATTTCGCGCCTGTCGCACATCGATTGGTCACCCGATCACCTATTCAGGCGCAAGCGTACGCCGGCGCTTGGCGGACTTAATCGTAAGCAACGTGCGCGAACGGTCAGCGGTGCTTTTTCCGTCGAGGATGGCGCATCATTGAACGATCGCACCGTTATCCTCGTTGACGATGTCTATACGACCGGTTCGACAATCGAGGCCTGTGTGAAGGCCTTGCGCAAGGCGAAACCGGGAAAAATTGAAGCAATTGTGTGGGCGCGCGTATCGCGGCCACGGTATGTGGAGTAAGCATGGCACAAGTTGAAATCTACACGAAGATGTTCTGCGGGTTTTGCGTGCGAGCAAAAGAGTTGCTCAAGCGCAAGGAGATCGAGTTCACCGAATATGGCGTCGATGGCGGCGGACCCAAGAAGGACGAGATGGTCGAGCGGGCAGGAGGGCGCACGACCGTTCCCCAAATCTTCATCGGCAACAAACATGTCGGTGGCTGTGACGAGCTGATGGCGCTCGAGCGTGAAGGCAAACTCGACACGCTGTTGGCCCGCGCCTGATGCCTAAGGTCGCGCTCTTCCAGGCGACGAGCGGGATCGACCCGGCCGAGAACGCACGCGACCTGGTCGCAGCGATCGACGAGGCGGCCGAGCACGGTGCCGCCATGCTTTTCACCCCGGAAATGTCGGGGATGCTCGATGGTGACCGAGCGCGGGCGGCATCGAACATCCGGACCGAGCAAGAGGACACGGTGCTGGCGGAGGTGTGCGAGGCAGCGGCGCGGCGCGGCATCTGGGTGCATCTTGGGTCATTGGCACTCGATCGCGGTGATGGTCGCTGGGCCAACCGCGCCTTCGTGATCGATCGCACGGGGACCGTGCGGGGACGCTATGACAAAATGCATCTGTTCGACGTCGATCTACCGACGGGGGAAAGCTGGCGGGAGAGCGCCGTCTACAAAGGCGGCGAGGGACCTGTGCTGGTCGAAGGTACGCCGGTCGGGACGCTGGGTCTTACCATTTGCTACGATCTGCGCTTTCCCTCGCTGTTTGCGCATCTTGCCGAAGCGGGTGCCGATGTCATCGCGGTTCCCGCCGCCTTCACCGTCCCGACGGGCCAAGCGCATTGGCACACCTTGTTGAGGGCGCGCGCGATCGAGGCGGGCTTGTTCATCGTCGCTGCAGCGCAGGTCGGCGAACATGCCGATGGGCGGGCGACTTATGGGCATAGCCTGGCCGTCGACCCGTGGGGAGAAGTGCTGCTCGACATGGAGAAGGCGAAGGGTGTTGGCTTCGTCGACATCGATCTGGCGCGTATCGAAGAGGTTCGGTCGCGGGTGCCCGCATTGTCGCATCGACGCGACATCGTCGCGCCAAGCGATTGAACATGGCCTAAAAACCACCTATTTGCGCCCTTCATGGCTGCGTAGCTCAGTTGGATAGAGCGACGGTTTCCTAAACCGCAGGTCGCAGGTTCGAGTCCTGCCGTGGCCACCATTTAATAACGATTCCAAGGGGTTCTTTGCATGGCTGATGAGCAGACACCGGCCGCCGGCGATCTTGTGAGCGCACCTGCGAAGATCGATGTGCCAAGCGAGGTGCAGGATGCGATCCGCACCTTGATCCGCTGGGCGGGCGATGATCCGGAGCGTGAAGGCTTGCTGGACACGCCCAAGCGGGTGGCGCGGGCATGGGCTGAATACGCCAAAGGCTATAACGAGGATCCTGCAGCCCATTTGTCGCGCACCTTCGAGGAGGTGGGCGGCTATGACGAGATCGTGCTGTTGAAAGATATTCCCTTCCAGTCGCACTGCGAGCACCACATGGCACCGATCATCGGCAAGGCGGCCATCGCCTATCTACCAGGCGACAAGGTCGTGGGGATTTCCAAGCTGGCGCGGGTGCTGCACGGTTTCGCGCGGCGGTTGCAAGTGCAGGAGCGGCTTACTGCGCAGGTCGCAGACTGCATTTGGGAGCACCTTGACCCCAAGGGTGTGGCGGTGGTGATCGAAGCCAGCCACGCATGCATGACCGCGCGCGGAGTCAATACGCCTGGCGTGATGATGACCACCAGTCGCATGATGGGGTGCTTTCGCGAGGATCATCGCAGCCGCGAAGAAGTTTTGGCGCTGATGGGATATTAAGCCCGAATGTCGGTCGGGCTTTCTTTTACGGCCAATACACCGTAGCGGGACATAGTTATGGATGCGTCTTTATCCGAATGGAAGCCATTGCTTCGCCACGATTTTTGCGGCGATGAGAATGATAGCGCGCGCGTAGCTGTTCTAGAGCGATATGATATCCCCAGTCTGGAGGATGATCCTGAACTCAACGCGCTGCGGGCATTTGCGGCCAAGTTGTGCGACGCGCCTATCGCGCTCGTGACGCTCGTCGATACGGACACGCAGAAATTCTTGTCGCGTCAGGGCCTGGCGTCGACGTCGACCCCGCGATCGGTGAGCTTTTGCCAGTACGCGATGGTCGATGACGATATTTATATCGTGGACGATGCCAGCACACACCCGGATTATCGCGACAATCCACTGGTTACTGGCGAGCCCTATATCCGCTTTTATGCCGGTGCACCTTTGGTATCGGAGGAAGGCGCGCCGCTGGGTAGTCTTTGCATCATTGATCGAGAAGCGCGAAATGGCCTGTCCGAGCTGCAGCGCGACGGGCTCAAAGTGCTGGCCGATGCGGTCATGCGGCGCCTGACGGCGCGCCGGCGCGAGATCGAGAAGACTGCAGGCGAAATCGAATCCGAACGCTTGCTAGACCAAACCCAGCGTCAGTTCGACAACCTTGCCGATGCCCTGCCGCAAATGGCCTGGTCGACCGATGCCGATGGTATCCCTGATTATTTCAATCAGCGCTGGTATGACTTCACCGGTATCGAAAAAGGTGAGTATTTCAGCGCCAATTGGCTGGAATTGGTACACGAGGACGACCGCCAGCGTGCCAGCGAAGTGTGGAAGGCGGCGGTGACGACCGGGGAGCCATACGAAGTCGAATATCGGCTGCGCACTGCCGATGGCGAGTATCGCTGGACGCTTGCCCGCGGCCTCCCGGTGCGAGACGACAATGGCAACATCGTGCGGTGGTTTGGCAGCAATACGGATATTCACGAGACGAGCCTCCTGATGGAGAGCCAGCGCCTGCTGAGCCAGGAACTGAGCCACCGCATCAAGAATATCTTCAGCGTCGTGTCCGGCCTGGTAAGCTTTGCGAGCCGCGACAATCCGGAGATCAAGGGTATCGCTGCCGAGATCAGCGATCGCATCGCGGCCCTTGGACGAGCTCATAATTATGTGCGACCGGTCGCCGACGAACCCGCATCGGAAATTACGCTGAAAGACATGCTGGACGATCTTTTCGCGCCGTACGCAGAAGACGGGGTGCCGCGCGTGGAAGTCGCAGGCGCCGAGATCGTCATTCGGGAATCGGCGGTGACGCCGCTGGCGCTCGCATTCCACGAACTGGCGACCAACGCCGTCAAATATGGCGCGCTGTCGCTGCCGGAAGGGCGCGTGTCGCTCAAGATCGAGGATGACGGCGACGCCTTGGTCATGGAGTGGCGCGAATCCGGTGGGCCGCAGCTTGACGACGTACCGCATGAAGGGGGGTTCGGTACCGATCTCCTTGGGCTGAGCATCGAGCGGCAGTTACGCGGGTCGGTTGAGCGGGAATGGAAGCCCGAAGGGCTTGTCGCGACATTGCGGGTGCAAGCCGACGCTATCAAGGCATAGAGACGTCATCGGCGGTTAACCCGATCCTTACGCTGTGTCCCTATTGGTGGGACGCGCAAGAAAGGGCCTGGTGTGGGTGGACTGATCGACACGATAGGATCAATGATGGTGACGGGGTTGGCGTTGGCCTTCTTCTTCGGCGTTGCCTATCGGATCATGCATAATAGCGGGGCGAACTGGCGCCAGTTTTCGTCTGCCTATCCGCGCCGGGTGCACGGCGATGCGATCGCCAAGAAAGCATCGGGCGCGGTGCGCGTAGGCGAACCGGGCAGGCGCTGGGGCGTCTATTCGGGTGACCTTAAGGCCAATCACCTCCCGCCGGTATGGGTTAGCGTCTACGAAGACGGGCTGCTGCTGAGCGTCTACGGCTTTATCCACTACGGGCAGCCCGACATGTTCCTGCCATTCCAGGATATGCGCGTGCATCGCGCCAAGATGGGGCTGATCGATTGCTATGGCGTGCAGATGCGTCGGGTGCCCGATTTGGAGGTGCTGCTCTACGACGACATCGTAGAGTGGGCGGCAGGCCATGCGCCCGCGTTGGACGCGATGATCAAACGGTCGGCGTTGGGCATGAACAGCTTTTCAGGTGATCTGCCGATGGCCGCAGAGCCATCGTTTGGACGCCGGCGCCGCGTCCGTGGTGCGCGGTAAAAAACCAGAGGCGCCCGCATTTCTGCGGACGCCTCAGTTTTTCGTGTCGAATTTGACCTAGTTGCCGTTTGTATCGACGTCGACCGTGACGCCGTCTGCCACTTCGGCGCGGCCTTCGACGCCGACGCCGTCGTCGTTGATAGAGATGGTCGCACCGTCTTCGTCAGCAGCGACAGGCGGCTGGGTCTCGTCGATCGTCTGCTCTTCAACGATTTCACCGTCCTCCTGAACGGAAGGGGCCGGCGTGGTGTTTTCCGGTTCGCCGCAGGCGCCCAGCGTGAAGGCCAACGCGGCGGTCGTAGCGATAATGATTTTCATTTGTTGGTCTCCCAATGGAATTGTCGATCAACGTGCGAAAACTCCCCGATGTTCCAGCTTAAAGAAACCCAAGGAACACATGCGACCACAGAGGAAGTAACCAAACAGGCAAAAAATCCTTGACATTGTCACGCTCTATCGGTACATATTGAAACCATCGAGAAGTGCGAATCGCCGCGGTGGTTCAGTTCGAGGCTCCGGCAACGGGGCTTTTTTTGTGTCTGTTGTCGGGGAGAAGGCGAGGTGGGCGATCGACGGGACAACATCGTGCCGCTGACGCTGGAGAGTGGGGAAAAGCCGCGCAAGACACGACGTAAGTCGGCGATCAGCAAGGAGCAGGCGGAGACCTTCTTCGAGACGCTGGCCGAAACATGCAATGTGACCCATTCATGCGACGCGGCCGGGATCAGCACTGGCAGCTGTTACAAGCGGCGCCGCGCGGATGCGGCGTTCCGGCAGCGCTGGGTGGAGGCGCTGGCGCACGGATACGCAAAGCTGGAGCTGGCGCTGCTGGAGCGGGCGTTGGTGGGCACCGAAAAGGTCACGACATACAAGGATGGCAAGACCAGCGTGGTGCGCGAGTACCCCAATGCGCTGGCGATGAGCTTGCTCAAGATGCATCGCGACACGGTACGCGAGGTCGAAAGCGAAGAGCCGGACCCGCACGAGGTGGAGGAAGCGCGAGAGCGCATCCTTATGAAGCTGGAGCGCATGGCAGCGCGCATGAAATCGGACGATGCCGACGCATGAATCGGCAACTGTCGCAGCGGCGCATGCAGGCACTTGCCAGCGCGCCGCCCGATCGGCTTGCAGCGATCCTTAGAAGGATTGGTGCGAGGGAATTACTGAAGTTCGATGCCTGGTTCGAGGCTTGGGCGCATCCGGGGCAATTGCCGCCGCCGGGGAAAGGATGGCGCACGTGGCTGATGATGGCCGGGCGCGGTTACGGAAAGACGCGGGCAGGCGCCGAATGGGTGCATCGATTGGCGATGCCCAAAAGGCGCACCCGGATCGCACTGGTGGCGGCGACACTGGCGGAAGCGCGTAGCGTCATGGTGGAGGGTCGCAGCGGCCTAATCGCGGTGGCGGCGCTGCGGCAGGTGCGGCTGAAATGGGAGCCTTCGACCGGCCTGTTGACGTGGCCGAGCGGGACGAGGGCGCTCATGATTTTCGGCGCTGGTGCAGCCCGTGCTTGCCTCAGTTCCGGTCACCAGTCCGGATCCTGCCGCGGTAATCGGGGACATCGTCATCGTGGGGGTCGGTGCGACGGGCGATTTTGCAGGCCGCGACAATGCGCTTGCGATCCTCGGTGAGAATGGATGGCGTTTCGTCGCGGCCTTCACTGGCATGGCCGCGCAAATCGCGCAAACCGGGATCGAATGGCGCTTCGATGGCACGAATTGGATCGAAGGCAGCCAAAACGTGCAAGAAATCCTAGTTTCCGGCGTAAAAGTCGTTGGAGCGCAACAACCTGACATTGTCGCGCCCACAGGCGGAACTACCCCCGATTCCGAGGCAAGAACAGCGATTTCGGCAATTCTTGGCACTCTGCGCGCGCACGGCCTAATCGCAGGTGCACAATAAAAGCCACAGTCGTATCAGAAACTTAACGTGGTTAACCCCATTAAATGAGGCTTTTTGGTCACTATTCTCCCCTATTCTCGCTTGCGTCGGACCTTTCGGCCCCGTACTGTGTTTGGCAGTTCAGTTAGAACGTAAGTGAAAGGGGACTTTATTATGCGGAAGCTGGCCATTTCGGCGGCACTCGCTACGACCATCCTCGCCACGCCCGCTGTCGCTCGCGACAATACGTGGTATGTTGGTGTCGATGGTGGCGTGATGATCGTCGAGGACAACAACCTCGACCTCGATATCGGTCCGGTCTTGGAGAATGCAATTCTTCTCGACTACGACATCGGTTCGGACTTTGACCTTGTTGCGGGTTATGACTTTGGCGCGGTCCGCGGCGAAGTCGAGCTTGGCTACAAGCAGGCCGACATTTCGCAGGCCGCACTCGACGTGCCCGCGACTGTGACTTCGCGTACGATCCTTCCTGCCAATGGCGACGCCAACATGCTGTCGGCCATGGTCAACGTCCTTCTGGACTTTGGCGAGGATGATGGTTGGAACGCTTCGGTTGGTGGCGGTCTGGGCTTTGCCCGTATCGACCACGACGTAGCGCTGACCCAGCAGGACGTTTTCGAAGAAGATGATGGCGGTTTTGCCTGGCAGGTTCTTGCGCAGGTGCGCAAGGCGGTCAGCCCGAACCTCGATGTCGGCATCAAGTATCGCTTCTTCAACACCGACGACTTCGAATATTCGTATGTCAGCTCGGTTGGTCCTGCGACGGTCGTTTCGGATGGCATGCGTACGCATAGCCTTCTCGGCAGCCTGATCTACAACTTCGCGGCTCCGCCGCCTCCGCCGCCGCCGCCGCCGCCGCCGCCGCCGCCTCCGCCGCCCCCGGCGACGCAGACGTGCCCGGACGGTTCGGTGATCCTGGCGACCGAGGCTTGCCCGCCGCCGCCGCCGCCGCCCCCGCCGCCGCCGCCGCCGCCCGAACCGGAGCGTGGCTAAGCCAAGCGGGGCAGCAAAGCTGGCAACAGCTTAGCGGCCACCAAGAAAGAGGGATCGGTCTTCGGACCGGTCCCTTTTTCTTTGCGCTTGCGCGGGAGACATGGTCGTCGATACAGTTCGCTCATGAGTAATTTGGTGAAGTTCGCTTGCGCCGCCGCGTTTTTGTCGAGCGCGCTTGTCGTGCCGTCCGCGGTGATCGCGCAAGATCAAGCGACCATAAGCCAGACGATGGCTTGCGCTGACGGCCGCATCCCTACCAAGGACGGATCCTGCGCCGAAACCGAGACCGTGCCCGGGCCCTACATTGTCTTCTTTCCCTGGGGGGAGATGGGGGTCGACGTAGATGGCGCCATGATCGTAGACGACGCCGCCTCTTCATATTCGGATGGGCTCGCCATCACGCTCACCGGCCATAGCGACCGTTCGGGTCCGGCCGCGGTGAACCGCCGGATCTCACAGCGGCGCGCCCAAGCCGTACGCGATGCACTCATCGCACGCGGTGTTCCGGCCGACGTCATCACCATCGAGGCGGAGGGCGAAGCGGCACTCTTGATCGGCACGTTGGATGGCGTGAGGGAGGCACAAAACCGGCGCGTCGAAATACTCTTTTCGCGCGCTTCGGATTGAACCAAGTATCCAATCTACCGTTAGCATTCGAGGATACTAGGAGACCGAAATGAAGCCCCGCTTTTCCATGCTTGCCGCGTCTTTGCTGCTTGCCGCCTGTTACAACGCAGACGACAACGACCAGAATATCAGCATCGACGAAAATGGCTCCCCGGCGGCCGAGGGTGAGGTTACCTTGATGTCCCCTACTGGCGAACAGGTCGGCACGGTCGCCTATCTGGAAGAACCCTCGGGTATGCAGCTTCGCATATCGGTCAACGGGTTGGCGCCCGGCGTTCATGCCGTACATCTCCATACGACGGGGACGTGCGAAGCTCCTGACTTCAGCACAGCGGGTGGACACTGGAACCCGATGGGCAAGGAACATGGCCGCGACAATCCCGACGGCGCGCACCTTGGCGATCTTGCCAATATGAATGTCGGCGAAGACGGGACCGGCACGGCGACCTATATGGTCGCCGGCGTGTCGTTTGAAGGTGTCGAGCCCGCGATGAGCGACAGCGACGGCACCGCGCTGGTTATTCATGAAGGGGCCGATGACTACGCTACCGACCCAACCGGCGATGCCGGCGGGCGAGTAGCCTGTGCAGTCCTTGCCGAAGCTGCCTAGGCGGGAGTTTTCTCGCCCTGCTTCGCGGTAGCCGTTGCAGGCTTTTTCCCGAGCATCGGCTTGAGATAACTTCCGGTATAGCTGTTCTTGTTGGCAGCGACCTGTTCGGGAGTCCCCTGGGCGACGACAGTGCCGCCATTGGCGCCGCCGCCCGGCCCGAGATCGAGAATATGGTCGGCCGTCTTGATGACGTCGAGATTATGCTCGATGACAACCACGGTGTTGCCTTGCTCGACCAGCGTGTGGAGCACTTCGAGCAACTTGCGCACGTCCTCGAAGTGCAAACCCGTGGTTGGCTCGTCGAGGATATATAGCGTTCTGCCTGTGGCGCGTTTGGATAGCTCTTTGGCCAGTTTGATGCGCTGGGCTTCACCGCCCGACAGCGTGGTCGCCTGCTGGCCAACCTTGATGTAGCCGAGGCCGACGCGCTGGAGCATTTCCATCTTGTCGCGGATCGAGGGCACCGCCTTGAAGAAGCTGGCGGCGTCGTCGACTGTCATGTCGAGGACGTCGGCAATCGACTTGCCCTTGAACTTCACCTCTAACGTCTCGCGATTGTAGCGTTGCCCGTGGCAGACGTCGCACGTGACGTAGACGTCCGGCAGGAAGTGCATTTCAATCTTGAGGAGGCCATCGCCCTTGCACGCTTCGCAGCGGCCGCCCTTCACGTTGAAGCTGAAACGTCCCGGCTTGTAGCCACGCGCCTGGCTTTCGGGCAGTCCGGCGAACCAGTCGCGGATTTGCGTGAAGGCGCCCGTATAGGTGGCGGGGTTCGAACGCGGCGTGCGACCGATTGGGGACTGATCGATATCGATGACCTTGTCGAGATGCTCGAGCCCGTCGATGCGGTCATATTTGCCCGACAGGATGCGCGCACCATTAAGCGCGCGGGCGGCCGCGGCGTAGAGCGTATCGATCGTGAAGCTCGACTTGCCCGATCCCGACACGCCGGTCACACAAGTGAAGGTGCCGAGCGGTATCGAGGCGCTCACGTCCTGCAGGTTATTGGCCTTTGCGCCCTTGAGCGTCAGCTTCTTGCCTGAGCCCTTGCGGCGCTTTTCGGGAACCGCGATCTGGCGGCGGCCGGCAAGATAGTCGGCAGTCAGGCTGTCCTCGCATTGCAGGATCTCGTCTAGCGTGCCGGCGCAGACGACTTCACCGCCCTTGACGCCTGCACCCGGCCCCATGTCGATGACATGATCGGCGGTGCGGATGGCGTCTTCGTCATGTTCGACGACAAGCACCGTGTTGCCGAGCTCGCGCAGTCGCTTGAGCGTCTCGAGCAACCGGTCATTGTCTTTCTGGTGAAGGCCGATCGAAGGCTCGTCGAGGACGTAGAGTACGCCGGACAAGCCGCTGCCGATCTGGCTGGCAAGCCGGATGCGCTGGCTTTCGCCGCCGGACAGCGTGCCCGATCGGCGGTCGAGGTTGAGATAGTCGAGGCCGACATTGTGGAGAAAGCCGAGGCGCTCGTTGATTTCCTTCAGGATGGCCTTGGCAATCGCCCTTTGCTGGTCGGTCAGCTTGTCCTCGACCGTCGAGAACCATTCGACCGCATCAGCCACCGAACGGCGCGCCGAAAGGCTGATATCCTCGCCGGCAATCTTCACCGCGAGCGCTTCGGGCCGAAGCCGGGCGCCATGGCAGGCGTCGCAGGGGTGCGCAGCCTGATATTTCGAAAGCTCCTCGCGCATCCACGCGCTTTCGGTGGTGCGCATGCGGCGTTCCAGGTTGCCGATCACGCCTTCGAACGGCTTTTTGACCTCGTAGCTCTTCTTGCCGTCGATGAAGCGCAGCACCACCGGTTTACCCTTGGTGCCGTAAAGGATGACCTCTTTCGCTTCCTCGGGCAGGTCCGCCCAAGGCGTTTCCAACGAAAATCCATAAGCACGCGCCAGGCTGCCGAGCACCTGCATGTAATAGGGTGAGGGCGGCTGGCTTTTGGCCCAGGGCACGACGGCACCCTTCTTGAGCGACAGGCCGTGATTGGGGACCACGAGATCCTCGTCGAATTCCATCATCTCGCCGAGGCCGTCACACGAGGGGCACGCCCCTTGCGGCGCGTTGAACGAGAACAGGCGCGGCTCGATTTCGCTGATGGTAAAGCCGGAGACGGGACAGGCGAAGCGTTCGGAAAACACAAGCCGTCCGGGCGTCGCGTGATCGAGCTTCATTCCGCCTTTGGCTTCGACCTGCTCCTCGCTCGGATCGGCAGGGTCGAGAAAGGCAAGCCCGTCTGCAAGCTTCAGCGCGGTTTCTAAACTATCGGCGAGGCGGGCCTCGATGCCCTCCTTGATGACGATACGATCAACGACGATCTCGATGTCGTGCTTGTACTTCTTGTCGAGCGCAGGCGCCTCATCGATCGGATATACTTCACCATCGATACGGATGCGGGTGAACCCCTGCTTCTGCCACTCCGCAATCTCTTTCTTGTACTCGCCCTTGCGCCCGCGCACGACGGGCGCGAGCAGTAGATGACGGGACTTTGGTGGCAGTTGCATGGCACGATCGACCATCTGGCTCACCTGCTGCGCCTGGATCGGCTCGCCCGTCGCAGGGGAGTAGGGCACGCCGACGCGCGCCCACAGAAGGCGCATATAGTCGTAGATCTCGGTCACGGTCGCGACGGTCGAGCGCGGATTCTTGCTCGTCGTCTTCTGTTCGATCGAGATGGCGGGAGACAGGCCGTCGATATGTTCGACATCGGGCTTCTGCATCATCTCGAGGAACTGGCGCGCATAAGCGCTCAGCGATTCCACGTAGCGACGCTGCCCCTCGGCATAGATCGTATCGAAAGCAAGGCTCGACTTGCCCGAGCCCGACAGGCCGGTGATGACCGTCAGGCTTTCGCGCGGAATATCGATGTCCACGCCCTTGAGATTATGTTCGCGCGCCCCGCGCACCGAGATATTGGTCAGCATTGCCGCCCTTTTGTTCCACAAATGTTCTTGGCGCGCAAGGTCGGCGCGTGTCGGATGAACGTGTCGCATAGGTGGTGGTTCAGCGCCGTATGATCAAGGCAGCCCAAGGTCGGGCGTGGTGAAAAGCCTGTTTAGCTTGAAACCGGAGCCAAATATGCCGATATTGCTGCACAACACAGGGCATAACCGGTCGATTACGGCCGAAGGAGAGAACATGGCTAATCAGTTTGACGAGCGTACGACGACGCAGGGCTTCGACCCCGCGACGAGCGCCAGTGTTCCGCGCGCCAAGCGCGACGAGGGCCTGCGCAAGTATATGCTCGGCGTCTACAACTATATGGCCTCGGGCATCTTGCTGACGGGCATCGTGTCGCTGCTGGCCGCGCAGGCGGGCTTTGTCGGCCTGCTCTACGATCCGGCAACCGGCGCGCCGACGATGCTCGCTTGGGCGATGATGTTCGGTCCGTTCGCGCTGGTGATGTGGCTGCAGTTCCGCATCTTCAAGATGTCGGTGCAGACCGCGCGGGCGACCTACTGGATTTACGCCGCCTTGGTCGGCGCATCGATCAGTACGATCTTCATGACGTTCACACCGGTCTCGATCGCGCAGACCTTCTTCACGACGGCAATCGCCTTCGGGGGTCTCAGCTTCTGGGGCTACACCACCAAGAAGGACCTGTCGGGTTGGGGCACCTTCCTGATCATGGGCATCTGGGGCCTGTTTGCCGCGATGCTGCTCAACGTCCTCGTCTTCAAGTCGGCCACGGCCGACCTGGCGATGAGCGCGATCGGCCTGCTGATCTTCGCGGCCTTTACGGCCTACAAGACGCAGGAAGTGAAGAGCATCTACTTCCAGGTGCGCGGCAATGCCGAGATGATGGCCAAGACCACCATCTACGGGGCGCTGCACCTCTACATGGCGTTCATCAACATGTTCCTGTTCCTGCTGCGCTTCATGGGCAGCCGCGAATAGGCGATACGCCAATATGAACAGACGAATGGCCCGGCGTTCAGCGTCGGGCCATTTGTTTTGGCGCAAAGCGCAGGTCTGAAAGGACGAAGCCGATGATTAGCCTGACTGCCCTGAGCCTGCTTGCCATTCCCCAACAGCCGACGCTGCAGACACGCGAAAGCGCGCCCAAGGTAGCGCAATCGCGCGGCACGGCGTCAAGGGGCGCCGACAAGGCAACGCCCGCTCACACCCTTCCGTTGTTCTAGGCTGGTTACTTGGCCTGCGCTTGGGCGATGAGATCGACATCGATCGCCTTGGCCTCTTTCCAGGCATCGCGCGCGGTCAGCCGTTCGGCATAGGCCTTGAAGCTACCGCGTTCGGGCATCGTCCCAAATTGCATGCCCCAGCTGATGTGGCTGCCCAGATATACGTCGGCCATCGTGAACCGGTCGCCGACGACATAGTCATTCGCAGCGAAATGCTGCTCCAGCACATCCATCACGAGATCGTAGTCGCCGTACCCGAGCGTACCCCGCTTGTCGGGCTCGGTCACTTCGAACCCCATCGACTTGTTGGTCACCGCGGCCTCCACAGGGCCGGCGGCATAGAACAACCAGCGAAAATAGGCGGCCTTTTCGCCGTCGGTCGGTAACAGGTCCGGCTTGAACATCTCCGCCAGGTAATGGCAGATCGCGGCGCACTCGGTGACGATCGTGCCACCGTGGTCGATCGCCGGGACCTTGCCCATCGGATTGATCGAGATGTAGGGTTCCGACTTCATTTCCTCGCCGTACTGCACGATCTTCTGATCGTAATCGACGCCTGCTTCATGCAACGCCCAGCGCGCGATCTGCCCGCGGCTCATCGGGTTGGTGTAGAAGGTGAGGGCCATCAGTCGTCGCTTTCTTCCTGTCGGGCAAAATCGCTTTTGGCGCGAATGGCACCGAATTCGCTGCCCTCTGCCCATTGCGGCCACTCGCCGCCATTGGCGAGCCGTGTGCCGACCTGGTGCAGCAACTTGGCGTTGGCGACGATGCCATCGAGGTTCCATTCGGGCGACCATTCGTCGTCCGGCTGGTGGTAGCGATTGGCGATATAGTCGGCGGCAAGCTCGGCGGCGCGATCGGCCCCGCCTTCGGTGAGTTGCTGGCCCGAGCGGAAGCTGACTGCAGGTACGCCGGCCTGCGCGAAGGGGAAGTGATCCGACCGGAAGAAGCTACCCGCTTCGGGGCGCGGATCGGGGGCAAAGGTCAGACCGAAATCCTCGGCCTCTTCGATCAGGATATCGAGCAGTTCGAGCCGCGCCGATCCGCTGATCGAAAAGTCGCTCGCCGGTCCGAACACGCCAAGGCTGTCGGTATTGAGCACGCCCGCCGTCTTTTCCAGCGCATAGAGCGGATTGTTGACGTAATATTTGGTACCGAGCAGGCCGCGCTCTTCGGCGCCGACGAACAGGAACACGATAGAGCGTTCCTGCGCCCCCATCTCGGCAAAGGCCCGCGCCTGTTCGATGACGTGCGCGACGCCAGTCGCATTGTCGAGCGCCCCGTTGAAGATGGTGTCGCCATTCTCGTCCGGATCGCCGACGCCTATATGATCGTGGTGCGCGGTGTAGACGACATATTCATCCGCGCGCGTTGTCCCGGGCAGGATACCGAGCACATTCTGGGCTTCGACCTGCTCGAGCTCGGCGAGAATCGCGACGTCCATCGTGGCTTTAAGCGTCATTGGCTGGAAGGCTTTGGTGCGCGCCATCGCCTTGGCGTCTTCGAAGTCGATCCCGCTATCGGCGAAGAGCTGGACCGCAAGGTCGCGGTGCATCCAGCCTTGCAAACCGCTATGCGCTTCGCCCGGATTGGCCCGAACGATGTCGAAGGTCTGGTTATTGGAGTTGCGTACGGTCGCCCACCCGTAGGAGGCGGGTTCGGTTTCGTGGATGACGAGAACACCTGCCGCACCGCGGCGCGCGGCTTCCTCGTATTTGTAGGTCCAGCGGCCGTAATAGGTCATTTCCCTGCCGCCGAAGTCGCCTTCGCCGCCTTCGAAATCGGGGTCGTTGACAAGGACAACGATGATCTTGCCGGCGACATCCATGTCCTTGAAATCGTCCCAATCGCGCTCGGGCGCGGTCACGCCGTAGCCGGCGAACACGATCTCGGCATCGTCGAGATTGACCTGCGCTGCACCGTTCTGCGGGGCACGGATGGCGATATTCTCGCCCTGCGTCAGCTGCATCACGTCGCCGTCCGCCATCGTCACCGAGGCGGCGGGATCGTCGACCAGCGTCGATTTTTGCAGCGGCACGGCCTGCGTCCAGCTGCGCAAGCCCGTTTCATTGACCTCGCCGCCCGGCTGGACGCCCGCCGCAGCCAGCGCGCCCGAGATGTAGCCGACCGTCATCGCTTCCCCGCGCGTATCGGGCGCGCGCCCTTCATAGACGTCGGCCGAAGTGGTGCGCACATGCATGTCGATCATGTCCGCATCGAATTCGGGATCGTGGGCGAAAGCAGGGGTGGCCGACAGGGCGATCAGGCTGGCGGCAGCAAACAGGCGGTTCATGAGCGGTCTCCGGAAAAACAAAATTGGCGCGACCATAATGGCCGCGCCGACTTTGTGAAACCGCGAAAGGAGAGGGGCTTAGCCCTTGTCCTTGCTGTCCGCTTTCTTCTTGGCTGGCGCCTTCTTCTTGGCGGCGGGCTTCTTGGCGGGCTTGCCCTCTGCCTTCTTGGCTTCGGGTGCCTGCTTTGGAGCAGCCTTTTTCCTTCTGCCGTTCTTCGGCGCGGCCGGAATGATTTCGAAGTCGGGCTTGCCATCCTTCACATGCACCATGACCTCGCCGCCGTCGGCCAGCTTGCCGAACAATAGCTCTTCGGCCAGCGGCTGCTTGATTTTCTCCTGGATGAGGCGCGCCATCGGGCGGGCACCGTAGAGCTTGTCATAGCCCTTCTCGACCAGCCAGTCCTTGGCCTCCTCGTCGAGCTCGATATGCACGTCGCGATCGGCGAGCTGCAGTTCGAGTTCGAGGAAGAACTTCTCGACCACGCGGCGCACGACCGCGGGCGGCAGGTAGCCGAAGGGCACCACCGCATCGAGGCGGTTGCGGAATTCGGGCGTGAACATCTTCTTCACCGCATCATCCTGCGCATCTTCGCGCGTGATATTGCCGAACCCGATGCTCTCACGTGCCATGTCGGCAGCGCCGGCATTGGTCGTCATGATCAGCACCACGTTGCGGAAATCGACCGTCTTGCCGTGATGGTCTGTCAGCTTTCCGTTATCCATCACCTGCAGCAGGATATTGAACAGGTCGGGGTGCGCCTTCTCGATTTCGTCGAGCAGGATCACGCTATGCGGTTGCTGGTCGACCGCGTCGGTCAGCAGGCCGCCCTGGTCGTAACCGACATAACCCGGAGGCGCACCGATAAGGCGCGACACGCTGTGGCGCTCCATATATTCGCTCATGTCGAAACGCTGGAGCGGAATGCCAAGGATCGAAGCGAGCTGGCGTGCCACTTCGGTCTTGCCGACACCCGTGGGCCCCGAGAAGAGGTAGTTGCCGATCGGCTTGTTGGGCTCGCGCAAGCCCGCACGCGACAGCTTGATCGCTGCCGAAAGCTTCTCGATTGCCAGGTCCTGGCCGAACACGACGCGCTTGAGGTCCTGCTCGAGCGTTTCAAGCACGCGCTTGTCGTCGCTCGATACCGATTTGGGCGGAATGCGGGCCATCGTCGCGACCACGGCCTCGATTTCCGCGACATCCATCTGCTTGCGCCGCTTGGAGGGGGGCTTGAGCATCTGCATCGCCCCGACTTCGTCGATCACGTCGATTGCCTTGTCGGGCAGCTTGCGGTCATGGATGTAGCGATCCGACAGCTCCACCGCGGCCTTGATGGCATCGGGGAGGTATTTCACGTCGTGATGCTCTTCGAAATATGAGCGCAGGCCCATCAGGATCTGCACCGTTTCCTCGACCGTCGGCTCGTTGACGTCAATCTTCTGGAAACGGCGTAGCAGCGCGCGATCCTTTTCGAAATGGTTGCGGAATTCCTTGTAGGTGGTCGAGCCGATGCAGCGGATCGAGCCCGAGGAAAGCGCGGGCTTCAGCAGGTTCGACGCATCCATCGCGCCGCCGCTGGTCGCACCGGCGCCGATGACGGTGTGGATTTCATCAATGAAGAGAACCGCGTGGGGGAGCTTTTCCAACTCGTTCACAACTTGCTTCAGCCGTTCCTCGAAATCGCCGCGATAGCGCGTGCCCGCCAGCAACGCGCCCATGTCGAGCGCATAGATCACCGCTTCCTTGAGCACTTCGGGTACGTCGCCTTCGATGATCTTGCGCGCCAGGCCTTCGGCGATGGCGGTCTTACCGACACCCGGATCGCCCACGTAAAGCGGGTTGTTCTTGGAACGGCGGCACAGGATCTGGACCGTACGGTCGACTTCGGGACCGCGGCCGATCAGCGGATCGATCTTGCCGTCCTCGGCCTTCTTGTTGAGGTTGACCGTGAACTGATCGAGCGCGCTCTCTTTCTTGTCGCCCTTGGCGGTCGTCTCGGTCTTTTCATCGGGTTCGCCCGCGCCCTCGGGCGGGCTGGACGCAATGCTGTCGCTGCCTTTTCCGACACCATGCGAGATGAAGGTCACCGCATCGAGGCGGCTCATGTCCTGCTGCTGCAGGAAATAGACGGCATAGCTTTCGCGCTCGCTGAACAATGCAACCAGCAGGTTCGCGCCGGTCACTTCTTCGCGGCCCGAGCTTTGCACGTGCAGGATGGCGCGTTGCACCACCCGCTGGAAGCCGCTCGTCGGATTGGGGTCGGTGGCGCTGTCGCTCACCAACGCCCCGAGTTCGCCGTCGAGATATTGCTTGACGGTACCGCGCAATTCGGTGCGGTCCACGCCGCAGGCATCCATGACCTGCGCGGCGTGCTCATCGTCGATCAGCGCGATGAGAAGATGTTCGAGCGTCGCATATTCGTGGCGACGCTTGCTCGCCTCGCCCAGCGCATTGTGCAGCGTCTGTTCGAGTTCGCGGGCAAAACTAGGCATGAAATCTGTCTCCTTACACGACCAATGTCGGGATGCGCGGCGTTTTCATCAAGGGTGCCGATCGCATGTAGCCCTCAGCTCTTCTTGAAGAGCGCGTCGGCGGCGGAAAGATGGCTCGACTTGCCGGCCTTGTGCGCCTCGGTCCGGGTGATCTCGGCCTTCAACAGCGCAATGCGCTTGTCGAGCTCATGGACCGACAGCGGATCGAGGTCTTCCTTGCCGATTTGCACGATCGGGTCGCCGGGCTTGAAATCGTCTTCTTCATCCATTTGGGCAGCGTCTGAAAGGACCGCGCACCTGTCAACGCGCCGACTCGCAAAACCTGTGGATAAGGGCGCGGCCCCGCCCACTACAACGGAACCGCGCCCGCCACCCTTCGTGTGTGCGCAGGGTGGCGAGCTCGATCCATATGCGTCCAATTACGGACGCCGACTCAACAAAGTTGGTAAAGAGGCGCGGCCCTTGTGTGCGCATTCCTGCTTGTTGACGCAGGAGGCGGACCACGCCCCTACCGCCCCTCGGAGCGGGCGGCATCTTGCCATGTAGACGAAGGCCGATGCCATCGCGACCTTCCCGACTATCTTGTGCCGAAAAGAAACAGCGATGGCGCCGCTTTGCAGGCTCGAAAACACGCCACAGACCGTCGATGTCAATTTACAAATATATTGATTTGTGTTAATCAAAGTCCCGCGGGACTCACCCCCCGTACGAAGCACAGGAGGATGTCATGTACGGCACTATTGTCGAACTTGATCGTAAGTCTGCGTGTGGGGTGATCCGTCCGGATGACGGTTCGCCTGACATCTATATCTCAGCTGAAGAGTTCATCACGAGCGGTCTGAAGGCCGCCCATAGTGGGGAACGCGTTTTTTTCGCGGAAGATATGGATACGCAGGGGAACAAGCATGCCGATCACATCGTGCCGGTGGCATTGATGTGTCGCGGCAATCACCGTTCCACCGTCTACTGACGCCGGAATGCCGCCGCCCCTTGCGCCTTTCGGGGTTAGCCCGGGACGGCGGCGTCCCCGTTTATCATGGGTGATTTTGCTTCAGGAGCGGTCTCGGCCGCCTTCATCAGCCTGATCGGGCTGGTGGCGATCATGCTCGGTGCGTTCTGCCGGCGGCGCTGATTGCGTCTGCCTGCAACCCCGTTGGCAAGACGGCTTCGCGCTGCGACAAGCACCGACAACAAACATCCGTTCGTTGTTGGAGAGTACATGCCCGATCAAATGCGCTGCATCGCCATCCGCCAAGCCGGAGGGCCCGAGCAGCTGGTCCTCGAAGAGCGCGCGCGCCCAGTCCCGCGCGAAGGTGAGGTGCTGATCAGGGTGGAGGCGGCGGGGGTAAACCGACCCGACATCCTCCAGCGGCTCGGTGCCTATCCGCCGCCGCCTGGCGCAAGCGACCTCCCGGGGCTCGAGGTCGCGGGCGAAGTGGTCGAGGGACCCCACAACTTGGTTGGCCGCAAGGTGTGCGCGCTGGTCACCGGCGGCGGCTATGCCGAATATTGCGCCGCTCCGATCGGTAGCTGCATCGCGGTCCCCGAAGGCCTGTCCATGGAAGAAGCGGCGGCGATGCCCGAAACGCTCTTCACCGTCTGGACCAACCTGTTCGAGCGCGGCTTTGCGGCCGATGGCGATACGGTGCTCGTCCATGGCGGGACCAGCGGCATCGGCACGATGGCCATCAAGCTGGGCCGATTGTTCGGCCTGACCGTCATCGTTACCTGCGGCAGCGATGCGAAATGCAAGCGCGCCGAGGAGGAAGGGGCGGCGCTGGCGATCAATTACAACACCGAAGACTTCGTCGATGTCGTCAAGGATCATAGCGAGGGCAGGGGCGTGCAAGTCGTGCTCGACATGGTTGGCGGCGACTATGTGCCGCGCAACCTTGCCTGCCTTGCCGATGAAGGCCGCCACGTGTCGATCGCCTTCCAGCGCGGCGCCAAGGCAGAAATATCCATAATGGACGCAATGCTCCGCCGTCTCATCCTCACAGGCTCGACGCTGCGCGCTCGCTCGCCCGCGTTCAAGACGATGGTGGCCGACGAACTGAAGGCGCATGTCTGGCCGTTCGTCGAAGGCGGTCGCCTGCGACCGGTCATGGACGAAGTGTTCGCGCTTGAAGACGCAGCCAAGGCACATGCCCGCATGGAAGCGGGCGAACATGTCGGCAAGATCGTGTTGAAAGTCGGCTAACGCAGCGAGCGTGCGGCACCAGTGCGCGTCGCAAACGGCGCGCCATCCTTGCAGATGGCCCGACCCGCACGCCAACCATCGTCGCTCTGCCATACGAAGCCGAGCCATTCATGGCGCGGCCCGGTTACCTCGTAGGCGTCGCCTTCCAGTCCGCTTGGTCGCGCCGCGCCGCGCAGCAGCGCGAGGTGCGGGGAACGTGTCGCCTTGAGAGCATCGAAAAACCTGGAAACGATCATCGTCCAGTCTGATAGGCACGCACCCTCTCCGCGTCGTGCGAAAGAACGTCCAATGCGGTTATTTCCCTGCCATCCCTTGCGCTTACCCGGCCAAAGGCGTATCTCTCATGGCAACGTGGCCGCTCCGGAAAGGGGCGGCCCTTTCTATGTCTAACGGAGATCCATCATGGCCACGCCCCTGATGCCCCACGCGACCGCCGCATGGCTGGTCGACAATACGTCGCTTTCCTTCACGCAGATTGCCGAGTTCTGCGGCCTGCACATCCTCGAGGTCCAGGCGATCGCCGATGATACCGCCTCGACCAAGCTGACCGGCCGCGATCCGGTCCGCTCGGGTGAACTCACGCACGAGGAAATCGAGCGCGGCCAGGCCGATGAAGACTATGTCCTCGTGATGCAGAAGGCACCCGACTCGGTGACCCGCACCAAGGGCCCGCGGTATACGCCCGTGTCCAAGCGCCAGGATAAGCCCGACGGCATTGCATGGCTGCTGAAAAACCATCCTGAACTATCCGACGCGCAGATCGGCAAGCTGATCGGCACGACTCGCACCACCATCGGCGCGATCAAGGAGCGGACGCACTGGAACATGGCGAACATCCAGCCCAAGGATCCGGTGACGCTCGGCCTGACCAGCCAGCGCGAACTCGACGCTGCGGTCGCCAAGGCGGCCAAGAAGGCGGGCAAGGAAAATGTCGCCGTCGACACCACGCTCGATTCCGATCGCGAAGCGCTGATCGACGAGCTGCGCAAGGAGCGCGAGGACGCCGCCAAGGCCGCCGACGAAGCGCTCGCCGCCGAAGCCGAGCCCGAGGACAATCGTCCCGAGATTGTGCCGGGCATCAAGGATCCGTTCGCCAAGAGCGAGTGAAGCTTGCCCGGGGGAGCATGAGCCGCCATGGTCGCAGCAATGTCTGATACGCCTGTCGAAGAAATGGAATTCGAGGCCGCGCTGGCGGAACTCGAAACGATCGTGCGCACCCTGGAAGCCGGCGACGAAACGCTCGACAAGTCGATTGCGCTCTACCAGCGCGCCGAAGCGCTCAAGAAGCATTGCGAGGCGCGGCTGACCTCGGCGCGCGAACGGATCGAGAAGATCACGCTGGACGGCAACGGGCAGCCTGCGGGCACCGAGCCGTTCGACGCCGGTAAGTGAGCCTGCCGCCTCTTCTTGGAACAGAGGCCGACCGTGTCGGCAACAGCGTCGATGCGCTATTCAAGGGCATCCTCGAAGTGCCCGGCGATCGCCGCGACACACTCTATGAAGCGATGCGCCACGCCGCCATCGGTGGTGGCAAGCGCATGCGCCCCCTGCTCACGGTGGCAGCCGCGCGCTTATTCAATGTTCCCGACGCTAGGGCCATTCGCGCCGGCACCGCGATCGAGGCGATCCACGTCTATTCGCTGATCCATGACGATCTTCCCTGCATGGACGATGACGATCTTCGCCGCGGCAAGCCGACTGTGCACAAGGCGTTCGATGAATGCACCGCTGTATTGGCAGGGGACAGCCTGTACGCGCTGGCGTTCGAACTCGCGGCCAATCCCAAGACCCACGATAGCGACCATGTGCGCGCCGAACTTTGCCTGGCGCTGGCCAAGGCGTCGGGCCCAAATGGCATGGCAGGCGGGCAGATGATGGACCTCGTCGCGGGGGCCGAGAAAGACGCGCTCGATCTCGGCGCCATCACCCGGCTCCAGCAGCTTAAAACGGGGGCGATGATCGAAGTGTCGGTCGAAGCCGCGTGCATCCTCGGCCAGATCCGCCCCGACCAGCGCACGCCGTATCACGGCTACGCGCGTAATGTCGGGCTCGCCTTCCAGATCGCCGACGATTTGCTCGATCATTCGGGCGACGAGGACAAGGCGGGCAAGCGGCTCCAGAAGGACGCCGATGCGGGCAAGGCCACCTTCGTTTCGCTGATGGGCGAGGACAAGGCGCGTGAACAGGCGCGCATGTTGGTCGATCAGGCCATTGAACATCTGGACAAGCATGGCGAAGAAGCCGACCTTCTGCGCGCTATCGCCCGCTATGCCGTAGAAAGGGACCGCTAATATGCGCATCGGCGTCTACCCCGGCACATTTGACCCCATCACGCTTGGGCATCTCGATATCATTCGGCGCGGCAGCGCGCTGGCGGACAAGCTCGTCATCGGGGTCACGACCAATTCGGCCAAATCGCCGATGTTCGACGTCGAGAAACGGTTGGAGATGGTACGCCGCGAAACGGCGGACATCGACAATGTCGAGGTGGTCAGTTTCAACTCGCTGCTGATGGATTTCGCCGTCGCGCACAACGCCAGCTTCGTGCTGCGCGGGCTGCGCGCCGTTGCCGATTTCGAATATGAGTATCAGATGGCGGGCATGAACCAGCAGTTGAACGACGACGTCGAAACCGTCTTCCTGATGGCCGACGTGTCGTTGCAGCCCATTGCCTCGCGGCTGGTCAAGGAAATCGCCCGCTATGGCGGCCCCATCGATAAGTTCGTACCCGCTGAAGTGGCCCGCGACGTCGCGGCGGCGCTTGCTGGCGAGCAAAGCTAGGTTCAGCAAACCCCGCCTAGGTGACTTGGCGAATCTGAAACGCCGCGCTAGGCGAGATGCGATTTTTGGAAGGGATTTTATGCGTACGTCACTGGCTCTCTTGGCACTCACCCTCGGCTTGGGCGCGGCACCTGCCGCTGCGCAGGATCAGGCACAGCCCCTGATGACGCACATCGTTCCCGAAGAGGTCGCCAATAACCCCGCGAACAAGCTGACGCTCAACCTTTCCAACGGCGGCACGGTGGTCATCCAGCTGCGCCCCGATGCGGCGCCGCAGCACGTCTATCGCGTGCAGCAGCTGGCCAGCGCCGGCTTCTACGACGGCCTGATCTTCCACCGCGTGGTTCCGGGTTTCATGGCGCAGACAGGCGATCCGCAAGGGACGGGCATGGGCGGTTCGGAGCTTCCCGACCTTCCGGCCGAATTCAATCGCCTGCCGCATCTTCGCGGTGCTTTCGCGATGGCGCGCGAAGGCGCACCGCAGGGCGCGACGCCCGAACAGCAGCAGGCTGCGCAAAATAGCGCCAATAGCCAATTCTACATCATGTTCTCGCCGCGCTTCGCACTCGACCGCGAATATACCGTGCTCGGCCGCGTCGTCTCGGGCATGCAGGCGGTCGACAATATCGCGCCGGGCGAACCGCCGGCGCAGCCGACCCGCATCGTCAGTGCAACGATCGGCGGTCCGCTTCCGGCGCCGCCGACGCCAGCGCCGGTGTCGCAGGAAGACGTGGACGAGGTACGCGCCCCGACACCCGAATGAGGGTTTCCGATTTTAATTTCGAGTTACCGCAGGAACGGATCGCACTAAGGCCGTGCCGTCCGCGTGATGCCGCGCGCATGCTGCTGGTCGACGGCAGCGACATTTCCGATCGCAAGGTCATGGACCTGCCCGACTTGCTCGGGCCCGATGACGTCTTGGTCTTCAACGACACTAAGGTCATCCCGGCCCAACTGACCGGCAAGCGCGGTGATGCCACGATCGGCGCGACGCTGCACAAGCGCGAAGGCCTGCGCGGCTGGTGGGCCTTCGTGAAGAACGCCAAGCGCGTTCGCGACGGCGACATTATCGACTTCGGCAATGATGTCACGGCCATCGCCGAGCGGCGCGATGAAAGCGGCGCCATCCTGCTGGAATTTCAGGGCGACGAGCCGGTCGAACTCTTGCTCGAGCGCGCCGGCACCATGCCACTGCCGCCCTACATCGCTACCAAGCGTGGCATCGATGATGCCGACCGCGACGATTACCAGACCATGTTCGCGCGCGAAGAAGGCGCCGTCGCGGCACCAACGGCATCGCTCCATTTCACCGACCGCCTCGTCGCCGCGCTGGATGCGGCGGGGGTGAAGCGCGAGACGCTGACGCTGCATGTCGGGGCCGGCACTTTCCTGCCGGTGAAGGTCGACGATACCGACGATCACAAGATGCACGCCGAGTGGGGGCAGATCGATGCCGATACCGCGGCGCGGCTCAATGCCGCGCGTGCTAAAGGTGGGCGCCTGATCGCGGTCGGCACCACGCCGCTCCGCCTGCTGGAAAGCGCAGCGGACAAGGATGGCATGATCCAGCCCTTTGCCGGTGACACCGATATCTTCATCACACCCGGCTATCGCTTCCGCGCCGTGGACGGCCTGATGACCAACTTCCACTTGCCGAGGTCAACGCTGTTCATGCTGGTCTCAGCGCTAATGGGGTTGGAGACGATGCAGCGCGCTTATGCGCACGCCATCGCGCACGAATATCGCTTCTACAGCTACGGCGATTCCTCGCTATTACTGCCTACTCGATCGGTCTGAATTCGGCGCCGTAGCCCCAGTCGGAGGGCTGCTCATCGACAGATTCGATGGCACCATTTTCACCAAAGCTCAGCAAGGTCGAGAAGCCGAACCCTTTCGAATAATCCATCACGGTCATCAGCTCGGGCTCGGCCTTCATGACGGCAGCGCGGTCCTTGCCGGGCTCCCGCAGCCGTTCGAGCGGCGGCCTGCGGTCCATCAGCAGCTTGAGTGCCTTGCTGCGTTCGGCCTCGTCCTCGACTTCGCTTGCGCAGGCTGCAATCGACAATCCCTTGATGCTACGCGGGGACAGGACGTCGTGTCCGATGGCGATCCCGATCCGGGCATCGCGCTGGATATTTTCATATTTGCTGCCCGACTTGGAGATGACGAAATAAAGCGTCATCCCATCGTTGGCGTAAGCAACCATCGTGCATTGCGGCCAGCCATTGTCCATCATGGTGGCAACCGACATGACGCGATTGTCACGCAGCAAATAGGTAGCAAGTTCGATACTCATGCTAGGTCTCCTCTCTGGGGCGAGCCTTGAATACCATGATTGCCGCCCTCGCGCTTTGATCGAGATCATGCCCCGTTGCATCGGCAATGCGATGCCGATAGGTCGGCGCGCGAAGGGATATTGCCATGATGTTTCGATGTGTGGCGCTCGCCGCGACGCTTTCCTGCATGCCTGCGGCGGCGCAAGCCGAACTTCCGGTTGCGGTGGAAGAGTTGATCGATGCCGCGGTCGCCACCGGCGATGCCAAGAAGGTCGATACCGTAATTGCGTTGGCGCGTTCCACCTATCCCGACGATCGCCCGACTATCGACGCACTAGCCGCACGTGCCAAGGAGCAAATGGCCGGAAAGGCCGCCGCGGTCGCAGCCGAGAAAGAAGCCGAAATCCGCACCGCCGGCATCCTTGAAAACTGGTCGGGGCGCGGCGAACTGGGGGCCTTCCAGTCATCGGGCAACAGCGACGATCTGGGCGTTACCGCAGGTCTCAAGGTCAAGCGCGAGGGCATCGATTGGCGCCACAAGCTGGGAGCGCTCGTCGACTATCGGGAGAGCGACGGCGTGGCGACGCGCGAGCAATTCCTGTTCGCCTATGAGCCCAACTACAAGATCACCGAACGGTTGTACGCCTACGGCCTTGGCCAATATGAGCGCGATCGCTTCCAGGGCATCTCGACCCGCCTCGTCGCTTCGGGTGGCCTTGGCTATGACGTGATCGACACGGATCGCGTCTTCCTGTCGCTAAAGGGCGGCCCGGCATTCCGCTACACCGATTTCACCGACGGCACGAGCACCGAGCGGCTAGCGGGTCTCGCTGCGCTCGACTTCGACTGGACCATCAGTGAGCGGCTAGCCCTCACCGAAGACGCCGAGGCACTGGTCGAGGACGGCTCGACCAGCCTGCGCGCCGCCACCGGCCTTGAAGCCGATCTCGGCGGCAACTTGATCGCCCGCGTGTCCTATGTCGTCGAACACGAAACCGACCCGCCTGCGGGTGCCGAGAAAACCGACACGCTGACGCGCGTGACCGTGGTGTATGATTTCTAGGCAATGACCCGCTTTTCCTTTTCGATCGCGGCCACGGACGGCAAGGCGCGGACCGGCACATTGTCGATGCAGCGCGGCGATATCCGTACGCCCGCGTTCATGCCGGTGGGGACCGCGGCGACGGTCAAGGCGATGAAGCCCGAGGCGGTGCGGGCGACCGGCGCGGACATCATCCTTGGCAATACCTATCACCTGATGCTGCGTCCCGGCGCGGAGCGGGTGGCCAAGCTGGGCGGACTGCACCGCTTCATGAACTGGGATCGACCGATCCTCACCGATAGCGGCGGCTACCAGGTGATGAGCCTGTCGGATTTGTCCAAAGTCACCGATGACGGCGTTACGTTTAAAAGCCATCTCGACGGATCGCGTCATCATCTGACGCCCGAACGCTCGATCGAGGTGCAGCGCCTGCTCGACAGCGACATCGTCATGCAATTCGACGAGCTGGTTCGGCCCGACGTGAGCGCGGACAAGCAGCGCGAGGCGATGGACCGATCGATTGCGTGGGCCAGGCGCAGCCGCGACGAGTTCGACCGCGGGGGTGAACATGCGCAGCGCGCCGCCATCTTCGGCATCCAGCAAGGCGTACTCGACGAAAAACTGCGCAAGGAAAGCGCCGACGCGCTGATCGACATCGGGTTCGACGGCTATGCCGTGGGCGGCCTCGCGGTGGGCGAGGGGCATGAAGCGATGCTGGGCTGCCTCGATTTTGCGCCTGGCCAACTGCCCGCCGACAGGCCGCGCTACCTGATGGGCGTGGGCAAACCCGACGATCTGGTCGAAGCGGTAGCGCGCGGGATCGATATGTTCGATTGCGTGCTGCCGACGCGTTCGGGTCGCACGGGGCAGGCGTTTACACGCACGGGCCCGATCAACATTCGCAATGCGCGCTTTGCCGAAGACCAGTCGCCGCTCGATCCCGAATGTGCGTGCCCGACATGCGGCACCTACACACGCGCCTATGTGCATCACCTGGTACGATCAGGCGAAATCCTCGGTGCCATGCTGATGACCGAGCATAACCTGTCGTTCTACCAGGCGCTGATGGCCGACATGCGTAGCGCGATCGCCGATAGCCGATTCGCGGCCTTCCGCAAGCATTTCCTCGATAAGTATCGCGCTGGTTAGCGCGCCGATTTCTACTTCCCGACGCCGCGCGACAGGAAAGCGGGGACCGGACCGCACCAGTCATCATCGGCCACATCGGGATGCAGACGCGCGGGAATGCCGGGCGTTGCCTTCACCGGATCGGGAAGGTCTTCCTCATTGCCATTCCCGCTAGCGACATGCTCGATCGGCGCGTCATTCTTCTTGCGCGCGCGCCGCGCTGGCTTCTTGTCGGCCTTGGGCTCAGACTTTTTCTTAGGCTCGGCTTTCTTTTTGGGCGCGGGCTTCTTCTTGGCCGGCTTGTCGTCGGCTTCGTCCGCTTTTTCAGCCTTTGGCGCATCGCCCTTGCCGAGCTTCTGCTTGGTGAGTTTTTCGATCGCGTCGATGGCATCACCGTCGGCGCGGGTAGCCAGCGTGTAGGCGACCCCGGTCGCGCCAGCACGGCCCGTGCGGCCGATGCGATGGACATAATCGTCCGGATGCCACGGCACATCGTAATTGATGACCGTGGACACGCCCTTGATGTCGAGCCCGCGGGCGGCGACGTCGCTGGCGACCAGGATATTGATCTCGCCCGCCTTGAAGCGATCGAGCTCGGCGATCCGGTCCTTCTGGTCCATATCGCCCTGGATCTGGCCGACCTTGAAGCGGCTGCGCTTCAGGCTGGTGGCGAGTTCGCGCACGGTGACCTTCTTGTTGCAAAAGACGATCGCCGTGGTGACATCGTCCTGCTTCAGAATGTCCTTCAGCGCATCGCGCTTGCCGCGCGGGGACACGCTGACGAGGCGCTGCTCGATATTCTTGTTGGCCGTGGCCGGGCGCGCGACTTCGACGGTGCGCGGGTCGTTCTGGAACTGCTCGGACAGCTTGCGGATCGGCGGCGGCATGGTCGCCGAAAACAGCATGGTTTGCCGGTTCTTGGGCAGTTTCTGGCAGATGCTTTCGATGTCGGGGATGAAACCCATGTCGAGCATGCGGTCGGCTTCGTCGATGACGAGCAGGTCGCAGCCGGTCAGCAGGATCTTGCCGCGCTCGAACAGGTCGAGCAGGCGGCCCGGCGTCGCAATAAGGACGTCGACGCCCTTTTCGAGCGCCTTGACCTGGTCGCCCATTTGGACGCCGCCGATCAACAGCACCATCGAGAGTTTTTCGTGATATTTCCCGTATTTCTCGAAATTCTCGGATACTTGCTGCGCCAGCTCTCGCGTCGGAGCGAGGATCAGCGAGCGCGGCATTCGTGCACGGCTGCGGCCCTGCGCGAGGATATCGATCATCGGCAGCACGAAGCTGGCCGTCTTGCCGGTACCGGTTTGTGCGATGCCGATCAGGTCCTTGCCCATCAGGATGGGCGGGATAGCGCCCTTCTGGATCGGGGTCGGTTCGGAATAGCCCGCGTCATCGACGGCGCGAAGCAATTCATCAGATAGGCCGAGGACGGCAAAACTCATTCAAAATTCCGGAAAAAATGGGTGGGAGCATCGCTCCCGAACAACGTGCGGGGGCCTGCCTGCGAAGGGCGCGAAAGTCAAGTTTTGCGCTGGCCGGAACTATTGTGCGGCGCGCGCTTCGAGAAGGTGGAATTTCTCGATCTTGCAACTGCCCCCCATGCGTGTCCGGATCACGTCGCGGTTGGCGCAGAGCCGGTCGTCGGTGGGTTGGAGATAAAAACCGCCGTAGAAATCGAGGCTGGGGCAATCGCTCGACATTTCGACGCGCATGCGGCGGCGATCCGCCAGCAGGAAGTCGACCGATCGCTGGCCAGAGATCGCGGCGCCCGCGATCTGGCGGGACGACAGGCAGCGCGGTCCATCGCGTAGATTGTAATAGACCGGTGTGCTGCCGGCTGTGGAGCGTGGGCGCACCGGAACACGCACGACCAGCTGCCCGCGTACGATGACGCGGCGCACTTTGGGCGCGGGGGGTTCTGGCGGCGTTTCCGCCTGTTGCACACCGAGTGTCGACAGCAACAGGGCCGAAAGCCCGGTCATGAACATGGACTGTGCTCCATAATTGGCCGCGCTTTTGGCACGAACGTCTTGAACCGTAAATGAATTTCCCTTGCATGGCGGCGCTGCAATTCGTAGAGGCAGCGCTGATTAAATCATGTCGGGCCGGGGTTTTGAAAGAGCACCCCCATTTCCGGCTTCATCCTTGGGAGATTATTCTTATGGCGAGCCAGGCGCCGAGCCCGCAATTGCCCCTTCTTTATCAGGGTCTTGAACCGATCAATTCGCAAAAGCACGCAGGTTGGAACGTGCGTACGCTCGAAAGCGTGCCCCAGGCGGCCAGTGCGCATGCCATCCCCGCGACGGTGGATGAATTCGCCATGCTGCAGCGCTTCTACCCGATTATTTTCTCGGCTGGTGATGATCCCATTCCGCTTGCGCTGATGGGCCTCAACGAAGGCGTGAACACCTTCCTCGACGAAAACGGCAAGCCGGTCGAAAAGAATTTCTATATGCCGGCGTACCTGCGTCGCTACCCCTTCATGCTCGCCAAGCTGCGCGCCGACACTGAAGAATTGTCGCTGTGCGTCGACCCGACCTCGGGTGGCATTGGCGAATTTAAAGAAGGCGAAGCGCTGTTCGCTGATGGCCAGCCGACCGACGCCACCAAGAACATCCTGCAGTTCTGCGAGCAGTTCGAAACCGCCGGCCAGCGCACCAAGTCGTTCATGGACGAACTTAAGGACGCCGACCTGCTGATGGACGGCGAAGTCGCGATCCAGCCGCAGGGCCTCGAAAAGCCGTTCGTCTATCGCGGTTTCCAGATGGTCAACGAAGAGAAGCTTCGCGACCTGCCGGGCGACAAGCTGCGCAAGCTCAACCAGAATGGCATCTTGCCGCTGATTTTCGCGCACCTGTTCAGCCTTGCACAGATCCGCGAAATCTTCGGCCGCCAGGTGAAGATGGGCAAGGGTCCGGTCGACGCCAAGCAGATGGAAGGCGCCGACGCCTAAGCGTCAGCCGATCTGAAAAAAGGGCCCGCCCGGCAAAACGCCGCGGCGGGCCTTTTTCTATTCGGCGGCGCGAAGACCGTGTCGGTCCCATTCGGCCAGCAGGGCGTCGACTATCGCGCTGTAGAGCATCTGGGTGCGCCGCCAGCCGGGGCCTGCGTCGCGCAGGTACCGGTCGAGATAAAGGCTCCGGTCCACTTCGATCTGCAGGGCGTGGATATTGCGATCCGGATCGCCGTGGCGTCGGACGATTTCACCGCCGGCGAACGGATGATTGAACGCAGATTGGTAATGGCATGCGCGCACCGCGTACGCGGCAGCGGCAGACACCCAGCCGGCACAGCTCGTGCCATGCCGATCGCCGATGACGACCGGCGGCAGGCCGCGACGGCGCGGCGGCATGCTGTGGCAGTCCAGCAGGATGGCGCCGCCGTGGCGCGCGGCAACCTGGTCTATCAGTCGTTCCACCGCGTCATGATAGGGCAGCCATGCGGCAGCGATCCGGCTTTGCGCGATCACGCGCGGCAGCGGTTCGCGCCACAGCGGGCTCCCGCCCGGGCCGCGTGACGGAATGAGCCCCAGCCCCTTCGCTTCGCGACTGCGCGGGGGCGGCGGCGCGGCACCTTTTACCGCATTGGGTTCGAGCGCATCGGTGGCGCGGTTGGGGTCGATGGCGCCGCGCGGCGCGCGCGCGATGACGGCGCCAATACCGCGCTCCACCAATGGTGCCACGAGCAGATCAACCAACGGATCGGCAAGCCCGAGAATGGGCTTCGAACCACCGATCGCGGCCCTGGCAACGCTTTCCGGAAGGTCCCTTCCCGAATGCGGCACCGACAGGATGACCGGCAATCCGGCACCCGTCGGATAGACGGACGGGGAGGGGAGCGGCGTCTCTGACATCCACTCCAGCGTAGGCGTACCGTTTTGCGACAGCAAATGGTTAAGCGCTTTTCGACACTTTCATTATTGGCGCGGCAACGGCATAACATCGGCATGTACAAGATCCTTCTTGCTGAAGACGACAAGTCGATGCGCGAATATCTGGCGCGGGCGCTGGAACGCGTTGGTTATGAGGTCGAATCCGTCGACTGTGGCACCAAGGCGCTACCGCTCTTGGAAAATGGCAAGTATGATCTGCTGCTTACCGATATCGTGATGCCTGAAATGGACGGGATCGAACTGGCGCAGAAAGCCAGCGCGATCGACGCCGAAATCCGCGTCATGTTCATCACCGGCTTTGCCGCCGTCGCGCTGCAGGGCGGCAAGACCGCGCCGGAAGCCAAATTGCTTTCGAAGCCCTTCCATCTGAAGGACCTGGTCGCCGAAGTGGATCGCATGTTCCAGTCGGAAGACCAGCATGGGCGCCTTTAGGCGCGATTAGGTCTTGGCAAGGCGGGGATAACCCCCTAAATGCCCTCCACCACACGGCCTCTCGATGATGGCCGGACCCGGAAATGTGGGCGTGTAGCTCAGTGGTAGAGCACTATGTTGACATCGTAGGGGTCGCAAGTTCAATCCTTGCCACGCCCACCATTTCCTCCCCCTAAATCAGTGACTTAATCGACGCTTTCGAGCCACGCGGCCGCGCGGCTCGCCTGGTCGAAGCAGGGCGCGTCGCCTTTGCGAAGGACGACGCTGCCGGCCACCTGCTGGCCGCTATCAGGTCGCCTGGCCGGGACGCGCGCGTCTCCGTGGTCGATCCTGTTCACCACTCGGCAAATATCGGCAGCGGTCTCCGGGCTGTAGATATAGTCGGCATGACCCGAGAGCCCCCGGCTGACCTCGCTTGTATCCACGACCGTCACGTTGGCCGCGATCGGATCGGGATAGAGCGGCGGGGTGGGCCCGTTGCCCAGCAGTCCGGGATAGGTCGAGCCAAGATCACCGCCGCGCGGATAGCCGTTGGTCAGCCAGGCAGTCTGTAAGATCTTGTCGCGCGTCGACGCGTAGACCGTCACCGGCGGCACGCCCTCGATCGCGGCGAGGCGCTTGAGCTTTCCGATCATGTCGGATCGATCGATATCGGGCGAGGCGAGGATAATCTGGTTGATCCTCCGCAGCCATTCGGGATGACGTTCACCCAGCGCGATGGCGGCATCGAGCGCAAGGCGCGCGCCCATCGAGTGGCCGAACAGGATCACGCCTTCGTGCCGCGCGGCAAGGTTGCGCAGCAGCGCATCGGCATAAGGCTGCGTCCAGTCGCGATTGGTCACTGACCAATAATAGGTCTCAGGCCCAGCAAGCGTGGGCCAGAATAGCGTCACCACCGCGCCCTTATGATCGATCGACCGCGCGATGGCGCGCGCATCCTGCGTCGAAACGCGCGCATTATTGTTGAAGCCGTGAATATATAGCAGCGCCGGATTGCCGCCGCCGCGCGCGGCCAGTTCTTCCTCCCATCGCTGATAGGGAAGAAAGACAGGCGCGCCGCCATCGTCGTGTGCGCCGACCGGGCGCACGCCAAAACGCACTGCATCGGCACGAAGATCGGTCAGACGGGCCGGTTTGCCGGGCGCACAGTCGGGCTGGCGCATCGTCATGAAAAGGACGGCCTCGTTGTCGCTCACCTCTTCGACGACAGGGCAGGGTGCCGTGATGGCCGACGGTGTCTCGATTGTCGGCAGCCCGCAGGCGCCAAGGGCAAAGACGGCCAACAGTGATGTGACGATGCGCATGACAAAGCACGCTAGAGGCTCGCACCAGCGGCGCAAGCCGCCAATTGGGCAGCCTAGTCGGCCAAGAGCGAAACCGTCTCGATCAGCTTTTCCTTGTCGATCGGTTTGGTGAGCCGGGGGCGCGGTTCGAATTCTTCGGGCATCGTCCAGTCGGCATAGCCGGAGAGGATGGTGAACGGGATCTCGCGCTTGTCGAGAACCGACATGACCTCGAAGCTCTTTTCTCCGCGAATGTTGAGATCGATGACGGCCGCATCGATCAGTTCGTCCTTCGCCAGGTCTAGAGCCTGCTTGATATCGAAGGCCGGCCCGACGACAAAAAATCCGGCGTCGGTCAGCATATCTTCGGTTCTCAGCGAAATAACCGGGCTATCTTCAACCAATAAAATCCGTCGGCGTCGTTGCCGCTCGTCACGTTCGGGCACGCGATGCTCCCCTGTTCGACATGTCGACTATTAAAGGTTCGCACGAGAGATTGGTTCCCACCCCGAATCAATCAGCACAATTCACGCATTTCGCGACCGATGGGTCATGCGCGAGGCGCTTGGGCGCAATCGCTTCTCCGCAGGCGATGCACCAACCATATTCACCCTCTTCGATCCGCGTGAGCGCAGCATCGATGCGGGCCTTTTCCGACTGGCGCCGCCGCTCCAGGGCCTGTGCCATGGCCTGCACCTGCATCGCATCCATGCGCGAAAGGCGCCCGACGCTTTCTTGGTCGAGCGTCACCGGCTTACGGCCGTCGTCATCGAGACGCGCTTCCTCCTCGAGCGCTCGGCGGCGTTCGAGGAGTTTGGTGCGCGCCTCTTCAGGCGTCATTCGGGCTTGCGGAACTTCAGCGTCATGCGGTCGCTTTCGCCGATCGCGCGCTTGCTTTCATCGCCGGTGCGAAGGGTGGGCGGCAGCGTCCACACGCCGGCTTCATGATCGGCCGTGTCGCGCGGATTGGCATTGATCTCGCTGGTATCGACCAGTTCAAATCCGGCCGCTTCAGCCAAGGAGATGACGGTCGACTGCTTCATGTAGCCCGACGACTTCATGTCGGCATCGGGCCGATCTTCCGGTAGGCGGTGATCGACGACGCCAAGCGTCCCGCCCGGGCGCAGCATGCGGTACATCGTGCCGAACATGACATCGGCATAAGGCTCGTCGCCCATCGCCCAGTTATGGACGTTCCGGAATGTCAGCACGACATCGGCGCTGCCTTCGGGGATGGTACCGAGATCGCTGGGAGAGCTGGCAAGCGAAAACAGGACGTTCGTATAGACCGATGGTTCGGCTTCCGCCTTGGCCCGCATGCGCGCCAGCCCGCGTTCGGAGGCGTAGAGGGCCAGGCTGCCATCGGCCTGCGTATAGGGAGCGAGAATTTCGCTGTACCAGCCACCGCCCGGCCAGATTTCGACAACCATGTCGTCAGGCTGGACGCCAAAGAAAGCGAGCGTTTCAGCTGGGTTGCGATACTGGTCGCGTTCGACATTTTCGGCGCTGCGGCTGGGCGCGGCGACGGCAGCTGCCAACCGGTCTTCGCTGTTTTCGGCGGCTGCGCTGTTGCTGGTCATTTCCTCGGTCGGCGCGCAGGCAGCGGTAAGGACGGCCAGAACAAAGGCCGAAGCCATCATACTACGCATAAAAGATTCTCCCCATGACGTGACCGGCACGACATGGGGAGAATTTCCCTGTGATCAAGCGCAAACGCGCCAACTTTTAGAGGCAGGCCTCGAGGAAAGGCTGGTCGAAACCGAACTGCTTGGCCTTGTCGAGCGTGTACGGACGCAGGCCCATCGATGCATATTCGCCGATGATCTTACCCTCTGCGGTCTCGTCATGATATTCGAACTTGAAGAGCTCCTGAGTGACGATGACGTCGCCCTCCATCCCGATCACCTCGGTAATGTTGGTGGTGCGGCGCGAACCGTCGCGCAGACGCTTGACCTGCACGATGAGATCGACCGAGTC
Organism: Sphingomicrobium marinum; assembly: GCF_026157105.1. Taxonomy (GTDB): domain Bacteria; phylum Pseudomonadota; class Alphaproteobacteria; order Sphingomonadales; family Sphingomonadaceae; genus Sphingomicrobium; species Sphingomicrobium marinum. Next base: position 920,974 of record NZ_JANPVQ010000001.1, read on the forward strand.
AGCGATCTGGCGCGAAATCGCGTCCTTCGGGATCTTGATGTCACCCATCATGACCATGTTTTCCATACGGGCGAGACACTCGCGCGGGCTGTTGCTGTGCAGCGTTGCCATCGACCCGTCGTGGCCCGTGTTCATGGCGGCCAGAAGGTCGAAACATTCCTGGCCACGAATTTCGCCCAGAATGATGCGGTCAGGACGCATACGCAGGGCGTTGATGACAAGGTCGCGAATGGTGATCGCGCCCTGGCCTTCAAGGTTTGCAGGACGGGTTTCCAGCGGCAGCCAGTGCGGCTGCTGCAGGCGAAGTTCGGCCGCGTCTTCGATGGTGATGACGCGCTCGCCCGGGTCGATCATTTTCGACAGGGCGTTGAGCATGGTCGTCTTACCCGAACCCGTACCGCCTGAAATGACGATGTTCATGCGGCAGGCGCCGGCAATCTTGAGCACGGTCGCCATCTGTTCCGACATCGAACCGAAGCCGCGCATCATGTCGATGGTGATCGGCTTGTCCGAGAACTTACGAATGGAGATCGCGGTGCCCTTCAGGGAGAGCGGCGGGATGATCACGTTGACACGCGAACCGTCCTGCAAGCGGGCATCGGCCAGCGGCGTGGTCTGGTCGACGCGGCGGCCGACCTTGTTCACGATACGCTGCGCGATCTGGAAGAGATGTTCTTCGTCGCGGAACTGGATCTTGGCAAGCTCGAGCTTGCCCTTGCGTTCGACGAAGGTCTGGTCGGGACCGTTGACCATGATGTCCGACACCGCCGGATCGGCGAGGAGCTCTTCGAGCGGGCCGAGACCCAGGAGTTCGTCGACCAGCACCTTTTCCAGCGCGAACTGTTCGCGGCGGTTCAAGGTGATCTTCAGCTCGGCAAGCACTTCGGAAATTATCGGGCGGAATTCTTCGGCCAGCTCGTCCTTGCCGAGCGTCGCGGCCGCTTCCGGATCGACACGTTCGAGCAGGCGCGGCAGCACCTGTTCCTTGATCTTGTGAACGCTCGCTTCGAAGCCGTCGCCGTCATCTGCGGCAACGTGGTCGTCGTTCATGCGCGCGTTGAGCTTGTCCATCGCAGCCAGGCTGGCGGTCGCATTGGCGCCGTCCACGGGCACCGCGCTGTCCTTGGCAAGGTCATCGACAGGCGGAAACTGGTCGCCACCGGATTCCTGTTCGTCCTTCTTCTCGGCATTCGACAGGCCCGAGCCCTTCATGGGCTTGGCCGTCCCGAAGCTCGGACGTCCGCCAGCAGCATTACCACGTTTGCCAAAAGCGCTCATTCGACTCATTCCCATCCGCGTGTGTTGCGATTGAAAATGGTGAATAGATCGAAAACCCTTCGAAAAATTTAATGCGCGTTATGCTTTTGCGGGTTTCCCGATTTTACCGGTTTCAAGGGCGGCACCGAGGCTGAGAACGCACCCGATCATGAACAGGAAGATCGGCATCGTGTCGTAAAACGGCTCGTCGATCATGCCCAGCGCGAGAACCGAGATGACGATCAGAAACCCCGGTAATGCGGGAGTTTTCGCCTCGCGGGCCTTGTGAAAGATGTAAAGTGCCAGGGCCGCCAGCAGCACGATAGCGATACCGCCGCCAATCCAGCCCCAATTGAACAGGAATTGGAGCATCGTGTTGTGCGGAAAGGCCTGCGGACGCGGGGCATCGACGATCGCGATAAATTGCGCCACGCCGTGACCGAATAAAGGACCGTCGATGATTTTCTCGATGGTGAGCCGCCACAACTCGAGACGGCCTGAACTGATATCGCCGGCGCCGGGCATCTCGGAGATCCCGAGCAGCCGAAGTAGGCCGAAATAGGGATTGGGCACGGGCAGCAGCAGGGCCATGCCGCCAGCGACCACGCTACTGCCAACGCCAAGGCCGACAAGCTTGAGCCGGTCGCTCTTTGCGGTCACAAACAAGCCCACGACCATTGCCGCGAGCCATCCCAGCGCAGGGCCGCGCGATCCCGACCAGAAGATGATCGTCAGCGCGGTGACAAGAGTGAGCACGGCAAGCCAGCGCTCCCATCCGCGCGCAATGACGGCGACGCCCAGGCCGAGCGCGGCGAACACCATCGCGTAACTGGCAATGCTGCGGATATTCTGGCTCGCCAGGCCGAAATAGGTCCAGTTGAAGCCCTCCTGTCCGATGGCACCGATCGCGAAGATGCCGACCAGTCCCAGAAAGGCCGCGCCACCCCAAAGGAGTCCTAGGCGCAGCGAAAACGCGGACAGCGCGTCGTCATATTTGACCAGTCCGTAGAGCGACAATCCAGCTAGGACATGCAGGTAGAGCGCGCTCGTCTTGAGCAACGAAAACGCCCGCATCGGCTCGGCCTGCGACGCCGCAATCGCCATAATGACAAAGAGCAGCAACAAGCCGCCCTGCACCCATGACGGCATGGCGCGCAAAACCCTGCCGAGCGCTCCGCTGATCAAACCAGCGATGATAACGACGAGCTCGGCAACCAGGACCGGATAAGCAAACTCGCGCAACAGATCGAGCGACCGCGGCTGGGCGTGATCGAACGTCAGCAGCGCGGTGAGCGCAGGAGCAGCGGCGAGCAGGAAGACGAGCGCGCTTTCGCGTCTGTCGATTGCTTGAGAACCCCCACCCATGCCGCTTTCCATAGCAATCGTGTGGATTTGAAACAGCCCGGAAAAACGGGCGTGACATCGGTACTGTGACCGATAAGGTGGGCGCATGGAACGCTGGCTCGCGCCTTCGCTCGCTATCACCGCGATCACTTGGGCCGCTGCGTTCGCGCTGATGCCCCTGGCGGGCTTTCGCGGCGCGCCGCCCTTTTTTTACGTGCTGCCAAATTGGATGCTCCTTGCCGGTGCGCTCGCTCTTGCCTTCGGCTTTGTCCAGATCGTCCGTATGATGCTGGCGGGTGAAGAGGCGCCGATCGCGCGCATCAAGGCGCTGGACTGGAAGCGCGCATGCTTCGTCGCCGCGGGCGTTTTGCTCGGCGGCTTGCACATGGTCGCCTTCATGTCGATCAAGCCGCAGCTCAATCATGTCGTGCCCTTCTGGGCGGATCCGTTGCTGGCCGATCTCGACGCGATCATCTTTTTTGGCGACCCATGGCGTTATCTGGAATGGCTCAACCATTCGATCACTGCTGACTTCTATCATCGCGGCTGGTTTGCCGGCATCGTTGCGGTTCTCCTGTGGCAATTGTCACGCCCCGCGAGTGCGGACAAATCGGCGAAGCTGCTGACCTATTTCGCTGTTTGGTCGGCGGGTCCGCTCATTCATTGCCTGCTGCCCGCGGGCGGCCCGATCTTCTATGACGAGTTAGGCTATGGCGACCGCTTCGCCGCCTTGGTTCCGCCGCAAGAGATTGAAAATATAGCCGACTATCTGTGGAGAACCTATGAGGCGCGACAGTTCGCGCCCGGCGCCGGCATTAGCGCGGTCCCCTCGCTCCATATCGCAACAGTGGCGTGGATGACGATCTGCTGCTGGAAAACCCGCTGGTTCTGGCCGGCACTAATCTTCTCGCTCGTAACCTTCGCGCTCAGCGTATCGCTCGGCTGGCACTACGCGGTGGACGGGATCATTGGCGCTGTAGTGGCATGGGCTATTTGGCGGATAGCGCAGGTTTGTCTTCATGCGCTGAAAGTTGAAGTTTAGTCTCGGCCGATCTCCTTAGCACCAGCCAAAAAAGGGCTACCACCAATATCGAGACGATGCCGTCCACTGCGTAATGCCAACCAGTTGTTATGGAAAAAATGAACATCATAGAAGCCCACAAGCTAACTGGGAAGAAAAATGGTGTTCTCCAAAACACTAAAACCGCCCATGCCACTGTATAAATATGCATCGATGGCATGGCACTAATCCCACCTCCGACTATGGCCTGATTTTGAACGTAACCTTCCCAAAGATAATCTGCGTAGAGCGGGGTCTTGCCCACCGATGGCATGTCCGCAAAACGATCGCCGTATCCAAGTCGCTCGAAGAAAATCGGCCCACCCGCTGGCAGTAGCAGGTGAAGGGCTGGGCTTACGATTGCCCATCCAACAAAAAACAGACTTAAAAGATATTCTCGGTGCAATGTTGCGTAGCCGAGCGTGAAAATGACTCCCGCAATCCAAGCCGGATGATAGAAGTGTGTCCACCCTGTCCCAAATGCCGGGATTAGGGTCCAAAGGTCCGCGCCAAAAATGAACGCGTCTACGTCAGCTAAAATTGGGTCGGCCCAAAAAGGGATGCGGTTGAGATGATGTTTGACGGTAGCGTAACTTGAAATGGCAAGGCCCGACAAAGCGTACACAATGCCTAGCTTTTTGAGGTTTTTCATCACCTCACGTGGCGAAGAAAACGGCAATCTTATTAAAGCATATATGCCCGCTACAGCAGCAGTGACACCCACCCACAGCGATACTTGAAGCCAGTTTGGTTGCCCGCCTAAAACGAACGCGGCACTGACCAAGAATATCGTCCAGATAACGCTCCATTTCATGCTAAAATACTTCTTCTTCTTCTGCTGCCGTTAAGAAACTCGAGCACAAGATTCGACCCGGTAAAGAAGAAGCTAGCAAGGGGGGCGACCCACCCGAGGCCGAAAAGTAAAGGAATACCAGTCACAGCCCGGACCATCGAAGCCTTCGCGACAAGATACGCCGCCACCGGACATAAAATGGCCAATTCATAATTCATGGCGTAGGGCGACCACCAGATGCCGCCGCCAATCATTGCGACCAATCGAATTCGAGGATCTTGCGTTGTATGGAAAATCATCCACGCCGCGACAGCCGTGAACAAGCAAGTGGTGATCGTTACCGCCCACTGGACCGGACCAGAAATGCCTAAATGCCAAAGGAAGCCAGTTGGGGTTACCGCTCTATGGAGAATATCCATTCCTTGAACCGTCTCGACGAAACGGGGCATCGATTCTAGCCAATCGAACCAAAGTCCGATCCCGAGAACGAATGATAACAGCCCGACTATAGTCCCAGATACTAGTGATCCGATCAAAGCCTTAATGTGACCGCCTGCGATCATGCAAAGTGGGGCTAGCACTAATAGTTGCGGTTTTAACGCAGCAGCTATCCCCAGCAAAATTCCACCAGATAAATGCGGCAACCTCGTAAGTCCGCTCAGAATCAAAGCGCCGACAATGAAGGTCACTTGTCCACTCCAAAGCGTGAACAACACAGGGTCAGCGCAAAGCAAAATCGGCCATGCTTTTTCCACATATGGTTTGGCCGCCCAAAAAAATGCAGACATGCTAAACGCCATGAAGGCGAAGTACGATGCTAAGAAAGGGAGCAATCCGAAGGGCAGAAACAGAAGCAAAGTTGATGGTGGGTAAGCCCAGGGCCTTGGACCGACTCCTTCCATCCAATCCTGCGCCTCAAGCATCGCGAAATCGTCATAAATTAGCGATGGATCTGTGTATGCAAATTGCGCTGCAGCGTAAAATACCCCGTAGTCGGGCACCCATCCGCCTCCGGTCAAATAGAGAGCCCACCGAACTGCGGTAACTATGCAGAGTGCAGTAATCAGCCGCTGGTACGTTTTGCGATTCAGACTATTTTCCATTGCGTTACTCGCCTTTGGCCCAAACGCTGTAACCTGCCCCGCGATCGAGTTCATCATATCTGGACCAGATTGCTTCGAAACGTTTGTCTTGCGCTAAGAAATCGAGGTAGTTGAAGTCCTGCCCACCGAAATAGTCTTTTGACTTTCGTTCATCGATAAACACGATTTGAGGTTCGAATTGGACAAAGTCTTCGATCATGATCGTGCGGGCCTTTGCAAGAAGAGCATCGTAGCGCGAGCATTCCAGACGATCATAAGAACAATTCGACGCAGCTTTGGCAGCAATAGCACCAGGCACAATCCATTGTGCTGGTAGCCGACTAGACCAGGTACCTTCGACCTCGTTCACGAAAGGGAAGCTGGCGGAAAGGTTCGACGAGATCACCAGTATCGACATCCCTCTTCGCTCAACAAAAGGTTCAAAGCTCGCAAGCGTGGTAGATCGATAAGGGCCACGAATGATTTGCTGGCCCAACGTTCCAAGCACGGCGACCATGACGGCAACCGCCAAAACTAGGCGCTCACGCAATGCTTTCGCGTTGCAGGCCGACAGCATTGCAACAGAAATGAAGAGGTATGCTGCGCTGGGTAATATCTGGTAATTCCACCCCTTGAATTGGAGGAAGTAGCTCAGCACGAAGCCCGCGGCAGCGGCGATAAACAGCCAATTCGTCTGATCTGTTTGGCGCCGCTTGCCTACTATGAAAAGCAACAGGACTGGTACTGCAAGAAATGCAGGTTGTGCTAGCCGTTTCCAGATTGGGAAGCCGTAGCTGTGATAAACGGCTGTTGCCAGCGGCACGATCTCATCGACATACTCGCGGTGCATCACGAATACGAACGCCAGGTAGGCGATCGTCATCGCAGCAATGACGATATTGGTTACGCTGATCAGTGGCCGAAGCGAGCGATCCTGCCACGTTCGCGCCAGCGTTACGGTCAGCGCTGCAGCATAAAAATAGGGCTTTAATGCGAAGCCAAGGGTAGCAAACACGCCGATAGCGATCCGCTCTACGAGGCTGCTAGGCGCGGTTTGGCAAAGCGCGCTCCGGTAGAAGTATGGTAGAGTGACGATAATCAGCAGGTGCTCACGCTGCCCGAACTCACTAATCGGTAAAAGCAGTGTTACGATCGGCGCTGCAGCGAAAAGAACCGTTTTCCGTAGTGGCTCGACTGCGCTGCGTCTGACGATCGAAATCGCCCACAGGTTCGAGATTGTGGCAAGAATGCAGACATATGCAACATACCCGACCTTGTCCGGTAGCCCGGCGAAGTCTGCAATGAAAAGTCCGGGGACCGTCAGATAGAAGGCAAGCGGAGGGTTTAGCTCAATGATATCTACATAGAGCGTAGCCCCTTCCATAAAGCGGCGCGTCGCAATCAGATACCAACTGTTGTCGTGGCTCAGATGGAATTGGCTATAAAACAAGGCCGCTGTCAGCCCCTCGAAGACTAGAAGCAGTCTCATCCAGTTCCCGGATCGGGACCGGTCAATTGACGCGATCGAATGCTCCATCAGAACTTTCTGCCCCCTGCAATTGCGAACGCGGTTAAATCAAATTCAATCAATGCCGCTTAACGCTCGCCAAATTCAATAGCGATGATTAGGATTAGAGTTAAAGGGGAGAGCATGAAGCTCATTAGTTTGGTTGTCCCAATCTATAACGAGCAGCAGACTGTTCGGGGCTTCGTCGAGCGTATTGACGAAGTATGGCCGGACATTGCTGCAGCAATGGAAGAGGGCGCTGAACTTGAAATCTTGTTCGTCAATGATGGCAGCAAGGATTTGTCCTGCGAGGTAATCCGCAATCTGAAGAGCCGACAAGGCGCAATCAGACTTGTCAGTCTCTCCAGAAACTTCGGAAAGGAAGCCGCCCTTTCAGCGGGTATGCATCATTGTAAGGGTGATATCGTTGTCCCGATCGATGTGGACCTGCAAGACCCTCCAGAGGTCATCGTAGAAATGGTGCAACGATGGAAAGAGGGCGCAAAAGTGGTCAATGGTCGCCGCGCCGACCGATCTGATGATGGCTGGTTCAAGCGATTGTCGGCGCGGGCGTTTTACTCCCTGTTCGAACGATTGGCGGATCACCCCGTGCATCGTGATGTTGGCGATTTCCGACTGATGGATCGCGACGCGGTCAACGTAATCAACCAACTCAGCGAGCAGAGTCGCTTCAACAAGGGACTGTTTTCGTGGATTGGCTTCAAGGTCGACACGGTCGAATACAAGAGGCCAGAGCGATCTGCAGGCGAGACTAAGTGGAGGCTTCGCAAGCTGTGGTCACTCGCGGTTGACGGTATTACCTCGACCACCACCTTGCCGTTACGAGTTTGGACGTATTTGGGCGCCACGATCGCATTGGGTGCTTTTCTTTATGCCGCTTTCGTCATTGGATATACGCTGCTTCAGGGCCGTGACGTGCCAGGCTTCGCGTCCATTATGGTCGCCGTCTTATTCCTCGGAGGATTGCAACTGCTCAGCTTGGGCTTGATCGGCGAATATCTAGGCCGTGTATCTGTGCAGGTGCGCGGCCGACCACTTTTTATCGTGGAATCGGTGGAGGAAATCGACGATGGAACGTGAAATATACGACGCCATGGATGCCACCGAGGCGGAGCATTGGTGGTTTGAAGGGCGTCGTGATGTTCTCCAAGCACTGATCGAAAAGCAGGTGAAGCCAGGCCCCGAAGCGCGCATTCTCGACGCTGGCTGCGGCACGGGCGGTAATCTGGCGTTCTTGCGCCAGTTCGGATCGGTCGATGCGTGCGAATATGACGATGCGGCGCGTGCAATCGCGGCGCGAAAATCCGGAATTCAAGTCGCTCCGGCGCGACTTCCCGATGATCTTTCACAGGTTGGGGAAGGGTATGACCTCATCACCCTCCTGGATGTTCTAGAGCACTTGCAGGACGATGTCGGCTCGCTCGAAGCGTTGCGCAGTAGGCTCGCGCCCGGCGGAAAACTTCTGATTACGGTACCGGCGTTGCCTTGGCTCTGGTCGGAGCATGACGAGAAACATCATCACCACCGCCGCTATACGCCGGCGACGTTGCGCAAGGTGTTGAATGCGGCTGGGATGAAGGGGCATCGCATGGGCTACATGAACAGCTTGCTATTGCCGCTTGCGATCGCGCAGCGGGGCGCCAGCAAGCTTAGCAGGAAGGCAGCGGACGCGGGTGACATGCCGCCGAAGTGGCTCAACGGGCCACTTCGCTCGATATTCAGTTTCGAAGCGAAGCTGGTAAACCGGCTTAAACTGCCGCCGGGTCTATCGCTCTACGCGGTGGCGAGCGCCTAACCCTCGACCTTCTCCGCGAGGATCGTCAGCCCTTCGGTGCTGACTTCGGCGAAGCCGCCGCTTACCGATACCGTCTCGAGCTCGCTGGTTGCGTCCTTGTGGATCGACAGGGCACCGTCCTTGAGCACGGTCATGAAGGGCGCGTGGCCTTCCATCACGCCGAAATCACCTTCGACGCCGGGCACGACGACCATGTGCGCTTCGTCGGAGCGATACAGCTTTTCGGGCGTCACCAGTTCGAACTTGAGTGCCATCAATCCATTCCCTCGATCGCCGCGTCGAAATCGCTCGCAGCTTTCTCAAACTTGTCCCGGCAGCCCGGGTTGCAGAAGCCGACAGTCTTGCCCTTGTAGCGGGAGAGGCTGTCGGCCTGCACCGGGTCGCCCGACCAAGGGCAGACCCGGTTCACGCAACCTTCGAGGCGCAAGACCTCTGCCACTTAGGCGTCCTCGGCCAGCTTCTCGGCCTTGGCGACCGCATCCTCGATGCCGCCGACCATGTAGAAGGCCGCTTCGGGGAGGTGGTCATACTTGCCTTCGACAACCGCCTTGAACGAGGCGATCGTGTCTTCGAGCTGCACGAACTGGCCCGGGATACCGGTGAAGACTTCGGCAACGTGGAAGGGCTGCGAGAGGAAGCGCTGGATCTTGCGCGCACGCGCAACGGTCAGCTTATCTTCTTCCGACAGTTCATCCATGCCGAGAATGGCGATGATGTCCTGCAGCGACTTGTACTTCTGGAGCGTTTCCTGGACCGCACGCGCGGTTTCGTAATGCTCCTGGCCGACGACGCGCGGCTCGAGGACGCGGCTGGTCGAATCCAGCGGATCGACGGCCGGGTAGATGCCGAGCTCCGAAATGGCGCGCGACAGCGTGGTCGTGGCGTCCAGGTGGGCGAACGAGGTTGCAGGGGCAGGATCGGTAAGGTCATCCGCGGGAACGTAGATGGCCTGGACCGAGGTGATCGAACCCTTGTTGGTCGAGGTGATGCGCTCCTGCAGCGCGCCCATGTCGGTCGACAGGGTCGGCTGGTAACCCACGGCCGACGGAATACGGCCGAGCAGCGCCGACACTTCCGAGCCCGCCTGGGTGAAGCGGAAGATGTTGTCGACGAAGAAGAGCACGTCCTGGCCTTCCTGATCGCGGAAATATTCGGCCTGCGTGAGGCCCGACAGCGCCACGCGGGCACGCGCGCCCGGCGGTTCGTTCATCTGGCCGAACACGAGCGACACCTTCGAACCTTCGGAGGTCGGGTTGCCGTCCTTGTCCTTGGCGATGACGCCCGCATCGAGGAACTCGTGATAAAGATCGTTACCTTCGCGGGTACGCTCGCCGACACCCGCGAAAACCGACACGCCGCCATGACCCTTGGCGATGTTGTTGATCAGTTCCTGAATGAGAACGGTCTTGCCGACGCCGGCGCCGCCGAACAGGCCGATCTTGCCGCCCTTGGCGTAGGGAGCGAGAAGGTCGATGACCTTGATGCCCGTGACGAGAATGTCGGATTCGGTCGACTGGTCGACGAACAACGGTGCATCTGCGTGGATCGGAGCGGTCTGCTTGGCGCCGATCGGGCCGCGCTCGTCAATCGGCTCGCCGATGACGTTCATGATGCGGCCGAGCACTTCGGGGCCGACGGGCATTTCGATCATCGAGCCGGTCGCGGTGACGTCCTGGCCGCGGGTCAGGCCCTCGGTGGCGTCCATCGCGATCGTGCGCACGATGTTTTCACCGAGGTGCTGGGCAACCTCAAGGACGAGGCGCTTGCCATTATTGTCGGTCTCGAGCGCGCCGAGGATCGGCGGCAGCTCGCCTTCGAATTCGACGTCGACGACGGCGCCGATGACCTGCGCAATGCGGCCTTTGCTGGTGTTCGATACGGTCTTGGCAGCGGTAGCCATGGCTAATCTTCCTTGCCTTAGTTAGAGCGCTTCGGCGCCCGAGATGATTTCAACGAGTTCGGTGGTAATCGCGGCCTGACGCTCGCGGTTATAACGGATTTCCAGACGATTGATCATGTCGCCCGCGTTGCGGGTGGCATTGTCCATCGCGGTCATCTGGCTGCCGTAGAAGCCGGCCTGGTTTTCCAGCATGGCGCGGAAAATCTGGATGGCGACATTCTTGGGCAGCAGGTCGGCGAGGATCGCTTCCTCGTCGGGTTCATATTCGACCGCGGCGCTGGCGCCCTTGCCGGTTTCGACTTCCGCCGGCTTCACCGGGATGAGCTGGTCGATCTGCGGACGCTGGACGAGCGTATTCTCGAATTCGGCATAGGCGAGGTGCGCGACGTCGAAACGGCCACTTTCATAGCGATCGATAATATCGTCGGCGACGGCCTGCGCGTGCTCATAGCCCGGGTTCTTCACTTCCATCGTGACATATTCGCCGATGATTTTGCCGGGGAAGAAGCGGTTGAGGATCGCCTTCGACTTACGTCCGACGACGTAGAAGAAGACTTCTTTACCCTCGGCTTGCAGCGTCTCGGCTTTCGCCTTGGCGGCCTTGACGATGTTCGTGTTGAACGCGCCGGCAAGACCCTTGTCCGCGGTGCACACGATGATGAGGTGCGTCTTGTCGCTGCCCGTGCCCGCGATCAGCTTGGGGCTTTGCGGACCCACGGTGATGCGCGCGGCGAGCGAGCTCACCACGTCGGCCAGCCGCGTCGCATAGGGACGACCGGCTTCGGCACGCTCGGTGGCGCGCTTCAGCTTGGCCGCTGCGACCATCTTCATGGCCTTGGTGATCTTCTGGGTCGATTTGACCGAGTTGATCCGACCTTTGAGTTCCTTGAGGCTAGCCACGTGGCGTTATCCCTTTAGGCGAACTGCTTGGCGAAAGCGTCGAGCGCGGCGACCAGCTTGGCCTTGGTGTCGTCCTCGAGCTTCTTGGTCTCGCGGATTTCCTTCAGCACGTCGGCATGCTCGCTCTTCATGAAGCTGAGCATCTGCTCCTCGTAGCGGGTGACGTCCTCGACCGCGATGTCATCGATATAGCCGCTGGTGCCGGCGAAGATCGAAGCGACCTGGTCTTCCAGCGGCATCGGGTTGAACTGCTTCTGCTTCAAAAGCTCGGTCAGGCGCGCACCGCGATTAAGCAGCTTCTGCGTCGAGGCGTCGAGGTCCGAGCCGAACTGCGCGAAGGCCGCCATTTCGCGATACTGGGCCAGTTCGAGCTTGATCGAGCCCGCGACCTTCTTCATCGCCTTGGTCTGCGCGGCCGAACCGACACGGCTGACCGACAGGCCGACCGAAATCGCCGGGCGGATGCCCTGGTAGAAGAGGTCGGTTTCAAGGAAGATCTGGCCGTCGGTGATCGAGATCACGTTGGTCGGGATGTAGGCCGACACGTCGCCTGCCTGCGTTTCAATGATCGGGAGCGCGGTGAGCGAGCCCGAACCATTGTCCTCGTTCATCTTCGCGGCGCGCTCGAGCAAGCGAGAGTGCAGGTAGAAAACGTCGCCCGGATAGGCTTCGCGGCCCGGCGGACGGCGCAGCAGGAGCGACATCTGACGGTAGGCGACGGCCTGCTTCGACAGATCGTCATAAACGATGACGGCGTGCATGCCGTTGTCGCGAAAATATTCGCCCATCGCGCAGCCGGTGTAGGGCGCGAGAAACTGCAGCGGAGCGGGCTCTGACGCGGTCGCGGCGACGACGATCGAATATTCCATCGCGCCATTTTCTTCGAGCGTCTTGACGAGCTGCGCCACGGTCGAGCGCTTCTGGCCGACGGCGACGTAGATGCAATAGAGCTTTTCGCTCTCGTCATCGCCCGCATTGACGTGCTTCTGGTTGATGAAGGTGTCAATCGCGACAGCCGACTTGCCAGTCTGGCGATCGCCGATGATCAGTTCGCGCTGGCCGCGGCCGACGGGAACGAGCGCGTCCAACGCCTTGAGGCCGGTCTGCACCGGCTCGTGCACCGACTTACGCGGGATGATGCCCGGCGCCTTGACTTCGACGCGGCTACGCTCGGTGGCTTCGATCGGGCCCTTGCCGTCGATCGGGTTGCCGAGACCGTCGACCACGCGGCCGAGCAGACCCTTGCCCACCGGCACGTCGACGATTTCGCCGGTACGCTTGACGGTCGAGCCTTCGGCGACTTCGCGGTCGGAACCGAAGATAACGACGCCGACATTGTCATGTTCGAGGTTGAGCGCCATGCCCTTAACGCCGCTTTCGAATTCGACCATTTCACCGGCCTGGACCTTGTCGAGACCGTGGACGCGGGCGATGCCGTCACCAACCGACAGCACGGTACCGATTTCGGTGACCTTGGCGTCAGCGTCGAAGTTCGCGATCTCGTCGCGGATGACGCGGGAAATTTCTGCGGCGCGGATATCCATTACATCTAGCCTTTCATCGCCTGGGCGAGGGAGTTGAGTTTGGTTTTGACGGAAGCATCGATGAGCTCAGAGCCCATCTGGATCCTGATGCCGCCGAGAAGTTCGGGGTCGACCTGGGTGTCCAGGCTGACGGTGCGGCTGGCACGCGCCGACAGCTTGTCTTTCAAGGTCGCGACTTGCGCGTCGGTCAGCGGGCGGGCGCTGGTAACCTGCGCATGCGCGACATTCTTGTGGTCGGCATAAAGCTGCGCAAACGCATTGAGTGTCGCTTCGAGCTGGTCGAGGCGGCCATTTTCGGCGAGGACGCCGAGGAAATTCTTGGTCAGCCGGTCGAACTTTGACTGGTCGGCGATGGCACGCACGGCGCGGGCCGCATCGGCGCGACCGATCGACGGATCGCCCGCCAGCGTCTTGAGATCGTCCGATTCGGCAAAAGCGGCGCCAAGCGACTCCATGTCGCCGGCGACCGTGTCGACCTTATTTTCGTCTTTTGCGAGGCCGAACAAGGCTGAGGCATAACGCCCCGCCAGGCTGGCCCGGATACCGCCGCTTTCGCTCACGTTCACCTAGCTCCGGTGCAAAGTCATTGTCCCATTTTCGTAAAGCGGGGCGCCACGAAAAAAACCGTGCGCCCCCATGGGTTGGCGCGCCTCTAGCAAGGGGTGGCAGAGGATGCAAGGCGCTGTCTTCGCTCTGACGGGGCAGGGCTGGAAAAGCGTCATTTCTCTGGCCGCCTATGGCCATCCGCACGGGCTTGCGGGTCCCCACGAATCGACTAGGACTGGTGCGGGTCATGTCCCGACTTCCCGCCTTGGCGCGCAGCGCCATATTTGTCCTCGCTTTCGGCTTTGCAGGTGCGCTTATCATGCTCTTCGCTCTCCAGCGCCAGATGATCTATCCCGGCACCGGCCCCGATGACGGCAGCTGGAATGCACCGCCGCCAGGCTATGAAACGGTCGAGCTTCATACCGCTGACAAGCTTGCGCTTCGCGCGCTTTACCGGGCGCCCAAGCCCGGCGGCAAAGTGCTGATCTTCTTCCACGGCAATGGCGATAGCGCGCTAAACAGCGCCTTCAGCTTGGCGCCAGTGCTTGGCGAGGCGGACGGCGCGTTGATGATGTCGTATCGCGGCTATGCCGGAAATCCGGGGCAACCGAGCGAAGAGGGTCTCTATGCCGATGCCGACGCCGGGCTGGCCTATCTGCGATCTCGGGGCATCGAAGACAGCCGCATTGTCATCGGGGGATTTTCGCTGGGGACCGGCGTTGCCAGCCAGCTTGCCACGAAGGGTGAGTTTGCCGGCCTCTTGCTCATCGCGCCATTCACCGCTTTGTCCGATGTCGCCGCCGAACATTTTCCGTGGGTGCCCACGAGCCTCTTGATGCGCGACCGCTACCTGACACGAGATCGGCTTAAAACTGGCGCGCCCTTGTTGATCGTGCACGGCAAGCGCGACGGCATCATTCCCGTCAGCCACGCGCGGCGACTGGCAAAATTACGCGACGATGCGCGGCTCGAACTGTTCGACAACGCCACCCACAACGATGTGAGCGCCATCGCAAGCCAGACCATGCGCGACTGGATGGCCGGGCTCTAGGCCGCCCAGCGCGGCTCCAGCACCAATCGATAGAACAAGGTGAATTCGTTGGGGCGATAGTCACCGAAGGGACCGCATTCGTCGAACCCGGCCTTGCGGTAGAGGTGGTTCGCGGCGTCGAAGGCGGCGCTGTTGCCGGTCTCTAGATGCAATCGCCGCATGCCCATGCGCCATGCCTGGTCGCGGAGGTGATCGAGCATGGCGCGCCCGACACCGCGCCCCAGCGCTTCGGGATGCGTCCGCATCGACTTGATCTCGCCGCTGGTGGCATCGAGCCGCTTGAGCGCCCCCACGCCGAGCAGGATGCCCTGTTCTTCGCGTAGCGTGAAAAAGCGGATCGAGGGTTCGGCCAGCCCCTCGCGCGCCAGCACATGGCAGGCCGACGGCGGCGAGCCCGCGCGCATCTCGCGGAAATGAAGGTCGAGCAGATCGCCGACATCGCCGCGATCGAGTTCTCCTTCAGCGAACTGCCAATGCATCATCATGGGGTGAGAAATAACGGTCATGCCGCACTGCACAAAGGTGAGAAATTTACGCATCTGCTTTGACCGCAAGTTTCGGGACGCGCGGCGCGACGTGGCGCGGCATAAATCTCCTATGACCTATCGCATCACCGGCATCGACCCTGAACCCTACCAGCGCTTCTTCACCATGAGCGATACGGATCTCACCGCCGCTAACGCAGTCGTCATGACAAGCGATGCGCGCGTCGGTTACCCATGCCGCGCTGCGCTCGACGACGTGCCGCCTGAAACGCGGCTCGTGCTGGTCAATCACGTCAGTCATGAAGGTGGGCCCTATGCCGCCAGCCATGCGATCTTCGTTTCGGAGAATGCCGACCGTGCCGATTATATCGATCGGGTTCCGCCAGCGCTCGACCGACGCATCCTGTCACTTCGTGCGTTCGGCGCCGATGGAATGATGGCGGATGCTTGTCTGGCGCAGCGGGGCGAGGCGGACCGCGCCATTCGTGCGCTCTTCGAAAATGAAGCCGTCGATCATATCGACGCACATAATGCCATACGCGGCTGTTTCGCTGCGCGGGTGGAGCGGGCATAGTGGCAATGATGCAACCAATAGCGATCGATGATGATGCGGCATGGCAGGCAGTGAAAGAACGCGACCGGCGGTTCGACGGCCGCTTCGTGACCGGCGTGCTGACCACCGGCATCTATTGCCGCCCGTCGTGCGCAGCGCGCCATCCCAAGCGCGAGAATGTGCGCTTCTTCCATGACGGCGCGGCGGCGCGCGGCGCGGGTCTGCGCCCCTGCAAGCGCTGTCTGCCCGATAATGTCGCGCCCGATGAAGACGCCGTCGCTGCCGCAGTGAAGCGCCTCGATGCCGGTCCCGCGACGCTGGAGGAACTTGCCAAACTGACGGGCTATTCGCCGACCCATTTCCAGCGCGTCTTCAAGCGCGCGATGGGCGTCTCGCCTGCTGCCTATGCACGGGCCCGCCGGTCGGCGCGGGCAACGCAATCGCTCGAACAGGAAGGCAAGGTCACCGATGCCATATATGACGCAGGCTACGACGCTCCCAGCCGCTTCTATGCCGATGCACAGCGGCTCGGCATGACGCCGTCAGCCTGGAAGAAGGGCGGGGCAGGGGTCACTATCCGCTACGCCGTCGTCGACAGCGCGCTCGGACCGATGTTGGTCGCTGCCACCGACAAGGGCATTTGCCGTCTAAGCTTCGATGAAGACGAAGCAGCGCTCTCAAAACGCTTTCCCAATGCCAAAATTGTCGCCGATGACGGCACGATCGCGGACTGGGTCGAGGGCGCCGTGCAGGCGGTCGAAGCACCGCTTGCCATGCCCGACCTTCCGCTCGACGTGGCCGGCACCGCTTTCCAGGAAGCGGTTTGGCAGGAGTTGAAGAAGATCCCGCCCGGCGAAACGCGCAGCTATGCCGATATCGCCGCCGCGGTGGGCAAGCCCGATGCGGTGCGCGCCGCGGGTAGCGCCAACGGCGCCAACAATGTCGCCGTCCTCATCCCGTGCCACCGCGTCGTTCGGTCTGATGGCAGCCTCGGAGGCTATGCCTACGGGCTGGAACGCAAGCGCACGCTGCTCGACAAGGAAAGCGGCAAGCGGACGCTGCTCTAGTTGCGTGCCCAGCCTTCCTTGGCAGGCTCCAGCGTCTCAAGAAATGCGTCGGCGCTGCTCCGATATTCGTCCTTGCGATCGTCCTTCATGCGATCCCAGGTCGAATAGACGCGGCCAAGGCGGTGGTTATTCCCCAGCTTGCCGCGGTTGCGATCGAGAAAGTGCCAATAGAGCGCGTTGAAGGGGCAGGCGTTCTCGCCCGTCTTTTTCTTCACGTCGTAGCGGCACTTGTTGCAATAATTGCTCATCTTGTTGATGTAGTTACCGCTCGCGCAATAGGGCTTGGACGCCATGCCTCCGCCATCGGCGAATAGCGCCATGCCAACGACATTGGGCATCTCCACCCATTCGTAGGCATCGCCGTAGACCACCAGGAACCAGTCCTGCACCGCCTTGGGGTCGACGCCGGCAAGGAGGGCGAAATTGCCCAGCACCATCAACCGCTGGATATGGTGCGCGTAGGCATGTTCGCGCGTCGAGCGCACCGCTTCCTTGAGACACAGCATGTCAGTGTCGCCGGTCCAGTAAAATTCGGGGAGGCCGCGCTGGTGATCGAAGAAATTCTCGTCGCCATAGCCGCGGCCCTCCCACCAGTAGACGCCGCGAATATATTCGCGCCAGCCGATGATCTGACGAATGAAGCCTTCAACGGCCTCGATCGGCGCCTTGCCGTCCTCGTAGCGCCGTTCAGCGCGCTGGCAGACATATAGCGGATCGAGCAGCCCAAGGTTGATCGAGGTGGAAAGCAAGGCGTGGTTGAGGAAATCTTCGCCCACCAGCATGGCGTCCTGCGTTGCCCCGAAACAGGGGAGGCGGTGATCTAGGAAGTGTTCGAGCGCTTTCTTCGCGTCCTCTGCCGTGACGGGCCAGCCAAAGCTCTCGAGGGTGCCGAAATGGTCGCCGAAGCGGTCTTCGACCAGCTTCATCACCTTCTCGGTGATGGCGTCGGGCTCGAAGAACGGTCGGTCTGGAAAGTCGGTGTCAGGATCGGCGCTGCCGCGATTTTCCTGGTCGAAGTTCCAGCGGCCTTGCACCGGGTCATCGCCATCCATCAGCAGGCCGGTCTTGCGCCGCATGTCGCGGTAGAAATATTCCATCCGCAGGCCCTCGCGCCCCTGCGCCCAGGCAAAGAATTCATCGAGGGTAGCGACGAAACGCGTATCGGGCAGGATATCGACGGGCAGGTCGAACTGGTCCGACCAGGTTTCGATCTCGTCAGCGACGCGGAATTCACCGGCTTCGACGATGCGGATTTTTTCGACCTCGTGGCGGTCCAGGGCGCGCGCCACCTCGCCGGTAAAGCTGCCCGAATTCTCTTCGTCGTCGAGCGTCACGTAATCGACGGAAAAACCGCGCTCCTCCAGCTCGGCGGCAAAGTGCCGCATCGCCGAAAAAATGAGCGCGATCTTCTGTTTATGATGTTTGACGTAGGTGGCCTCGTCCCACACCTCCATCATCAGGACAGTGGTGGCGGACGGATCCTGGTCGCCCAGCGAGGCGAGGTCGTGGCTGAGCTGGTCGCCAAGGACGGGGACGAGGATAGTCATCCCCGTCCCAACGTCTCAACCTTGAAAAGTTGCCGTCAGCAGGATCGGCAGACTAGCTGTCTTCCTCTTCCTGCTCGCGCTCCCACTCCCACTTGCGATACTGTTCCTCGATCATGGCGAGACCTTCTTCTTCCTCGCCATTGCGCAGCTTCTCCATCGCTTCGCGCAGGGTGCCGAGATCTTCGTTGCCATGCGGTGCAAAGACGATCGGGGTCATCAGGTCGGCGGCCAGGCCGGCCTTTCCTTCGCTGGCAAGCTGGCGCACCAGCGTCGAACGGATCCCGATGTCGTAGGGTGCCATCACGTAAGCTGTTTCGAGCGCCACGAGCGCCTGGTTCGACGGTGCTTCGTCGGCATCCTTGAAGCTTTGATAATATTCGAACAACGGCAGCGGATCGTGCTTGTCGGCAGCATAGGCGTCGAGGAAGTGCGCGCGCGCCTCTTCGAACTTGGCCGCGCCCGAACCGGCATTGTCGTCATGCAGGTCTTCGGCCTGCGCCGCGTCGATCCGGCCGAGGTAAAGATGCGCCTTTGAATGCATCGGGTCGATTTCGAGAGCGCGCTGGGCGGCGCGTTCGGCGGCGACATAATCCTTGGCGTCAAATTCGGCTTCGGCGACTGTCATCGCAACGATGATGCTGTCAGAAGACAGGTTGGCCTTACCGCGCAAAGCCGACTGGATGTTTTTCGCTTCGTCCTCGTCGACACCGCGCCAGGAACGCATGCGATATTCGATTACGTCTTCTTCGGCGTCGGTAAGCTTGCGGACGGTGACCTCGGGTTCCTGGAATTCGGCCGGTTTCACGTTGTAGCCGGGCAGGTCGCCCTTGAGATGGCGTTGGACATCACGGTTCAGCTTGTCGAGATCGCCGAAGGCTGCCTTGGCCGCGTCCATGCTGGCTTCGCCCTTCTGAATGCGCGCCAGGTAATTTTCCAGCTGGCCCTTGCGCTCCTCCGAAAACGTCAGGTGATGGATGAGCAACCAGCCGAATGCATACCAGCCCGCCTGGTCGAGGCCGGTAAGCTTGCGATCGGTCTCGAACATCTTTTCCACGTGGTAGCTCGGCCCACGCTTGAGGAAATCGCTGCGATATTGCGGCGGGTTGCCAAGATGGAAGCTGCCATCCTCGAGGAAGTCGGTCTGACCGTAGAACTCGGCAAACCCTTCGACATACCAGCTCGGGTAGGTCGCCGGAAAATGCTGCAGCATGAAGCTGTGTACATATTCGTGCTTGAGAACGCTGACGGGATCGAGCTTGGTATCGCTCTTGATCATTCGTCGGCTGCCATGCGACCGACGGATGCCGTCACCGCGGATCGGCGAATAGGCGACGGGATTACCCGCGCGCGGGATGTAGAAGCCGCGAACGCCAGCGGCACGAACCCCGGTGGCAAGCTTGGCAATGTCGTTGCCATCGCCCCAATGGAACACGGTGACGCGCTGGGCGTCGCTCTTCGCCGGATCGAAGGGAATGTTCTGCGTGATGCGCATGGCGCGGTCGAAGCGCTCCATCAGCTCGGCGAATTCGACGGCCTGATCCTGCTTGGCAACCGAATAGACGACGAACTGGTCGGTCTTGATCTCATACCAGTCGGCAAAGGCCGGACTGGCCATCGCCATGGTCGCCGCACCGGCAACGAGCGCGGACTTCAGAAACTTATTCACGCAAACCCTCCCCAGGGAAAAAATTGGATGAGCGTCCTGCATAGCAAAGCAGAAGGCTTTGAAAAGCCCCGCCTTTCGTCACCGTACGACTGTCACCGCGAAGCCACAGACTCTTTCGTCAAACAAAACTGTACGGATCGACATCCACGCTGACGCGGACCTTGGCGGGCCAATCGAGCGCGCCCAGCCAATCTCGAATCACCGCCTGCACGTCCAGCTTGCGCTCGGCATGGACGAGCAGCCGCTGGCGGTGGCGACCGCGCAGCATGGCGAGCGGGGCAGGGGCGGGGCCATACACCGCCATGCCCTCGATGGTCGGTTTGGCGCGGCCGATTTCGGCGGCGACGCGCTCGGCATCGCCCTGATCTTCGGCGCTCACGATGATGCCGGCGAGGCGGCCGAAAGGCGGCATTGCGGCGGCGCGGCGGGCCTCCGTCTCGGCTTCGAAGAAAGCGGGTCCATCGCCCGACACCAGCGCCTCGATGACGGGCGCGCTGGGATCGTGGGTTTGTACCAGCACCCGGCCCGGCTTGTCGCCGCGCCCGGCGCGCCCTGCGACCTGGCTGATCTGCTGGAAACTGCGCTCGGCGGCGCGAAGATCGCCGCCTTGTAGCCCCAGATCCGCGTCGATCACGCCGACCAGCGTGAGGTTTGGGAAGTGGTATCCCTTCGTCACCAATTGCGTACCGATCACGATATCGATCTCGCCGGCCTCCATCGCGCGGACGAACTCGGCGGCGCGCGCGGGGCTCCAGATGGTGTCCGAGGTGACGACCGCGGTGCGCGCGTCAGGATACAACTCAGCGACCTCGTCGGCGATGCGCTCGACCCCGGGCCCGCAAGCGACCAGCGTATCTTCCTCGCCGCATTCGGGGCAGGCCGCGGGCGGCGGCATGACATGCCCGCAATGATGGCACGCAAGGCGATGCATCAGCCGGTGTTCGACCATCCAGGCGGTGCAGTTGGGGCACTGGAATCGATGCCCGCAGGTGCGGCACAAGGTGAGCGGCGCGAAGCCCCGCCGGTTGAGGAAAAGCAAGGTCTGCTCGCCCGCTTCCATGTTGGCGTCGATTTCCTTGATCAGCGACGGCGCGAGCCAGTGCTGCCTGAGCGGTGGGTCTTGCGTCAGGTCGACCGCGCGGATGTCGGGCATCTGCGCTTCGGCATGTCGCTCGGTCAGCGTGACTTCGGCATAGCGCCCGATTTCGACCATGTGCTTGGTCTCGATGGCGGGCGTAGCCGAGGCGAGGATGATCGGGAATTCCTCAAAATGCCCGCGCATCACCGCGACATCGCGGGCGTGATACTGGACGCCTTCTTCCTGCTTGAAGCTTGCCTCGTGCGCCTCGTCGACCACGATCAGGCCGAGATTGGCATAAGGCAGGAACAGCGAGGAGCGCGCGCCGACCACGACCTTGGCCGATCCATCCGCGATCGCCCGCCAGGCGCGGCGACGCTCCGAGGCGCGAAGGTCCGAATGCCAGGCCACCGGTTCGCACCCGAAGCGCTTGGTGAAGCGCGACAGGAAAGGCTCGGTCAGCGCAATCTCGGGGAGGAGGACGAGGACTTGGCGGTCCTGCCTGAGCGCCTCGGCGACGGCATCGAAATAGACCTCGGTCTTGCCCGATCCGGTAACGCCGTCGAGCAGGATCGGCTGGAAGCCGTCGCCGATCGCGTCGCGAAGCTGCTTGGCCGCGCCCTCCTGCTCCTCACTCAGCGTCGGCGGGGCGAAGTCGGGATCGGGGAGCGGGAAGGGCGCATCGGCATCGACCGCGACCGGTTCGAGCGCGGCGACTTTCACCAATCCGCGAATGACCCCATCCGACACCTCGGCATGGCGGGCGAGTTCGCGCACGCTGCCTTGGCGGCCCTCGAGCTTCTCGATGGCCTGTTCGCGCTGCGGCGTCATGCGGTCGGGAACGGTGCCCGTCAGCTTGTATTCGACCAGCTGGCGCGGGGTGGCGAAGGCGGCGCCGGGCAGGATCATGCGCAGCACGCTGGCCAGCGGCGAAAGATAATAGTCGGCGGTCCACTCGGCGAGGCGGCGCAGTTTTGTAGGAATTGGGGGGACGTCTTCCTTGGACAGGAGCGGGCGGAGGCGATTGTCGCCGACTTCTTCGGTGGGGAGGCGCTCGGCTTCCCAGACGACGGCGTGCAACTGGCGCGGGCCCAATGGCACCACCACGATATCGCCGGGCGCGACGTCGAGGCCGTCAGGAACCTTGTAGTCTAGCGGCCCCAATGCCGCATTGAGGGTAACAACGCGGCAGCGTCTCACTTGCCGCGCTTGTTCCGGTGTTCGTCAAAGTCGAGGACGGCGCCTTCTTCGCCTTTGTCGTCCTTCAGGAGGCCAAGGCGGCGGGCGACTTCCTGGTAGGCATCTGCGACATCGCCGAGGTCCTGGCGAAAACGGTCCTTGTCCAATTTCTTGTCGGTCTCGGCGTCCCACAGGCGGCAGCTGTCGGGGCTGATTTCATCGGCGAGGATGATGCGCGAAAAATCATTGTCCCACAGGCGGCCGAATTCCAGTTTGAAATCAACCAGCTTGATGCCGATACCCGCGAACATGCCGCTCATGAAGTCGTTGATGCGGATCGCCATGTCGGCGATGTCGTTCATCTCTTCCTGGCTGGCCCAGCCGAAGCAGGCGATATGCTCTTCGGAGACGAGCGGGTCGCCCAGCTCATCCTTCTTGTAGCAATATTCGATCACGGTGCGGGGCAGGCGCTCGCCCTCGGTGAGGCCGAGGCGCTTGGCGATGGTGCCCGCGGCATAATTGCGCACGATCACTTCCAAGGGCACGATTTCGACTTCGCGCACCAGCTGCTCGCGCATGTTGAGGCGCTTGATGAAGTGGGTGGGGACGCCGATGCCGCCAAGCGCGGTAAAGATGCGCTCGGAAATGCGGTTGTTGATCACGCCCTTGCCGGCGATTTCGCCTTTTTTCTGCGCGTTGAAGGCGGTCGCATCGTCCTTGAAATACTGGATGATGGTGCCGGGTTCGGGACCCTCATAGAGGATCTTCGCCTTGCCTTCGTAAATCTGCCGCCGCCGTGCCATACCCTATACCCTTCGTATCAGAGCGCGGGATATAGGCGAGGCACGGCGGGGCTGCAATCAACTCCTTGGGCTATTCGCCGGAGACCTCCATTTTCTTGAGGCGCGGACGGCCAAAGCGCGTCCAGACGAGCGCGGCGAGCCATACCAGCAACAAGATCGGCAGCAGCGTGCCGAGCACGATGACGAAGAAGGCAATGACCTCCTGTGCGCCCCACCAGGCAGTGGAGAAAGCCTGTGCGATCGGGCTGGATTTGCCCCAGCCGGGGACGACATCGCCCGCGCCGTAATGGAAGACCATCGGCGTCTGGGCGAGGCTTTGGCGGGCATTGTCCTGCCCGGCTTCCGAAGCGCGCAGCTGGCGGCGCAGCTGCTCGATCTGGGAAAGGATGGAGCCGCGGTTGCGGTCATCCTCCGACAGGCCTTCGAGCTGTTGTTCGAGGCGGCGGATATCGGCCTGCAGGCGGCTTTGAGCGGCGGTCGCGGCGTCGATCGCGGCGCCCGCATCGGTGCCGGTGATCTCCTGCGCGACCAGCATGCCCTCATTCTCCACGATGAGGTCGGTCGCGTCCTTGCCGAAGGCGCGTGCGGCCTCGGGCGCGAGCTTCAATGCGAGCATGGCGGTAATGTCATCCTCGGCGCGGAAGTTGTAGCGAAGGCCGACGATCCGACACTGGTCGACGCCGAGCGCCTCGCAGGCCGCCGCATGTTCCTCGACCAGCCGCCCGATATTTTCGGGGGCGAGGCGGAAGGCGTAGCGATAATCGAACGCGACGCCGGGCGCGGCGGTGACATTGACGCCGGGGGCGCCGGGAATGCGCGTTGTGGGCATGTCACTGCGGATGCCCTCGGCGGGCTCATACTGCATTTCGGGGGAGGTGGAGGCATCCATGGTCTGCAGCTCTTCGGTTTGGCGCTGCGGCGCCTCGCGAGAGCAGCCCGCAATGGCGATGCTGGCGGCGAGCGGGAGCGCCCAGGCAAGCGTGTTTCGTCGTGTTTTGAAGGTCCCTTTTATCATGTCTCGTTCCTTGACAGTTTTGGGGACGATCAATGTTATGTTATCTCAATCGTGCGTCAAGCCGTTTATTTTCGTCGATGAATGGAACAAATCGCACCGAGCATAGCGAAGCGATCGCGGCAGCGATCGTTAGCTATGTCGAAGAGATGCGATTTGTCCGGCCAGCGGGTGGCTGCAAGGCCAACCCGACTGACGAGGCTTCAGGCCGCCCTGAAGCCACATATTTGATTTGCGAGGTTCGTCGCTTATCGATAATGGTGACTGATGCTTAGCTACTTGCATCTTAAGAACTTTCGCGCGTTTAAAGATCAGCGCTTCAATTTCAAAAAACTGAATTTGTTCATTGGTAAAAACAATTCTGGCAAGAGCAGTGCCATAAGCGCAATTAATGTGGTGGCGCAGACTGTTCTTCACCAAGATTTCGGTTCTGTCCCGTTGATTCTCAATAATGTTTTCGACGAACTTGGGACTTACATCGACGTTGTGAACGGCAATGTGTCGACCAGAAAAATGTCGATTGAAATAGGCTTTGATAATTATTCTAGCTTTACTGAGTTCAAATATAGAAGCCAGCGGCGTGAAATTGAGGTCACACATTACCAACTTCGGAAAGATGGAAAGCCCGTATATTCTTACAAAGCTCGGAAGGATGCATTCGACGTAGAGATATTTGGAACGAAATTTGAAGCACTCTTTCCTAACCAAAAGAAGAGGCGCCCAAATTTCAGAAACTCTATTGCATCAATTCCCTACACGGTCCGTGAGGCTCGCAACCGTAAGGAGCTGACGAAAAGCGATCAGCTTTATCGACGTGCCGCTTCTGATTTGATCGATGCAAGATTTAGGCTGCTAGACCATTTTCATGCGTTTGATAGCATTTCTCCTTTCCGGGAAAAGCCTTCCAGAACGTATTTGCATAGCGGAGAATCGGCGAAGCGAATTGGTACAACAGGTACGAATACGGCGGCGATTTTGGCTGCGGATTCTTCAAAAAGAGGCGCTCAAAAGAAAGAACTAGAGAAAAAGGTCTCTGATTGGTTTCGTTATACTGGAATCGCTGAGAAATTGGAGATTGAGACACTCACCCCTCGTCATTTTGAGGTCTGCTTAATCTCGAATGACGGATCAAAGCACAACATTTGCGACGTAGGTTTCGGTTGTAGCCAAGTTTTGCCGGTACTTGTTTCGGGATTAAATCTCTTCGCGAACGCTGAAGACGAAGAGAATGGCATCCTGGTTGTGCAGGAGCCGGAGATCCATTTGCATCCCGATGCGCAAGCGGCAATGGGATCATTTTTTGCCAATCTGTCCCAGCTTGGTCAGGTGTTTATCGAGACACACAGTGATAATTTAGTGCTGCGCGTAGCTCGCCACGTTGCAATGCAAGATATTGAGGCAAGTGATGTCGCAATTTTCTTCGTCGCAGACGATGGTGAGAAGCGCGTTACAGATATCTCAATTTCCGAGACTGGTGCGTTTGAGCCAGAATGGCCTAATGGCTTCTTCCCACAAAGACAGGCCGAGAGTCTTATGCTCGCTCGTGCGGCAATGCGCGCAACTTCGCAGCCTAAACAAAAGAATTTTGACTTTAGCTATCCTCCGGCAAGCGCATGACAGCATTTGTAGTTGACGCAAATGTCATGAACGGATTTCAAAACGAGCGTGCGAAGGATGTCGTCGACGAACACATCGAAGCAATTGAGGCCATTCTTGAAGCGGGCCACATTGGGTTGGACGAAGGTGGGCATTGTGAACAAGAGTGGCTCGATTGTGCCGCTGGAGCGCACCCCCTGGCCTTAAAGGATTGGATCGCCGACAAACGAGTCGAGCAGAAAATCCGTCCATACGAAATGCCTACTGACCCAGACAATAAATCGCTCAACGCGTTGGGGTTACCAAGGAAAGACCATAAATGGATTCGCCTTGCCAAATGCAGTGATGCAGAAGCCATCATATCAAACGACATTGATTTCCTTGACTGCAAGAAGAAGCGGGCAAACGCAAAAGCGAAGGCAAAGATTCGGGAGAACGAATCAGGAGCCACATCTAAATGGATCAGCAAGAATGTAGGCTGCAGTGTTTGGCTCGTTTGTAACGTCTGCTCCCACCTCGATCAGAGTTGAACTAGTTTGGTGCGCATGGGCGTGGCTGCTAAACCCCCAACATCACTGTGGCACCGTCGCACCAGCGTCGCTATCCAATCCCCATGACCACCGATTCCGACCTCATCATCGAAGAACCATTCAAGGACGCCCTGTCCGAGCGCTATCTCGTCTATGCGCTCTCCACCATCACCGCGCGCTCGCTGCCCGATGTGCGCGACGGGCTCAAGCCGGTGCACCGTCGGCTCCTGTGGGCGATGCGGTTGCTCAAGCTCGATCCCAGCGGCGCGTACAAGAAATCGGCGCGTGTCGTCGGCGATGTCATCGGTAAATATCACCCGCACGGGGACCAGTCGGTCTATGATGCGATGGTGCGGCTCGCGCAGGATTTCTCGCTGCGCTACCCGCTCGTCGAGGGTCAGGGGAATTTCGGGAATATCGATGGCGATAATGCGGCCGCCTATCGCTATACCGAAGCCAGGCTGACCAAGACCGCGATGCGGCTGATGGCCGGGCTCGACGAGGGCACGGTGCGCTTTCGCGATACCTATAATGGCGAGGACGAGGAGCCCGAGGTGTTTCCCGGGCTTTTTCCCAACCTGCTCGCCAACGGGGCGGCGGGGATCGCGGTGGGGATGGCGACCTCCATCCCGCCGCACAATGTCGGCGAACTCTGCGCGGCGGCGACGGCGCTGATCGAGAAACGCTCGACCGACGATGCCGAGTTGATGGAATATGTGCAGGGGCCCGACTTCCCGACGGGCGGCGTGCTGGTCGACGATGAAGACACGATCCGCAAGGCCTATGTGACCGGGCGCGGCTCGTTCCGCGTGCGCGCCAAGATCGAAGAGGAAAAGCTCAAAGGCGGGGCCTGGCAGCTGGTGGTGTCCGAGATCCCCTACGGCGTGTCGAAGGGCAAGCTGATCGAGCAGATCGCGGGGCTGATCGCGGACAAGAAGCTGCCGATCCTCGCCGATGTGCGCGATGAGAGCGCGGAGGATATCCGCATCGTGCTTGAGCCGCGCGCGCGTACGGTCGATCCTGCATTGCTCGAGGAAAGCCTTTACAAGCTGAGCGATCTCGAAAGCCGTTTTTCGCTCAACTTGAACGTGCTGGAACGCGGGCGCACGCCCGGCGTGATGAGCCTGCGCGAGGCGCTGCTGAGCTGGATCGATTTCCAGATCGAGGTGCTGGTCAACCGCTCCAACCACCGCATCGCCAAGATCGATGGCCGGCTCGAGCTGGTCGAAGGTTTCCTTAAGGCCTTCCTCAACCTCGACCGCGTGATCGAGATCATCCGCACCAAGGACGAGCCCAAGGCCGTGATGATGGCCGAATTCAAGCTCACCGACCGGCAGGCCGAAGCGATCCTCAACATGCGGCTGCGCAGTTTGCGCAAGCTCGAAGAAATGGCGCTGACCGATGAGCGCACCGCCTTGCTTGAGGAGAAAGAGGGGCTCGAGCTGCTGGTGGGGTCGGAAGCGCGGCAGAAGACGCGGTTGAAGAAGGACCTGAAGGCGCTTGCCAAGGACTATGCCGACGATCCGCGCCGCACGCGCGTGAAGCCCGCGGAAGTCGCCGCGGAGGTCGACTGGACCGCGATGATCGAAAAGGAGCCGATCACCGTCATCCTGTCGCAGCGTGGCTGGATCAAGGCGATGAAGGGGCACACCGATCTGTCCGCGGTGCCCGACATGAAGTTCCGCGAAGGCGACGAGGCCTATCTCCACTTCCACGCGCAGACCACCGACCGCCTGCTGATCGCGGCGTCTAACGGGCGCGTATTCACTGTGGGCGGTGATAAGCTCCCTGGCGCCCGCGGTTTTGGCGAGCCCGTCAAGCTGATGGTCGATATCGATGACGAAGCCGAGATCGTGGCGATGTTCCCCGTCGCCGCCGATGACCAACTGCTCGTCGCCGCCGATGACGGGCGCGGCTTCCTGACGACGGGTGAAGCGGTCATGGCCGAAACGCGCAAGGGCAAGCAGCTGATGAACCTCAGGAAGGGCGCCAAGGTAAAGCTGCTCAAGAAGGCGCCGGAGGGCTTCGATGCGATCGCGGTGGTGGGCGAGAACCGCAAGATGCTGGTCTTCAAGGCCGACGAGATGGCGCAGCTTTCCAAGGGCGCCGGCGTCCAGCTGCAGCGTTACCGCGACGGCGGGCTGTCCGATGCGATCGCCTTCAAGCTCGATGACGGGATCAGCTGGGCAATGGGCGGTGCAGGAAATCGCAACCGCACCGAAAGCGACGTCACGCCGTGGAAGGTCGCGCGCGGCGCCGCGGGGCGCATGGCGCCGACGGGTTTCCCGCAAAGCAACGCGTTCGTCCCGCCCTTCGAGAAACCCGAAGAAGTTTAACCTACCTCAAAGTTATTGAAAACGGGCCGTTAACGCCTTGGCGCTAATGGGGTGCGCCTATGCAAACGAAACCGATCGATCTGGCGTTCGAGACCACGGATCGCGTACCCGGTGGTGCGCGCGTGGCGTTTGCACATGAAATGAGGATGCTCGAGGCGCTGCCCATGGCCGCCGCGATTGTCGGGCTGAACGGCGACAAGCTGTGGGTCCACGCGCTCAACGAGACGTTTCGCAACACCGTGCTGACCTTCGATCTAGAAGAAAAAGAGGTGCAGGTCTTCCAGCGCCATGCCGCGGGCGAGATGGGCACCTTCTTCCGCGCCTTCCTGGCCGATCCCATGAACGCTCCCGACCAGATGGACAGCGAGGACGGCGAAGGGCTTTCCAGGCGCTATTTCACGCTCAAGCTGGCGCCGCTGGGGCCGCATAGCGACGGGTCGCCGCGCTGCCTCGTCAGCCTGGTCGACCGTACGGTCGAAATGCGCGCCGAAAAGCATTTGCGTGATGAAATGTTGCGCGACAGCCTTACCGGGCTTCCCAACCGGCTGAGCTTCACCGAATCCATCGAACAGGCCGAAGGCGATCATGCCGTGCTGGTCGTCGACATGCTGCGCTTCAGCCGCATCAATGAGAGCATGGGCACGATGGCCGGCGACGAGCTGCTTATCACGCTGGCACGGCGCTTGATGGGCGCGCTGCGTTCGGGCGACATCCTGGCGCGCACGGGCGGCAACGAATTTGCCGTGCTGGTGCGACTCAACAAGGGGCGCGAAGATGCGCTGAAGGCGGCGCACCGGATTGAAAATGCGCTGGTCGATCCGTTTCGCCTGTCTGAACTGGAAATCCGCGTCGACTGCGCAATCGGCATCGCGATGCTCGATCGAGATTCAGTCGGCGAAGAGCTGTTCCGCAATGCGCAGTTCGCGGTCAAGCAGGCCAAGGCTGTCGGGCGCCCGACCGTCTACGCGCCTTCCGAGGCCAGCGCCGCGCGCCACCGCTTCAGCATCGAAACCGAACTACGCCGCGCGCTCGACCGCGAAGAAGTCGAGCTGGCGTTCCAGCCGCTAATCGATCTCAAGACCGGCCTGGTGACGGGGTTCGAAGCCCTGTCGCGCTGGACGCATGAAGAGCGCGGACCCATCAGCCCCAGCGAATTCATCCCGGTAGCCGAAGAAAGCGGCCTGATCCTCGATCTTGGCCGTTTCGTCATGGAGAAAAGCGCGGCGACGCTGGCTGAATGGGACGAGCGTGCGGGCGAAACGCTGCCGCTATACGTGGGCGTCAACCTGTCGGCGATCCAGCTGCAACGCGACGATATATCCGATGTCGTCGGATCGGCGCTGCGCGCGCATAATATCGGCGGCGAACGGCTGACGCTGGAATTGACCGAAAGCGCCATCGTCCAGGACCCGGCGCGCGCGGGGCAGGTGTTCGAGCGCCTGAAAGGGCTCGATGCGACGCTGGCGATGGATGATTTCGGGACCGGCTATTCGAGCCTCGCCTACCTTCAGAGATTGCCCATCGACGTCCTCAAGATCGACCGCAGTTTCGTCACCGGGATGCTCAAGGACGCCGACAATATCGCCATCGTTCGCGCGATCCTGGGCCTCGCCGATGCGCTAGGTATGAAGACCACCGCGGAAGGCATCGAAAATGTCGAGCTTGCGACCACGCTGGCGACGCTGGGGTGCGACAACGGACAGGGATACTTCTTCGCCAAGCCGCTAAAGGCCGACGACGCCTTTGCCTATTGGCAGCAACGCAAGAAAGCGGGCGGGCTGCTGGGTTAGGACAGGAAGATGTCCGGCCATCAGTCGCCCTTGTACGGTTTGACGGGGAAGACGGGCGGGAAAGGAGCTTTGCCGTTTTGTTCACGTTCTTGCTGGATCGCCTTAGCTAGATCGTCGTCGAACATGACATGAAAGCGCGGATCGGCGCGGGCAGCCGCGTTCAAGCCCGAGCGACCGGGTGATTGCGACAAGAAGGTCGCCCATGCCCCCGCCAAATCGTACCACAGCTGCGCTCTGTCGAGCGCTTCATCGACTTGCCCTCCATAGGCGATCAGATGCACGACTTGGATTTCATTTTCCCACAGGGAACGAGGGTAAGGCACGACCTTGCCATCGCCAATCGCGCGAAGATATCGCGCCATCTCCGCTATGGTAGATGCGTCGGTGCCAGCGCCAGCTGCGCGTTCACGGATGACGGGCCAGTCGCGTTCGATATCGGACTTTCCGCCCAGCCTGGCCAATGAGACAAACCACCAGCCAGTCAGATAGTCGCAGCCTTCGCACTCACGGACATATTGCGACAGGCTCGAATAATCACCCATCGCCTGGAGGCAAGCGAAATACGCGCGCGAGATGTTTTCATTGACGGGTCGCGGTTGAGCGCGGCGTTGAGCACTGTCCGGGCCTCGAGGTGGTTGCCCATCCTTAAGTGAATGAAACCCAGCGAATATAGGGCTGGAGCGTGATCGGGGGCCTCATCAAGAATGGATTGTGCGGTTCGGATGGAACCTTCGAGGTCCGCCTCAAACCGGAGCTGGCCGACTGATTTGGCTGCACGTCCAAGAAGATTGTCGGGATCAAGGCGCTCGACGGCCTCCAGCGCCTCCACATATTGCCCCTTCAATTCTTCCTGGCTCATGAAGAGATCGCCGCTGCCACCAGACACCACGAGTATGTATGCAAGGCCTGCATGAGCGTCGGCAAAATCGGGCGCAATGCTGACGGCGCGGCGATATTCGGCATAGGCCTGACGGCGCTTGGTGATGTCGTTGCGGCGGGTTTGCGCTTCGCGGCCGCGCAAATAGGCTTCGTAAGCACGGGGATCGACATTGGCAGCGGCGGCGACGCGCCCGGCACCGACACCGAGGCGCGATTGCAGGGCTGCGGCGAGATCGCTCGCCATGTCGGCCTGCATTGACTGGAGCGCGTTCTTGCTGCGTCGATAGCTTTTGTTCCAGATTTGAGCGCCGTTCGATGTGTCAATCAGGCTGATATCGGCACGCATTTCATCGCCGACCTGTTGGAGCTGACCTTCGACAAAATGGGAGACACCCAGTTGCTCGCCGATCTGGGCGGCGGAAAGGCCCTGGCCTGCGACAGCGTTGACCGAGGCGTTGGCGGTGAGTTGCAGGCCTTCAAGACGCGCAAGATCATTGGTGATGGATCCTGATATGCCTTCGCCAAGAAAAGCGATGTCATCATTGCCAAGGGTCGAGAGCGGGATGACGGCAAGGCTGGTGCTGGCGGCGACCTCGTCAGCGGTGCCGTCCAGCCCGCCATCCCATGCCCAATAGCCGAGGCCGCCAATGGCGGCGAGGAGGGGCAAAGCGAGGAGGGCTGCATTGGGAGTGCGTTTTTTCGTGAGCGCTGGCGTGGCAACTTCATGGGTGCCGCCGATCAGCGCGTCGAAGGCCTGTGTCAGCGAGGCCATGGCATCGGCATCATCCAGATCGATGGCGTGGCGCTGGCGAAAACCGATGGGGGGTAGGGTGTCATCGATGCGGGCGGCGACGAGCTTGTTGCCGTCGCGGCCGATGGCGGCTTCATCGCGGACCCATTCTGATTTGACGGCATCGGCGGACCAGATGACCAGCACCGCCTTGGCCTTGGCTAGCGCGGCTTCGATATCGTCGCTGAACTGGTGGCCGCTGCGCAAATGCTTGTCCCACCACAGCGAATAACCTGCTTCCTCGAGCGCAGCGGCGAGCTTTTCGACGCGCGGCTGGTCGGCGCGGGCGTAGGAGAGGAAGATGTCGGCCATCTAGTACCCAGGTTCCCTCATACGTGTTTCTTCGGCAGCGACTTCCTCGGGCGAGATTGGAAGGCCTGCGGTGATGCCGCGTTCGCGGCGATATTCGGCGACGGCCTTGTATTTCGGAATGTCGAAGAGGGCGTGGTAGCGCGGATGAGCGCGGATATGCGGGGGCGGGGTAAAGCGGTCGCCATTGAGGATGCTGTGCAGTGATCCCGCGTGCATCCTGCCGAAAAAGCGTTCGAGGGCTGCCAACTTCTCATCATCTTCGCTGACGTTGAGATGGTAGATGGTCTCGTAAAATCGCCCGAACAATTCGCCTTCGTCCTTGAATGGACGTCCGGTGACCACGGCGCGAATATAGCGTTCAAAAGATTGAACGACAGTGTCGTCCAACCCGCCTGCCGAGGCAAAATCCGTCAAGCGAAACAATTCTTCATCCAGTTCTTTTTCTGGAACCAGTGCCGCCATTGCGGTGAGCCAGGACAAGCCCACCGGGCCGCAATTTACCGTGCAGGCCAACGCTTCATTCCGGATGTTGGTGTAGCGGCCAAGCGCGCGCAGGGCGCCGAAGCGATTGGAGACCAGTTCATCGTCGAAGGGGGCGAGAGCCTGGGCCCGGGTCGCTGCCTCCAGCGCCGCGCGATGATTGCCGGCCGAAGAATAGACGTCAGAAACGACGGTATGCGCCGGACCAAAATCCGGATCCTTTTCGAAGACCCTTTCCAACAAATCGAGTGCCTGCGTGATGTCGCCATCTTCCTTGTGCACCGTTTCCGCCTTGGCCGTTAGGCCAAACAGGCTGTCGGGATCCAGCTCCAGCGCACGATCATGGGCGGCACGGTTCGCCAGTGTGAAGTCGGCATGATCCATCGATAAGGTGAAGGGACCGATCTGGGTGAGGGCATAGGCAAGGCCGGCATGGGCATCCGCTGAATTGGGCGAAAGTTCAGTGGCGCGCTTGAAGGCATTGTAGGCCTCGACGCTCTCTTTCTGAGTGCTGCGTGTGAGCATTAGCGTCATGCCGCGGCGATACTGGTTCAGCGCTTCGCCAGACAGCGCACTATCCTGCGGTAGGTGGCCGAGGCCCAGCCCGAGATAGCCCTGCAGCGCCGCGGCGATGTAGCGAATCGACTGGCGTTGCAGCTCGGGCAGGGTTTGTGCTTCGGTACTGCGGCTATCCGCCCAGACAGGGCGGCCCGTCTTGCCGTCGATGAGGCGGGTGGTGGCGCGCAGGCTGTTGCCGTCCTGCTGCAAGTCGCCTTCAATCAGATAGTCGGCGCCGAGCCGCTCAGCCAGATCTGTGGACGACAGATTATCGCTGGCCGTGGCAAAGCTGGTGCGCGCGGACAAAATGTCGACATCGGGGATGTGGCTCAGCCCGTCGATGATCGCGGCGGGATAGGATTCGCGCTGGCTATCATATTGATCGCCGGCTGCATTGGTGAAGGGCAGGACGGCGATGGTAGTAATGCCATCTTTATTGCCGCCGCCTCCGCCCGTGAAGAACCAGGCACCAATGGACAAGGCGATGACCAGAATGGCGGCGATAACCAAAGCTATGGGCCTGCGTGACGCGGTCGCCGCCGACGGCGGTGCTTCTGATTGTCGTTCGCGATCCAGACGGCGATCGAGCGCACTAGTCAGCTTGGCCAATCCGGCACGATCGCGCGGCCATTTGGCAAAGTCGAGGGCTTGGACCTGGCGAAAGCCCAAGGGCGGGAGCGTATTATCGAGCGCGATTGGAAGGAGCTTGCCTTCATCACGGGCATATCCGGCTTCATCGAGCACCCAATGGCTTTCGACCGAAATCTTGGACCATGCGACGATGATAATTTTTGCAAGTTCCAGCTCGCGCTGGATATCCTTGGCGAAATGGTGGCCGCCTTCGATATCGCGGTCCCACCACAGCGAATAACCTGCTTCCTCCAGCGCGACGGCGAGCTTTTCGACGCGCGCCTGGTCGGCTCGCGCATAGGAGAGGAAGATGTCGGCCATCTAGCGGCGCAACTCGGCGAGGCGGCGCCTCTCGGTCGCAACCTCATCAGGGGCGAGGGGGAGGCCGGCCATGATGCCTTTCTTGCGGCGATATTCGACGATGCGCTGGGCAACCGCGTTGTCGAAAAGGGCGTGGTATCGAGGGTCGGCGCGCAATTCCGGCGAGAAGGCCGTGCGACCGTCGTGCAGCAGATTGATGACTTGCGCATTCTTCGTGTTGCGACGGGCCTGCTCGGCAATTGCAAAGGCTTCGTCGACATAGCCGAGATAGGCGTGAAGTCCCGCGCCCGCGAAACCCAGAAATGCCTCGGGCCGTGGGCCGCCGTAGGGCTCACCCTTCACGACATGCCGGCCCAGTGCCTCGGATATGGCGATGAGGGGTTCCGGGATCTTATCGCGACGCGCCCGTTCGCGCAGCGCCTCGATATCCTGGTCGAGCTCGTATGGCCGGGCGAGATCGAGCATGGCGTAAAACCAGAGCTGCACTTGCCCCGTGCAATCGGCACAGGTTTCTATGGCCTCCGCCACGCTGTTGTAATTTCCTGCTGTATGAGCGATTGCCAGCCGCGCGTTGACGAGAACCGTGTTGAACGGGTCGCGTGCGATTGCCTGCTCGATATGGCGCGATGCCTGATCATAATTGCCCGCCGCCACCTCGACAAATCCAAGAACATAGTGCGCCGGACCAAAGCGCGGCGCTTCTTCGACGAGGGCTCTTCCAAGTGACGTCGCGCGCTCGATGTCGCCCTCATATTCCAGGATATTGCGTACCTGCGCGGCGCGCGCGAGAAGATTGTCCTTGTCGAGGTCGAGCGCGCGGCGGGTCGC
This sequence comes from Sphingomicrobium marinum, assembly GCF_026157105.1. Classification (GTDB taxonomy): domain Bacteria; phylum Pseudomonadota; class Alphaproteobacteria; order Sphingomonadales; family Sphingomonadaceae; genus Sphingomicrobium; species Sphingomicrobium marinum. The sequence continues at coordinate 956,214 of NZ_JANPVQ010000001.1, forward strand.
TCCCCGGGCTTCGGCAATGAAGCTCTCATGGCTGAGGCCAAACTGGAACGGCGTGCTGTGAGCGAGCAAATAGGCTTTTCCGGCATGGGCATCGGCATAGTCGCGATCGATCGCGATGGCGGAATTGAAGCGACGCAAGGCTTCACGGCGGTTGTTGGCATCGATGCGATTGAACAATTTCTCGACGCCGTCGAGATAGGCTTCGTAGGCGCGCGGATCCGCTGGCGCGGCCTGGGCCAGCGTGCCGCGACCGACCCCCAGACGGCTCTGTAATACCGATGCTATATCGCGGACGAGGCGCTGCTGCTGCTGTTCGACGCCGTCGGCATCGCTTTGATACTGGTTCGACCAGATCTGACGACCGCCTTCGGTTTCCACCAATCGTGCATCGATGCGGACGCCATCCGCGCTCGCAACAACCTCTCCCTCGACGATATGCGACACGCCCAGTTGCTCGCCGAGCTGGGCCGCGGTCAGCCCGCCAGCGGCAAGCGCGTTGGTCGACATGCCCGAGGTAAGGCTGATCCCGTCGAGCGGGGCAAGGCCATTGCTCGTGGACGAGGCAATCCCGGGTCCGAGATAGGCGCGCTCTTCATCGCCGCTATAGGCAAACGGCATTACCGCAAGGCTGACGTTCTGAGCCTGCTCCGCCTCCGCGCCGGGCAGTCCCTGCGTTGCGACATAGGTCCCCCCGGCCAGCACCACGGCGATCGCGGCCGCCGCCGCGATCCACGGTTTCTTCGAACGTGCCGTCGCTGCCGTCGGTGCGGCGGCTGCGGGCGCATCCTTGCCCAAGGCTTCCATCAGCGCTGGCGGCAGGTCGCCGCCGTTCCAGCCGCTCATGTCGGTGGCATGATATTGGCGAAACCCCATCGGCGGGGCGGTGCCATCGAGGCTCAACGCGATCAGTTTGCCCTGTTCGGCTGCCTCGCTTGCCTCGTCGCGTACCCAGCGCGATTTGGCGGCGTCGGCGGACCAGGCGACGATGACATGCTGCGCATCGCTGAGCGCTGCTTCGATATCGTCGGCAAATTCGGCGCCCGAGCGCAAATGATTGTCCCACCAGACCGCGAAGCCTTGCTGCTCCAGCGCGGCGACCAGCTGCTCGATGCACGGCTGATCGGAGCGGGCGTAAGAGATGAAGATATCGGCCAAACGTTCCCCCGAGCGCTGTTATTAACCTACGCTAACAGAGCGCGCTCACAGCGCAAAGCCTTGTCCGGGGAGGGTTCACACTTTGTTTAGCATTTTTCCGTAGTAGTTCAGGCTCAATCAATTGTTTCGAGCCGAGGAAATATGCGGAGGGAACCGGGTCAGATCAAACGCAGTCCGCGCGTCGATGTGCGCCATGAAGGCGTGCTGATCGACAGCGACGGCGTCGAAAGCGATGTGATCGTTACCGATATTTCCGCCGAGGGCTGTCGTCTTCGCACCGACGGGACGCCGATTATCGGTGAGCGGGTGCGACTGCGCGTGGGACGCATGGGCGATTATCCGGGGCAGATTCGCTGGGCGCTCGGTGAAGAGGCGGGCATGATTTTTACGGGGCCGGTGCAACAGCTCGGCGATTGACACAGGTGGCGTCCTGCCACCCGTACTAGGTTTCAACACGGGGATGTAAGCGTTGAGAGATGTGGGGATGATAAAGCGTGGGCCGCGCTTCGACGTGGCCTATGACTGTTCGATAATCGATGGTCATGGCCGTGAGAGCGCGGTGCGCGTCACCGATATCTCGCGCTATGGCTGCAAGATCGTGAGCGAAACGCCGCTAAAAATCGGCGAACAGGTGGTGATACGCATTGCCTCGCAGGGCGAACGGGTGGCCAAGATCCGCTGGTCCCTGGGCAACGATGCAGGCGCCGCTTTCGCCGAGCCGCTCGATCTTACTGCCTAGGCCAGCTTTTCCGCCACAATCTCTTCGAATGTCTTGCCGGTGGGGAAGCCCGCGTCGATCCAGGCGTCCTCGATAGCGCGCAGGGTTCGGGCGACGTCGGGGCCTTTTTCGACGCCGCGTTCGATGAGTTCACCGCCCTTGATGGGCAGTGTGGGGATGGTGAAGTCGCGCAGGGCCGCAATGCCCGATGCATCTTGCATCAGCGCCAAGCGGTCTTCGGCTTTCGTCCGGCCTAGCCGGTAGGCGAGCTCGCGTGGCGGCATGTCGCCGCACGTGAGCGCCGCGACCAGCCGGCTCTTGTCATCATTGGATAATTTGAGGCGCGAGGCGACGTCGCGCCCGGCGTCCGGCTCGGATGGCAGCAAGGCGGCGAGGCGGCGGATGGGCGAGGTGTCCAGATTATGCTCTCGCTCGAAGCTGGTGAGGGCTGCCAGCCCCTCTACGCCTTGCGCCGATATCTCGGGCAGCACGGGGGCGAAGATGCCCGCCTCGTTCATCGTCCGCACGGTCGGCGTTGGGTCCGCTAGGCCGAGCAGTTTCAGGATCTCGTCAGCGATCCGCTCGCGCGACAGGGCCATGAGGTCGTTGGCGCGCTGCGCGCAAGCGGCGAGACCTGCGGCATCGGGCGCACCTTCGCCAAAGCGGGCGTGGAAACGAAAGAAGCGCAGGATCCGCAGGTGGTCCTCGGCAATCCGTTCGAGCGGGTCGCCGATGAAGCGGACGATGCCACCATCGAGATCGCCAAGTCCGCCGAAATAGTCGGAAACCGCGCCTGTCAGCGGATCGGCGTAAAGCGCGTTGATCGTGAAATCGCGGCGGGCGGCATCTTCCTTCCAGTCGTCGGTATAGGCGACGGTGGCGCGGCGGCCATCCGTCTCGACATCGGCGCGCAAGGTCGTGACTTCGACGACAGTATGGTCGGAAACCGCAGTGACCGTGCCGTGATCGATACCGGTCGGCACGGCCTTGATCCCGGCAGCCTCGAGACGGCGAACCACTTCCTGCGGGTCGTGGACCGTCGCCATGTCGATATCGCTGGCGGTCTCGCCAAGCAGCGTATCCCGCACGATGCCGCCGACATAGCGCACCTGGCCATCACCCGCGCCGAGGGCGTCGAGGAGGGCGGGGATGCCGGGAAGGGCGGCGTAGCGGGTAAAGTCGAACTTCATGCCATCAGCCTTCGCGTCAGATTGACGATCATGCCCGCAGTCGCGCCCCAAATCTTGTAGCCTTCATATTCGATCCGCCAATAGCGGCGCCGCCGCCCCTTCCAGTCGACCTCTTCCTCGATCTGGCGAGCAGGATCGGTGAGTACCTCGAGCGGGGCCTCGAACACGGCCGCAACTTCCGAGGGTTGGGGGATGAGCGGCAGGTCGGGCGGCAGCAGCCCGACGACCGGCGTGACGCAGAAATCGGTGCCCGTTCGATACCGATCGAGGCGGCCGATCAGCTGGACATTGCTCGCGCGGATGCCGAGTTCTTCTTTAGCTTCGCGCAGGGCCGCCGCATCTTCGTCGGCGTCGGTCGCGTCGATGCGTCCTCCGGGAAACGCGACCTGCCCTGCGTGGTTGCGCATGTCGCCGCTGCGTACCGTCAGCAGCAACGTGGGCTCTGGGCGGTCGATGACGGGGACCAGGACTGCGGCTGGAATGGTCTCGCCCATTTCGTGCGCATCCATGTCGTCGCCGCCAAGGCGATCGGGCAGATCGCGGCGCAGCGCCGCGTCGAGACGATCAGCCAGGCTCATTCGGTGGGGAAGGCGAAGAAGGCGCCGTTCGACCACAGTCCGGGCGGGTCGCCGCCTTCCTGCAAGGCAAGCTCGGCCAATTCGTAATAGACCGGCCGTTCCAACGCCGCTTCCAAGCCGCCGCGCACGCGCAGGCGCGGCACCGTACCATCGAGATCGGCGGCAAAGGTGAGGGGATGGTCGGGGCCTGCGATCACCGGATCGGCATGGTCGATCTGGAAGGCGAGGCTGCGATCCTTGCCGCTGCCTTCGCTTTTGACCGCAAGCGCGCGAAACGGCGTCCGCTCGACCTCGATCGAGAGTTTCTCGACCGGGGTAACGAGGACGTAGCTGCCATCCTTTTCCCGGCGGAGCACGCTCGCGAACAGGCGGACCATCGCCGGGCGGCCAATCGGGCTACCCTGGTGGAACCATGTGCCATCGGCCGCGATGCGCATTTCGCTGTCGCCGCAATGCTCGGGATCCCATTGGTCGACCGGCGCAGCGCCGCGATCACCGATCGCCTCCGCCAGGTCGGCCAGCGTGAAATTGTCGAGATCGAGTGGTTTGTGCGTCTCAGGCATGGCGCTTCTCTAGAACAGCGCGGTGGCCAGATAAAGCTGGCGCTTTTTCCGTTCGCTTGGCAGGAGCCGTGGCGATGAAGCGCACCGCCTTGGTCACCGGCGCCCGCCACCGCGTGGGCGAGACGATATGCAAGGCCCTCCTCACCGAGGGCTGGCGCGTCTTTGCGCATGTCCGAAGCGAAGACGATGCGGTGGTTGACGGGGCAGTTGCGGTGGCGTGCGATCTTGAAGAGGCCGCTGCCGGCGTAGCGATTTTCGACCAGATCGACGAACCGGTCGGCCTGCTGGTCAACAACGCAGCCTTGTTCGAAAAAGATAGTCTGCGAGACATCGATGCCGAGGCGTTCGATCGGCAGATGCGGGTGAACTTGCGCGCGCCCGCTTTGCTGACGCAAGCTTTTGCCGGCCGCCACATCGGCGGCGATGCGCTCATTGTGAATATCCTCGACAATCGCCTTGCAGCGGAAAATCCCGACTTCCTGAGCTATGCCCTGTCGAAAGAAGGGCTGAGCGGCCTGACCAAAATTGCGGCACGCGCGCTTGCGGTGCAGGGCATCAGGGTCAACGGGATCGCCCCATCCGTGATGCTGCCGTCGGGCGAGCAGAGCCAGCAAGAATTCGAACGGACGCATGCACTCAACCCGCTTGGACGCGGTGTCGAGCCCGAAGACCTCGTCGACGCCTTGCTGTGGCTGGTGGAAGCCGACAAGGTAACCGGACAGACCGTTTGGCTGGACAGCGGGCAGCGGTTCCTCGCCCTTCCGCGCGACGTACAATTCCTGGAGTCTCAATGAGCGATCTAAGCGACGACCTTCCGCGGCTGCCGATACGCAGTCGCAAGATCAGCCTCGTGAACCTGGAGGTCATGGCGGATATCGGCTTTCACGAGCATGAGGTCGGCAAGCCGCAGCGGCTGCTGATCAGCGTCGACATCTGGCTCGATGATGCCACCGATCCGGTGGTCGACGAACGCGAAGCGGCGTGGGACTATGATTTCATCCGGAGCGAGATATTGCGCATCGCCACGGCGCGGCGCTTCAACTTGCAGGAAACGTTAGTACGCGAGATTTTTGACCGAATCGGGTCGGTCGTCGGCGTCAACGCATTGACCGTGCGGTCGCGCAAACCCGACATTTATGCGGATGCCGAAGCGGTCGGAATCGAGTTTTCTTCGTTCGAATAAGGCGTTGAAACCATGCGCGTAACGACATGGTGTCCGCATCGTTCGCCATTCGACCAAAGGCCGTATTGTGTCGACGAGGGAACAATTGCCCTTGCCGCGCCATTTTCAGGAATGTAGGGACACGCGCTGTTGCCGGATGATACTCTGTCGCACGGCAATGCGAATCAGGATGGCAGACGGAAGCTGTTTCTTCTGTTATTCTGGTACGTGCCCCCGTTGAAACCGAGGAGAGTTGCGACTCAATGTCCTACGTCGACCGCAAACAAATGACCGGCAATCGACCCTTGGCTATCGCCTTGGTCGCGATTGTCATGGGCGTCCTTGGCTATGTCATGGTATCTGGCCTCGCTTACAGCGTGGTCAAGAGCGCGGTGGAAGATCTGAAAACGTTTGACGTCGAAGATGAACCGCCGCCCCCGCCTGAAGAGCCGCCGCCCCCGCCCGAACCCACGCAGGTTGAAGTCCCGCCGCCGGTGGTGACCCCGCCGCCGATCGTTCGGACCACCACAGTACGGCCGCCGATCGTGACCACCAACGTCGCTCCGCCGACGCCGGTGATCACTCCGACGGCTCCGCCGGCGCCGCCGGCTCCCCCGGCCCCGCCGCCTCCGCGGATCGAACCGGCTGCTGCGCGCGGTGACGTGCGCACCCTGTTCTCGACCGAAGACTATCCCAGCCGCGCCCTGCGCAATGGCGATGAAGGTTCGGTCCGGGCTCGCTTGACGATCGGTACGAATGGCCGCGTCAGCAATTGCGAGATTATCCAGTCGTCGGGTTCGAGCGCGCTGGACAGTCAGACCTGCCGTATCCTGCAGCGCCGCGCGCGCTTCACTGCGGCGACGGATTCGAGTGGTAACAAGGTGACCGACACCTATACGACCCCGACGATCCGCTGGGTCATTCCGGAATAAAACGAACCGTTTCGACGAACATCATTTAGGAAGCACATTCTATGTCCAACATCCTTTACATGCTCCTCGCCGCCGCACCGGCAGCTGAAGAAAACCCCTACGGCATCAAAGCCGCGCTGGAAGAAGGCGGCCCGATCGCATGGGCGACCTTCGGCATCCTCGTCGGCATGTCGATCTTCACCTTCTACATCCTGTTCACCAAGCTCCTGCAGCAGAACAAGATCATGGCGCAGGCCAACAAGGTGCGCGCCAACTTCTGGAACGCCGGCAGCCTCAAGGAAGCCGCCACGAAGCTGGAAAAGAAGAGCGCCTATCGCGCGATCACCGAAGACGCCGTCCTCGCCATGGACCAGCACGGCAAGCTGACCGATCCGGTCGAGCAGCATGACTGGCTGCATGGTTCGCTCGAACGTTCGAAGAATGCCATCGGCAACCGTCTCCAGGAAGGCCTCGCCTTCCTCGCCACGACAGGTGCGACCGCGCCGTTCATCGGCCTGTTCGGTACCGTTGTCGGCATCTACCGCGCGCTCATCAAGATCGGCGCGTCGGGCCAGGCCTCGATCGATGCCGTTGCCGGCCCGGTCGGTGAAGCCCTGATCATGACCGCGCTCGGTCTGGTCGTCGCCGTTCCGGCGGTTATGGCCTTCAACTGGCTGCAGCGTCGCAACAAGGCCATCATGGAAGATCTCTCGGCCTTCACGACCGACCTTCATGGTTACATGATGAGCGATGGCCGCGTGAAGCCGGCGCTTGGTGCGCCTGCCAAGACCGCGACTGCCAAGCCGGCCACGACCGCGCCGGGTGCCGCTGCGGCAACCCGCAACGCGCCGAAGCCCAGCTAAGGCCTTTCGTGCGATCCGGGCGTGCCCGATCATGGGCGCTCCCGGATCGAACGACGCTGACATCAAGTTAAGGAAGCAGCCATATGGCTATCAGTAGTGCAGCACTAGACGGCGACGAAGAAACTCCGATGTCGGACATCAACACGACGCCCCTCGTGGACGTCATGCTGGTGCTCCTGATCATCTTCCTCATCGCCATCCCTGTCGTGCTCGAAACGGTCCCGGTGCGCCTGCCAGAAGTGCAGTACGAACCGACCATTACCAAGCCTGAAAACGTGAACCTTTCGGTCCGCGGTAGTGACGGTGGCGGGTGCGAGGTCTATTGGGGTCTGACCCAGGTCAATTCGGAAGAATTGCTCGACCGCGCCGTGAGCAAGCTGGAAGAAGCGATCGAAGCCGCTGGCGGTGTCGAAAACATCACCGAGGAAAATATGCCCGAAGCGCATATCCGCGGCGACATCGATACGCCGTACAAATGCATTGGCGGCGCCATCTTCACGATGCAGCGCGCCGGTTTTGCCCGCGTCGGCTTCATCAGCGAGCCGCCTGCCGGTACCACGGTCGCGCGCCGCTAAAGGAAAGGACAAGCAACCATGGCTATTTCTTCTGGGGGTAGTGATGAAGATCCGATGATGGACATCAACACGACGCCGTTGATCGACGTCATGCTGGTGCTCCTCATCATGTTCATCATCACCATCCCCGTGCAAACGCACGCGGTGAAGCTGGACCTGCCGCAGGACAGCGGTGACAACACGCCGCCGCCGGTCGATCCTGTGAAGAACAAGATCGTCGTGACCTCGCAGGACGCCATCCTGTGGAACGGCAGCCCGGTGAACCTGGTGCAGCTGCGCCAGTATCTCGACGTGTCGCAGCAACTGGTGCCGACGCCCGAACTTCACCTCCAGCCGGAGCCGAACGCGCGCTACGAAACGGTGGACGAAGTCCTGGCTGTCACCAAGCGTGCCCAGGTCGAAAAGATGGGATTTGTCGGCAACGAAGCCTACGGATCGGAGTTCTAAGCGAACCTACAATGCTGCGTCGTCAGATGGCGTCGCGCACAATAAAGGGCGGCCTTCGCGGGCCGCCCTTTTTCGTTGGGCTAGCAATATGCCACCATATGGTATAACGTATCATTCTAAGTGTCGAATTGGCGTTGGAGCATGGTTGGCAGGAGAGATGAAATGGTGACAAGCAGGCAATCAATTGGGGAAGGCGCGACCGAGCTACCGATGAGCGACCTCAACACAACCCCGCTGATCGACGTCATGCTGGTGCTTCTGATCATGTTCATCATCACCATTCCGATCCAAACGCATAAGGTGGCGCTCGACCTTCCGGCGGGACCACCGCCGGTTGCCGACTTGGAACCGCTTCGCAATGCATTGCTGCTGGATGCAGACGGGCAGGCTTATTGGAACGCCAAATCGGTCAGTGACGACGAACTACGGACATTGCTCGAACTGACGCCGCAACTGGCCCCCGATGCCGAGTTGCATTTCCGCCCCGATGCCGAGGCGCGTTATGCACGCGTCGACGAGGTCATGGCGATGATACGCCGTGCCGGTGTCGACAAGCTCGGCTTCGTCGGCAACGAAAAGTACGAGTCCGAATTCTAATTACAGTCTACCGTGTGCGAGCGGACGTCTCGGGATTCTCATCACACTTGCGCCCGGGACGCGCGCCCGCAAGGCGGTAGACGAGGCCGCTCGGGGCGTATTCGAGGGTCACGGTGCCGCCGGTTTCGCCTTCCACGCCCCGGACAAAAATGTTGCTGCCGAACCCTGAAGTGGTCGGTGCTTCCACCTTGGGGCCGCCCGTCTCGCGCCATTCGAAATCGAACGTGTCGCCATCCCGGCTCCAGCGGATGGACACGCGGCCCTTGGCGTTGGAAAAAGCGCCATATTTATGCGCGTTGGTTCCCAACTCGTGAATGGCGAGGGCCATCATCATGCCTACCGATGCCGACAGCTCGATAGGTTCGCCTTCAACCTCGTAGCGGGCGGGGTCGGCACCGCAGCCGTCGAGTGCATCCTTGACCAACTGGTCAAGATGGCCCTGGTCTACGTCATGCCCGGCAAGAAGGCGATTGGCCCGGCCGAGCTGTTCGAGACGCGCCCCCAGCGATGCCAGGCGATCGTCGATGTCGGGTATGCCCCGCAAGCTTTGGTGCGCAATGGCATTGGCGATCGAGAGAAGATTGCGCGTGCGATGCTGGAGCTCGCCAACGAGCAATTGCTGGCGCCGCTGATGGTTGTCGCGTTCGATCACGCGGCCGATCTGGGCGCCGAAGATGCGCGCCAGCTCGAAAAGCTGCGGATCGGGTTGAGAAGGTTGGAGGCTGAGAAATTCGATGACCGCGGCGGTGCGATCATCGGCCTTGACCGGAAAAGCGAATGCGGCGCGAAAGCCAAGCCCGCGCCGCAGGAATTCCTCGTCTTCGTCGGTATCGCTGACGAATTGCGGCAACGAAGTCGCGAGAGCCTTTCCGGGGGCGCCGACGCCGTAGGGGAAATCGAAGCCCTCGCTTTGTTCTACGAACTCCGCATGAGTCTCGACATCGCCCGCCCAGACATGGCTTTCGAGGCCTTGCCCGTCAGGCGTGACGAGATAGCTATGCCCGAGTTCCCAGCCGGTGAGATCGACGACGGCTTCGAGCGCCATGCGTGTGAACTCGTCGACCGAAGTGCCGGTTGATGCTTGCAGCGCTACGTCGAGCAGGCGGCGTGTCTGGGCGAGTTGCCGTTCGCGGTCGCGATCGCGCTCGACGCGCACGGTGATGTCGCGCAGGAACCCGATATATGCCCATTCGACCCCATCGGAGATCCGCGTGATGGAAAGTTCGCAGGGAAATTCATGCCCGTCCTGATGGATGGCAGACAGTTCGAGTAACTTGTCGAGAACGTGGGGGTCGCCGCCCTCGTTGACGCGGGCCAAACCGTCGCGATGCGCATCGCGCATCGCGGGCGGTACAATCAGATCTCCGAGCATTTGGCCGATGGCGTCATCGGGCTCGTGGCCAAAGGTAAGCGTCGCCGCGCGGTTCCATGCAGAGATGCGGCCGTCAGGCTGCATTACCACGACCGCATCGAGCATCGTATCGAGCCAAGGCTCAAACTGTTCAATCACGCTCACCGATCAAGCCGTAAGTGCAGGATCGAAGAGAGTCCATTGCGGAATCGCAACGCAACCAGCGCGCAAAAAACAGCAGCTTCGTGAGGACTATCCGAAAGTGAAAGCGTAGGCCTCTACGCCCGGATCGAAAAATTCGATACGGAATTGGCGGATCTGCTCGCCATTCTGGTGGCGCACCAGCTGGTAGAGACGGTGACTATCGATGGTGACCGTGCCATCGGGCGCCACATCTACACCGGCGTCCTTGCCCGGGGGCTTGCCGTCCAGCGTCACGCGGGCGCGTATGGGCTGGCCGGCGCGGCTTCCCAGCACGAGGTTCACATCGCGGGCGCGAATATTCATCGCGATGGCCCCGCCCGGCGTTTCGCTGCGACTATGTTCGCGGGTCATCGTCCAAGTGCCCGAAAGCGCCCATTGGTTGCGTTCAAGCGTAGCAGGCGCGGTGAAACGCGTAGCGGTGCCGCGCGTCACACCTTGCGGGCTCACGAAGTTTTCGGTGCGTCCCCAACCCAGATAGGTTTCGGGCGAATAAACGTTGGCAAAATCGGCCTGGACGCGGTTGCCGGTTAGGTCGGGACCATCGCTGTCGGCGATGATACCCGCAGCGCCCGCTTCGGCGAGTAGCGCGCGGATGGCGCTTTCGGTGATCTCGTACTTGCCTTCGCCGAAATGGTGATAGCGCAGCCGGCCCTGCGCATCGCGCAGGTAATGCGCGGGCCAGTAGCGATTTTCGAAGGCGCGCCAGACATTCTTGTCGTTGTCGACCAGCACCGGATAGGTGATGCCATAGTCGGCGATCGCCTGCTCGACGTTGCCGATGTCCTTTTCGAAAGCGAATTCGGGGCTGTGGACACCGATGATCACGAGCCCGTCGTCGGCATATTTTTCGTGCCAATCCTGCACGAAAGGGACCGCGCGGATGCAGTTGATGCAGCTGTAGGTCCAGAAGTCGATCAGCACGACCTTGCCCTCGAGATCGGGGGCTTTCCCATTGAGCCAACGCGTGCCGCCGTCGAGGCCGGGCCAGGGCCCCTCGTCGGGCAGCATGCCTCCTGCGGTTTTGGTCGTGAGGTCGCGATTGTCGAGCCCTAGCGCGTTGGCGAGGCCCTGCTCGAAGCTGGCGGTCTGCGGGCCAGAGATGCGGGCGAGAACGCGGGTGTCGAACCCGGTCGCGATCGCAGCGACACCGACAAGGATGAGCACGCCGAGGAAACGCTTCACGTTCTGCCCGCCCGACATCGAACGCTTCATCGCGTTGAAAACCTTGCCGCCCGCCAGGAGCGCGATGGCAAGGCTGGTGGCCGCGCCCAGCCCGTAGGCAAGCAACAGCAAAGCAGTGGTGGCACTGGCACCCGACAGCGCGGCACCGGTAAGGATGAGGCCCAGGATCGGGCCCGCGCAGGGCGCCCAGAGGAGCCCGGTAGCCACGCCGAGCAGCAACGAGGAGCCAAGACCCTCCTTGCCCTCCGCGCGCTGCGCGAGCTTGTCGCCGAGCCGCGCGAAGGGGGCCATGACGCGGTCCGACACGCTGGGAAAGATCAGCAGCATCGCGAAAAAGGCAAGCATCACCATGGCCACGATGCGCCCCACGCTGTTGACGGTAATGGCGAGCTCGCCGCCAGCCGCGGCAAGACCTGCTATCAGGCTGAAGGTAATCGCCATTCCCGCCAGCAGCGGCAGGCCGTTGGTCAGGAACGGGCGGTCGGCGCGCGCGAAGACGAAGGGCAATACCGGCAGGATGCAGGGGCTGAGGATGGTGAGCACACCGCCCAGATAGGCGAGCAGGAACAGCAGCATGTTTCGGGGTTAGGCGGGCTTGAACGCGAGCGACAGGCCGTTGATGCAGTGGCGCTTGCCGGTTGGCTGCGGCCCGTCATCGAAGACATGGCCGAGATGCCCACCGCAACGGGCGCAATGTTCTTCGGTGCGCACCATGAAGAGCGAGGTATCGCGGGCATAGCCGACGGCGCCTGCAAGTTCGCGGTAGAAGCTCGGCCAGCCGGTCCGGCTGTCATATTTGGTGAGCGAGGAGAACAGCGGGTTTTCGCAGCCCGCGCAGACATATGTACCGAAACGCTTCTCATTGTTTAGCGGGCTAGAATAAGGACGCTCGGTCCCAGCCTTGCGCAGGATGCGAAATCGTTCGGGGCCGAGTTGCCTTTTCCAGTGAGTTGCGCTCTTGGTCACGCGGAATGATCCCTTGGCGTGAGGGTTGGCGAACGCCGGCGCGGCCAGCCCGGCCGCGATGGCGGCGATGGCGCTTCCGGCAAAGGTTCGGCGACTGAGCATGTGCGTCTATTCTCCCAAGGTGCGTAAGCCGCGCTAAGCGCCGCTCATCCACTACTTCGTTGGAAACAGGGAGTAAGTTACGCGCCCATGCCGTCGAATTGAAGGCTGGCCAAACGGCTGTAGAGACCGCCTGCGGCCTGCAGATCGCTGTGCGTGCCGCTTTCGACGATGCGTCCGCCATCCATCACGATGATGCGATCGGCGGCACGCACCGTGGCGAGGCGGTGTGCGATCACGATGGTGGTGCGTTGGCCCATGAGCGCGTCGAGCGCGGCCTGCACCTTGGCTTCGCTTTCGGCATCGAGCGCGCTGGTAGCCTCATCGAGGAGAAGCAAGGGGGCGTCCTTGCGCAGCAGCGCGCGCGCAATCGCGAGACGCTGGCGTTGGCCACCTGATAGGCGCGCGCCGCCTTCGCCAAGGAAGGTATCGAGACCTTCAGGAAGCGCGCGAAGGAAGTCTTCGGCATGAGCGGCGCGGGCGGCTTCCCAAATTTCCTCCTCGCTTGCATCCCAGCGGCCGTAGCGCAGATTGTCGCGCGCGCTGGCAGCGAAGATCATGACTTCCTGCGGGACCATCGCCATGTGGCGGCGCAGGTCTTCGGGATCGGCCTTCTTGACGTCGACGCCGTCCAAAAGCACGCGGCCCGCCTGCGGATCGTAAAATCGCTGGGCGAGCTGGAACAACGTGGTCTTGCCCGCCCCCGAAGGGCCCACGACCGCGAGCAATTCGTTGGGCCGTACTTCCAGGTTGAAGTCGGCAAGCGCGGTGTCGGTCAGGCGCGTCGGGTAGGAAAAAGTGACGTCTTCGAAAACGAGGCGTCCTTCACCCGGGGTGGGCAGCGGGATCGGCTTGTTGGGTGCGGTGATATCGGGCCGTTCTGCCATCAGCTGGGCGAGGCGCTGTGATGCGCCGGCGCCGCGCAGCAGCTCGCCATAAACTTCGCTCAGGGCGCCGAATGCGCCGGCGACCAGCCCGCCCACAAGGACGAAGGCGGTGATGGTACCGCCGCTGATCGCTCCTTCGGCAGCCTGGTGCGCGCCCGACCAGATGATGCCCGTGATCGCTGCGAACATGGCGGCAATCAGGAAAGCGGTCAGCAGCGCGCGCAGGAAGATACGCCGCTTGGCGACCTTGAACACGGTCTCGGTCGCATCGGAGAAGCGGGCAGCCTCGCGATCCTGCTGCCCGAAGGCGAGGACGATCTTCATCGCGCCGAGTACTTCGGAAGTGATGGTCGAAACGTCGGCGATGCGATCCTGGCTGTCGACCGATACCGCGCGCACGCGCCGGCCGATCACCGTCATTGGCACGATAATGACCGGAATGCCGAGCAGGATCAGCACGGCGAGCGAAGGCGCCAGCAGAAACATCATGATTGTCCCGCCGATGGCGATGACGACGTTGCGCAGGGCGACCGACAACGAGGTGCCGACCACCTGCTGGATGACCGTGGTGTCGACCGTGATGCGGCTGGTGATCTCGGCCGGGCGGTTTTCCTCGAAATAGCCTGGCGAAAGGCGCAGCAGGTTGCGATGCACGGCAAGGCGTATGTCGGCGACGACGCGCTCGCCCAGCCAGCTGACGAAGTAGAAGCGCAGCGAGGTAGCGATGGCCATGATGATGACCAGCAGCATCAGATACTGAAACCAGCGGTCGATATCGCCGTCACCGGCAAAACCGCGGTCGATGATGAGCTTGAAAGCGTAAGGAACGCCCAGCGTCGCCGCCGCGGCGATAAACAGGAACAGCGCGGCTGCAGCAAGATGGCCGGGATATTTGGCGACCCGCGAAAATACCATCGCAAGGTTGGATAGGCTGCGTTTGGGCGGGGGATCGGCTTTCATCGTGACGGACGCCTAGCAGTGTGACGCGCGGGCCTCAATCGCTGTCTCGCGCCTTGTCGCAATGCAACAAGGGGGTTGCGATGCGCGTTGACCGAGCGCACGGTGCAGATAACTTCCCATTCATCCCGAGGATTTGATTACGTCCATGCTTTACGACGCGTACGAAGTACAAAAGAGCTTTTTAACGAGCGCCAGCAAGCTTGCCGGCCTTGGCGCCGGTTGGATGTCCAACCCCGCCAACCCGCTTTCCTATCTCGGCATGGGGCCCGTCGTTGCGGCGGGCCTCGATGTTTTTGCCCATGCCAGCGCCCCGCGCGGCAAGCCCGAATTCGGCATTCACGAGACGGTCGTTGCCGGCAAGACGATCGCGGTCGACGAAGATATCGCGATCAGGAAGCCGTTTGGCGACCTGCTGCATTTCCGCAAGAAATCGAAGGTAAAGCAGGAAAAATTGCTGATCGTCGCGCCGATGAGCGGGCACTTCGCGACGCTATTGCGCGGCACGGTCGAGCGCATGCTGCCCGGCCACGATGTCTACATTACCGATTGGCACGATGCGAAGAACGTGCCGCTGTCGGAGGGGCATTTCGACCTCGATTCCTATGTCGATTACCTGATCGAATTTTGCGATCATATCGCGACCGAAACGGGTGACCGTCCGCACGTGCTGGCGGTGTGCCAGCCGTCGGTACCGGCCTATGCCGCCACCGCGCTGATGAACGCCGATGGCAATCCGGGCAAACCCAAGACGCTGACCATGATGGGCGGACCGATCGACACGCGCGAGGCACCGACCGCGGTCAACACGCTCGCGACCCAGCGCCCGCACGCCTGGTTCCAGCAGAATGTCATCGCGACGGTGCCCTATCTCTACGCGGGCGCCGGACGGAAGGTTTATCCCGGTTTTCTCCAGCTGACCGGCTTCATGACGATGAACCTTGGCAGCCACATGATGAGCCATTGGGAGATGTTCAAACATCTCGTCGAAGGCGATGATGAAAGCGCCAAGAAGACGCAGGAATTCTACGAGGAATATCGCTCGGTCGCGGATATGACCGCCGAATTCTACCTCCAGACGATCGACGCCGTGTTCCAGCGGCACCTGATGCCCAAGGGCGAATATACGCACCAGGGCGAACTGGTCGATCCGCACGAAATCAAGGACACTGCGCTGCTGGCCATCGAGGGCGAACGCGACGATATTTCGGGCCTCGGCCAGACCAAGGCGGCGCTAACGCTCGCCGACAAGCTGCCCGAGTCCAAAAAGCAATATTACATGGCCGAAGGTGTCGGCCATTACGGCATCTTCAACGGCGGCAAATGGCGCACGATGATCGCCCCCGTCGTCGAGGAGTTCATTGCCAAGCACAGCTGAGCACGCGTCTCGATAGGGCTTCGGGTAACCGCGGGAGAATGTGCGCATGCTGCGATTGGTCTTAGGCACGATGGCGCTGATGGTCTCGTCGACCGGCCACGCGGTGCAGCCGCTGCAACCGGCCAGCAAGTGGCAAGTCGATTTCGGCCAAACAGGTTGCGTCGCGCTGCGCAAATATGGCGGCGAAACTGACGGCGCCCATCTGGTTCTCAAGCGCTACGCAATCGGTGATCGCTACGAACTTGCCTTGATCGAGGACGGCGAGGTTGCCGAGCCGCTGTCGGGCGAAGGGGTCATCAGCGCAGGCGGTACGCAGACTTCGGTGCCCGCCATTCGTTATGGTGACGCCGATGCGGGCCGGACGGTAACGACATGGTATGGCGACGGCCTAGCCGCACTAGGTGCAGCCGAGCAAGTCGATCTGCGGTTCGGTCAAATCGTCCATTCACTCGCGCTAACCCAGACGGCCAAGGTCGTCGAAGCGCTCGAGCAATGCCAGGCGATGCTGGGCGACTATTACAACATGGACGGTGCGGTGACACCGGCGGAAGGCTCGGTCGACGTGCTGCGCGACGATGACTGGCCGCTACTTGCCGCCGATCGCGATAGCGAGAGTGTATTCCGTGCGCTGCTGCTGCTCGATGAAGAGGGCAAGGTTGCCGATTGTTCGCTGCTCAGTTTCGCCGGGGACGCGCTGTTCGTCGCGCGAAGCTGCGGGCTGATCCGTGAGCGCGCAACTTTCAAGCCGGCGACCGGTGCCGATGGTCAGCCCATTCGCTCTGCCTACGTCACCCCAGTGGTTGCTTGGCGCATTGGCAAGGACGTGTCGAACGTGCGCATGAAGGAATTCCTCCGCCGCGATGCCGTCAACGAGGGCCGCAACCGCGGGCCGGGCGATAGCGAAGGTGTGCTGATGCGACCGCCGGGGGAAGGGCGCGTCGGACAGCGGCCCAACTAAAGCTTGGCCTCGTCGCGGCTGGGTTCGAGCCTTGCCATCACCCGGGCGATAAAGCGCCGGGCCTTGATGATCAGCCAGAAGGTCAGCGCGACGATCAGGCCGGCAACGATGGCGGCAGCGACCGGGTTGAGGATGGCGAGTGCGAGCAGGCCTCCGGTCGCCACGTCTTCGGCCGTGCTGACCACGACATTGCTGACGGGTTCGGGGCTTGCGTTGACGAGCGTGCGCGCGCTGGCCTTGCCGGTGTGCGCCATGAACGCCGCGCCGCCGCCCAGCAGGAAGGCGGCGATCTGGAAGGCCGGATCTCCCGCGTCGATAATGGCAAGACTCAGCAGCGCGCCGCCCAGCGGTCGCAGTAGCGAATGGATCGTGTCCCAGACGCTGTCGACCCAGGCCACTTTGTCGGCAAAGAACTCCGCAAAGGTCCCGATGCCCGCGATGGTCAGCACCCACGGATTGGCTAGCGCATCGAGCATCTGCAATTGTTCGGGTAGCGGGACCCAGCCGAATTTCATCCCCAGACCGGTGATGAAGGTGACGAGGTACAGCCGCCAACCGGCAAGCAAGCTGGTCGAAGCGGCGAGCGCGACAAGTTCGACGGCGTCCATGCCCCGCAGCTTTGCCCAAGTGCCGGGCGCTGGCAAGCAGGCAAAAATTCGCCTCAAACCCCAGCGATCTGGCGTTTCCCAAAAGAACGGGTTATGACTTTGAGATCACGAGGACGGGAGACCCACGTAATGAACGAGCTTCGAGATTATCTTTCGCCCGTTGCCCGCTTGATGCTCTCGCTGGTGTTCATTTTTTCCGGCATTCGCAAGATTCAGCTTTATTCCGGCACGGCGCTGTACATGGAACGTTATGGCGTGCCCGAACTGTTCCTGCCGTTGGTCATTCTCACCGAGATCGGCGGCGGCTTGCTGCTCACGATTGGCTATAAGGCACGCATCGCGGCGTTCCTGCTGGCCGGCTTTTCGCTGCTGTCGGGCATCATCTTCCACCTGGCCTATTCGTGGGAGCTGGAAGGTAGCGCCGCGGCGATCGAGATGGGCCAGTTCTGGAAAAACGTCGCTATCGCCGGCGGCTGCCTGCTGATCGTGTCGAACGGGGCCGGGCATCTTTCGATCGACCGCATGAAGCGGCGTCAGCAGGAAGAAGCGATCGAAAACGGAGAACTCGTCTAGGGCTTGCGTCCGGAATGATCCCGCGCCAGCATCGTCGGCGAAAGGGGTTCTTTTCATGTACAAGCTTTTCCTAGCCGCCGTTTCGATTGCAGCGATCGCTGCGCCCGCCCAGGCCGATACCATCCTGGCCGGCAACCTGATTGCCGACGCGTCCGAAGGCGCGTTGGGTCCGGCGACTATCGTCACCGATGGCGATCGCATCGTTTCGGTCACCGCAGGGCTGCAAACACCCGATCCGGCCAATGGCGACGTCCATGACCTTACAGGCAAAACGGTAATGGCCGGGCTGATCGACATGCACGTCCACATCACCGGCGATCCTTCGGGCGAATATTGGCGCGCCGCGACGACGCCGGACGAATGGGGCGTCATCGTCGGTGTGAAGAACGCCGCGATCACGGTGAAATCGGGGTTCACGACGGTGCGCGACTTGGGGCCACGGGGGCCGCAGAGCGCTTACGTGCTGCGCCGAGGAATTGCCGAGGGCTATGTGGTCGGCCCGCGCATCATCGCGTCGGGACCGAGTATCGCGATCGTTGGCGGGCATGGCGACGTTAACGGGTTCCGGCCCGAGGTGAACGAGTTGCTCGACGACGGTTTCAATTGCACCGGGCCGACCGAGTGCGCCGAGAAGGTGCGGCTGGCGAGCCAGAACGGCGCCGACGTCATAAAGATCACCGCGACGGGCGGGGTGCTCTCGCAGCAGGGACGCGGGCTCGAAGCGCACTTCACCGATGCGGAGATGAAATCGATCGCCGACACCGCGCATTCGCTCGGCATCAAGGTGGCGGCGCATGCACATGGTGCGCGCGGGATCGAAGCGGCGGCGCGCGCGGGCATCGATACGATCGATCACGGCACCTATGCCGATGACGCCGCGCTGCGCGCGATGAAGGCCAATGGCAGCTATTTCGTGCCGACGCTGGCGGCATTCGAAGGTGTGCGCCAGGGCATGGCGCAGGGCCGCTACACGCCCGTGGTGAACGCCAAGATCCGCGAAGTGATGAGCCAGGTTGGCAAGCCCATCCGGCCCGCGATCGACATGGGCGTCAAGATCGCTTTCGGTACCGATGCCGGCGTTTTCCCGCACGGGCAGAACGCGATGGAATTCAAGCTGCTGGTCGATGCCGGCATGACACCCGGCCAGGCGCTCGAAAGCGCGACGCTGGTCGCGGCAGAGGCGCTCGGAATGCAGAACGAGATCGGCCGCGTCGCCGAAGGCATGAGCGCCGACATCATCGCCTTCGACGGCGACCCCTATGCGGACGTGACCGTGCTGGAGAGCGTCGACTGGGTGATGGCGCGCGGGAGTGTGGTGGAGTAGTTAGTCGTCCAACTCGAGCTCACCTGACGCTACCAACTGAGCAACGATGTATTGATTGAGCGCGTCGATGAGTTCGTCGGCGCGAACCTTTGACGCGTACTTAGTTTGTAAGTCACCCGGCGCATCGAAAATAAAAATTAAATCCCCAACATTGGGGCTGTAGACTGGGCTTCGACCGTTGAATGGGCAGTTGTCAAAAGCCGGATCAATTCTTTCTTCAATTGTCACAGGCTTGGTCGGTAGCCGCCCTCTGACCCGCCATACCGGTTCTACCGTAAACTCGGTCTGGCGGGTGTGATAATTGAACGGATTGGCTCTAGTCACTCGACCAAGATAGACCTGAAAGGACTTGGATAGCGCCGCCTCTTCGGCCCGCAAGTTACGCATGATCTCATGAAACGTCCGATAGGAATCGAAGCGTTTATCCGCAGCTTCATCGGTCATGCCGGGAATACGCATTAGATCTGGTGATGTGTCGCATGCCAAACTTGATGCAGGGACCATCGATAACAACATCGCGAAGACAGCTTTCCTCATATTCGCAGCATAACCGATTACTTGGGCATTGCGAGGAGCATTGCGACGAAGCAATTCAGCCGCGCTGACTGGATTGCTTGTCCCCGGCTTTCGCCGGAGTCACAATGACGCGTTGAGCAGCGGGGGGCAGGGCGGCCTGCCCCCGTCAGTCCTGTCTCGCCAGTTGGCGAGCAGGCTGGCCGCTTTTCGCCTCTCTCGACATTAGGTCGGCGGCGCGTATAGCGCCGGCGCCCTAATGCTCGGGCCTACAAGACTTCAAACAGACCCGCCGCACCCATGCCGCCGCCCACGCACATCGTGACGACGACGTACTTTGCGCCGCGGCGCTTGCCTTCAATGAGGGCGTGGCCAGTCATGCGGGCGCCGCTCATGCCGTAAGGGTGGCCGATCGAGATCGAGCCGCCATTGACGTTGAGGATGTCGTGCGGAATGCCGAGCTGCTCGGCGCTGTAGAGCACCTGGACGGCGAAGGCCTCGTTGAGCTCCCACAGGCCGACATCCTCGACCTTGAGATTGAAGCGGCTGAGCAGCGCTTTCACCGCGGGGACGGGCCCGATGCCCATCTCGTCGGGCTCGGTGCCCGCGACCGCCATGCCGATGTAACGGCCGAGCGGAGTGAGCCCGCGCTTCTCAGCTTCCTTTTCTTCCATCAGGATCGAGGCCGAGCTGCCATCGGATAGCTGGCTGGCGTTACCCGCGGTGATATGCGTATCGGGGCCGAGCACCGGGTTGAGGCTGTTGAGACCTTCGAGCGTGGTTTCGGGGCGGTTGCCCTCGTCCTTCTCGACGGTCACTTCGCGGGTCGAGATTTCGCCCGTTTCCTTGTCCTTTACGCCCATCGTTACGGTGACCGGGACGATCTCGTCATCGAACTTGCCGGCTTCCTGCGCGGCGGC
Organism: Sphingomicrobium marinum; assembly: GCF_026157105.1. GTDB lineage: Bacteria > Pseudomonadota > Alphaproteobacteria > Sphingomonadales > Sphingomonadaceae > Sphingomicrobium > Sphingomicrobium marinum. The sequence goes on from NZ_JANPVQ010000001.1 coordinate 976,893, forward strand.
GGTGCGCTGCTGCGACTGCAACGCATATTCGTCCTGCGCCTCGCGGCCGATGCCGTAGCGCTGCGCGACCGTCTCCGCGGTCTGCAGCATCGGCATGTAGACGTCCTTGTGCATCGCTATCAGCGAGGGATCCATGGCGACGCGCATTTCGGGCGTCTGCACCATCGAGATCGAGTCCTGCCCGCCCGCGGCGACGACCTGCATATTGTCCGTGATGATCTGCTTGGCAGCCGTCGCGATGGCCATCAGGCCCGAGGAGCACTGGCGATCGATCGTCATGCCCGAAACGGTGACCGGCGCGCCGGCCTTCAGCGCAACGAGGCGACCGATATTGCCGAACTGCGTGCCCTGGGTGAGGACGGCGCCCCACACAACATCGTCGATCTCGCCGCCGTCGATCTTCGCGCGCTCGATGGCAGGAGCGAGGCTGTAGGCGCCAAGCGTCGGCCCGTGCGTCATGTTGAAGGCGCCCTTGTAGGCGCGGCCAATCGGGGTGCGGGCGGTCGAAACGATGACGGCTGAGCGGGACATTGGGGTTTCTCCTTAAGTGATGATGAGGCCGAGCCAGTCGGCCAGCAATGCGGGTTTGTCTTCGCCGTCGATTTCCACCGTGACTGCAAAGGTCATCAAATATTGGCCGGGCGATTTTTCGGTCATGTCTTTCAGAACGAAGCGGCCGCGTACACGTTTCCCCGACTTGACGGGAGCGAGGAAGCGGACGCGGTCGAGGCCGTAATTGACGGCCATCTTCGTGGTTTCGGGCACCAGCATGACATCAGCGCCCATACGCGACAATAGCGACAGCGAGAGAAAGCCGTGCGCGATGGTACCGCCAAACGGTGTCTGCACAGCGAGCGCCGGATCGGTGTGAATGAACTGCCGGTCCTCGGTCGCCTCGGCGAAGGCATCGATGCGGTCCTGCGTAACCTCGATCCAGTCGGACGCGCCGATCTCGGTGCCGATGGCTTCGCGGATGGACTCAAGGGAGGCGACGGGCATGGCCAGCCGTTTACACTTACGTAAACGTCAAGGCAAGAGGAGCGTCCGATAATCCGACTGCTCGACTGTTCGGTACGATCATTGGCCAGGTCGAGCAGAAACCTCTGCTGATCGCGGCGCTAGCCGTTGTTGCTCGACGGGTTCGCCAAGGCCGCCTTGAGATCGGCCGGGTAGGGCATGATCATCTGGCCGTCGGGCGCGGCGGTGAAGGTGGTTTGCGTGGGATAGGCGAACTCGATCTTCTCCTCGTCGAACAGTTCGACGATACGGATCAGGACCTGGCTCTGGATCCCGACGATCTCGTTCCAATCCTGGCTGGTGTGATCGTAGACCATCTCGAAATTGATCGAGCTGTCGCCGAAGCCGGTGCACACCACGCGCACGACCTCGATATCTTCATAGGGGTCGGTGGCCTGCGTGACGATCGCTTTCATGCGCGCCAGTTTTTCGGGCGGCGTCTGGTAGATCACCCCGAACGGGATGGTCATGCGGCGCGCCTCGGCGAGCGCGATATTGTTGACTTCCTGGTCGAGCAGCTTGGTGTTGTTCATCACCACCTGCTCACCCGTGACCGAGCGCAGACGCGTGGTTTTGAGACCGATTTTTTCGACGGTGCCGGTGGTGGTGCCGTACCTAATGACATCGCCCTTGCGGAAAGGCCGGTCGAATACGATCGCGAGCGCCGCGAACAGGTCCGAGAAGATACCCTGCGCGGCAAGGCCGATGGCGATGCCGCCAATCCCGAGACCTGCGATCAGCGTCGTCACGTCGACGCCCAGATTGTCCAGGATGATGATAAACGCGATCGCGAAGGCGACGACATTGACCAGCACGCGGATGATCGACAGCGCGTTTCCGAGCGTGGAGTCGCGGTCGTCTTCTTCCTGCGCGGCCTTGGACTTGATCACGCCGAGGATCAGCTCGCGTGCCCAGATCGCGCCTTGCAGCGCCAGCACGATGATGAAGGCGGTGTGGAGGATGTCCTCGAGATTTTCGGGGATATCGGTATGCGCGCCGACTTGGTGGAAAGCCGTAACGATCATGAAGGCGAGCGTCGTCTTTGCAAAGACGCCCGAGATGATGCCCTTCCAGCTGGTACGGTCCTTGGTCCGGCGACGATAGGAGCGACCGAGCCAACGGATGATGAGCATGAGCCCGACAAAGCCCAAGGCAACCGCCGAACCGACCAGCAGGCCTTCCCAGTTGTCACCGAGCCATTCGTAGGTCGAAGTCACGGGAGCCTCTACCATCTCGACCGTGTCTTCGATCAGTTCTTCATCCTGGGCGATAATGTCGCCCGCTTCTTCCAGAATGCCGGGATTGCTCATGGGAGGCTGTGTGGGGGCTCGCTCCAGCGAATGCAACCGCTAGCGGCGGCGAACGAGGTCGGTAAGGCGGCGCTTGGGCGGTTTGCCGTCGGGATCGATCAGATGGAGTAGGTCGGTTTCCGGGCGCGACAGGCGGCGGCCGCGGCGTTTGGGAAATTCGATATCGCCAAACGGATCGAGCGGCTTGTCCTTGACTGCATCGATGATGGCGGGGTGCACATAGCTCGACCGCGTCACCGCCGGGGTGTTACCCAAATGCTCGGCAACGGGCTCGATGATGCTCTTGAGCGTTAGCTTCTCGCCCGTCTTTAACTGATCGTGGACCTGGCGCATCGCCATCGCGCTGGCGCCCCAGGTGCGGAATGTCTTGGCGGTAAAGTCGCCGCCGCCCAACTCGCGCAGATAGTCGTTGACGTCGTTGCTATCGATCGCACGGATCGAGCCATCCTCGGCCTCATACTGGAACAAGCGTTCGCCCGGCAGGTCGCGCGCCCCGCCGATAATGCGCACCAGCGAAGGATCGGTGATGGTCACGTTGCGCTCGGTGCCATGCTTGCCGACAAAGTTGACTTTCAAGCGCGTCTTGAGCCGTTGCACATGGCGTTCGCGCAAGGTTGTCGCCCCAAAGCTTTTGTTGGTACGCGCATATTGGTCGTTGCCGACCCGAAGATGTGCACGATCCAGCAGGCGCAGCGCAGCGGCCAGCACCGTTTCGCGCGTCAGTTTGCGGCGGCGTAGTTGCTTGTCGAGCTTGCGGCGTATCTTTGGCAGCGCGCGGCCGAAATCCGCCAACGCGGCGAATTTCTCTTCTTCGGCAGCTTCGCGATAAGCATCGTGATAGCGGTATTGCTTGCGACCCTTGTCATCGATACCGGTCGCCTGGACATGGCCGTTTTCATCGGCGCAGAACCAGACATCGCTGTAGGCCGGCGGCATGGCGAGCGCATTTAGCCGCTCGATCACGTTCGGATCGTCGATCTTGGTCCCCTCGCAGTCGTGATAACTCCAGCCCTTGCCGCGGCGGATACGAGTATATCCTGGCTCGGCGTCGCTGGAGTGCCGTAATTTGGGCACGGCCTGTCATCCTTTCCGGGAGCGTCAAGCCTCGAAGTGCGTTGTTGGTTCCGGACGAGCAGCAATGAATGTGGAGCAGGAAAATGCAAAATCTCGAAGGAAAAAAGGTCCTGATCATGGCCACAAGCGGCTTTGAGGAAAGCGAACTCACCGGACCGCGCAAGCAACTGGGCGACGCTGGCGCGCTGGTGCATATCGCCGCGCCGACGATGAACGAAATCCAGGCGACGAAAAGTGACGAATGGACGATCAAGGTCCAGCCCGACCTTACCGTGGGCAATGTGACGGTCGCTGACTATGACGCCCTCATCCTGCCGGGCGGCGTCATCAATCCCGACCAGCTTCGGACCAATGCCGAGGCCGTCGAAGTGGTGCGCAAGTTCGACGCCGCTGGAAAACCCGTGGCGGCAATCTGTCACGGACCGTGGATGCTGGTCGAAGCCGATGTCCTGCGCGGACGCAAGGCGACAAGCTGGCCGTCGATTCGCACCGATCTTCGCAACGCGGGCGCCGAAGTGGTGGACGAGCCAGCATGTGTCGACGGAAACCTGATTACCAGCCGCAACCCCGACGACGTCGACGCTTTCAGCGAGGCGATTGCCGACGCAATGTGCCTCGAACACGCCTGACCCTTACTAACCGGACCTTTACCAACTGCCGCTAACTAGGGCGGCATGAGTAAGGGACGCTATGATTCGCTGGTCGATCTGGCCGCCGGTGCCTTGATGGCCGGCGCGGTCGGCTATTGTCTGTTCACCGGCTGGACGCCGGGACAATGGGAGACGTCCGGGGGCGGGGCTCTACTGGCGTTTGCCGGTACGTTTGGCGCCATGCGCAAGGTTTCGCCCGCGCCCGCGCCCGTCGAGGCGGAGGCCATCGACGATGTAGTGCCAGAGGCCCTCGATTTTGCGCCCGAAGGCACTGATGAGGCGGACGGTTCTACCGAAGACTGCGCAGCGCCGCAGGCACGGCAGGTCGAATCCGCCGACGATGGAGAAGCTGCGGTCGATGATGATGCCGTTGAGGCCGTTGCGAACGACGATGCCGATCTCGTCCTCGACGACATCGTTGCCGAGCTTGAGCCGCAATCGCGGGTGGTGCGCCTGTTTGCACCCGAACTGCATGAAGACGATCCGGCCGCATTGAAGGCGCGGGTCGATCGCCACCTTGCCGGTGAAGAATCGCTTGAGGAAGATCGCCAACTGCTAGCGACCAAGCCCGCCTATCCCGACGAAGACATGGCGGCGACGAACCGGCTGGCGGCGGCCCTGGACCGCGTGCGCCAGCGGCTCGACTGAGTTTCTCTAGGCGTCGACGAGGGTCAGCGCTTCCAACTTCACCTCGATACTGCCGTCGCTGCAGGTGAGCGGCGGGGCGGCGAGCGCGATATCGGCGACGATATGACCGCGCAGCACGAATTCGGCTTCCTCGAGGCCATCGAGCAGGCGTGATGCGATGGCATCGGCCTGCGGGCCCAGAATACGCAGGCACAATTGGTGCCGCTCGCCGATGAAGGTGAGCGCCTTTTCGCCCGACTGGTTGCGGCGGCTGACCTCGTCGAACGACAGCCAGCTGTCGATCATCACGGTGGAGGGTGACTCGATGGCGCCTACGCTTGCCAGCGGCGATGGCATCTACGTGCTTCGCATCGACGGGGCTTTGGTGGTGAAACGCGTGGCGCTGCATCCGATGGGGCGCAAGGTCACGGTGCAATCGGACAATCCGGCATATGCCGATTGGCCCGACATGGCGCTTGCCGATATCGACCCGATCGGGCGGGTCATCTGGTCGGGCCGCCGGGTCAGCTAGCCCACGCAATCGCGGTAAGCGGGTCGTTAATCCTGTTTGGCGGCGCGATCGTAATATGAGACCGATAAATGCCCATGGTCATGGACGATATCTGGATTTCCGGGCGCGCGGCGCTCAACGATGCTTCCGAATTGATGGACGAGCATGGCAGCAACGCCACCACCGTCGCGGCGCACCGGGCGCGCGACAGTCGCTCCAAGGACAATATCGTTCGCTACTGCCACTGGCGCCAGATCGAGCGCGTCATCGAGCGGCTCGAATGCCACGAACGGCGCGGCGCACTGCACTAGTCTGGGGGCCGCGCTGCCGTTGGCGCGCCTTTTCCAATAACTTCTCGCAACGAAGCCTTCGTTCGCGTAAGCCTTTGAGCTTCAATGCGGAGGTGGCACAGTTTCATGCGAAAAGGCAGCGCGTCCTTGCTGGCTATCGCAACGGTGGTGGGGACGGTAGCGCCCGCCACGGCGCAAGAAGTGCGTCCCGCCACCGATACCCCGAACGTCGAACCGACCGCGCCGCCGCCTGACACCGTCGATCCCGACGAACCGCTGGCACCGCTGCCGGGACTCGATGTCGACTGGCCCGAATTTTCCGACGAAGGCGATGGTGCCGATATCGTCATTGAAGCTGACGGAACGGTCGACTATGACTGGTCGATCACCGGTCTGCCGGAAGAGGTGGACGGGCAGATCGAAGCCGCATTCAAGCTGGCCTCGGCGCTCGAGGCGGGCGATGGGGAAGCGCTCAACAGTACGCAGATCGACCTGCGCGCGCACACCGACGTCACCTTGCTCGACACGATCTTGCGCAGCGAAGGCTATTACGGCGCGACCATCACGCCGATTATCCGGGCGGCCGAAGACGCGCGCTCGGTCCTCGTTACGCTGGAGGTCGATAGCGGGCCGCGCTACGTCTTCGTCGATGTGAACCTTCCAGGGATCGAGGCCGCAGGCGACGTCGAGCAAGAGCTTCGCGACGCCTATGGCATCGAACCAGGCGACCCGATCGTTGCCGCCGACGTCGTCGCGGCCGAAGTGGAACTGCGTAGCAAGCTTGGCGAAGAAGGTTTTGCGCAGGCCGAAATCGGCGAACGCACCGTCATCGTCGATCACCAGGAACGTACGGCGAGCCTGACCCTGCCAGTCGATCCTGGCCCGGTGGCGACCTTCGGCAATATCATCGTCGAGGGCCAACCGCCTTTTCCGCCTGACCATGTCCAGACGCTGGCCCGCTTCGACCGCGGCGATACGTTCAAACGATCGCTGGTCGAGGATTTGCGCCGTGCGCTGGTCGCGACAGGGCTGATCACCGCCGCGACCGTCGATCCGGAGCCAAGTGAAGATGGCAAGACGGTCGATCTGCGCGTGGTGCTGACGCCGGCACCGCCGCGGACGATTGCCGGCAATGTCGGCTATTCGACGGGCGAGGGCTTCCGCGCCGAAGCCAGCTGGGAGCATCGCAATCTCATCAACCCCGAAGGTGCGTTCCAGGCGCGTGCCGTGCTGGGTACGCAGGAGCAGTTGGGCTCGGTAGGGTTGCGCTTCAACAACTGGAAGGTGCGCGACCAGTCGTTGAGTTTCTCGGCGCTGGTGGGGGCGATCGATCGCCCGGCCTACGAAGCCAACACCATCATCCTGACCGCGGGTATCGAGCGCACCAGCACCTTTATCTGGCAAAAGCCTTGGACCTATTCGGCAGGGATCGAACTGATCGCGACCGACGAGGCCGATGGTTTCCGCTTCGACGAGAAGCCGCCATTGCTCCCCGAAGCCCCCGATCCGCAGGTCCCCGAAGTGGATCAGACGCGAAACACCTACTTCATCGCCGCCCTGCCGCTCGAGCTGCGGTATGACGGGTCGGACGATCTGCTCGATCCGACCGAAGGCTTCCGCTTGGGCGGTTTCGTCAGTCCCGAAATCAGCCTTGAGGCAAGTGAAAGCCTTTATGTCCGCAGCCAACTAGATGGATCGGCCTATTACCCGGTAAACGAGCAACTGGTGATTGCCGGGCGTGCGCGCTTTGCAACGATCTCGGGCATCGAACGCAACTTCGTGGCACCGTCGCGGCGGCTCTATGGCGGTGGCGGTGGATCGGTGCGCGGCTATGAATATCAGGCGATCGGTCCACGCGACGAAGTCTTTAATGTGCCGCTGGGCGGACGCAGCCTCACCGAATTCAGCCTCGAAGCGCGCTATCGCTTCGGCAGCCTCAACCAGTTTGGCGTCGTGCCCTTCATCGACGTTGGCCGCGTCAGCGAGGATCCTTGGCCCGGCACCAATGACTTTCGCGTCGGAGTGGGCATCGGCGCGCGCTACTACAGCAATTTCGGGCCGATCCGCATCGATGTCGGGACGCCGATGAATGGCGATGACAACGACCCGCCGATCGCAGTCGTGGTCAGCCTGGGGCAGGCTTTCTAGATGGCGGAGGGCGACGTGACCCAAGCGCCGACCAAGCGCAAGAAGCCCTGGTGGAAGCGGCTGCTCAAGGAACTGGCGGTGCTGCTGGTGCTGCTGGCGGGACTGGTCGCGCTAGTACTGATCGGTATCAACACCTCGCCCGGCAAGCGTTTCCTCGCCGACCAGATCAACGGGTACACGCTGCCATCGGGCATTTCGGTGAAGATCGGGCGGATCGAAGGGTCGATCTACGACGAGGCCGTGCTCAAGAATGTGGAAGTGCACGACCTTGAAGGCGCATTCCTGACCAGCCCGGAAATCCGGCTCGACTGGGCGCCGTTCGCGTGGCTCTACAACACGCTCCACATCGACGAGGTCACTGCCGAGACGCTGACGCTGGAGCGCCTGCCGGTCACGCGGCCAAGCGAAGATGATGGTCCACTCTTGCCCGGGTTCGACATCTACATCGGCGCGCTGGAAGTCGAACAGCTTGTTATCGGCGAAGCGGTGACCGGGGCACGCCAGGTCGGATCGGTGCGCGGATCCGCGGACATTCGCTCGGGCATCGCGAAGGTCGACCTGCAGGCGGCGCTCGATGGCGGCGACCGGCTGGCGCTGCGGCTCGATAGCGAACCTGATGCGGACAAGCTCGACCTCGGCGCGCGGGTGGTATCGCCAGAAAGCGGCGTGATCGCGAAAATGCTGGGGCTACCCGACGCGGCCGAACTGACCGTGACGGGCGAGGGCAGCTGGGCCGAATGGGATGGCGAAGCGAAAGCGACGCTCGGCGAGGTGCAGCTGGCCGATCTCGACCTTATGGCGCGCGATGGCACGTACACGATTGCGGGCACCCTGCGACCCGCACGCCTGGTCCAGGGCACGCTGCGCGAATTGCTCGCGGGCACGCAGACCGTGCGCGCGACGGGCACGTTCGAAGAGCGTGTGGCCAACGGTGAAGTGCGGCTCGACGGGCCGTCGCTCGAAGTGGTGCTGCGCGGCGGTGTCGATCTTGCCGCCAACCGCTTTGACGATCTGGCAGTAGCCGCCGAACTCAAACGCCCCTCGGCGCTGTTGCCGACGTTGGGCGGACAGCCGGTGCGGCTGGCTGCATCGCTCAATGGGGCGATGGATGGCTTCGCCTACACCTACCGGCTGCGCAGTGCGGCGACCCAGATCGATGCCTATCGTTTGATCGGCTGGCAGGCCGATGGACGTGGCAACTGGGGGCCGCCGCCGCGACGCGTGCCGCTGACGCTGACCGCGCAGGCGATCACGGGCGGTGGTGCATTGGTCGACGACGTGCTGCGTGATGTACGGCTGCAGGCGCTTTTGCTGGTGGCGCACGAGAACATTCGTGCCGATGACGCGCGGCTCACGTCACGCGGTCTCAACGCCCTGATCGACTTGTCCCTCGATCTACGCACCGGCGATCTTGATGTCGCCGTCGACGGGCAGCTGCGCAATTTCGAACTGGAAGGGCTCGGCCAGTTCGACGTCGATGCCGACCTCAACATCCGGCGCACGGGTGCTGGCACGACGGTTTCGGGGCCGGTCGTAGTGCGCACGAAGCGGCTGGATAATAGCTTCTTTGCGGGGCTGACGGGCGGCTTGCCCGCGATCAGGACCGATCTCGTTTTCGGACCTGACGGAATTGCGCGATTGAACAATCTGCGCGTGACGTCGCCCGATCTGAACCTCGCTGGCAGCGGATATCGGCGCCGTGACGGGACCTTCTACATCGAGGCCAGCGGCGAACAGGCCACTTACGGCCCGGTCGAGGTTACGATCGACGGCGATATCTCACGTCCCGAGGTCAGCTTGCAGCTGGCCAGTCCGCAGCCCGCGCTCGGCCTCAGCGATGTTTCGGTCACGCTGCTACCGACCGCCGACGGGTTCGATTTCGTCGCTGCTGGCGGATCGCGCTTCGGACCGTTCACGACCAATGGCGAAATTCTTTTACCACCGGGCGGGACCGCGCTCATCGATATCGCCGCGCTCACTGTCGCCGGATCGACGGGGCAGGGACGTCTGGCCATCGTACCCGGCGGGTTTGACGGGCAGTTACGGCTCGCAGGCGGTGAGATCGGCGGTATCCTGACCTTCGACGTCGTCAACGAAGACGCGCAGCGTATCGCGATGGACCTGACCCTGGACGGCGCCGACTTCCCGGGGCCGCCTGCGATGCGCTTTGCCAGCGGCGAGGTCGCTGCGGTGATGATTCTGCGCGAAGGCAGCATCAGCATCCAGGGCGGGTTGGTCGCGCAGCGTGCGACCATCGCAGGGATGGACCTGCGGCGGCTCGAAGCGAACGGGCGGCTGGTGAATGGGCGCGGCAGCGCGAGCGTCACCATGCGCGGCACGCGCGCTTCGGGATTCAATTTCGCCGGCCAGGCCGACATTGCGCCCGATCGCATCATATTGAGCGGAGAGGGCGAGCTCGATCGCGAACGGCTCGCGCTCAGCAGGGCTGAATTTTTGCTAATCGATGGCGAATGGCGCCTCGACGGCGCCAACCTTCGTTACGGTGATGGCGGGGTGCGTTTTTCCGGCGCGCTAGGACCCAATCCCCGCGTCAATGCGACGCTCGACAAGCTGCCGCTCAAGCTGCTCGATCTTATTAACCCGGATATGGAATTGTCGGGCACGGCTTCAGGCCGGCTCGACCTCGCGCTCGGCAATGCGCGGCGCGGCACGTTCGATCTTGAAGTGCTGGGGCTGAGCCGGTCCGGGCTGGTGCTGGCATCGCGGCCGATAGATGTGGCGCTCGCCGGGAGGCTCGATCCGCAGGAACTGGGCATCCGCGCCGTGTTCCGGTCGGACGGAAAGCGGGTCGGGCGCGCGCAGGCGCGTTTCGCTCCGATCGGAGGAGGCGACCTGGTCAATGCGCTTCGCCGCGCGCCCATGGTCGCCCAGGTCCGATATGCGGGGCCGAGCGATGCGCTCTGGCGCCTGTCGGGCTTTGAACTGTTCGACCTGTCGGGTCCGATGGAAGCGGCAATCGACATGCGTGGTTCATTGAATGCGCCGCGCATCGCCGGAGCGGTGCGGCTCGATGGAGCGCGGCTCGAGAGCCCGGTCACGGGGATGGTGGTCCGCGGCGTCCAGGCCCAAGGACGTTTCGATGGATCGCGCCTGTCGATCAGCAGCTTTAGCGGATCGACGCGCGACGACGGACGGATATCGGGAAGCGGCGCGATTATCGTCGGCGGCGATGCTGGTCTTGCCTTCGACATGAATTTCGATACGCAGAACGCCTGGCTGCTGGAACGTGACGACCTTGCCGCGCAGGTGTCGGGGCCGATCCGCATCCGTTCGACTGCTGTGGCAGATGGAGGGACGATCAGCGGCAATTTACGTCTTGTTGAGGGCAGCTATACGCTTGGTACCGCCGGCACCGTCGCGGCGGTACCCAGCATCGACGTGATCGAGCGCAACGGCAGTGAGGAAGAGATCATCACGCGCGCGCAACTGTCGCCGTGGCGTCTCGACATGAGCGTGGCGGGCGAGCCGCTACTGGTGCGCGGCCTGGGCATCGATTCGCGCTGGCGTACCGATCTGCAGGTCGGCGGAACGGTCCTGTCGCCCGCGGTCCGCGGAACCGCCAACCTCATCCGCGGCGACTATCGCTTTGCCGGCACGCAGTTCGAACTGACCGAAGGCGTCATTCGCTTCGTCGGCAATTCGCCGCCCAATCCGAGGCTGAACATCGAGGCGGTGAGTGAAGTGCAGGGCCTGACCGCGACGGTTAGTGTTACGGGTACAGGGCTGGCGCCTCAGATCGCGTTCTCCAGCATACCCGCGCTTCCGCAGGACGAACTTCTGGCGCGTTTGCTCTTCGGAACGTCGGTCACCAACCTCAGCGCGGCGGAGGTCGTGCAGTTGGGGGCAGCGGTGGCCTCGCTCCAGGGCGGCGGGGGCGGGTTCAATCCGATCAACTCGGTGCGCGATGCATTGGGGCTGGACCGGCTGCGGATTATGCCCGCCGATGTCGCGACCGGAGCCAAGACCTCGGTTGCCGCTGGCAAATATGTGACGAAGAAACTGTTCGTCGAGGTGATTACCGACGGGCAAGGCTATACCGCGACACTCGCGGAATATCAGATTTTCGGCTGGCTAAGCTTGTTGGCCACGGTGAGTTCGATCGGGCGCGAAGGCGTCGCTGTCCAGATCAGCCGCGACTACTAGCGGCCCAAAAAGCCTTCGAGGTCTTCCCTTAGCTTTTCGAGCGTTGGCGACTCCCAGCGATCCGACCAAGGCGACTTTGGATGCGGCGTCTTGCGCAGGTAATCAGGTGCCACCCAGCCCGATCCGGGTGCCGCGACTTGCGGCCGTGCCTCGGCGAGGCGGCTCACGTCATAGAGTTCCTCGAAGGCGAGCCCGACATGGCCGCCCCGGCACCAGCTGACGAAAGAGAAGATCTGTCCGGCTTTGCCCAGGTCGAGCAGGAGACCGGCGTCGACCGGCAACGGCTTGGCACATTCGATCATCGCGCCGCTTTCGGAAATGTTGCGGATGCGTACTTCGTGCGTGTCATGATGATAGTGGATTTCACCCGACCAGATGAGCGGGTGGCGGCGCGCCACGCGGGTCTCGCTGCTGGCGCGCTTCTTGTGCGCGCCACCACTGGTCGAATGTCCGATGTCCATGCCGCGCACAGCGTAGCTGGGGAATGACTTGCGGATCGTTTCAAGCAGGATGGTATCACGCATCGCCGGATCGCAGCCGAACTGGGTCTCTGAGATATACTCCACGCCGATGCGCTTGTCGCGGATCCAGCGAACCGCGCATTCGAGCACTCCGGCGTCGCCGAAATCGAGCGCTAGCGGCTGCCAGAGCTCGACCTCGAGATCTGTTTCGATCATCGCGCCGCCCTGGCTGACGTTGATCAATTCGGCGACGCTTTCGGTGCCATCGTCGGTGTAGACGATCACTTCTTCGCTGGTCAGGCGATGGCGATCGCAAATGCGGGTGGTGGCGCTACGATGTGCATGGCGACGGATCGACACGCTGGTCAGGTCATCCTCACGTGTGACGTGCTGCCCCTTGTCGAGTAACAGCGGTTCTGGCTCGCGTTGCGGCCGCGGCTTGCCGATCGAATTCCTGAAACTGTTCACGGGAATACTAACCCTTCTACGCTCTGGTCGCGCAGACCATAGGCGAAGAAGGGTTAAATTATGATAACTCAGACAGGATGTGGCAGGTCGTCCCTGGAAGGATGTCAAGCTTCCATCTAGGCGCTATAATACATGTCGAATTCAGCGGCGGTGGGCGTCGTCTCCCAGCGCATCACTTCTTCCCACTTGAGATCCATATAGGCTTCGATCTGGTCGTCGGTGAAGACATCGCCGCGGGTCAGGAATTCGCGGTCCTTGTCGAGCGCGACGAGCGCTTCGCGCAGGCTGCCGCACACGGTGGGCACATCGACAAGCTCGGCGGGCGGCAGGTCGTAGAGGTTCTTGTCCATCGCTTCGCCCGGATGGATGCGGTTCTGGATCCCGTCGATCCCGGCCATCAGCAGGGCCGCGTACGCAAGATAGGGATTGGCCATCGCATCGGGGAAGCGGAATTCCACGCGCTTGGCTTTTTCGCCCGTGCCGTAGGGGATGCGGCAGGAGGCCGAGCGGTTGCGGCTGGAGTAGGCCAGCAGCACGGGCGCCTCGAAGCCCGGGACCAGTCGCTTGTAGCTGTTGGTCGTCGGATTGGTGAACGCGTTGAGCGCGCGCGCATGCTTGACCACACCACCGATGAAATAGAGCGCGGTCTCGCTGAGACCGGCATAGCCGTCGCCGGCGAAAAGCGGCTTGCCTTCCTTCCAGATCGACATGTGCGTGTGCATGCCCGACCCGTTATCGGCGGCGATCGGCTTGGGCATGAAGGTCGCCGTCTTGCCGTAGGCATGCGCGACCATGTGGACGACATATTTGTAGACCTGCATGCGATCGGCGGTCTGGACGAGTTCGCCATAGGTCAGCCCGAGTTCGTGCTGCGCGGCGGCAACTTCGTGGTGATGCTTGTCGCACGGCAGACCCATCTCGAGCATGGTGTCGACCATCTCGTTGCGGATGTCGCTGGCGCTGTCGACCGGCGCGACCGGGAAATAGCCACCCTTGGCGCGCGGGCGGTGAGCCATGTTGCCCTGCTCATACTGGGTCGCCGTATTGGTCGGCAGTTCGACATCGTCGATCGTGTACCCCGAAGACGAATAACCGTCTTCGAAACGGACATCGTCAAACATGAAGAATTCGGCTTCTGGGCCGACATAGATGGTGTCGCCGATTCCGGTGTTCTTGAGATAGGCCTCGGCGCGCTTTGCGGTCGAGCGCGGGTCGCGGGCATAGTCTTCGCCGGTGGACGGTTCGACGATGTCACAGAAGAGAACCAGCGTCGGGGTCGCCATGAAGGGATCGACATAGGCGGCGTCGAGATCGGGGCGCAGGATCATGTCGCTTTCGTTGATCGCCTTCCAGCCGGCGATCGAGGAGCCGTCGAACATGAGGCCGTCTTCGAGCTGATCTTCGTCGAGCGCGGCGGCGACCATGCTGAGGTGCTGCCACTTGCCCTTGGGGTCGGTAAATCGAAGGTCGACCGTGTTGATCTCGTCGTCCTCGATACGCTTCATGATGTCTGCTGCGGTGGTGGCCATGGCGAAAAATTCCCTGTGCGAATTTACAAAAAGCCGGACGTATGGTCCGGCGTCGGCAACTAGATTCCAGCGTGGGCGGCGCGCGGCAAGCGCGACTCGACATCGGCGTCAATATTTCACGAGCCCACGCCACTGCTCATCAAGTTGAGCGCTTCGTGGAGCCATCGGCGGCGATGTGCATTGGTGCATGACGCAAGTTCTAGTGAGGGGTGCAAGTGGTAAAACGGTTCCTGGCCCAATCGATGCGGCGGCGTACGGGCCTCCCGAGCATTTTGATGCTGCTACTGGTCGCGGCAATCATCGCCACCATCGCCTGGTCACTGGTAAAAGGGTTCGAGCGCGAGCGAGCATTGCGCGCGCAGGTCGAAGCCACGTCGGCGAGCATGTCGGAGTTCGGCAATATGCAGCGCGGGGTCTTCGAAGCGGTCACCGGCGCGCACGGCTATGCGCTGAAGGGCGATCCCCGCTACCTCAGGCGATACAATGCGGGGCGCGAAACGACCGAAAACGCTCTGGAGACGATGGCCAATCTCCCCGGACCGGCGGAGGCGGGCGATCGAGCTGCAAAAATGCGCGAATTGCGCGAGACCATCGACACCCATTTCCGCATGATCGAGATTGCGGTGCAATTGGCGCAGCAGGGTAGCACCGAGGAGGCGCAGTCCTGGATTGCGGCGACCGACGACTACGACCGGATGACCTCGATTGTTGCGCTCACGCAGGAGCTGGAGGGTGAAGAGGCCGCCTTGCTGGCGCGGGACATCACGGCCGTCGAAGCCTCGGCGGCGCGAACCCGGCCGATCCTGCTGGCGCTGCTGGGGTCGCTGTTCCTCTTCTTCCTGATCGGGTCATGGTACGCTTTGCGCACCTTGCGCGCCGAACGCCGCGCCCAGGCGGCATCGGCCGAACGGGCAGCACGCGAGGCCGCCGACCTACTCGCCAATGAGCTCAACCACCGCGTGAAAAACATGTTCGCGATTGTCCAGTCGATCGTGGGCAGCACGCTGCGCGCCGAAAGCGATACGGCCATGGCCGCGCAAAAGGTGGGCCAGCGTATCCAGGCGCTCTCGGTGGCGCACGACGTCAGTCAGGGCGCCTCGACAATGTCGATCAACGCGCTTTCCGAACTCATCGAACGGACACTTGCCCCTTACGAGCAGGACAATCGCGCGATCCTGATCGATGGCCCGCGGGTCCACCTGCCGCGCAACCTCGTCACGCCGCTCGGCCTGATCATCCATGAACTGGCCACCAACGCCGTCAAATATGGCGCATGGTCGGTTGAGGAAGGTGGGACCGTGAAGATTTCCTGGTCGCTGAAAGGCAGCCCCGAAATGCTGAAGCTCACGTGGCAGGAAAGCGGTGGCCCGGCGCCCGAAGAGCCCGACCAGACCGGGTTCGGATCGCGCATGATCTCGACCGCGGCGCGCCAGCTGAAAGCCGAAGTCGATCAGAACTGGCTCGAGACCGGGCTTGAAGTCGTCATCAGCTTCGAACTGCCCGCCGAAGAGGACGATCAGTAACTGCGGCGCTGCGCCGAATGAAGCATGCGCAGCAGCATCGCGACCGGGCGGGGAACGCCGACCTTTCCTTCGAGCCACAGGCTGACCGCGCTGCGCGACACGCCGATCGCAGAGGCCAGTTGCGCCTGCGTTCGAAAGCCCAGCGCGCGCATGATGCGGCGCAATTCTTCGGGGCTCATGGAAGCAAGGCGCGGGTCCTGGTTCATTGCGGCGCACCTTAGTCGGGCTGCCGACAAAAGAGCAACGGCCTACAGTGCGTCGATGTCGCGGTCGCCGGTGCGAACCCGCACGGCGGTCTCGATCGGGGAGACGAAGATCTTGCCGTCACCGATGCGCCCGGTCTTGGCGGCATTTTCGATGGCTTCGATGACGCGGTGGACCTGATCGTCCTCGACCACCGTCTCGACCTTAACCTTGGGCAGGAAGTCGACGACATATTCGGCGCCGCGATAAAGCTCGGTATGGCCTTTCTGGCGGCCGAAACCCTTGACCTCGGTCACGGTCATCCCGCTGACGCCGACGTCGCTCAGCGCGTCCTTCACGTCATCGAGCTTGAACGGTTTGATGATGGCTTCGACCTTTTTCATGGGCCGAATTAGTCCACGTCGTAGGGCGGGTGATCAAGGCCCTTGGGGCTCTTGGTGAAGATCTCGCAGCCGTCCTCGGTGATGCCGATCGAATGTTCGAACTGCGCCGACAAGGAGCGGTCGCGCGTCACGGCCGTCCAGCCATCGTCGAGCAGTTTCACATCGGGGCGACCGATATTGATCATCGGTTCGACGGTGAAGAACATGCCGGGTTTCAATTCGGGTCCGGTACCGGCCTTGCCCGCATGGACGACTTCGGGGCTGTCATGGAACAGGCGGCCAAGCCCGTGCCCGCAAAAATCACGGACGACGCCATAGCGATGGCTTTCGGCATGCGTCTGGATCGCGTTCGAAATATCGCCCAGGCGGTTGCCGGGCTTCGCCTGTCCGAGCCCGAGCATCAGGCACTCATAGGTGATGTCGACCAGCTTCTTGGCCTTCACCGACGGCTTGCCGACGAAATACATGCGGCTGGTATCGCCGTGCCAGCCGTCGAGGATGGGGGTGACGTCGATATTCACGATGTCGCCGTCCTTGAGCTTCTTTTCACCCGGGATGCCGTGGCAGACCACGTGATTGATCGAGGTGCAGCAGCTCTTGGTGTAGCCGCGATAGCCCAGCGTCGCGGGCACCGCGCCGGCATCGACGGTCATGCCGTAGACGATCTTGTCGAGCTCGTCGGTAGTGACGCCGGGGACAACATGCGGGGCAAGCGCATCGAGGATTTCCGCAGCTAGGCGCCCGGCCTTGCGCATGCCTTCGAACCCGGCCTCGTCATGCAGCTTAATGACGCCGTTCTTGGGCTCGATCCGGTCTTCGGGGCTCACGTGGATATATTCGGTCATGGGCGCGATATAGGGGCGCGCGCGCCGAAATGCGAGACGGCTATTCGGTCAGGCAATGCCGGTCGCCGCGCCGCGCCACGTTGAAGCCGTCTTTCTTGACCATCTTCGTTTCCGGCGAGTCCGGAAAGCGGATCGGGTTCGAATGGTTATAGTGGATGAAATGCACCTTGGCGCGCTGCTCGGGCGAGAGATGCCCGAACCGTTTCATCGTCCCTTTGGTACGCGGATGCGGGATCGCGCTCATGTCGCGGTCGAGTTCATTGTCGTCAAAGAAGGTGCTGTCGATGAACTTGTAGTCGTAAAAGTCGATCCATTGTTCGACCGGCTTCCCGCCCTTGTCCCATTCATCGAGGCTGTCGACGTCGGGCACGAAAAGGATCGACTTGCCCGCGATGCTGATTGTGTAGGCGGCGGTCTCGCTAAACTCGTCGCGGTGCGGCACCTGCCACGGGACGACGATCATCGCCTCGTCATACGAATAGGCGTTGATCCCATCATCGCTGCTCGGCTCGATCGGATGCAGCTCGATATTCCCAAAGGTGACCAGCTGGCTCCACGGACCGTTGCTCGCCAGATAGTCAGCCATGCGGGGCAGCGCGGCGACCTTGATGCCGCGCGCATTGGCGCTTTCGAATCCAAAGAACATCAGGCCGGCATAATGGCCGATATGGGCATGGGTCAGAAACACCATATCGAGGCCAAGGTCTTTGCCTTCGGCGGGCGGCGCGATCTGATCTAGCAAATGCAGTTGCTCGCGAATGTCGGGCGTGGCTTCGAAAAGATAACGCAGGCCGCGCTCGTGATCGACGAAGGCGATTGAGGTCGCCAGCAAACGCCTCTCCGGATCGGCCCAGGCGGGATCGTTATTGTTGGCGATCTGCGGGGCGCCTGCGTCCTGCCCCGCACCCAAGACTACGAGTTCGATCGCGCAGGGTGTCGGCTGGCTGGCGAAGAGAAGCGCGGCGGCGAGGGGAGCGATCATGTCCGAAGGCTAGGCGGCATATCGACCATTTGCCAGCCTTTGCGCTGCCAACAGTTTGCGGCATTAGGGGTGCCATGTCGCGAATCTACACCGCAGCGCTTGCCATTATCGGCGACGAGATCCTGTCGGGCCGGACCCAGGACAAGAATATCGTGCAGATCGCGCAATGGCTAAACGTCCAGGGCATCCGCCTTACCGAGGTGCGCGTCGTCCCCGATTTAGAGGAGAAGATCGTCAAGGCGGTCAACGAACTGCGCGCCGAAAACGATTACCTGTTCACCACCGGCGGCATCGGGCCGACGCATGACGACATCACCGTCGATGCGATCGCCGCGGCGCTTGGCGTGCCTGTCGTCATGCATCCCGAGGCCGTCGCAATGCTCGAGCGCTATTACGAGAAGGTCGGCGTCGAGATTACCGAGGCGCGCATGAGTATGGCGCGCGTACCCGAAGGTGCCGAGCTCATCCCCAATCCGGTATCGGGCGCGCCCGGGATCCAGATCGAGAATATCTATGTCATGGCGGGCATTCCGCACATCACCGCCGGGATGCTGGAGGGACTGACCGGCAAGCTGGAAGGCGGCAACCCGCTCGTCAGCGTGACCGTCGGCGCTTATTCACCAGAAAGCGAAGTCGCCGATTTGCTCAAGGAGGTGATGAAAGCGCATCCCGATACCGCGATCGGCAGCTATCCCTTCTTCAAGGAAGGCAAATACGGCTCCAACTTCGTCGTGCGCGCCGAAGATGCGGATGTCGCACAGGCGTGCGTCGATGATCTGGGTGAGCGGCTGGAAGCGGCTGGTTTCGAAAAGGTCCCCGGGGGCATCTGACCGCTTGGAGCGGGGGCGCGGTCAAGACGCCCGCCGGGGGAGGGGGCTGACGGTCCGACATTGGGCATAAGAACCGTCCGGTTAATCTTTCGGTGCGTCGCCTTGTTCGGTTACATCGTCCGGCAATTTTTCGAACCAATCGGCATAAGGCGTGTTGCGCGCCATCTTGCGGTTATAGTCGGGCGCGCCATCGTCCCACCACACGGGCCCGCGCTCGCCAAGCGCAATCTTAGCTTTGTTGACCGCGCGCTTGGCAGCCTCGCGCGCTTCGTCGTCGTCGGCACGGATGGCATTACGCTTCGCACTGCGCGCCGTCATGAGATCGCGGACGAGCGCGTCGCGGTGCTGAGGGTCGAGCGACGGATCGCTCATCCGCCACAACCGACCGCGCACGACGAAATAACGGCCATCGGGAGTGATTGGGTGCTGCACTCTTCCTCCTCGCACAAACTATGTTATGAAGCAGAGATAAGTTCCCGGGGGTACTGTCGAATTTGGCCGATATTTTTCTCTCCTATGCGCGCGAGGACCAGGCGCTGGCAGAGCGGCTGGCGGGGGCGCTCGAAGCTGCGGGGAAGAGTGTCTGGTGGGACCGGCACATCAAGGGCGGCGCGGAATTCTCCAAGGATATCGAAGAGCAGCTCGAAGCCGCCGAATATGTCGTCGTATTGTGGTCGCAACATTCGGTGCAGTCGCGCTGGGTGCGCGACGAAGCCAGTGAGGCCGCCGACAGCCACCGCCTGATATCGGTCACTGGCGACGGCACGCCGCCGCCGCTCGGTTTTCGCCAGTTCCACAGCGTCGATCTTACAGATTGGAGCAAAACGGGAGCGGCATTGCCGGCCGCGCTCCTCGCGGCGGTCGGCGCCAGGGCTGGCGATCGCGAGCAGGCGCCCGCGCCGCTCGACGCACCGCCCAGGAAAAAGTCGCTCCTGCTGGCCGCCATCGGCGCGGCGCTGTTGCTGGTTGGCGTGCTCGCCATATTTCGGCCGGGACCTGTCGGGGACTGGTTTGCGGCAGGGGACGAGCGCGAACAGGCGACACTGGCGATCCTCCCTTTTTCCGTCAGCGGCGATCCTGAGCTCGACTATCTTGGCAAGGGCTTGGCCATCACCCTGTCTGACGGGATGAGCCGGTTGCAGGGCCTCACTCTCACATCGACGACGTCGACGCAGGCGGTGGTCGACCAGAACCTGCCGCTCAACGAGATTGGCGCGGCGCTGGGGGTGACCCACTTCGTCGAGGGGGACATCCGCGTCACCAGCGACCGCCTGCAAGCGACGCTGCGGCTGATCGATGCTTCGAACGAACAGCAGGTGTGGAGCGAACGTTTCGACGGGACGAAAAATGCTTTGTCCGACCTGGAGCGCCGTATCGGAGACCGTCTGGCCGCAGCGATCAAGGCGCGCCTGGGCTTGTCCGGCGGCGAATTCAAGGGGCGCGCCGACGTCGATCCGCGGGCCTACGATGCCTATCTCAAGGGGATGGAGCAGCTGTCGGTGCGCTTCGATAATGCAGCGCGCAGCGAAAGCCTTCGCCAGTTCCGGCTAGCGCGGCAGATCGCACCGGACTTCGCCGAAGCCTGGGCGGGCGAGGCCTATTTGCTGTCATTGAGTTCATCGCGGCACTTCCCGCTGTCGTTCGAGGAGATCGAGAGACAGCAACGGATCGCAAATGATCGCGCGCTCGAACTGGCGCCCGACAATGTCATGGCCATCATCGCGCGCGGCAATGCCGTGCACAACTTTCATGGCGACATTGAAGGAAGCTACGAATTTTCGAGGAGAGCGCTCGAGCTGGATCCAGACAGCGGACCGGCGCATTACTCGCTGGCGTCGACGCACGTCATGGCCGGCAAGCCGCAGGAGGGCTTGGCCCATTACGACCGGGCCATTGCCGCCGATCCGTTCAACCGCATATTGAAGATCTACCGCGCGCTGGCGTGGTTCCACATGGGCGATTATCAATCGATAAGACGGGATCTGATGGAATGCGAGGCGCCATGCCCTGGCGCCGCATTCCAATTGTTCGACGCGCTCCTGGCATTCGGTGAACCACTCGACTTCGAAAACGATTTTCCCGAGATCCTGTCGAGGCTGGGTCCGGAAGTTCCTCCTGAGGCCCGCTCCGAATTGCGCGCCGTAGCGCGCCAGTTCATCTTCGGGGAGAGCGCCACCATGGAGCCTCCCGAACCGGGAGCATTTGGTTTTGATTTCGCTGTAATCCTGGCCAATGTCGGGCTCGTCGACGAAGCCTTTGCAGTCGCCAATCACAACCTCGATTACCAGCAGGCCGACGAAATCCTGCAATTCGCCAACGAAACCCGCTTGGTCGTCCCTGACGAAGTGCGCGCCGATCCGCGCTATCATGCCTTGTTTGCCATTCCGCGGTTCAAGGCGGTGGCGGATTATCGGCGCAAGCGCGGATTGACCGGCGGTCTTCCCGTTTTTCCCGTCAAACCGTACGAACGTAGATAATGGCTGACGTCTTCATCTCCTATTCCAGCGAGGAACGCGCGCAGGCGGAAAAGCTTGCCGCCGCGCTGGAAAAGCGCGGCTATTCGGTGTGGTGGGATCGCAACCTTGAGGGCGGGGCGGACTTTTCTGACGATATCGAGCGCGAGATGCATGCGGCGGGCGCGATCGTCGTCGCCTGGTCCGAGCGCGCCGCCAAGAGCCACTGGGTGCGCGATGAGGCCAGCTATGGACGCGACGCTGGCAAGCTGGTGCCGATCACGCTCGACGGATCGCAGCCGCCGATCGGCTTTCGGCAAGTGCAGACCATCGATTTCAGCGGCTGGTCCGGCACCGATGACGAGCGCGTGGCGCGGCTCGCCAGCGCGGTCGACCGCTGCTGCGGCAGCGACGCCGTCGCATCAGATACAACCGCGCGCGCGGGAGCTATGTCGCGCCCGAAGACGGGCTTGATCCTCGCTGCGATCAGCGCGGCCTTCATGCTGCTGGTGGCCGGGTGGTGGCTTACGCGCGATGGTGGCGAGGCGGCCGTTGCCGAGAGCGGCGTCGAGCAGACCGGCATTGCAGTGCTTCCCTTCCGTTCGCTTTCCGGCGATGAGGACCATCGTTACTTTGCCGAAGGGATCACCGAAGAAATACGCAACCGGCTGGGCGCGCTCGATGAACTCCGCGTGATCGGCCGCCTGTCGAGCCTCGAGGCTGCCAATCAGGAAGTGGCGCTGAATGAAATCGCCGAACAGCTTGAAGTCAGCCACATCGTCGAGGGAACGGTGCGTCGTAGCGGCGACCAATGGCGCATCACGGCGCAGCTGGTCGATCCCCTTTCCGACACCCAGCTGTGGAGCGGGACCTACGACGCTGCCAACGAGGACGACCTTTTCGCAGTACAGGAAGAGATTGCCGAGCGCATTGCGGAGACGCTCGATGTGCTTCTCGATGATGAGAAGATGCGGATGATGGCC
Source organism: Sphingomicrobium marinum (assembly GCF_026157105.1). Classification (GTDB taxonomy): domain Bacteria; phylum Pseudomonadota; class Alphaproteobacteria; order Sphingomonadales; family Sphingomonadaceae; genus Sphingomicrobium; species Sphingomicrobium marinum. The sequence continues at coordinate 999,345 of NZ_JANPVQ010000001.1, forward strand.
AATGCCGGCATCAACAATCCCGAGGCCTTTGCCCTGATGGCACGGGGCGATGAAATATTCATGCGCGCGCATGAAAATGACAATTACCCGATGTTGGAGGACGCCAACCGCTGGTTCGATGCGGCCTTCGAAGCCGAGCCTAAGCTCTGGATTGCAAAGGTCATGTCAGCGGACCGCTATGCGCATGACCTGTTCGATCATGGCGGCGGCTTTGCCGACCTTGCTCCGGCGCAGCTGGAGGCCACCCAGAAGGCCTATGCCGATCGCCTTGCCCGCGCGAGCAAGGCTGCACCGCCCGATCTACGTCCATCGATCCGCCATATGCAGATGCCTTTCACGGACGACTGGAGCGGCGGCGGTGATTTGACCCGACGAGTCTATTCCGGGACGTCTCCCTGCACCGTTACAGGCTGGACCGAATTCCTTGGGCTGCGGATGGGCCTGTACGATGAAATGGCAGACTATCTGAGGCGCATGCGCAATTGCGATCCGACAGGGTCGCGCGGCGCACTGGCATGGCTGCTGATCCAGCGCGGCGAGGCGGACGAGGCCATCGCCATCCTCGATTCAATGATCGAACAGCATGGCTGGGGCCAGCGTGCCGGGTTGCTCAAATTGCTGGCAATGTTGTCCAAAGACGATCTCGATGGCGCAGAGGCGGTGGCACGGCAAATGGATACGGGCACATTTCATTACGAAATCGGCCAATTGGCCCTGCTTGCGTATCGCGGCGACGAAGCAGCAATCCGCGCGAGAATGGAAAATAGCTTGGAAGAAGGATTGATGCCAGGCCTCCATGCCGCTGCGCTGATCGGCGATCGCGAGCTGGCGAACCGATATGCTGCGATGATCGATGCGCGCGCCGGCGGACCTGCCATGCTCGAATTCGGCAACGGATACTGCATGTGCGGCGACATGTTCGATCTGAGCGCGACACCGCGATTTGCCGAACGATTGCGTGAGGCGGGCGTATCTGGTTCACTTCCCCGGCCGATAAATTGGCCAATGAAAAGCTGGTAGGGAACGCCTTGCGTCCCTTGCCGTTCTGTACCGCAAGCGTCTAGCGTCGGGGGCCAATGGATCATCATTTCATCGTAGTAGTCGCCCTGGTGGGCCTGGCGGGGATCGGCGCGCAGTGGATCGCGTGGCGGACGGGGTGGCCTGCGATCGCGCTGATGCTGGTCGCCGGCCTTCTGCTCGGCCCGGTGACCGGGCTGGTCGATCCGCATCATGACTTTGGCGATGTTCTCGAGCCGATGATCTCCATCGCGGTGGCGATCATCCTGTTCGAAGGTGGGCTGACCCTCAAATTTTCGGAACTCAAGAAAACCGGCGGTGCTGTGCCGCGATTGGTGCTCGTCGGCGCACCTGTCGCATGGGTGCTCGGCGCCTTTGCGCTGCATCACGTTGCCGGCCTCGTCTGGCCGGTGGCCATCCTGTTCGCCGGCATCCTGATCGTAACGGGGCCGACGGTCATCATGCCGCTCCTCAGGCAGACCAACCTCAAGCAGCGCCCCCGCAACATCCTCAAGTGGGAAGGGATCGTCAACGATCCGCTGGGCGCGCTATTTGCAGTCGTGACGTACGAATGGCTGGTGCAGGTCGAACGCGGTTCGACCGTGGTCGACAACGTCATCACGCTCATTCTGTCGTCGATCGTGGCGGGAGCCATGGGCTACGGCGCGGCGCGCGCTGTGCGCTTCCTGTTCCCGCGCGGGTTGGTACCCGAATTCCTCAAGGCGCCGGTGCTGCTGGTCTTCGTCATCGGCACCTATGTGCTCTCCAACGTCATCCAGGAAGAAACCGGCCTGCTGGCGGTGACGGTGATGGGTATCGCGCTGGCCAACATGCATATCGCCAGCCAGCGTACCTACCTGCCTTTCAAGGAAAATATCACGATCCTGCTGGTCTCCGGCGTCTTCGTGATCCTGTCGGCCAGTCTCGATCTTGAAGCCTTGCGCCAGTTCGAGTTGCGCTGGGCGGCATTCCTGCTGGTGCTCCTGTTCCTCGTGCGTCCGATTTCAATTCTCGTCGCGCTGGCCTTCACCAAGGTCCCGTGGAAGGAGCGCGTATTCGTCGCCTGGATCGCGCCGCGCGGTATCGTCGCCGTCGCCATCTCGGGCCTGTTTGCCTTGCGGCTCGATGAAATCGGCTATGGCGATGGCCAGCTTCTCGTGACGCTGAGTTTTGCCGTCGTGGCGGCTACCATTGTCGCGCATGGCTTCACGATCGGCCCGATGGCGCGCGCACTCAAGCTCAACGGACCCGAAAGCAACGGCGTCCTGATCGTCGGCGGCCAGAGTTTCTCCCTGTCGCTCGCAAAATCGCTGCAGCTGTTGAAAGTCCCCGTGACGATCGCCGACAAGAGCTGGCAGGCGCTGGCCGGCGCGCGAGCTGCCGGCATCCCCACCTTTCACGGCGAAATCCTGTCCGAAGCGACCGAGGAAGAGCTCGATTTCGGGCAATTCCAGGTGATGGTCGCGACCACCAACAACGAGGCCTACAACGCGCTCGTCTGCTCTGAATTCGCGCCCGAAATAGGGTCCGACAGCGTCTACCAGCTGGGCGATGCGTCGGGCGATGATCCGCACGCGCTCCCCGAAGGACTGCGTGGCCGCGCGCTGTTCGAGGAAGGCCACGGCGTCGAGGATGTCGCCGATTACGAAGCCAAGGGATGGCAATTGCGCGCGATCGAACTGACGCTCAGCAATACGTTCGATGTGGCGATGGGCAACCTGCCGGAAAGCGCGGACCTACTTTACATCTTGCGCGAAAACGGGCGGCTGCGCTTCTTCACCCACGCCTCCGCACCGACCGGCAACCCTGGCGACACGATCGTCGTCTATGTGCCGCCGGGCACCCCCGAAATCCGCTCCGAAGTCCTGCCTGACGACGTCAAAGAGGAAACATCATGAGATTTGTCGCCCTTATCGGTCTGCTCACACTGACGAGCGCCTGTGCCGATCGGACCCCCGATGACGATGCGCCGGGCAATGACGTCGCCAACCAGGTCGAACCGCCGCGCCAGTCGATCATTCGCGACGAGGTTCTCAACGAGGTCAGCCCTTCCGAAGAGGAGGTGGAAGCGCCGCTCACCTTGACGGTCGGCTTCCCTGAAGGCGGCGCCGAACTGAGCCCCGAGGCGATGTTGAGCCTCGAAGAGTTCGTGACCGACGAGCTGGTCGCGGGTGACGAGGTCTTCCATTTGTGGGGCCATAGCGACAGCCGCGGTGGAGAAGCACCCAACCGCCGTGCCGGGCAGCAGCGCGCCGAGGCCGTGGCTGAATGGCTGGTCGAACGCGGGATCGATGCCGACCGCTTGGTAATCATCTCGCTCGGCGCGGATAATCCTATCGCCCCCAACGCAAATCTTGACGGCAGCGACAATGAAAAAGGTCAGGCCGCCAATCGCCGGGTCGAAATCCTTGTGGGCGAACTGCCGGAAGAAGACGACAAAATCGCTTAAGTCGGCGAGGCGGATGGAGCGAAGCGACTGGAGCGGGTGAGCCGAGCGCAGCGAGACGATCGACGGGAGGGAGATCAACGGCACCGAAATCCGCGGATGGAGCGAAGCGACTGGAGCGGGTGAAGGGAATCGAACCCTCGTCTTAAGCTTGGGAAGCTCCTGCTCTACCATTGAGCTACACCCGCCTGTGTCCGGAGGGCGCATCTAGGCGCGGCGACGAAATCCGTCAATGAGCATGCACGTCGCGCTGCTCTGTAAACTTGACAGATGTTAGGTTTCCCCCTCCACTGGGAAGGGGGAATTGCGATGTCGCATATGCCGCACGGGATCGAACAAGGTTTTGCCTTCGGTCCAGCAGGAGCGCTCTGCGCCTTGGTGGACGGCGAATGAGCAAGCTTTTCGTCTCCTATTCCAGCAAGGATCGCGATCGTATTGCGCAGCTGGTTGCGGCGCTCGAGGCGCGCGGTCATGACGTGTGGTGGGACAGTAAGATCGGCGGCGCCACGCGCTTTTCAACCGAGATCGAGGCGGCGCTTGACGAAGCCGACGCGACCATCGTCGCATGGTCGCCGGCGGCAGTGACCTCCGAATGGGTGCTCGACGAGGCGGCACATGCGCGCGATCACGACAAGCTCGTTCCCATCCGGCTTGACGACGTCTTCCCGCCGCTCGGTTTTCGCCAGCGCCAGGCGATCGATTTCAGCGCATGGGACGGTACAGCCGACAGCCCGCAGATGGATGAGCTCGAAACGGCGCTCGACCGTGTTGGTTCGGGCAAGATCGGAGACTATGCGGCTGAAAGCCGGACCATCGTGCACGAGCATAAGGGCCTGTTGTCGCATCGGCAGCTGATTGCTGCACTGCTGTCGCTGCTGAGCGTGTCGGCGCTGGTTTTTTATGTATGGCAGGACCACCGGGGCGAGGTCGAAGCGCGCTCGTTGAAAAGCGACCCGTATGAAAATGTCGTAGCCATCCTGCCATTTTCAGGCGACCGCGAAGGCGATGACGAGCGGGTCGTGGCGGGCATGTACGAAGGCATTGTCAGCAAATTGTCCAAGGTCGATGGCCTGACCATCCTCTCACCCCTTGCGCTCACCCGATATGTCGAAGAGGTGCCACCCCTCGATGAAATCGCCGCGGCGACTGGTGCGCGCTACGTGATGCTCGGAAATTTTGAGCGGACAGGGGAGACGTTGCGGCTGTCGCTCCAGCTCGCCGACGCGACGTTGGGCACCAATGTCTGGTCGAACGACCAGGTCGCGACCGCGACATTGGAAAGCATGCACGACGCGCAGTTCGAGATTGCGGAAACGGTCGCGCGCCAGCTCAAGGCGGCGCTCGATGACGATGAACGCTCGCGCGTTCAGCGCGCGCCAACGCTGAACCGCCAGGCCTACGATGATTATCTGATCGGAATAGGCATGCTTGAAAGCGATCCCGATCCGATGCGCTATCTCAATCGAAGAAGCGAGGCGCTAGAGCGGGCCGTCGAGGCCGATCCAGATTTCGTCGAAGCGATTGCTGCGCTTGCCATGGTGCGGATGATGAAAAGTCGGACCGGGCCCGCGGCAACCCCCCGCGAGCAGGAAGCGACGCGGATTGCGATTGAACGTGCGCTACAGCAAGCGCAAATGCTTGATCCCGAGGCAGCTGAAACCCTGATGGCAGAAGGGTATTACCATCTGTGGGTGACCCGCAATTTCTCCGCCGCCGAAAGCTTGTTGGGCCGTGCGCTCCGACTGGCACCAAGCGTGCAGGTCGCGGCGTTCGGTTACGGTTGGGCGGCGCGTCGCAACGGACGGTTCGAAGAGTCGATCGCCGCCCTCGAGCGCGCGGCCAAGCTGGATCCCTTCGCCTACCAACCCATGCGCGACCTGAGCTGGAGCCTGGCCGCCATGGGCAGGAATGAAGAGGCATGGACCTACTTCGAAAAAGCGCGATCGCTGGCGCCTGCACCGAGTTTCCAAGCCACCCATGAAGCGCGGCTTCACCTGATGGAAGGCGATTCGTCGGCGGCGCTGGCGAGTTTCGATGGCGTGGATGCGGGACCCGATACGCTTGCACACATCGTTCTGACGGAAATTGCGATAGACGTCGGCGACCGCGAGGCGATCGACGCCGCATTGGAAAATTGGGCTAGCGCGTTCGATAGTAACGGACCCTTCGGCCTGTTCTTTCAGGTCCGGCGCGCCGAGAGTGCCGAACGGCTGGGCGACGCCGCCATGTTGGCCGACGCTCGTGCGCGGCTTGCTGCATCGGTGGCTTCACCGGAGCGCGGGCAACCTGCCGTCTGGGGCATACCGCTTTCGCCGGTCACAATCCCGTCATTTCTGGGGAATGAGGAGGAAGTTGATAGGTTGATCGCGGACTACGAAAAGCGCGACGACATCGACCAATGGCTTGGCCTGCTCGTCGATCGCCGGCAGATTGCCGAGGCTTTCATGCGTTTGGGAGCGACCGAGCGGGCGCTTGACCAGCTTGAGGAGATTACAACGGGGCTTGGTGCCAAGGCATTTCATTCCTTCAGCTACGAGCCACTATTTTTGCCGCTGCGTTCTTCTCCGCGGTGGCGGGCTATGCGGGCTGCTGCGAATAACGCGGCCTAGCTGCGCACCACATCGCCCCAGTCGTGCCGTTCGGCCTGCGCCTTGAAGAAGGGGCATACGGGGATGATCTTCCAGCCATTGGCGCGCGCATCTTCGACGGCGCGTTTGGATAGCGCTTCGCCCAGGCCCTGGCCGCGTGCGGGGGGCGGGACATAGGTATGGTCGATCATGATCAACTGATCGTTGGTGCGGCTAAAGGACATTTCGGCGAGCTCATCGCCGCTATCGGGCATGGTCGTCCATTTGCCGCGGCCATGTTCTTCGGTGAAGTCGATATCCATATCAGCCCAATGCGTATCGCCGCTTTCGGTTGCACGAAAACGGCTGGCAGCCCGGTCTATAACGTCGCGGGCGCAGGTTCCGGCGTTGTGCCATCGAGCCGATGCGCGAGCGCAACCATGAGGTAGATAAGCGGCGGGAAGGCAAGTGCCGACAGCACGACCTTGGCGAGCATCTGCCCGAGCATCAGATCGAGGATCGGGAAGACACCGTAAAAGGCGATCGAGATGAAGATCAGCGTGTCGAGCGCCTGGCTGATCACGCCGGCCGCCGCCGAGCGGAACCAGAGAAGACCGCTTCCGCCCGGACCCTTGAGCCGGTCGAAAATCCAGACGTTGAGCAAGGTCGAGATGCCGTAGGCCGCGATACCGGCCAGCCAGATGCGGGGCGTGGAGCCTAGCATCAGGTTGAAGGCGCTGAGGCGCTCCGCGTCCATTTCCTCCGCCGCCGGAAGATTGAGGATCATCAGCGTCAGCAGCGAGGAGATGATCAGCGGCACGAAGCCGAACAGCACCAAGCGCTGGCCCGCTTTCTTGCCGTAAATCTCGGTAATGGCGCTCGACGTCACCACCAGCAGCAGGAAGGCGAAGATGCCGGCTTCGACCGCAAGCGGGCCAAGCGCAACCTGCTTGTTGGCGAAAACCCCTGCAATGCAGACCATCCCGCCGTAGAAAACGGCGAAGGCCATCAGGGAGAGCGGGACGGTGCGGGTCGTGGGCGTTTCGTTCATGCGGCAAAGGGGTAGCGGCTTTTGCCGGAAAGCCAAGGCTAATGATTGACGGCGCGGGAGGGCGCGGCTAGCGACGCCGCAGTTTTTACGCTTTCTTTCCAGCAGCATCGGGGCCGATGAGCGACACCAGGTTCGATATTTTGGCGATGGGCGACGCGATGGTCGACGTCATCGCCCCGGCCAGCGAGGAGTTTCTTGCCGAGCACAAGCTGCCGCGCGGCTCGATGCAGCTCTTGTCGCCCGAGGCCGCGGACAAGCTTTACGATGCGATGGGTGTCGCCGAAGAGCATTCGGGCGGCTCGGCAGCCAACACGATGGCGGGCGTTGCTGCGATGGGCGGCAAGGTCGCTTTCATCGGGCAGGTTGCCGATGATCAGTTCGGCCGCATCTTCCGCCACGACCTGCACGCGCTGGGCGTGCATTTTGATACGCCGCCCATCCCCGGACCACCGCCGACCGGCCGATGCCTGATTCTGGTGACGCCCGATGGACAGCGCACGATGAACACCGCGCCGGGCGCCAGCCACGAACTGGTCGCCTCGCAGCTTGATCCCCAACTGATCCGCGACAGCGCGGTGCTCTACCTCGAAGGGTATCTGTTCGGCCCGGAAAAGCCGCGCGCCGCAATGATGGAAGCGATCGATATCGCGCACGGGGCAAATCGCAAGGTCGCCTTCACGCTGTCGGAAAGCGTGTGCATCGCCGAGCGACGCGATCCGTTTATCGACATGATCCAGGGCGGGGGCGTCGACCTCCTGTTCTGCAACGGGGAAGAGGCGCGCGTGCTGACCGGGGCGCCAAGCGCCGAAGCGGCCATGGCGCAGCTGGGTGACCATGTCCCGCTGATGGTCGTCACCGATGGCCCGAACGGGGCGATGGCAGCGACCAGCGGTGAAACGGTGCGCATCGATGCAGCGCCGGTCGACAAGGTCGTCGATACCACCGGGGCAGGGGACCTGTTCGCGGCCGGATTCCTGTTCGCGCATTGCCGCGGCGCGGGGCTCGAAAAGTCGCTGCAAACCGGCGCGATCGCGGCGGCCGAGGTCATTTCGCATTATGGCGCGCGGCCCGAAGCCGACCTGAAGGAATTGATCAGCGTATGAAGCGACTAGCAGTCTATTGCGGCCACCAGGCTGGCGGAAACAGCGCCTATACCGATGCCGCGCGCGAACTCGCCCGCGAAATGACCGAGCGCGGCATCGATCTGGTCTATGGCGGCGGCAAGCTGGGACTGATGGGCATCATGGCCGATGAAGTGCTAGCTGGCGGCGGCAAGGTCTTTGGCGTAATCCCGCAGTCGCTGGTCGATGTCGAAGTCGCGCACACCGGTTGCACCGAGCTTTACCCTGTTCCCGGCATGCACGAGCGCAAGGCCAAGATGACCGAACTGACCGACGCCTTCGTCTGCCTGCCCGGCGGGATCGGCACGCTCGACGAGTTGATGGAAGCCTGGACGTGGAATGCGCTGGGCTACCATTCGAAGCCCTTTTGCCTGCTCAACATCGATGGCTTCTGGGAAGGCTTTGCAAGCTTCTGCGATACGGTCACGAAGCAAGGCTTCATGAGCGAGGATCGCCGCAACCAGCTTCTCATGGCGGATACGCCGGGCGAGGCCATCGACAAGCTGGACGCGGCGGCAAAAGCCGCGCAAGACGGTTTCGTCTGGTAATCAATTTTCGAGTTCCGGGGGGTTCTCCATGCAAATCCTGATGAGCCTGGCGGGTATCGCCGTAATCCTGTTGCTGGCATTCCTGCTGAGCACCGATCGCAAGTCCATTCGCTTGCGCGTGGTCGGCGCGGCCTTCGGCTTGCAGGCGGGGATCGCCGCCTTGGTGCTGGGCACCGATTTCGGCGCGCAAGGGCTCGCCTTCCTCGCCAACGGCGTAAGCGCGCTGCTTAGCTATTCGGCAGCGGGGACGCAATTCCTGTTCGGCCCTAACGAGAGCAATCCGCTGGCGAATACCTTCGTGATCGCCGCGCTGCCGGTGATCGTCTTCTTCGCGGCGCTCATCAGCATCCTCTATTACCTCGGCATCATGCAGCTGATTATCAAATGGGTCGGCGGCGCGCTGCAATGGGTGACGGGCATCACCAAGGTCGAAAGCCTCGCCAGCGCCGCGAACATCTTCGTCGGCCAGTCGGAAAGCCCGCTGGTGGTGAAGCCCTATCTTGCCAAGCTGCCTCCCTCGCAACTGTTCACGATCATGAGCGTGGGCATGGCTGGTGTCGCAGGCACGATCCTCGCGGCCTATGCAGCGATGGGTATCGACATCGAATATCTCCTTGCCGCTGCCTTCATGAGCGCGCCGGGCGGCATCCTGATGGCCAAGATGATCATGCCCGATCCCAAGCTTGTCGCCGCCGAGGGCGATGCCGAGCTTGCCGAACAAGGCCGCAGTCCCAAGGGCGCGGCCGCAGCAGCGCTCGATGATCATATCGATGATATTGACCCGCACGGCGATGAGGAAAAGCCCGCCAACATCATCATGGCCGCGGCGATGGGCGCGCAGACGGGCGTCAAACTGGCCGTGGCGGTCGCTGCCATGGTGCTGGCTTTCGTCGCGCTGGTGGCGCTGGCGAACGGTATCCTGGGCGGCATCGGCGGCCTGTTTGGCTATCCCGACCTGACCTTCCAGCAGATCGTCGGCTACATCTTCCAGCCCATCATGTACCTGATCGGGGTGCCGTGGGAGGAAGCCAACATCGCCGGCGGGCTGTTCGGCACCAAGGTGGTGCTCAACGAATTCGTCGCGTTCATCGATCTCGGCGGCATGAGCGAACTGTCGGCGCGCACCACCGCGATCGTGACCTTCGCGCTGTGCGGTTTTGCCAACTTCAGCTCGATCGCGATCCAAATGGCGGTCACCGGCGGGCTTGCGCCCAACCAGCGCCCGACGATCGCGCGGCTTGGCCTGCGCGCGCTGGCGGCCGGCAGCCTCGCCAACCTGATGAGCGCGGCGCTGGCGGGATTGCTGCTCTCGATTGCATGACCTCGCGGGTAAGCGTAGAGGGACGCGCATGACCACGATTACTTCCGATACCGTTGCCAGCGTCAGCCTGGCCGATGCCGACAAGCCCGGTTTCCACAAGGAACTGGGCGACAGTTTCGTCGACTATGGTTTTGCGATTATTCGCGACCATGGCATCCCGCAGGACCTGATCGACCGGGCCGAAGCCAAGTCGAAAGAGTATTTCGCGCTGCCCCAGGAGGTGAAGCGCAAATATGTCGTCGAGGGCAGTGGCGGCGCGCGCGGCATGACCTTGTTCGGCATCGAAACGGCCAAGGGCGCGAAGGCGCACGATCTGAAGGAATTCTACCATGTCGGGCGCGAGCTGCCTGCAGGTCATCCGTTCAGCGACGTGATGCCGCCCAACGTGTGGCCCGAGGAAGTCGAGGGGTTCAAGGAGACCTTCCTCGAACTTTACGATGCCTTCGACGCGGCTGGTGCCAAGGTACTCACCGCGATCGCCAAGTATCTCGATATCGATGTCGACTGGTTTCTCGACAGCGTGCGCGACGGCAACTCGGTCATGCGTCTCCTGCATTACCCGCCGCAGCCCGAACCGACCGGCGAGCATATCCGCGCCGGCGCGCATGAGGACATCAACACGATCACGCTGTTGCTCGGCGCTGAAGAAGCGGGCCTCCAACTGCAGACCAAGAAAGGCGAGTGGCTCGATGTCAGCCCCAAGCCAGGCGAACTGGTGATCAACATCGGCGACATGTTGCAGCGGCTGACCAACGGCAAGCTGCGCTCGACCTCGCACCGCGTCATCAATCCCGCACCCGATCGTGCCTCCAAGGCGCGTTACTCGATGCCCTTCTTCCTCCACTTCCGCCCCGATTTCGACATCGTGGCGCTGGAGAATTGCGTGCCCGAAGGCGAAGAGCCCAAATGGCCGCCGATCAGCAGCCATGAATATCTGCTCGAGCGACTGAAAGAGATTAAGCTGGCTTAGTGAGCCTTGCGAATGCCCTGTTGGCGCTGACCCCGGAAGAAGACGCCTTCGTCATCGACGCGCCTGCGGAGTGGGCGCAGGGGCGGACGCTTTATGGGGGGATGTCGGCGGCGCTGGCGCATGAAACGGCAATCCGTTCATTCGACAATCTTCCGCCTCTCAGAAGTGCTCAACTGCTGTTTGTGGGGCCTGCGGAAGGGCGTCTGACCTTTGCAGCGACGTTGTTGCGGCAGGGGCGATCGGCAACATTGGTGGCGGTCGATGCGCATGGCGAAAAAGGGCAGGTGCTGCGTGCTTCGCTGGTGTTTGGCGGCGCGCGGGATAGCGTGGTCACCTTCGCCGACCTGCCGATGCCCGAAGTGCCTTCGGCCGACGAATGTGAAGGACTGTTTGGCGATGCATCGGTGCGCACGCCGGGCTTTACCGGCAATTTCATCATGCTCAATGCAGGCGGCGGTCGTCCCTTTTCGGGCGATGAAGGTGCGCTGCAGCTGTGGACGAAATTTCGCGATGCGCCGGGCGGCAACGTAACGAGCGCGCTGCTCGCGATGGCCGACGTACCGCCCCCCGCGGCGATGACGCGCTTTCCCCAGTTCGCGCCGATCAGCAGCATGAGCTGGCAGATCGACATCGTCCATCAGCCCGGCAGCATGGACGGCTGGCACCTCATGCGATCATGCGCCGAAGGGGCGGGCGAGGGGTATAGCCCGCAGGAAATGCAGCTGTGGGACGAAGAAGGCCGCTGCCTCGCCGCAGGGCGGCAAAGCATTGCCATTTTCATCTAGCCGTCGGCGTCTTTCAGGTTCGCCGGGCCGAACCCGTGCGGGATGAGGTTGTGAATATGGAGGCGCTCGACCTTGCTGCCGTCGCCATTGGCCGCAAGTATCTCGATATCGCTGTCTGAAAGGTGCGCGGCCTCGAGGATCGCCTGGCGACAGCCGCCGCACGGCGTGCAGACCATGTCTCCGGCGAGCGCGTTGCCCGACCCGTCGCCCCCCGCGACCGCAATCCGCACGACATTTTCGAGCCCGAATTCATGCTGTGCGATCGTGAGCGCCGATTGTTCAGCGCACAGGCCGAGCCGGTAGCAGGCGTTTTCCATGTTGGCGCCAGTAACGATGCGCCCGTCGCTGCTTTCGATGGCGCAGCCGACCGAAAAGCCCGAATAGGGCGCGTAGGCTTTCAAAGCGGCCTCGCGAGCCTTGGCGATGAGCGGATCCATGCGGCGACTGTAGCGAAGCTGGGCGTGGGCGCAATCGCGCTTGACCACCGTCGTGTCACGCTTATTGGCTAAAGCGCATGATCACCGCACTTGCCCTGGCGCTGTTGATGGCGCCGATTGAAAATGACCGCGCTGCCATGGCGCGCGACATGGATCTGCCCACCGACGTTGCCGACCAGTTGTTCGCGCGAAAGGTACTGGCGGAAAAGGCGAAGGATTATGTCGCGGCGGCAGCGCCCGATCCCTTTATCGGGGCCGTGGAGATGACGGTGCGCTCGGCGCGCCGGCTCGATGATCGCATCTACCTCAACAGCGAGCGCGACTATCGCGACGGGCTCAACGTCTCGGTCGTTATCGACAAGGGCGCGATGCGCAAGCTCGACAAGCGGCTCGGTGGCCCCGCCGAGATCGTCCTGCTCGACCAGCGGATCGTTGTCGCGGGCATGGTCGCCTTCGTGCGTGCCGGGCGCGAGGGGCAATATACCCGCACCCAGATGAGCGTTGTCTCGCCCTACCAGATCGAGATGGCCGAGTAGGCCTTACCGCAGCGGCGGCTCGTCGAAGCTGCGCAGCTTGCGGCTGTGCAGGCCGTCACCTTCATGGCGCAACTGCTCAAGCGTTTGAATGCCGATGCGCAGATGCTGGCTGATGGCGGTCTCGTAAAAGCTATTGGCCTGGCCGGGCAGCTTGAGTTCGCCGTGAAGCGGCTTGTCGGATACGCACAGCAAGGTGCCGTAGGGAACCCGGAAGCGATAGCCTTGCGCCGCGATGGTCGCGCTTTCCATGTCGATGCCGACGGCGCGGCTCTGGTTGAAGCGCAGCGCGCTGAGCGAATAGCGCAGCTCCCAGTTGCGATCGTCCGTGGTAACGACGGTGCCGGTGCGCAGGCGTTTTTTCAGCTCCTCTTCGCTTTCGCCGGTCACTTCGAGCGCCGAGCGGAACATCGCGGTCTGCACCTCGGCAATTGCCGGGATCGGAATTTCCTTGGGCAGCACGTCGTCGAGGACATGATCGTCGCGCAAATAAGCGTGCGCGAGCACATAGTCGCCGATCGTCTGGCTGGGACGAAGACCGCCGCAATGGCCGATCATCAGCCAGGCTTCGGGGCGCAACACCGCGATATGGTCGCAGATCGTTTTCGCGTTGGAGGGGCCGACCCCAATATTGACCAGCGTGATGCCTTCATGATCGGCAGCGGTCAGGTGATAGGCGGGCATTTGGTGGCGGCGCCACGTGCCGGCGGCAATCTGCGCTTCGGCATCTTCCAGCTGGCTGCGGTCATAATATCCGCCGGGGACCGAAAAGCCGGTGAAGCGGCTGTCCGGCTTGCGCAGTTCGTCGATCGCCAGGCGGACGAACTCGTCGACATAGCGGACATAATTTGTGAACAGGACGAAGCGCTGGAAATGATCCGCCGAGGTGCCCGAATAATGCTTGAGGCGCGCGAGGCTGAAATCGGTGCGCGCCGCATCGAACAATGCCAACGGGCGATCGGGGTTGAGCGCCAGGTCCCAAACTCCGTCGGCGACTTCATCGCCGATATGGACGAGCTCGGTCGACGGGAACCAGCGCGACAGTTCGGCGGTGGACAGTCCCTCGAGGTCAAGCTCGCCGCCATCGATCACGTAAGGATAGGGGATCTCGCTGTTCGAAGGGCCAACCTCGATGGTGATGTCATAGTCGGTGACGAGCGGGGTGAGCTGGTCCTTGAAATAACCGCGGAAAAGCTTGGGACGCGACACGCTGGTGGCGTAGGTGCCGGGCGAATTGAGGCGGGCGAAGGCGCGCGCTGGCGTCAGCGCGGGCGTTTCCGGATTGTAGTGGATGCGCAGCTCGGGATAGGCGAACGCACCCCCGCGCTTGGCTCTGGGCGCGGGGCGGGTGCCGTCCTTGGCGAAGGCCGCAAGGGCGGTACGAAGATTTTCTACGGATTTTTCGTAGAGAGCCTCGAGTTCATCAAGGAGGCCATCAATATCATTTGCATTTGTCATGCCGGCGCGCTGTGGCGGGTAATTGCGGCATTTGCAAGACTCGCGGGCCTGCAATGGACACAAAAAAGGGCGGCCCCGAGGGACCGCCCTGATTTTGTTCGGCGTCGCTCTGAAGCTTAGCGCTTCGAGAACTGGAAGCTACGACGTGCCTTCGCCTTACCGTATTTCTTACGCTCGACCACGCGGCTGTCGCGGGTGAGGAAGCCGGCACGCTTGACCGTCGTGCGCAGCGCCGGCTCGTAGCGGGTCAGCGCCTGGGCGATGCCGTGTAGCACCGCGCCGGCCTGGCCCGACAAGCCGCCGCCCTTGACGGTGGCGATCACGTCATACTGGCCAACGCGATCGGTGATCGTGAAAGGCTGGTTGATGACGAGACGCTGCGTCGGACGCGCAAAATACTTGGTCTGGTCGCGGCCGTTGACCACGATCTTGCCCTTGCCCGGCTTGAGCCAGACGCGCGCAACGGCGTCCTTGCGACGACCGGTCGCATAAGCGCGGCCATGCTCGTCGAGCTCCTGCTCGCGCAGCGGAGCTTCTTCGACGACAACCGTGTCGGCGGTCTCGGCAGCGGCTTCGGCGGCAGGTGCTTCTTCGGTCTTCGTTTCCGCCTTGTCCTCGGTCTTGGCTTCCGTCGTCGCGGCAGCCTTCTTTTCCTCGGTCTTGGCTTCTTCGTTCTGCTTGGTCAGATCGCCAAGATCGGCGAGACCCTTCTTTTCGTCGGCCATGTTATGCGCCCACCTTGTTCTTGCGGTTCATCGAGGCAACGTCGAGCACTTCCGGGTTCTGGCCGGCGTGCGGGTGATCAGTGCCATTGTAGAGGTGCAGGTTCTTCATCACTGCGCGGCCGAGCGGGCCCCGCGGAACCATGTTCTTCACGGCCTTTTCAAGCACGCGGTGCGGGTGCGCGCCTTCAAGGATACGCTCGGGCGTGGTTTCCTTGATGCCGCCCGGGTGACCGGTGTGCTTGTAATAGATCTTCTTCTGCGCCTTGTTCGACGTGAAGCGGACCTTGTCGGCGTTGATGACCACCACGTGGTCGCCATTGTCGACGTGCGGCGTGAAGCTGGCTTTGTGCTTGCCGCGAATAAGGTTGGCGATGATCACCGCAACGCGGCCCACCACCAGGTTTTCGGCATCGATAAGATGCCATTTCTTTTCGACCTCGTGCGGCTTGGCCGGCTTGGTCTGTTTCATCAGCGCCTTCATGGCCTGATCTCCTGCGTTCTCAAAAATGAATGGAGCGCCGCCCAAAGGCCGCGCCGTCGGCGGGCCTAATGACGGGGAGGCGGCGATGAGTCAAGCAAATCTGCGGGGTTGCTGACGGGTATCATTTTACCGGGCGATGTCCGACGAAGCGAATTACGCGGCTATTTCCGACCGGTTTCCGCCTCTATCCAATCGCCATAGGCGGCGGGAAGTCGTTCGATCGGCCAAAGCGTAATGGCGGGGTTGTCGTAGCTGTGAAGTTCGGTGACGTGCATGATCAGTGCATCGGCCTTGGCCTGCGTAGTCTTCGCGAGCATCGGCACTTCGCTTCCGCTCTCGATCTTGCCCTCCCAGCGATAGATACTTTGGCAGGGGGCCAGGATATTGACGCACGCGGCAAGGCGCTCCTCGACCAAGGCTGCCGCGATGCTCTCGGCTTCGGACTGGCTGCCGCAGACGATATAGGCGGTGAGCGCGGTCATGCGCGGCTTCCCAGAACGTGTGCACCCCAGGCAAGGCTGGCCACAAGTAGCGCGCCGACCGCTTGGTGGCTGGCGGCGAGCACGATGTTCATGCCGCTCCATACGGTGCCGATGCCGAGCAGGACCTGCAGGCCAAGTGTCGCGTGCAACGCCATCGAGGCGCGGCGATCGAGCGGTTTCACCCTGATCGCCATGACGACCAGCGCCGCCGCGGCGACCCACGCCCACCAGCGGTGGAGGAAGTGAATCAGGAAGGGGTCATGGGTCAGCGTGTAGAGCCAGTCGCCCGTGCTACCTACCGCGTTGGCAGGGTAAAACTGACCCAGTATCAGCGGCCATTCGCGCGTCACATAGCCTGCATCGAGCCCTGCCACCCATGCACCGAGCAGGAGCTGCACGAACAGGACAAGACTGACGCCGACCGCGAGCGGCGTCAGCCGCGCCGCGACATTCTGACCCGTCCTCGCAAGCCGCTTGAGATCGAGTGCGGTCCAGACAAGCCCGGCGAGAATAAAGAGCGCGGTGAGCAAATGCGCCGACAGTCGGAAGTGCGATACGTCGGTGCGATCGACCAACCCCGACTGCACCATGTACCAGCCCAGCGCGCCCTGACTGCCGCCGAGCAGGAACAGCGCCCACAAGCGCCAGCCATAGCCCCTCGGGATGGCGCGGCGCAGCGCGAACCACGCGAAGGGCAGGGCAAAGGCAACGCCGACCATGCGGCCAAGGAAGCGGTGGAACCACTCCCAGAAATAGATGAACTTGAATTGGGCGAGGTCCATGCCCGCAGGGCCGTTGATCTCTATATATTCGGGTGTCTGTCGGTATAGCGCGAATTCGCTCTCCCACTTGGCATCGGTCAGCGGGGGCAGCGTGCCGGTGATGAGATCCCAGCGGGTGATCGACAGCCCGCTTTCGGTGAGGCGGGTAATGCCGCCCACCACGACCATGACGAACACGAGCCCCGCTACAATAAGCAGCCAGAGGGCGATCGCGTTGGGTCGGGATTTGTCGGTAAGGGCACCCTCCGGCGCCGCCTGCATCGTCATCTCGGTCATGGTGGGCGCGATATGGCGCTTTTCGGACGCGGAATAAAGGGGACGAAAGGGCAGGATTTTTCGCCGATGTGATGTTGTCACAGCGCGTATGTTATATTATATCGCACCCCAGATGACGAATTTCAGCATCTCGACTCGGCAATTCGACCGTTTCGGCATGGGCCTCTCGGGCCTGTGCCTGGTGCATTGTGTCGCCACCACGGTGCTGTTTGCGACGCTGGCGAGCGCGGGCGGCTTGCTCGGATCGCCCCTCATCCATGAAGTTGGCCTGTTCATCGCGATGGTCATCGGCGCCTATGCGCTGGTCGATGGTATCTTCGAACACGGCTACATGATGCCGTCGGGCGTAGGCGGGTTCGGGCTCGGCATGATGGCCGGCGCGACCGAACTTGGTCACAATGGCGGAAGCGCGATCGTCGCGACGATGGTAGGCGTGGGCCTGCTGGCGCTGGGGCATCGCCTGAACGAACTGGCCCGCGATTAGCTTGCCCCGCGCCGACCGCTCGCTTATTTAGGGCACACCATGGCACAGCATCATCACCATCACGCCAAAGGCCCCGACCTGAAGGACGCCGCGCGCGTCCAGATGATCGATGACGGCCACCAATGGACCGAAATGCGTGAAAGCGTATTCGATGCACTGGCGACGTTCGACCAACCGGCATCGGCCTATGACATCGCCGAGAAAGTCAGCCAGGCGCGCGGCAAGCGCGTTGCCGCCAACAGCGTCTATCGGATTCTCGACCTGTTCGTAGGGTCGAACGTGGCGCGGCGTGTGGAAAGCGCAAATGCCTATGTCGCCAATGAACATCCCGGCTGCCTGCACGACTGCATTTTCCTGATCTGCGACGATTGCGGGAAAGCGACCCATATCGACAATGACAAGATCGCTGGCGGCGTTCGCCATGCTGCCGAAGGCGCGGGCTTCAAGCCCCAGCGCCCTGTCATTGAAGTCCGCGGCCAGTGCGGCGACTGCGCGGAGTAGACAGGCACTCTTCCTAGACAGAAAAATGGCGGCCCGTCCTCTTGTAGGGGACGGACCGCCAAATGTGGCCGGACGCGGAGAGAGTGGGAAGCGCCCGGCCGGGGGGATCATTTTGCGCGTCGTGCCGCCGGCAACACCTTCGCCATCCTCGGCAAGGGCAAGATGGTCACGCCTACCTTTTGTTCAAGAGTTCCGAACAAGAAAATTTTTGAAAAGTGCGTCGATCGCTCTTAAATGGCTCGAATGACGCATTTTGCGCACCCAAACCTGGATGACGTTCCGCTGGCAGCTGTCTTGCATGCCTTGGCCGAACCGGCACGGCTGAAGATGATCGAGCGGCTCGACGCGGATCACAAGGCGGGCGGCGACGGGCTGTCGTGCGGCGCGGGCGCGTGCGAGGGCATGCCGCGCGCCACGATCTCCAACCATTTCTCGGTGCTGCGCGCCGCCGGGCTGGTCGAAGGCCGAAAGCAAGGCGTCGCGGTCATCCATCGCCTGCGCCGAGACGAGGTGGACAAGCGCTTTCCCGGGCTGCTCGATGCGGTACTATCGGCCGACGAGGTAGCCGCCTAGGCGGCGCGCGCGAACGCGGGCCGGTCTTTGCGTCCGCTCATGCTGTGACGCAGGCCAAGACGCGCAAAATCCCATTCGAAATTTTCGAGGCTGAGGAGGCCGCTGCACGGCAACGCGCCGGGCGGTGGTCGCTTGGCGTCGCGCCAGCGTCGGACCAGCAGCAGGGCGGCGATGATCGGGACGTTGGGACCTTGATTTGCATCGGCGTGCAGCATCCATTCGCGTGACACGGGATCGCCGTCACGGTCGATGCCGGATGCACGGACGACCATCGCGCCCTTGTCCGAACCGAAGGCACGGAAGCGCTCGGCGATGGCGAGCATCGGGCCCGCTAGCGGGCGTAGTGATTTTATCCAGCCCCACCACACCGGCAGGCTCATCAGCCACAGGCCGACGTGAAGCAGCGGCAATTCCAGCCCCGCGAAAAACTGCGCAGATCGGCGGGGGCGATAGCGCCGCACCAGCAAATCCTGCTCGGGAGTATCACAAATGCTTGCCCAGCGTTTTCCCGCCGGGCCGCAATCGACGCGATGCAGGTCGCCCCATCCGGGGAGCGATTGCCACTTGGAGTCTTTGAGGACGCGCACGGGCTGGCCGACATATGACAGGATCGCATCAACGACCGAGCGGCCGCGCGGTGCGCGATTGCCCGGAAAAATGCCGATCCATAGGTCGTCGATGGCGTGCCAGCCGCGCACCATTTCGTCGACCGCCGCATGGCTGAGTGCGGGAATGCTACTGGCGCCCGCGATGGCGCGCACACCCTTTCGCTTGGCGATTTCGTCCCAGCGCTGTTCGAAGCCGACGACCCAGTCGCGGCCGTCAGCAAGGTCGATATAATCGACGCCCACAGCAATGGCGGCCTCCAGAAGTGCGCTGTCGCTGCCCTGGAAAGGGCCGGCGCAGTCGATCAAAAGATCAATGCCCGCAAGATCGTCGGGCTTGGGCTCTTTGCGATCGAGCAGGCTGACGTCGCCGCCAATTTCCTTCGCCAGTCTTTCCAATGGCGCGGAAAGGCGCCCGCCAAGGTGCAACCGTACATCGCGCTCTTGCGCGGCAAGGCGCGCTAGGCGGGAGCCGAAAACGCCGCTGGCGCCGACAATCAGGACATCAAGCATCGCAAAACTCCGCCCGTTGGTAGACCAGTTCGCCAAACAATCTGTGGCGCACGGCGAGGACGAACTCGAACCGCCCGCCGCCAAGATCGCGATGCACGACCACGCACATGCCGGGCACCATCCAGCGCGGGAGCGGGCAGCGCTTGCCAAACAGCGAAATAAAATAGTCCTGCGCCACGAAGCGCAGCCCGTCGGGCATGACCTCGATGTCCAGTGCCATCGCGATCCCGCCGCCAATATATTCCTCAAGCCCGCTTTTGCCGGCGAAGCGCTTGGCGGACTGGATCAGCTGAGGCTTGGCCCGGCGACGGCCATAAAGGCGGTTCCAATATTGGCCCTTGCCTTGCCGGTCCTCGCTAACGGCGACGAGCGCCTCGATGTCCTCTTCTGCGGATAGAGGTAGGGGTGCGCCCACGGGACGGAGCAGTTGGGCAAGCAGCCAGCCAAGGCGCGACAGTCGGCATTCCACCACCTTGCCCCGGTAAAGAGCGACCGCGCCGCCTGCGAGCCGCTTGCCAAACCGGGCGCGCACGGCAGCAGGAAGACGAGCCCATTTGTCGTTGCCGATCAGGCGACGGAAGCGGGGATCCAGCAGCGGCGCGGGTTCCCGCCTGTGTTCCTGAAGCTCCAGTTTTTCTGCCGCATATGCCATTTTGTTTCCCCTTTAAATGGCGGCTATTCCTTCTTGCCCGGCAGGAAGCGCGTGACCTTCCCGCCCATCTTGATGAACGCCATGAGAGTCGATTTGGGCAGGCGCATCATTTCGTCATGCCAGCGGCTCATTGTGGTTACGAAGTCGAGCATCGCAACGAGGCGTTGCCGGGCGACCGGGCTGACTAACGGGTCGTCGGCGGCTTCCGACGAACAAGCGCGCAACGCTGCCTCGGCCGGATCAATCTCCCGCTGCTTGCGCCCCTTGGCGATGCGGGTGACCATCTCCCAGATGTCGGTCTCGGCAACGAAATGATCGCGCCGGTCGCCCGCGATGGGGACGCGGCTGATCAGCTGCCAATTTAGCAGTTCCTTGATTGAGTTGGAAACGTTGGAACGGGCAAGCCCAAGCAGGTCGGCAATCTCGTCCGCGGGCAACGGCTTTTCGCTCAGGTAGAGTAGCGCCTGGATCTGTGCGACCGACCGGTTGACGCCCCACTGGCCACCAAGATCACCCCAATGAAGAATGAAGCGCATAACTGAAGGAGGAAGGGGCTTATTCATATTCGAGACTTACGTTTCAGAAATTTCTGTCGTAACAGAAATAAACGATGCCTTACCCTCGATGTCAAGCTTTAAGCGCGTCGTAGGTCGCGCCTTCGCATTCGCACTATGCAACCGTCTGGACATTCAGGATTTTTTCGGCTGACACCAAGGAAGGTATTCACGTTCGCTTTAGGTAGCGTTAGGGAGGCGCAATGAATCAGCGACCCGAAACGCCTTTGCTCGACACTGTCGAGTACCCGTCCGACCTTCGCAAACTGGACAAGAGCCAGCTTAAGCAGTTCTGCGACGAATTACGCGCGGAGATGATTTCCGCCGTTTCGGTGACAGGCGGTCATCTTGGCGCAGGGCTGGGGGTCGTCGAACTCACGGTCGCGATCCACTACGTCTTCAACACCCCCGAAGACCGGCTGATCTGGGACGTCGGCCACCAATGCTATCCGCACAAGATCATCACCGGACGGCGCGACCGCATTCGTACGATACGGCAGGGCGGCGGCCTCAGCGGCTTCACCAAGCGCGCCGAGAGCGAATATGATCCGTTCGGCGCAGCGCATAGTTCGACGTCGATCAGCGCCGGTGTCGGGTTTGCCGTTTCCAACAAGCTGGCAGGCGCCGAAGGGCGCGTGATTTCGGTCATCGGCGACGGCTCGATGAGCGCGGGTCTCGCCTATGAAGCGATGAACAATGCCGAACAGGCGGGCAATCGCCTGGTCGTGATCCTCAACGATAACGACATGTCGATCGCGCCGCCGGTGGGCGGGTTGAGCCATTACCTGGCGCGGCTGGTGTCGAGCGAAACCTATCTCAAGACTCGCGATTTCGCTTCCCGACTGTTCAAACGCATCGGCAAGCGCGCGCACAAGGCGGCCGAGAAGGCCGAGGAATATGCGCGCGGTATGGCGACCGGCGGCACGCTCTTCGAAGAGCTTGGTTTCTATTATGTCGGCCCGGTCGACGGCCACGACATCGAGACGCTGGTCGACATCCTCGAAAATGTCCGCGACGCGAAGGAAGGGCCGATCTTGGTCCACGCCCGCACCGTCAAGGGCAAGGGCTATGCGCCCGCGGAAAACAGCGCCGATAAATATCATGGCGTCGCGAAGTTCGACGTCGTGTCGGGCGAACAGAAGAAGAGCGCGGGCGGACCACCGAGCTATACGAAAGTCTTTGCCAACGCGCTGATTGCCGAGGCCGAAAAGGACGACAAGATCGTCGGCATCACGGCAGCGATGCCCGGCGGCACCGGGATCGACGCGTTCAGTGAGGCATTCCCCGACCGCGCTTTCGACGTCGGCATTGCCGAACAGCATGGTGTCTGCTTCGCCGCCGGCCTTGCGGCGCAGGGGCACAAGCCGTTCGTCGCGATTTATTCGACCTTCCTGCAGCGCGCTTACGATCAGGTCGTGCACGACGTGGCGATCCAGAACCTGCCCGTGCGCTTCGCGATGGACCGCGCCGGGCTGGTGGGCGCCGACGGTTGCACTCATGCCGGTTCGTTCGACCTCGCCTATCTTTGCACGCTCCCCAATTTTGTGGTGATGGCGGCAGCCGACGAAGCGGAGCTCACCCACATGGTGCACACCATGGCACAGTATAACGATGGTCCCATTGCGGTGCGTTATCCGCGCGGCGCGGGCACGGGTGTCGACATACCCGCGCAGCCCGAACTGCTCGAGATCGGCAAGGGACGCATCATCAAGGAAGGCAAGACGGTCGCGATCATGAATTTGGGCGCACGCCTTGAGGAGTGCCGGAAGGCCGCCGAAAAGCTGGAAGCCAAGGGGCTCAGCGTCACCATCGCCGACATGCGTTTTGCCAAGCCGCTCGATGAACATCTGATCCGCAAACTCCTCTCGACCCACGAGGTCGCGGTGACGATCGAGGAAGCCGCGGTTGGCGGGTTCGGCGCGCATGTGCTGACCATGGCGTCCGACAAGGGGCTGACCGATAGCGGTGCCAAGGTGCGCACCATGCGCTTGCCCGATGTATTCCAGGACCAGGACACGCCCGACAAGCAATATGAGGAAGCAGGCCTTACCGCCGACGACATTGTCGAAACCGTGCTTGGCGCGATGCGCCACAACGACCTTGGCGTGGAAGGCGCGCGGGCCTGAGCGAACGCTTCACCATCGCTGGACGCCTCAAGGCCTTTGGCTTCGCGCTGAAAGGGCTCGCCGCGCTCTGGCAGGGTGAACCGACGACGCGTTTTCATGCCGTCGGGAGCATCGCGGCGATCGCTGCCGGTTGGTGGCTCGGGCTCGAACGCTGGGAATGGGCCTTCGTCGTCACGATGATCGGGCTCGTCTGGTTCGCCGAAGCCGTCAACACGTCGCTCGAGCGGCTCGCCGATGCGGTCACGCTGGAACATCATCCGCTCATCGGTCTATCGAAGGATGTCGCCTCCGCTGCGGTGCTGATCATCAGCATCACGGCACTATTGACGGGGCTGATCGTTTTCGGACCGTATCTTTGGACAATTTCCGGAAACTGAGCATTTGGACAGCGAAAGCCCGCAACTGACAGGATGGCGCCGCTGGCTGCAGCGGGTCATTGCGGTGCTCGCGATCGTCCTGGCCATCGCCGCCGTGCTGCCCTTCTGGCAGGTCGATCATTGGTGGGTGCGCGTCCTCGATTTCCCTCGGCTACAGCTCGGGCTTGCCGGTCTGGTGCTGCTCTTGCTGCTGGCGCTGCTTGCGGCCCGCTATCGGGGGCGGCGGTTCCTGCTAATTGGTAGCACGCTGGCGGCTGCCAGCCTGTTCCAGCTCAGCCATGTCCTGCCCTACTTCGCCCCCATGCCCAAAAGCGTGCGGGACATGGGCGCGCGCTGCGACGGCCAGACGGTGACCCTTCTCGGCCTCAACGTGCTGATGGACAATCGCGATTATGCGCGATCGCTGGCGCTAATCGAAGCCGTGGACGCCGATATCGTGCTGCTGACCGAGATGGATGCCGCATGGGAAGGAGCAATGGCACCGCTAGACGGCCGCTATCCGCACCGTCTGGGCCGCGCGCTCCCCAACAGATATGGAATGCATCTCTATTCCAAGCTGCCGTTCGAGGGGCAATTGCTGGCACGGCTCCAGCCCAATATCCCCTCGATCCGGGCGCAAATGCGACTGGCGAACGGCGAGACGTTTGCATTGCACGGGGTGCATCCCGAGCCACCGCACCCGGGCGAAGATAGCGGCGAGCGGGATGCCGAGCTGGTGCTGGTCGGGCGCGAGGTGCGCGAAGATGGCGGCGCAGCAATCGTATTCGGCGACCTCAACGATGTCGCCTGGTCGGAAACCAGCCAATTGTTCCTCGAGGTCAGCGGCATGAGCGATCCACGCGAAGGTCGGCGGCTGATGCCGACCTTTCATGCCGATTACCCCTTCATGCGCTGGCCGCTCGATCACCTGTTCGCGAGCGAGCATTGGGCGCTCGCCAGCATGGAGCGGCTCGACGACGTCGGGTCGGACCATTTCCCGGTCCATTTCACCCTTTGCCTCCGGCACGATCCCGAGCGCCGGCTGGTAACGCCGCAAGCCGACGCGGATACCGAAGCCAAGGCGAATGAACAGCTTGGCGAAGGACTCGAAGAAGCGCGCTCGGGCGATGGCGAAAACTAGGGCTGACCAACTTCTCGTCGACCGCGGGCTGGTGGAGAGCCGGTCCAAGGGGCAAGCGCTGATCCTTGCCGGCAAGGTTTTCTCGGGCGAGCGGAAGGTCCTCAAGGCCGGTGAGCAGCTTGCCGCGGATGCGCCGCTCGAAGTACGCGGGCCCGATCATCCCTGGGTCAGCAGGGGCGGGATCAAGCTCGATCACGGACTAACGGAATTCGGTTTCGACGTCGCGGGCAAGGTGGGGCTCGATGTCGGATCGTCTACCGGCGGATTTACCGACGTGCTGCTCACGCGCGGTGCACGCATGGTCTTCGCTATCGATGTCGGAACCAATCAGCTGGCCTGGAAACTGCGCGATGACGATCGCGTGATCGTCCACGAAAAGACCAATGCGCGGACTCTCACCACCAAGACCGTTACCGAGGCGCCGCAGATCGTCGTGTGCGACGCGAGCTTCATTGCTTTGCACAAAGTGCTCGACGCGGCGCTCGATCTGGCAGCGCCCGGTGCCGAGCTGGTCGCGCTGGTCAAACCGCAATTCGAGGCAGGGCGCGAAGAAGTCGGCAAAGGGGGCGTGGTGCGCGACCCTGCGGTGCACGAACGTGTTTGCCGCGAAGCAACCGACTGGGTCACGTCCAAAGGCTGGACAGTGCTTGGCGTGGAACGAAGCCCAATCACTGGGCCTGAAGGCAACGTGGAATTCTTGCTTGGAGCACGAAAGGAATAGGCATGACAGTCACACGCGATGATCGCGGCATCTGGAAGAAGGCGCTCTGGCTGGTGCCGTTGATCGTGATTGGCGGGAGCCTTTCGGGCATCGGCTTCGGACCGGACGAGTGGTATCAGCAGCTTCAGAAGCCTTCCTTCCAACCGCCTTCCTACCTGTTCGGCATCGTCTGGCCCGCGCTCTACACGATGATGGCATTGGCGCTGGCAACGGTGCTCAACGAGCCAGAAACTCCGGAACGGCGAACCGCGATCATCCTGTTTATTGTGCAACTGATGCTGAATTTCGCGTGGTCGTACGTCTTTTTCGGCGCCCGCGCGATCGAGTTTGCGAGCTGGCATCTGGCGGCGATC
Organism: Sphingomicrobium marinum; assembly: GCF_026157105.1. Taxonomy (GTDB): domain Bacteria; phylum Pseudomonadota; class Alphaproteobacteria; order Sphingomonadales; family Sphingomonadaceae; genus Sphingomicrobium; species Sphingomicrobium marinum. Next base: position 1,024,924 of record NZ_JANPVQ010000001.1, read on the forward strand.
CTGCTGGTGGCAGCGCTGACGGCGGGCAAATTCTATCGCATCCGCCCCCTAGCGGGCTGGCTGATGGTACCTTATCTTGCATGGCTGACATTTGCGTTCGTCCTCAATCGGACGATCGTCGCATTGAACCCGGGGGCGGGTGCACCGCTCTTCGGCTAGGAGGAAAACAGTTATGCAGAGCCAGAACCGCGTGCTCGACGATATCGTCAAGATGGTCAACGGCGCCGCCGGCACCTTTGCGGGCATGGGCCGTGAGGCCGAAGCGAACATGCGCGAAAAAGTGCGTGAATGGGTCGGCGGCATGGACTTCGTAAGCCGCGAGGAATTCGAGGCGGTCAAGGAAATGGCGATCAAGGCGCGCGAGGAGAATGAAGAGCTCAAGGCGCGTCTCGAAGCGATGGCGGCAACCAGAAAACCAGCCGCGAAGAAAGGCACAGCCAGGAAGTCGTGACCGAGGAATTCGACGCGGCGGGAAGCGAAGAGGGTCCTGCCGTTGACATGTACGAAGCCTATTTCGAAGCGCGCGGCTGGGCCTTCGAACGCCTCAACGACGGCGAAGTCGTCGGCTCGGCGCAAGGAAGCTGGGCGCAATATGAAATGCGCGCCGTCTATCGTCCCGAAGATGGCGTCATCCAGTTCCTCGCCTTCCCCGATATCAAAGTGACCGAAGAAAAGCGAAGCGCGGTGCATGAAGCGCTCGGGCTGATCAACGAGCAGCTCTGGCTTGGTCATTTCGAATTCTGGAGCCAGGCGGGGATTATCGTCTTCCGGCAGGCAAGCCTGGTCGACCAGAGCGGAACCATTACGCTGGCCGAAGCCGAGACCACCAGCGAAGCGGCGCTCGAAGAATGCGAGCGTTTTTACCCGGTCTTCCAGTTCGTGCTGTGGGGCGGGAAGAGCCCCAGCGAAGCCATCGCCGCAGCGCTGATCGACACGCAGGGCGAGGCCTGATGCTGCCAGAGACAAGTTGGTTCGTGGGCTGCGGCAACATGGGCGGCGCAATGGTCGAAGGCTGGCGCAAGGCCGGCGTCGACCTGTCCGGCATGACTGCGGTTAGCCCCTCCGGGCGCGATATCCCGGGGCTCAGGGTGGTGACCTCCATTCCGGACGGTGAACCCAAGTGGTGCTTCCTCGGCTTCAAGCCGCAGATGATCGACGCGGTCGTGCCCGATCTCGAGCCGCATGTCGGCAGCGATACCGTGCTGTTGTCCATTCTTGCAGGCGTGGAACTGGACAGCCTGCGCGCGAAGTTTCCGCGCACCAAGGCAGTGGTGCGATTGATGCCCAACCTGCCGGTCAGCGAGGGCGAAGGGGTGACGGCGTTGCTTAGCGATGACGCCGATGCCGCGACGCGCGGCGCGATCCAGGCACTGCACGAAAAGCTTGGGTTCGCGCCATGGTGCAAGAGCGATGACGAATTGGTGCTGATGAGCGCGATCGCGGGATCCGGTCCGGCTTATGTGGCGCGTTTTGTCGATGCATTCGCGGTGGTCGGCCGCGAATTGGGTCTCGATAAAGACGTGGCGGACAAGCTGGCCTTGGAAACGGTCGCGGGCACCGGCCTCATGGCGCGAAAGTCGGGGGGGGGCATGCGCGATCTTGCGAAGCGTGTCGCCAGTCCCGGGGGCACAACGGAGGCCGGCCTTAAGGTGCTCGATGCTGATGACGGGATCGTCGCGATGGTGCGCGAGGTCGTGGCGGCCGCGCGGCGGCGCTCCGATGAAATGGCGGCCGCCGCGCGCGATTGACCGCGCCCGCGCGCTGGCCTAGGCCACGCCCAAATCAAAAATGAAGAAAAACGCTTTGGAGAGTGTGTCTTGCAGCCTTTCGATGATCGCGATGGTCTTATCTGGTTTGACGGGGAGTTGATCCCGTGGCGCGATGCCAATGTCCACATGCTCACCCATGCAATGCATTACGCGTCGAGCGTATTCGAAGGGCAGCGTGCCTATAACGGCGAAATCTTCCGGCTGACCGATCATTCGAAGCGGCTCAAAAGGTCAGCGGAAATCCTCGACATGGAAATCCCTTATACGGTCGAGGAGATCGACCAGGCCTGCCGCGATGTCCTCAAAGCCAACGACTTGACCGATGCCTACATGCGTCCGCTGGCATGGCGTGGTTCGGAGCAGATGGGCGTTTCGGCCCAGAACGCCAAGATTCACCTCGCTATCGCGGCGTGGGAATGGGGCAAGTATTTCGACGAGGAAAAGGCCGAAAAAGGGATTCGCCTCGACATCGCGCCCTATCGTCGTCCCGCGCCGCATACAGCGCCGGTGCACTCGAAAGCCGCAGGGCTGTACATGATCTGCACCATCTCGCGGCACCAGGCGCAGGCCAAGGGCTATGACGATGCGTTGATGTTCGATTGGGAAGGGCGCGTCGCCGAAGCGACCGGTGCCAACGCCTTTTTCGTCAGGGACGGAAAGCTCTACACGCCCATCGCGGACGTCTTCCTCAACGGCATTACGCGCCAGACGGTGATCGAATTGGCCAAGAAGCGCGGCATCGAAGTGATCGAGAAGCGTATCTGGCCAGAAGAATTGGATGATTTCGAGGAGTTCTTCCTCACCGGCAGCGCCGCCGAGGTGACGTTCGTAGCCGAGGCGGGTCCATGGCGTTTCACTCCGGGCGATATCTCGCGCCGGATGCGCCAGGATTATGACGATCTCGTCAACCAACGTACGGTAAACTGTTGATTTACCGTAACGGTTTGGTCTTTGCGATGAATCTGGTGTAAGCGCTTCGCGTGGACCGTCGGAACCGATCCGGCGGAAGAGGCGAGTGTGGATATTGTCGCAGCAGAACGACGCCCTTGGCGTAACGCACGGTGATGGACCCAGGCCGAGAAAGGCCGAGCGACAGATCAGCCTGAATGACATATTCAGTCTGAGGCGGCCGCGGGATTTGATGATGCAGGCCGTGCGCGCGCAGCAGATCGATACGATCCTGCGCCTCGCACCGGTGACCATCGCAATCCAGCTATTGTGCGGCGCAGTCCTGCTCGCGGCCTTGTCCTCCAGTGTCGATAGCCGCGAACTGCTGGCCTGGTTCGTCGTAGCCGGCGCCATCTGTGCGGTGCGTGTCGGACGCGCCTGGAGGCTTCGAAGCGATGCCGAATATGAAAGCCGTGCTCCTGCCACCTTCTTGTCGGCGACCCTGACGGTCGGTTTGCTTTCGGTTTTCTGGCTGGTCCCGCCGATCCTGTGGTTCGATGATGCCACTTCATCTTCGCAGCTGCTGATGGCCGTGGTCAGCGCGGTGCTGGTAAGCGCGGGATCGTTGACCTTTATCAGCGTGCCGCCCGCAGCGTTGGCCTACGTCACGGTGACGCTCGCCAGCACGCTCATCATCGCTTTGAAGCTTGAAAACATGCCGATGGCGGCGCTGACTATTGTCTACGGCCTTGCCGTCATCATTGCGATCATCGCTTCGGCGCGACAGTTTATCGCCAAGACGCGCGCCTCCATCGCGCTCGAAGAGCAAAGCGAAATCATCACGATATTGCGCGAGTTCGAAGCGTCCGGCTCGGGCGGGCTCTGGGAGCTCGACCATCAGATGCGCCTCGTCAAGTTGAGCGAGGATCTGGCCAGCCAGATCGGTGCGAGCGCATCGAGCCTGATCGGCATACAGGTGCGCAGCCTGCTCGACCCGCTTAACCGTGTCACCGATCTTTCGAGCGGGATGCAGGACCTGTTCCGGCACCTGCACGAAGGTACGCCGTTTCGAGACATTGCGATCCCGGGTGTCCGCACCGACCGCTGGTGGGCGGTCAGCGGGCGCCCAACCCGTGATAGTGGTGGCCGTGTTATCGGCTGGCGCGGGGTCGCATCGGACATCACCGATGTCCGCCTCACCGGTATCGATAGCGTCCGCGAGGCGCGGCGCGACCCGCTGACCGGCATCGCTAACCGGCTATTGCTGCGCGAACTGCTTGAGGAAATGATCCTCGAAAACCTCGATGACGCCGATCGCGGGGCGCTGCTGATGGTCGACCTGGATCGATTCAAACTGGTCAATGACACGATGGGGCACGCCATTGGAGATCGCTTGTTGTGCGAAGTGGCCAGGCGTTTCGAAGACGTAGTAGGCGATGAAGGGCATGTCGGCCGCTTGGGCGGCGACGAATTCGCCGTGGTCTGGCACGGCTCCAATGACGAGGAGACGTTGCGCGGTCTCGCTGGGCGTCTGATCGAGGAAGTCTCACGCAGCTTCAAGGTCGGCGGGGCAACGCTCAATATCGGCGCGACCGTCGGCATCGCGGCAGGCGGGCGTGATGGCAAGCGCGAAAGCAATCTGATGCGTGCAGCCGATCTTGCGCTCTACCAGGCCAAGCGCAGCGGTCGCGGCAAATATGCCTTCTTTACCCAGAAGATGCTGACGGCCGCGGAAGATTCGCGCCTTCTTGAAAACGACGTGCGCGATGCGCTGACCAAGCGCACCATGCACATCGCCTATCAGCGGATAGTCGATAGCAAGACGCACGAGACGGTTTGCCGTGAAAGCTTGCTGCGATGGGACCATCCCACGCGCGGCTCGATTTCGCCGCAGAAATTCATTCCGATCATCGAGGATGTCGGCCTGATCCATCAGATTGGTGCGTGGGTATTGCAGCGCGCCTGCAAGGAAGCGATGAGCTGGCCGGACAAGGCCCGGGTGGCTGTGAACGTGTCGGCAGCCCAATTGGAAGGCGAAGGCCTTGAAGAGGTTGTGCGCGAGGCGCTCGAAAGCAGTGGGCTCGATCCCGACCGGCTCGAACTTGAAGTGACGGAATCGATATTCATCGGTGAAGACGCCGACATGCTGGATTCGCTCGAACGGCTGCGCAAGCTGGGCGTTCGCCTGGTGCTCGACGATTTCGGCAAGGGTTATAGTTCGCTTGGCTATCTGAGCCGCGCGCATTTTTCCAAGATCAAAATCGACAAGGATTTCGTCCACGGCGCGGCGCGCGGCGAGCGGGATCGGCTGGCGATCGTGCAGGCCATCCTGGCGCTTTCCGAAGGACTTGGCATCGAAACGACCGCAGAAGGTGTCGAGACCGAACAGGAGATCGACATGCTGACGGCGATGGGCGTGACCCAGCTACAGGGATACTATTTCGGGCGACCCGAAAGCATCGAGCCGGACAGCGTGCCCGAGCGGCGATTGGTCCGCCAAAAGGCGAGCTGACGACCCTCTTTTCATCGCGGCGAAGTTGGCTATAAGCGCGGCTCGATCACCTGCTGGGGTGTAGCCAAGTGGTAAGGCACCGGTTTTTGGTACCGGCATGCGCAGGTTCGAATCCTGCCACCCCAGCCACTTCCCGCGACAAGGCGAAGGCAGCGATCGCTCTACCGGACATATTCGCAAAGTGGGGATGTTGGGCGCCGCGTGTCGGGAACGGCAAAGGCCAAGAGGGAAGCATATTCGCCGGCCGAAGGTGGCAGCATCGCAGCGCCCGCAATCCGACATGCACTTGTCGGCCAATCGCCGTAAGCTAGACCTTATGTCGTAGCGGTCATGCCAAGGCGGTCGCGCGCTTTTTCAATCATCTCCCGGTAGCGCGAATCTTCGCGCAGCGGATCCATGTCGGGATCGGCATCGCAATGCGTCACCATCGAAGGTGCGCAATTCGCGAAAACGTGGTCGAGAATATTGAGCGCGGCATCCTTGTCCTGCAGGTACATCACCTCCGCACAAGCGAGATTATACTGCATAGTCATGTTGTCGGGATCGAGCATATGCGCGCGCTGGATCCATTCTTTGGCACGCTCGCGCTCTCCCAACACGGCCAAAGCGCACGCGCCATAGCCCAGCGCCGCGCTGTTGGAGGGGTCTTCCTTGAAAGCCTTTTCGGCGCGCTCCTGCACCATTCCTGCGGCACGTTTGAGCCCTTCATCGTCCCCGATCGCCTGGTAACACGTCGTCAACATGCCAGCGTCGCGATAGTCGGTATCGTTCATCGACGCGGCCTTGTCGAAGAAGGGGATGGCTTCTTTCAACTGCTTGTTCCGGAAGAGCAGGAACGCTTTTACCTGGTTGGCTTCAAAATTTTCGGGGTCGCTCTCCAGCGCCTTGTCCACCTCACTCAGGGCCTCATCGAAGTTACCGTCAGCGTTGTGGAGAATGGCCTTCACGACATGCGCTTCGGCGAGCCCCGGCTGGAGTTGCAATGCCTTTTCCGTGGCGGGCAAGGGATCGACTTCGACGTCGAAATTTTCGCGCAGCTCGGCCTGGGCGTGCGCCATTAGCGCCCATGCTTTTGCATATTCGGGGTCGATGGTGACCGCTTGCTGGCAGATGCGCACGATCACTTCTTCACGCCGCTTGTCGCCATCATTGCCGCTGATGCGCTGCTGGCGGGCCATGAGATACAGGTTGTAGGCTTCCGAGCTCGACGTGCCGCGGGTCTCGATCGCCTTCTTTTCCTGCGGTAGGAGCTGAACCCGCAGCGCATTGACGATGGCTTTCGAGATTTCGTCCTGGATGGCAAAAATGTCGTCGAGCTCTCGGTCGTAGCGATCCGCCCAGACATGGTCGCCATATTTGCCGTCGATCAGCTGCGCATTGATGCGCACGCGCCCGCCGGCCTTGCGCACGCTTCCTTCAAGGACATGACTGACGCCCAGTTGCTGGGCGATCTGTTTGACGTCGATGCCTTTGCCCTTGAACGAAAAGGCCGTGTTGCGCGCGATGACCGACAAGGCGGAGACCTTGCTAAGATCGGTGATGATATCTTCGCTGATACCATCGGAGAAATATTCCTGTTCGGCATCGCCGGACATGTTGGTGAAAGGCAGGACACATACTGCGAGACGGTCGGCACGGGCGCCGGCCGTGGTATCGCGAGCGTCGTCGCCGGCGCGGCCCGCCAGAACCGCCACGCTGCTTTCCACCTTGATCCATCCGGCAGCCGAGCGATCGCCCATCCAGCCTTTCAGGTCGGCACATTGAATCTGGTTGAAGGGCAAGGGAGGAGTGGATCCGTCTACCGACAATTGCACCAATGTTCCGGCCTCGCGGGCGGCATCGGCTTCGGCACGAACCCACTGCGACCGCGCGGCATCGTCCGACCAGATGACGACGACGGCCTTGGCCGCACGAAGGCGCTCTTCGATGACCTCGCTATAGGAACGGTGCGCAGGTAGTTCGTCGTCGCGCCAGACCGTGTATCCGGCCTCACGCATGGCGTCGGCGAGCATTTTCGCAATTGGCTCGTTTGGACGAGCGTAGCTGATGAAAATGTCCGACATTTGGCCCCTTGCCGTAAGATACGGAGAGCTTTTACCTTGTGTCGGACAGTCGACGCAAGGCAGAGAAATAACGCGGGTTAAATTTCAGATGCCCGCTTCGACTGCGATGCGCACGAGTTCCGCGCTCGAGCCGAGGCCGAGTTTCTCCATCGCCAGGCCGCGATGCATCTTCACGGTCTTTTCCGACAGGCCGAGTTCGTAGGCGATCTGTTTGTTCCTCAGGCCATCGGCGACCATTTTCATGACTTCGTACTGGCGCGGGCTGAGCGTCTTGACCATCTCGGCCGCTTCGATCCGTCGTTTCATCGTCGGACCGGAAATCTCTTCCTCAAGTTCGACCTGGCTGCCGACGAAGTAGAGCAACTCGTCTTCCTCGTCATAAATGGGCGCGACGAGCACCGCATTACGAAACGGCGTGCCGTCCTTCTTGTAGTTGAGGATCTCCACCAGCACGGGCTTATGATCGCGTACGCCTTCACGGATGCGTTCGGTCAACCATGGCTCGGTTTCGGGGCCAGCGAGGAACCGGCAGTTGCGCCCGAGAATCTCGTCTTCGCTATAGCCGGTGAGCTCGATGAAGGGCTTGTTGACCGAAACGATCGGATTGTCGGGCAGCCGCGGGTTGGAAATTACCGAAGCGATCGGGCTGTGGCGGATGAGCGCGTCGACCCAGTCGGGCGCGCTCACCTCTGACGGCGGCACGCTCGGTGCAGGCGCCTCTTGGGCGCCGATCGGCTCGAAGTCGCTTCCCATAACGGCAATATTCATATCGCCATTACGCTCGAAGAACGCAAATGTTTCCGTTGCGGAACAGGACGGAGGGCCCCATTCTGCCCTCATGACAGGTCCGCTATCCGGCGTGAGAATCATCGAATTGGCAGGCATCGGCCCCGGGCCGTTCGCTGCCATGATGCTGGCCGATCACGGCGCCGAGGTCATTCGCATTGAGAAGGACGGCCTGCTGCATTTGCCGGGAGATCCGCAATATCGCGGCCGCCGCGGGATCAAGCTGGACCTGAAGCGCGAGGTGGCGCGCGCGGCATTTCTCAAGCTGGTCGCGACCGCCGATGCATTGATCGATCCCTACCGCCCCGGAAAGCTCGAGGCGCTGGGACTGGGGCCCGGGGCGCTACATGCGGTCAATCCCGCGCTCGTCATCGGGCGCGTTACCGGTTGGGGGCAGCATGGTCCGATGGCCCAGCGCGCCGGTCATGATATCAATTATCTGGCCATTTCCGGGCTGTTGCATGGCATGGGGGAGGCTGGCGGACGCCCGCTGCCGCCGTCCAATCTCGTTGCAGACTACGGCGCCGGCGCGATGATGCTGGCGTTCGCGATGGCCGCGTCGCTGCGCGAGGTCGCAGCAGGCACGGAGAAGGGGCGGGTCATCGACTGCGCGATGAGCGAAGAATCGGCCTTGCTCGGCACCTTTCTGTATTCGCTGCACAATGCAGGCCTGCTGCACGACCAGCGAGAGGCCGGGCTGCTCGACGGCGGGTCAGGCCTGTATGGGACCTACGAGACCGCCGATGGCAAATGGCTGGCGGTCGGCGCGATGGAACCACAATTTCGTGCGCGGCTGCTCGACGGGCTGGGGCTGGCGGGGGACGAGCGGTTCGAAGACACGCTCGACGATGCCCACTGGCCCGCGCAAAAACATGTCATCGCCGAAACGATCGCGTCGCGCCCGCTGCAGCATTGGCTCGACTTGTTCGAGGATGTCGATGCCTGCGTGACGCCTGTCCTGACAAAGGGAGAGGCGCCGTCGCATCCGCATAATGTCGCGCGGTGGACGTTCTACGAACATGAAATGGGGCCGATGCCCGCGCCGGCACCGCGCTATGGCAAGGCGCCATTACGGCCCGCGCAAGACGGCGAGGGCGGCGCAGCGCTTCTGCGCGAGCTTGGGTATGATGGGGCGGCGATTGCCGACATCTTGGGAGAGGCCGAATGAACCCGCTCTACGAGGCGATGTCGGTCAGCGTGTTCGAACGCATGAGCCGCGCCGCTGCCCAACATGACGCCGTGAACCTGGGCCAGGGCTTTCCCGACTTCGGATGGCCCGAGCCGGTGCTCGAAAAAGCTGCCGCGGCGCTGCAGGGTTACAACCAGTACGCACCGTCGCGCGGCTTGCCCGTCCTGCGGCAGGCGATTGCCGATCATTACCGGCGCCATTTCGGGCAGGAACTGAGTCCGGACCATATCACGGTCACGAGCGGTGCGACCGAAGCGCTGGGCGCTGCCATTCTTGCCGCAGGGTCGCCCGGCGACGAGGTCATCCTCTTCGCGCCGGCTTATGATTGCTATGCGCCGATGGTGCGCAGGGCCGGCGGCACGCCCGTCGAGGTAAAGCTGGCAGCGCCTGAATTTGTGCTCGACACCGATGCCATCGCGCACGCCGTGAGCGACAAGACGCGCGCGATCATCCTCACCAATCCGCACAATCCGACCGGGCGGCTCTATCGCACCTCCGAACTACAGGTGATTGCGGATATCGCGGTCGCGCATGATTTGATCGTGATATCCGACGAAGTGTGGGAACATCTGTTGCTCGACGGGCAGCAATTCGTTCCGCTGGCCACGCTTCCCGGCATGGCGGAGCGCACGATCAAGACGGGTTCGGCCGGCAAGATTTTCTCGCTCACCGGCTGGAAGATCGGGTGGATCGTCGCCGATCCCGCGCTGGGCGAGGTCGTGGCGCGGGCGCACCAGTTCCTTACCTTCTCCAGCGCGCCCAATCTTCAGGAGGCGGTCGCCTTCGGGCTCGGACAAGACCAGTGGATTGCACCGATGCAGCAGCGCTTTGCGCGGGCGCGAGACCGGCTGACCAACGGGCTCGAATATGCCGGCTATAGTGTGATCCGTCCTGAAGCGACCTATTTCCTGGCTGTCGATCTGGCTGCCTCGGGGATTGATGCCGACGATGAAGCCTTCGCCATGCGAGCCGTCAAAGAAGCGGGCGTCGCCGTCGTGCCGATGTCGGCCTTTACCGAAGTCGGACCGGAGACGCATCTGGTACGCCTTTGCTTCGCCAAACAGGATGCGACCATCGATGCCGGTATCGAAGCCATGGGCCGAGCCCGCAATCTATTGGCGTAAGCCGCAAAGATGTCCGATAAGGGCAGACAATGACCCAAGCGCCGCGGCGAAGCCAACTAGAGGCGAAGTGTTTCCCATTCCTGCATCCAGTCGCGCTGCCAGTCCGGTAGCGCGGCGGCGTCCAATGGTCTGCCGATGCGGTAGCCCTGCGCCAGGTCGCACCCCAAAGCCTTCATGAGCGAGAGCTGGGCGTCATTCTCGATGCCCTCGGCAGTGGCGGACAAGCCGAGCCCGTGCGCCAGACCGATCATCGCTTCGACAATGACGCGGCTGTCCATCGAGCGCTCCGCATCGCGCACGAAGAAACGGTCGATCTTGAGCTCGGTAAAGGGCAGCATCCGCAGCAATTTGAGCGTCGAGTAGCCGGTGCCGAAATCGTCGATGGCGAGCCCGATCCCCTTGATGCGAAACCGGGTCAGCGTATCCATCAGGTTGATCAGCGTCTGCGTCGAGCCTTCGGTAAGCTCGAGCACGAGACAGGAGGCTGGCACGCCATATTCTGCGGTCTTGGCTTCGACGAGATCGGGGAAGTCGAGCGCCTCAAGACTGCGCGCCGAGATATTGAAGGCAAGTTCGCATTCGATGCCCTGGTCGGTCCACTCGCGCCATTGGCGGAAAGCCGTGTCGAGACCCCAGCGGGTGAGGCTGTCGATCAGCCCGTTTTCTTCGGCCAGCGGGATAAAACGATCGGGGCCGATTGTGCCATGAACCTCATCGTCCCAGCGGATCAGCGCTTCCACCCGGCGTAATTTGCCGTCCGACAGGCTGACTTTGGGTTGGTAGCAATAGCGCAGCGCATCGGTGCCGATGGCCGCTTCGAGGCGGTCGAGCAGCGCGTCGTCGTTCAAAGTCTCTCGCGTACCTGGGCGAGCAGCAATTCAACGTCTTCGAGCCTGGTTGGCTTGCCCAGTGGGCCGATCATGTCGAGGCCCAGCTCTTCGCCGAGGCGAAAGGCGCTGTCGAGCACCCGGCGATCGAAACCAGAAATGATCAGGATGGGCTGGGAAGCGTTTTCATCCGCAAGAAAACGCAGCAGTTCGACACCGTCCATGCCGGGCATGCCTAGGTCGATCGCCACCATTTGGGGCGGTTCGGCACGAAAACGAGCGCGGAAATCTTCATGATCCTTGGCGATGACGGGTTCGAATTCGCTGATCCGCGCGGCGTCGGCAATAAAGGCGGCCAGCGCCGGCTCGTCATCGATCAACAAGATGTGGGGCTTCTTGCCCGTGTCGCTTCCCATATAGCCGCGGACAATAATCGTCCCTTCCGCAATGGCCAGCAAAAAAGGTCAATGGAAACGGGATTTTAACCCCTGGAGCCCTATGGCTGGCAGTCTGTAGGTCTTTCGTGGGGAGAACGCCATGTTGCGCTCGTTCATTGGTCGCAAGAAAGCCCGCCCTTTCGGGCAGGATAATATCGCCTTTGAATCGACGCTGTTCACGCTGTCGACGGACGTGCCGCGCCCGATGGAGCGCCGCGTCGACGAACGCGTCATGCCGATGCTGCGCGTCGCCAAGGTGACCCCAAAGGACGGCGGGGAAGTGCTGGTACGGGTGCGCAACCTGTCGGCCGGCGGCCTTATGGCCGAACTCTCCCAGAACCTCGAAGTCGGCACTGAAGTCAGTGTCGAGATCAACAGCCAGAACATCCCGTCGACCGTCGTGTGGACGCGCGATGGGTGCGCCGGGTTCAAGTTCGAGCAGAATATCGACCTTGGCGAGATGCTTGCGGGGCGCAAGCCGCGCCATGGTCATCGCCCGCGGCCGCCGCGCCTCAGGGTCGATTGCAAGGCCAACCTCAAGGTGGGCAGCACCTATTATAGCGTCGGGGTGAAGGACATCTCGCTGGGCGGCATCAAGGTCGAGCCGGTGGACGACTATTGCCTCGGCGAGAAAGTCGTCATCGTCGTCGAGAGCCTCAAGCCGATCAAGGGCGAGGTTCGCTGGTACAGCGATCGCAAGGCCGGAATCGTGTTCGATAAGCCGCTCGAATTTGGCGAACTCGCCGAATGGATCGGCAAGCGTCTCGAAATGGCCAGCCTCAAGGCCAGCGTAAAACGCCCGACACCGCCCAAGGGCTAGGGCTTTAAGCCAGCGCAATTCATCCTATCTCGAGCCCATAGGTTTCGAGAAGGAAAAGTCATGGCCAAGCAGGTGGCGGTCCTCGCCAACGGATGTTTCTGGTGCACCGAGGCGGTGTTCCTCGATGTCGTCGGCGTCGAGAAGGTCGAAAGCGGCTACACGGGCGGCGACGTCATCAATCCCAGCTATCGGCAGGTGTGCGGCGGCGATACCGGGCATGCCGAAGCGGTCCGCATCGAATTCGATGACAGCGCCATCAGCTATGACGATTTGCTCGACATCTTCTTTGCGACGCACGATCCGACCCAGCTCAACCGGCAGGGCAACGACATCGGTACCCAGTATCGCAGCGCGATCTTCCCGCAGGACGTTGGCCAGCGCGACGCGGCGCTCGGTGCGATCGAGCGCGCCAATGCCGAGCATGGCGGCCGCGTGGTGACGACCATCGAAGAAAAGGCCGAATGGTATCCGGCCGAGCGGGAACATCACGACTATTATGCGCGCAATGGCAGCAGCAATCCCTACTGCATGGCGATCATTTCGCCCAAGCTTCGCAAGTTCCGCAAGAGTTTCCAGGACAAGCTGAAAAACGGCGTCGAGGCCTAGTCGCGCGGTGCCGCCGCCCGGTGAAGGCGATCGCGGATGGCGGCGGCGAGGCCATCGCCCGGGATCGGTGCGACCGCAATACGCGGCTCGGGCGCTGCGTCGGCTTCGTGAAGCGCGGCAAACAGCCGCGCCGCGGCCGTCACCGGATCCTTGCCTAGCGTAATCTGCCCTTCAACATCGCCATAACCGATCAGCAATTCGCCATCCTGCGCCGAGGTTGCATCAAGCCGTAGCGGCTTGGATGGCGCATAATGGCTCGAAAGTTGGCCTGGTGCTTCGATCCTGCTGCCATCGGCTTCGACAGCTCCGTCGATCTCTACAGGTCCGCGCCGAAGTAGCCGAAGTTCGTCGCCGGTGGCAGCCACAATTGTCGATTCGATGCCGCGCTTGGCAGGGCCGCCGTCGAGCACCAGCGGTATTCGGCCATCGAGGCTTTTGGCGACATGGGCGGCCAGCGTCGGACTTATCTGTCCCGAGGCGTTGGCGGACGGCGCCGCAAGCGGGCCGACCGCTTCGACCAGCGCACGCATCACCGGATGAGCGGGGCAACGGATCGCAATACTATCGAGCCCCGCAGTAACGATGTCGGCAATGCCATTGTCGGCGCGCGCCGGCACCACCAGCGTCAGCGGGCCGGGCCAGTGGGCCTCGGCAAGTGCTATGGCGTCGAGCGAGAAATGACCCAGCGTCTGCGCCATCTCCAGGTCGGTGACATGCACGATCAGCGGATTGAAGCTGGGGCGGCCCTTGGCGGCGTAGATCCGTGCCACCGCTTCCGCGTTCCGTGCATCGGCGGCAAGACCGTAGACCGTCTCGGTCGGCACGGCGACGGGCATACCGTCCGCCAGCAGCAAGGCGGCGGCCGAAATGGCATCTGCGGTGGCAGGCCGGACTTCGGTACTGGTTGTCGCGCTCATCGCGGCTGGGCTATGGCCCTCACAAAGCCTGCTTACAAGGGATTCTCATGAGCTATTCCACACCTGTCGCCGACCAGAAAGCGGTCCTCACCCACATTGTCGGCATGGCCGAACTTGCCAAGCACGACCGTTTCGCAAGCGCGGACGAGGACACGGTCGACGCGGTGCTCGAAGGCGCGGCGCAGTTTTCGGAAGGCGAATTCCTGCCGCTCAACCGCAGCGGTGACGAGCAGGGCGCGAAGCTGAAGGACGGCGTTGTCACCACGCCCGATGGTTTCAAGGAAGCGTATCGCGAATTCATCGAAGGCGGCTGGATGACCCTGTCGGCGCCTGAAAAGTGGGGCGGGCAAGCCTTGCCGCTAAGCCTGTCGGCGGCGCTGATGGAAGACCTGAACGCGACAAACCTCGCCTTCGCCTTATGTCCCATGCTCAGCTTCGGCGCGATCGAAAGCCTGCTGGTGCATGGCGACGATGAATTGCGCGAGCGCTATCTCGAGAAGATCGTGTCGGGCGAGTGGCCCGCGACGATGAACCTGACCGAGCCGCAAGCGGGCAGCGATGTCGGCGCGCTCACCACCAAGGCCGAACCCAACGAAGACGGCACCTGGCGGATCAGCGGTCAGAAAATCTACATCACCTATGGCGAGCATGATCTTGCCGAAAACATCATCCACCTCGTGCTGGCGCGCACGCCCAGTGCACCGGAGGGCACTCGCGGCATTTCGCTGTTTCTCGTGCCCAAGATCCTTCCCGATGGCAGCCGCAACGACCTCGTTTGCGCGGGGCTGGAAGAAAAGCTGGGCATCCACGCGTCGCCCACCTGCGTCATGCGCTTTGGCGAAAAAGATGGCGCGATCGGCTGGATGATCGGCCCCGAAAATAGCGGCATGCGCGCGATGTTCACGATGATGAACAATGCCCGGCTCAACGTGGCGCTGCAGGGCGTGGGCATCGCCGAACGCGCCACCCAGCGCGCGGTGCACTACGCGCTCGAGCGAAAGCAGGGCTTTCGTGAGGGCCAGAGCGTCACGATCAGCGAGCATGCCGACGTGCGGCGCATGTTGATGCGCATGCGCGCATTGACGATGGGTGCGCGGGCGCTGACCTATTACGCCTTCGGCTGCCTTGACCGCGCCGAGATCGGCGAAGAAGCCATGGGTCTCCGCGCCGAGGTCCTGACCCCGATGGCCAAAGCCTGGGGCACCGATGTCGGCTGCGAGGTCGCGTCGCTCGGCGTCCAGGTGCATGGCGGCATGGGCTATGTCGAGGAAACGGGCGCGGCGCAGCATTTGCGCGACGCCCGAATCGCGCCGATCTACGAAGGCACCAACGGCATCCAGGCCGCCGATCTGGTCGGGCGCAAGCTGGGGCTCGACGGCGGGCTCGCTTTTGACGGGCTGGTCGCGGATATCCGGGCCGACGTGCGCGACGAGCGGCTGATTGCGCTGACCGACCTGGTCGAGGAAACCGCCTCGATGCTGCGCGAGGCCGGCGGCGATCACAAAGCTGCAGGTGCCTATCCGTTCCTCACCATGTGCTCGGTCCTGGTGGCTGGCTGGCTGCTCGAAAAGCTGGCGCTGGCGATGGATGCCCCCGCGCGGACCAAGGCGGCCAGCGAGTTTTTCAACAGCGTGAACGTGCCCGAAGCCTTCGCGCAGGGCGCGGCTGCCGGGATGGGCGCGGACATTCTCTATGCGGTGGAGGCCGAAGCGCTCGCTTAGGCTTTGACTTTATCCAGCAAGTCAGTCGGCTGTATGCCGAGCCTATGCATGCGCGCTTCGATGGCGGGCCATTCCTCGGCGAGAAAGTGATCGCGCTCGCTGGCCTTCAGTTTGGCGCGCGCGCCCGCGGCCACGAACATGCCGACGCCGCGTTTCACCGTAACTAGGCCGTCATCCTGGAAGCCCTGGTATGCCTTGGCCACCGTCAGAGGGTTGGCGCCCTGTTCAGCGGCAAGCGCGCGGACCGAGGGCAGGGGATCGCCGTCGCCATAGCGGCCGGCGAGAATCGCATCGGCAATGACTTCGCGGATGCGAACGTAAACAGGTTTGTCGGGAGCGTTTCTTAGCGTCATACCGCCTTAATACAGCACAGCGCAGCGCGATGCAACCTAGACGGCGGGCGGGCACCAGCGCGTGACGATCTCGTCCATGTCCGGGCGCTCGCGTTCTTCGAGCATGGTTCCCGGGCTGCCGAGGAAGAAGTAGCCGGCTATGCGCTCCCCGTCCTTGCAGAAGGCGCTGATTACCGCAGGTGCGTATGCCTGATCACCCGTGATCCATGCGCCGACATAGCCGTGGGCGTGGGTGGCATGCAGCAGGTTCATGCCCACGGCGCCGGCCGTCAGTTCCTGTTCCCAGACGGGTATCTTGTGATCGCGCGCGGGACTGGAAATCAGGATGACGAGGCCGGGAGCATAATGCGCCTTCGCGCAGACTTTCTCGAGTTTCGTAGCGCGCACTTCGGGATCGATTTCGCGCACCGCAGCGGCAAACAGTTCAGCGAGGCTGTCGCGTTGATCATCATCAACGATTACAAAGCGGTAGGGAACGATCTTTCCATGATCTGGCGTACGCGCGGCCAGCGTGAGGATGGCGTTGAGCTCATCCCTGCTCGGGCCCGGCGCAACCATATCGCGCGGGCGGCCCGAGCGACGGGTTCCCAGATAGGTAAGCAGACTGATGGTATCGTTTAGCATCCTGCCGAGCGTGTCTGACAAGCCACAGAAAAATGCAACATGGCACTTCACACCGGTTCACGAAGCGTTACGGTGCGCGCGTCTTTACAGATATGTGACCGCCGCGAAGGGGATGCGGCGAATTCGGGAGAAGTAATTTATGGCCAATACGGACGCAGTAGCCCCCGCGGGGCTGCCCGATGGCGACAGCGCGGGGACCATTCTCGGTCATCCCAAAGGGCTGTTCGTCCTGTTTTTCGCAGAAATGTGGGAGCGTTTTTCCTACTACGGGATGCGCGCGCTGCTCATTTTCTACCTGACCAAGCACTGGCTGTTCTCGGACGGCGATTCCGGTCTCATCTACGGTGCCTATACCGCGCTCGTGTACATCACGCCGGTGGTGGGCGGCTATCTTGCCGATAAATATATCGGGCAGCGGAAAGCGGTCTTGTTTGGGGCGGTCCTGTTGACGTTGGGCCACTTCTTCATGGCCTTCGAAGGCGAACCGGGGGCCGGCAATGCCGACAATCCGATCATCTACGTTTTCTGGCTCGCGCTGGCGCTGATCATCGTGGGATCGGGCTTCCTCAAAGCCAATATCTCGGTGATGGTGGGACAGCTATATCCGCGCACCGACGTTCGCCGCGATGGTGCCTACACGATCTTCTACATGGGCATTAACCTTGGTGCTGCCATCGGTTCGCTGCTGTGCGGCTATATCGGCGAAACCTATGGCTGGGCGTATGGCTTCGGCCTTGCCGGGATCGGCATGCTGGCCGGCCTGATCGTGTTCATCTGGGGCAAGCCGCTCCTGCTCGGCCGCGGAGAACCGCCCAAGGCGCTCGCCAAGGGACGTGAAATCAGCGTCTACCTGATGGGCCTTCTGCTGGTCGCGATTTGCTGGATCGCTGTACAGAACCAAGACGAAGTCGGTGTCTTCCTGGGGACCTTCGGAGCCGCGCTGGTCAGCTATGTGCTGTCGATCGCCATTTTCCAGATCCCCTACAAGGGATATGCCAATGCGCCCGCGGCAGCCAAATACGCTTTTGCAGCGCTGGCGGCCTTGCTGACCATTTCGATGTTCTTCGTATCGCAAGGCAACGAAAGCTGGCAGTTGCCCGCGCTCATGGGTGCCGGCGGCGTGCTCACCGTGATGGTGCTGCAGATGGTTTCGAAGACCGATCATGATCGCGACCGCATCGTCGCGGCGATGTTCCTGATCACCGTGTCGATCATCTTCTGGGCGCTGTTCGAACAGGCGGGCTCTTCGCTCAACCTGTTCACCGATCGCCACGTCGATCGTGGCGGCGTGCCGGCATCGACCTTCCAGTCGATCAATGCCATTTACATCATCCTGCTGGCGCCGGTCTTTGCGACGCTGTGGACCGTCATGGGTCGCAAGGGCATCGAACCTTCGACCCCCATGAAGTTCGGTCTTGGTGTGGTGCAGGTCGGCCTTGGCTTCCTCGTCCTTGTCTGGGGCGCGGAATCGGTTGGTATTGACGTGCCGACGCCGGTGATCTTCATCTTCCTGATCTACCTTTTGCACACCACCGGTGAGCTTTGCCTCTCGCCAGTGGGCCTTTCGGCGATGAACCGGCTGGCTCCGGCGCAGATCGCATCGCTTATCATGGGCGTGTGGTTCTTTGCCTCGGCCACCGGCAACTTCGCCGCGGGCAAGATCGCACAGGCAACCGGCGCCGAAGGCGTTGGCGAGGAGGCCGGCAAGGCCGTCGTTCTCGACGTTTACGAAACGGTCGGTCTCGTGGCGATGGGTGTCGGCGTAGCAGTGATGGTCGTCAGCCCGCTGCTCAAGAAGCTGATGCACCTCGACACGCTTACCGATGACGGACATCTCGAAGGCGAAGCTGAAGTGCCGGCTGAACCTTCGGCTGCTGGCGTGCATCCGACCAACAAGCCGGCCTGATCCGCCAGCTTGGATGACAAAAGAGGGGCGGCCTTCGGGTCGCCCCTTTTCTTTTGCGTGAAGCGCGGCCATCGTTGCGCCCGACAGACGAACAGGGAGAATCTTCGATGCGGGCTTTGTTGGCGGGTTGCGCGGCGATGGCGTTGAGCGCTTGCGCTTCGATGGGTGATGACGAACCGAAGTCGGCGCCCAAACTGTTCGATCGCAACCCGTACGCGTCGACGTATCAAGCCTATCCCGGCGCACCGACGCTGATCATGAATGCCACCGTCTATGACGGGCTCGGCGGTCGGATCGAGAATGGCGCGGTCTATATCGCCGACGGCAAGATCCAGATGGTCGGCAACGCCGCGTCGATGACCATGCCCGAAGGCGTGCAGACGATCGACGGCAGCGGCATGTGGGTGACGCCCGGCATCATCGATGTGCACTCGCACCTCGGCAATTATCCCAGCCCCGGCGTCCCCGCGCACAGCGACGGCAACGAGGTTACCGGGCCGCAGACCGCCAATGTCTGGACCGAACATTCGATCTGGCCGCAGGATCCCGGCTTCACCCGCGCGCTGGCCAATGGCGGTGTGACCAGCCTGCAGGTGCTCCCGGGAAGCGCCAACCTGTTCGGCGGTCGCTCGGTGACCTTGAAGAACGTGCCCGGCCGCAATGTCATGGAGATGAAGTTTCCGGGCGCGCCGTACGGTCTCAAGATGGCGTGCGGCGAAAACCCCAAGCGCGTTTATGGCAGCCGCGGCGGCCCCGGCTCGCGCATGGCCAATATCGCGATGACCCGCGAGGAATGGATCAAGGCAAAGGCCTATGACCGCGAGTGGGACAAGTACGAAAAGGAAGGTGGCAAGGCACCCAAGCGCGATCTCACCATGGATACGCTGCGCGGCGTGCTCGATGGCGAAATCATCATCCACAACCACTGCTACCGCGCCGATGAGATGAGCATCATGCTTACCATGGCCGAAGAGTTCGGCTACAAGGTGGGCAGCTTCCAGCACGCGGTCGAAGCCTACAAGATCGCCGACCTGCTGGCGAAACACGGCACCTGCGCGGCGATGTGGGCCGATTGGTGGGGCTTCAAGATGGAAAGCTATGACGGCATCCTCGAGAATATCCCTTACGTCCACACCGCGGGCGGGTGCGCGATTACGCATTCGGACGATGCCGACGGCATCCAGCGATTGAACCAGGAGACCGCCAAGGCGCTGGCTGCGGGGCGCCGTCAGGGGCTTGAAATCAGCGATGCCGAAGCGTGGCAATGGCTCAGCGCCAATCCTGCAAAATCGCTCGGCATCTTCGACCAGGTCGGCAGTCTCGAACCCGGCAAGATGGCCGATGTCGTGCTGTGGAACGGTGATCCGCTGAGCATCTACACGCGGCCTTCGAAGGTCTGGATCGACGGCGCGCTGATGTTCGATGCGGCCAACCCGCGATTGCGCCCGGTGACCGATTTCGAGCTCGGGCAACCCGGTGAAGGAGACGTGAAATGAAGAAGCTCCTGCTCGCCGCTGCAGCGCTGATCGCTCCGCCGGCTGCCGCCGAACCCGTTGCAATCACGGGCGGCAAGCTCGTGATCGGTGATGGTTCGGCGCCGATCGACAATGGCGTCGTCGTGATCGACGATGGCCGCGTCATCGCCGTCGGCGGTCCGGATACCGCCATCCCCGCAGGTGCCACAATCGTCGCCGCGCGCGGCAAATGGGTGACGCCCGGCATCGTCGCCAGTTTCTCGCGCATCGGCCTTGCCGAGGTCGACGGCAACGTGGATGCCGCCAACGATACCGACGCCGACGACAGTCCCTATTCGGCCGCGCTCGATATCAGCTGGTCGATCAACCCGGCGGCCGATCCGATCAACGTCAGCCGCGCCGATGGTGTGACGCGCGCGATCATCGCGCCCAACGCCGGCGAGCACATCTTCGCGGGTCGCGGGGCGGTGATCGATACGGGCAACGACTATGATCCGATCACCAGGAAAAACGCGTTCCAGCTGGTCGAGCTTGGCGAACGCGGGACAGGGCTGGCGGGCGGATCGCGCTCGGCGGCGTATTTGACCTTCATCGAGGCGCTCGAAGCGGCGCGGACCGGCGACTTGGCGGCTGGCCCCGATGACAGCCAGTGGACCGAAGCCGACATTCGCGCGCTCGGTCCGGTGGTGCGCGGCGAGGAGAAATTGCTCGTCCACGTCAACCGCTCAATCGACATCATGAATGCGCTCAAGCTGCGCGAGATGTTCCCGCGGCTCGACATGGTGTTGGTCGGCGTCGCCGAAGGCTGGCGCGTGGCACCGGCGATCGCGGCGGCTGGCGTGCCGGTGATTGCCGAACCGCTGCTCAACCGCCCGGGAAGCTTCGAACAGCTTGCCTCGACCCAGTCCAATATCGGGCGGATGCGCGCGGCGGGCATCGAAGTGTCGGCGGCGGTGCTGAGCGACTTTCTCAACCGCAGCGCGCGCAATCAGCGCCAGTTCGCGGGCAACCTCGTCGCCTTGCAGAAAGTACCGGGACACACCGGCGTCAGCTGGGACGAGGCGTTCGCGATGATCAGCTCGAAGCCCGCGCAGATGATCGGACTTGGCGGCGAAATTGGCTCGCTTCAGGCGGGCCGCCGCGCCGACGTGGTGGTGTGGGACGGCGATCCGCTCGAACTGACCAGCGCAGCCGAACAGGTTTGGATCGACGGGGTCGAACAGAGCCTGGTGACGCGCCAGAGCCGCCTTGCGGAGCGCTATCGCAGCCTCGCGCCGTCGAGCCTGCCCAAGGCCTACACCAAGTAGGCGAGGCGGTCGTCGTTATTCTTGACGATCAGTCTTTGGCCATCCTGCGTGCCTGGTAATCCTTGAGCATGGCTTTGAGCTCGGGCGCGAAGATGTAGAGCGCGATCACGTTGGGGATCGCCATCAGGAAGAACGCGCTGTCGACGAAGCTGATGACCGTGCCCAGATCGAGCACCGCGCCGGCAGGGAGCAGGGCAACGAACACGATCTTGTAGATGCTGGTCGAGCCTTTGCTGCTGCCGAACAGATAGCCCCATGCCTGGCTGCCGTAGAACCCCCACGCGCAGATTGTCGAATAGGCAAACAGGATGACCGCTGCTGCGAGGACATAGGGCATCCAGGGCGCAACATTGGCGAAGGCTTGGCTGGTAATGGCGATATCCTCGAGATTGGGATCGAGCCAGGTGCCGGCGACGACCAGCGCAATGCCGCCCAGCGTGCAGATCACGACCGTATCGATGAAGGGTTCGAGCAGCGCGACCATGCCTTCGGAAACCGGCTCCTTCGTTCGCGCATGGACGTGCGCCATGACGGAGGAGCCCGTGCCGGCTTCGGTGGAAAAGACCGCGCGGCGCATGCCGACGACGAAAGCGCCGACCGCGCCGCCGCCCGCCGCTTGGCCGGTGAAGGCATCGGCGATGATGACCATGATAGCTGCCGGAATATCGGCAAAACCGACTGCCAGGATGATGAAGATACCGCCAAGATAGACGAACCCCATCGTCGGCACGATCGCGGCAGTAACGCGGCCGAGCCACCTGGCACTGCCGAAGATGACAATGGCGGCGGCGATAGCGAGAATGATGCCGTAGGCGAGGGCGCTGTCCTGACTGAGATTGAAGGCCGTACTGGCCTGGCTAAAGCTCTGGTTGACCTGGAACATCGGCAGCGCGGCGAACATCGCGAAAAAGGCGTAGAGCCCGCCCATCCATTTTCCGAGCAATGGCTTGCCGCGGGCAGCAAGTCCGTTGCGAAGCGTATACATCGGACCGCCGAGGATGGTGCCGTCAGGCAATTCCTCGCGATACTTCATGCCGAGCGTCACTTCGGAAAATTTGAGCGTCATCGCGAACCAGCCGATGATGAACATCCAGAAGATCGCGCCCGGACCGCCGAGCGCCAAGGCCACCGCGACGCCCGCGATATTGCCCAGGCCCACGGTGCCCGACAGAGCAGTCGACAGCGCCTGGAACTGCGTCATCTCGCCTTCGCCGCCTTCGCGGGCGAACTTGCCGCGGATGGCCCTAATACCCTGGCCCATGCCGCGCAGGTTGATGAAGCCGAGATAGAAGGTGAAAAAAACCATCGGGATGGCCAGCCACACGACGATCAGTCCGATGGACGAGCCGAACATGTCGACTTCGTAAAAGACAGCTTCGCCTAGCCGGTCGATCAGCGACCCGATGAATTCCATATTCCGCTCCCTCCGGATCGCCACAAGTGGGCGAAGCGTAACCGATTACAGCCTCACCGCAAGCATAGCCTCGCAAACGGGGTGTTAAGGGCTTGTCTTTAGGAGGCTAATCGGCTTTCGAGTGGGGGCTCGGACAGCGGGAGAGAATTTGCAGTCATGGCGCGTACCTATTTCGGCACTGATGGCATTCGCGGCCGGGTGAACCAGTCCAAGATGACGGCGGCGACGGCGCTGCGCGTCGGGCAGGCCGCGGGGCGGCATTTCATGCGCGGCGACCATCGTCACAAAGTGCTGATCGGCAAGGACACGCGCCTGTCGTCCTACATGATCGAAAACGCGCTGTCCGCCGGCTTTGCCAGCGTTGGCGTCGATGTACAGTGGGTCGGGCCGATGCCCACGCCGGCCGTCGCGATGCTGACACGCTCGATGCGCGCCGACATGGGGGTGATGATCTCGGCGAGCCACAATCCTTATGTCGATAACGGCATCAAATTGTTTGGGCCAGACGGGTACAAGCTGTCAGATGCCGACGAGATGGAGATCGAGCGGCGCATGGGCGAGGAGCCCGAGCTCGCCGCACCCGAAGATGTCGGGCGGATCAAGCGGATCGACGATGCGCGCGGCCGTTATGTCCATTTTGCCAAGTCGACATTCCCCGACGACCTGCGCCTCGACAATCTGAAGATCGTCGTCGATTGCGCGCATGGCGCCGCCTACCACGTTGCGCCCGATGCGTTGTGGGAATTGGGCGCCGAAGTGGTGGAGATCGGCACGTCGCCCAATGGCACCAACATCAATGATGGTGTCGGTTCGACTGCCCCTGACCTGTTGTGCAGCAAAGTCGTCGAGGAAGGCGCGGCGATCGGCCTGGCGCTCGATGGCGATGCCGACCGTCTGATCGTGGTCGACGAAAAAGGCGCGATCGTCGATGGCGACCAGATGATGGCGTTGATCGCGCGTAGCTGGCACCGCGATGGCAAGCTGGCAGGCGGCGCATTGGTGACGACGGTGATGAGCAATCTTGGCCTCGAGCGCTGCCTGGCCGATGACGGGATCGGCATGACGCGAACCAAGGTCGGCGACCGCTATGTGCTCGAAGAAATGAAGGCGTCGGGCTGCAATGTCGGCGGCGAGCAATCGGGGCATATCATCTTGTCCGACCACGCCACGACGGGCGACGGGCTGGTGGCCGGCCTGCAAATTCTTGCCGCGCTGGTGCGCAGCGACAAGCCGGCGAGCGAACTGCTGAACCAGTTTACGCCCGTGCCGCAGCTCCTGAAAAACGTGCGCTTTAATGGCGGCGCGCCGCTTGAAGCCGATAGCGTCAAGTCCGCGATTGCGGCGGCAGAGCAAGAGATTGACGGCAAGGGCCGCCTGGTCATTCGCAAGTCAGGCACCGAGCCGCTCATCCGCGTGATGGCAGAGGGCGATGATCCGCAGCAGGTGGAGCGGCTGGTCGACAGCATCTGCGAGGCGGTGGCAGCAGCGTGAAGACGCCGCGCATTCTCATCATCGCCGGGTCGGACTCTGGCGGAGGCGCCGGTATCCAGGCGGACATCAAGACCGTCACGATGCTGGGAGGCCATGCGATGACTGCCGTGACGGCAGTAACCGCGCAGAACAGCCGCGGCGTCGATGCGATCCATCCCATTCCGGCCGAAATCGTGCTTGGACAGGTCGAAGCCTGCCTCAAGGATTTCGGGGTCGATGCGATCAAGATCGGCATGATCGGCAGCGCCTTTACCGCGCGCACTATCGCCGAGCGCCTCAAGCGCCTGCACGTGCCGATTGTCGTCGATCCGGTGATGGTCGCGACCTCGGGTTCGACGCTGGCCGATGATGAGACCGTGGCGGCGATGGGCAAGCTGATGGATGTCGCGACGCTGATCACGCCCAACATCCCCGAGTTGAAGAAGCTCACCGCGCGAACCGACACGATGGCGGCGGCGCTCGAACTCGTCGCGCGCCACAAGTCGCCTGTCCTGATGAAGGGCAGCCATGACGATGATGATGGTGAAAGCATCGCCGACGTGCTCGTCGAGGAAGACAATATCACCACCTGGCAGGGTACGCGCATCGAAACGCAGCATAGCCATGGCACCGGCTGCACGTTGGCCAGCGGGATCGCGACCTGTCTGGGACGCGGCGACACGCTGGGTGAGGCAATCGCAAAAGCGCGCGATTTCGTCCGCATCGCACTTTATGAGGCACCCGGCCTCGGGCGCGGCGCGGGGCCGATGGGCCATCACCGCGTGCGAATGGATCTTGGCGCGGACGAGATGCCGCGGCTGAACCAGGTGACCATGACCGGCAAGGATTATGATGCCATGGTGGGCTTCTACAAGAAGCTCGGCCTCAAGCAGATCGTCGATAGTCCTGACAACCAGTATGCGCGCTTCGAGACCGGCAACGGCACTACCATGTCGATCCAGTGCGATCCCGACGCCGAGGTCGAGGATTTCGTCGCCATCTATTTCGAGGTCGATGATCTCGATCGGCGCGTCGAAAAACTGACCCGCGCAGGTGTGCCGTTCGAACATGGCGCACGCGCCCAGCCATGGGGTTGGCGCGAGGCGAGGCTCCGCGATCCGGCGGGCAATACAGTATTTCTCTATAAAGGCGGGGAGAACCGCCGCTTCCCGCCGTGGCGGACCGAGGGCTAACCGCCGGCATCGACGAAGCGGGGAGGGGGCCGCTGGCGGGACCCGTGGTCGCAGCCGCGGTGATTCTGTGCCCCGATGATATCGTCGGATTGAACGACAGCAAGAAGCTGACGCCCGCGCAGCGCGCCGCGTTGGTGCCCATCATCATGGAGCGCTGCACGGTCGGCATCGGGCTCGCGAGCGTCGACGAGATCGACACCCTCAATATCCTGCGAGCAACGATGCTGGCGATGACGCGCGCGGTCGAGGCGCTAAGTGTCGAACCGGGACACACGCTGATCGATGGCGACAAGACGCCGGGACGCTGGTGCGACGACTGGCGCTGGCCCGCCGACGCGATCATTGGCGGCGATGGCAAGGAGCCCGCTATCAGCGCCGCCTCGATCATTGCCAAGGAACATCGCGATGCGATGATGGTCGCTGCCGATGCCAAATTCCCGGGCTATGGCTTTGCCGGTCACAAGGGCTATGGAACCGCGCAGCACATGGACGCGATCCGCGAAAAGGGGCCTTGCCCGCTCCACAGGCGCAGTTTTGCGCCCGTCTCTCAAATGCCGCTGTTTTGAGTCTTTTGAGTCACAACCACTAGATATTGAGTCCGAGGCGCGCTCCTGAGCTCAAGATGTTGTGTTCTGCGCCTTTCATCAAGATAGCCTCCAACCCACTGGATTCACTCGGAATCTTGACGCGGAGTCGCGCCTGACTCAGGGTCGTCGCTTCCGTAGGGAGGCATGGATGAACGAGCTGACACCGATCGAGGCCTATTGCGATCCGCAGGCGGCCCGCCGCCTCGCGCGCGGCAAGGCGCCCAAGAAGGCGTTGCCGCTCGACACCATCCTCGAAGGCGATTGCATCGCGGCAATGGCGCGGATGCCCGACAAGTCGGTCGACATGATCTTCGCAGATCCCCCTTACAACCTTCAGTTAGGCGGCGATCTCATTCGGCCTGAAGGCGGGAAGGTCGATGCTTGTGATGACGAGTGGGATCGCTTCGAAAGCTTCCAGCAATATGACGATTTTTCGCGTGATTGGCTGGCGGAGGCGCAGCGCATCCTCAAGGATGACGGGTCGATCTGGGTGATCGGCAGCTATCACAATATCTTCCGCCTCGGCGCGGTGCTGCAGGACATGGGCTACTGGATCCTCAACGATGTCGTTTGGCGCAAATCAAACCCGATGCCCAATTTCCGCGGAACGCGTTTCACCAACGCGCACGAAACGCTGATCTGGTGCGCCAAGGACGAAAAGGCACGCTACACCTTCAACTACCGCGCCATGAAGGCGCTGAACGATGATCTCCAGATGCGCTCGGACTGGGTGCTGCCGATCTGTTCGGGCGGGGAGCGCCTGAAGGACGATGCCGGCGAAAAGGTGCATCCCACGCAGAAGCCCGAGAGCCTGCTTTATCGCATCCTGCTCGCCTGCACGAAGCCGGGCGACGTGGTGCTCGATCCTTTCTTCGGAACTGGCACGACCGGCGCGGTCGCCAAGCGCTTACGCCGTCACTGGATCGGGATCGAGCGCGAAGATGAATATATCCAGGCCGCCAAGGCGCGCATCGCGAGCGAGATGCCGCTCGATGAAAGCGCGATGACGACGATGGCGGAGAAGCGCTCGGCGCCGCGCGTTGCGTTCGGTTTGCTAGTGGAAAGCGGATTGGTCCCGGCGGGCTCGGTGCTGATGGACGCCAAGCGTCGCTGGAAGGCGAAGGTTGGCCTCGACGGGTCGCTGGAATGCGGCGAGCACAAGGGCTCGATTCACCAGGTCGGTAAATGGCTACAGGATGCCCCGAGCTGCAATGGCTGGACCTTCTGGCAGGTCGAAATCGACGGCGAGCTGAAGCCGCTCGACGTATTGCGCCAGCAACATCTCAAGGCGTTATAGCGGCCCCGTCATCGTCAGTTTCGGCGCATAGAGATGGTCGGCGGCGGCCTGGCTCATCGCGCGGTAGTCATGCCCGACCCCGCCGACGACGCGCATCGACCAGTTGAAGTCGCTCTGGCGCGACTGTGCCATCTTTTCTGCCCGGTCGTAGAAATAGCGGCCCCGATCGAGGCGGCCATTGCCCTGCTGCTTGGCCAGGCGCGAACGGCGTAGGCTGGATCGCCGCTCGCGGCCCTGGTCGCGCGCGCCCAGCAAGACGGTCATCCGGCGGTCGAATGCCGCATCAAGCTGGGCATGTTCGGCATCGAGCCGGTCCAGTCCGTAAGGAAAGGGCGCCGAGAAATCGGGTACGGTGTACCACCCCGCGTTTGCTGCGACAGCGCGGTTGATGCGGGCGTCCGGTGCGAACATCACCATGCGATGCACGATCTGCCCGCCCGCCGAATGGCCGAACAGATCGTAGCTGTTCTGGATCAGGCCATAGCGGACCCGGGCGGCATCGAAGACCCGCTCGATATCGGTGAACAGCCAATCGCTGCGGTCGGCAAAAGGCAGGGTTTCGTCGCGTCGGTTGCGGCGCGAATCTTCGCGTAGCATGCCGCCGATATTATAGTCGGCGGCCTGCGGAAAATGTTGCTTCGAGAATTCCGGCGCGACGATCATGAGATTGTAGCGCTCGGCAGCGTCAATCCAGGCGCGGCGATAATCGTCGGCGTTTCGGTTCATGCCCGCCAGGACGATGATGACAGGATCGTTCGGGCCGTGTGCGTGTGCGCGGTAGACGAAGACGTCGACATCGCGGCCGTCAGCATCGACGGCTACGCGAAACTGGTCCTCTCCGCGCTGGAGTGCGGTAGACTGGACCTCGATCGGAATGGTCACCGCGACCGGAATTGATAGCCCGATCAGCAGCGATGCCATGATGCCGGTCGTTGCAACCATACTGGCCTCCCGGATAGGCGCGGCGTTCTGCCGCGACGTTCCGGTGTGAGGAGGTAAGCTCAATTTCTTACCAAATTGGTCACAAAAAGCTGGAAATGGGGGTATAGCGCCGGGATGCGCACACTGATCCGGCCCACTGGCTTCGTCGATTCCCCCTTTGGTCATGATGGCAAGATAGCCCGGCTCGCGGGCGGACTGAACTGGTTTTCCGCCGTCGAATTGATCCATTTGGATAGCACCAACATGCGCTCCGGCGTCGAGTTGGTGCCGGTGTCGGGTATTGAGGAACGCTGCGATGAAGACATGGCGGCGCAGTGGGCGGCGCTGACGGGCAATCGCGCCCCGTTGAAGCTCGGTGAGCGGTCGATCCCGATGGACCAGCCGCAGGTCATGGGCATCATCAACACGACCCCCGACAGTTTTTCGGACGGCGGCAAGCACGAGGACGCCGACGTTGCGGCGATGGGTGGCGCCGATATGGCGATGGGCGGAGCGGCGATCCTCGACGTCGGCGGCGAAAGCACGCGGCCGGGCGCGCGCACCGTCTGGGAAGGTGATGAGATCGCACGT
This sequence comes from Sphingomicrobium marinum, assembly GCF_026157105.1. Lineage (GTDB taxonomy): Bacteria > Pseudomonadota > Alphaproteobacteria > Sphingomonadales > Sphingomonadaceae > Sphingomicrobium > Sphingomicrobium marinum. Next base: position 1,053,721 of record NZ_JANPVQ010000001.1, read on the forward strand.
GTCCAGCCGGTGGTGGAGCGGCTCGCTACCGGCGGCAACGCGGTCAGTATCGACACGCGCAAGGCGCAGGTGATGGAGGCTGCGCTCGCGGCGGGGGCGCATCTGGTCAACGACGTTTCCGCGCTGACCTTCGACGATCGCAGCGTCGAGGTGGTGGCGAATGCAGGCGTTCCGGTCGTGCTGATGCACGCGCAGGGCGATCCGCAAACGATGCAGGAAAACCCGTCCTACGACGATGTGCTGGTCGATGTATGGCTGTGGCTCGAAGATCGCGTGAAGGCGGTACGCGCGGCGGGGGTGGAGACGATCATCGTCGATCCCGGTATCGGCTTCGGCAAGAGCGTGGCACACAATCTTGAACTGTTGAACGGTCTGGCGATGTTCCATTCGCTCGGTTGCCCGGTGCTGCTGGGTGCCAGCCGCAAGCGCATGATCGGCGCGCTATCGGGCGAGGCCGACGCGGACCAACGTCTCGGCGGCAGCATCGCGCTTGCGGTGAAAGCTGCGGAGCAGGGCGCGCAGATCATCCGGGTTCATGACGTGCCGGAAAGCGTCCAGGCCTTGCGCGTTTGGCGAGGGCTGCGCGATCAGGCACTCACCCCCAAACTCTAAAGAGACACGCCGCCGTCGCTGATAAGCACCGTGCCGGTTATCGTTTCCTCTTCAAGGAGGAAGGCGATTTGACGCGCGATTTCGCTGGCCTCGGCAAAGCGCCCGATTGGTGTGTCGGCCCCCATCGCTTCTATGGCTTTCTCGCGGCTCCCCAGCTTCTCGACGAAGGCCTCGATGACGGGGCCATCCCAAATCGCGGTATCGACGCCGCCCGGCGCGATGGCGTTGACGCGCACGCCGCGCTTGGCATTTTCGGCGGCTGCAATCCGGGCGAGATGCGCCACGGCTGCTTTTGAAGCACCATAGGCTGCGGTGAACGGGTAGGGCTTGATACCCGATACGGACGACGTGATGACGATAGCGCCCTTGTTAATCGCCTTGAGTGCGGCCTGCAGGGTCAAAAAGGCGCCATCCAGGTTGACCGCCATGATCTTGCGCCAGGCTTCGAACGACATCTCCTCGACACGCGCTGAATCGCCGATCCCCGCATTGACGATGGCATGCGTTAGGCCGGACAGGTCTACGCCGTCCCACAGCGCCGGATCTGTTACGTCGCCTTCAAGGATGTCCTCGCCGCCATTGCGGTCGACAAGAACAAGGTCGGCGCCTTTGGCGCGGTAATGCTCGGCGCAGGCCTTGCCGATGCCCGAGGCAGCGCCCGTGATCAGGATTTTCATGAGGGAAGGGGGTAGCCCCCTCAGGCAGCGGTGTCGATGCCGAGGTCGCCGAGCTTGCGGTAAAGCGTCGACCGGCCGATGCCGAGGCGACGTGCCACTTCGGTCATGCGGCCACGATAATGCCCGATTGCAAGGCGGATCAGATCGGCCTCGATGTCGGACAATTGGCGGATATGCCCATCGTCGTCGAAGATCGATACCGGACCTTCGCCCGCCATGGCGCGATTGGCGCTGCCTTCTGAAATTTGCGGCGAAGCATCGGTCAGGCGGCCCGAATAGCGGCTCTGCACCGCGATATGCGGGAAATCGTCGGCGGTGAGACTATTGCCGTCGCTGCCAACCGCTGCACGGAACAGAACCGCTGCAAGCTGACGCAAATTGCCCGGCCAGCCATAGCGCATCAGTACGGCGAGCGCGTCATTGCCGATCGACAGCGGCTTCATGCCTGGCTGTTCGGCAATCTGGGTAAGGAAGTGGCGCGCGAGTGCCGGGATATCGCTCGATCGCGCGCGCAGCGGCGGCAGGTTGACGATGGTCGTCTCGATGCGCTCCTTGAGACCTTCATGAAAGTCGGCGGGGAGGGGTCGGTTGGCTGTTGCGATCAGGCGCACGTCGACGCTGCTCGAGCCATTGCAGCCTACCGGGCGAACCTCGCCGGTTGCCAGCACGCGATCGAGTGCGGCCTGCGTTTCGGGGGGAAGTTCGTGGATATCGTCGAGGACGATCGTGCCTTCATGGGCTTCGACAAGCTTGCCGGTCTTTTCGGAGAATGCGCCGGGGAAGGCACCCGGCACGTGGCCGAACAATTCACTGTCGATCGCCTTGGCCGAAACGGCCTGGCAGTCGACCGTTACGATCGGGTTGCGATTGCGCAATGAGGCGGCGTGAATGGCATTAGCGAAGGTTTCCTTGCCGCTGCCAGCCTCGCCTACCACGAGGACAGGTAGACGGTTGCGCGCAGCCTTGGCGGCGACGGCAAGCGCGGCGCGGAAATTGGGCGCGGCACCGATCAGTTGCTCGAGGCTGAGCGTCGGTGCGATCTTTTCGGACAACGGGGCGAGTTCACCCGCCGGGCGGCGGCGATCGGCATGGGTGTTGAGCGCGCCCAGCAATCGTTCCGGGGATACCGGCTTGGCCAGGAAATCGGATGCACCCGCGCGCATCGCATCGACGGCCAGCTCGATCGAACCATCCTCGGCAAGCACGATAACCGGCAGCGCGTCGCGCTTGGCGCGCAAGGCGTTGATCAGCTCGGGGCCATTTTCGGGATCCCAGCTCGACATGATGGCGGCCTGCACCTCGCGGCCATGCGGGCCCTGCAACAGTCCGACCGCGGTCTCGCTGTCAGCGGCGCCGACGACGGCCCAACCGGCGCGGCTCGCGACCGTGGATACCAGTCGACGTTCATCGGCGTCGGACTCCACCAATAGCAGGGACCGGACGGTTTCGCTCGAAGAGGGGCTCTTGCTCATGCTCACCCCTATAGGGTGTGGTGGTAAAGTCTCGGTTAAGGCCGCGAAAAGCCCTTTTGGGGCGCGCGTTGGCTTGTTAGGGAGGTGCCGACCGATATTTGGCGCAAACCATAAGACAGGGACCAGGCATGGCCGACAAGAAGCATCCGACCGCAACGGAAATGGATTATCCGCAGCACGAAAGCAGCTACGACCGCTTTCTTGGGTTGATCAAGATGAGCTTATGGGTGGTCGTTCCGGTCACCATCTTGGTCATCTGGCTGATTGCTGGCTAAGGAGCGCCGATGAAGATCGCAGTCCTCAAGGAGCAGGGCGACGAAACACGCGTCGCCGCCATCCCCGAAACGGTCAAGAAACTGACTGCGCTGGGGCCTGAAATTGCGATCGAAAAGGGGGCAGGGGAAGCGGCCAACATTGCGGACGCAGCCTACGAGGACGCAGGGGCGACGGTCGCACATCGCGCCGATGTTATCAAAGACGCTGACATCGTGTTGAGCGTGCAGGGTCCAGAAGCGGGTGAACTCGCTGGGGCGAAGAAGGGCGCCATCCTCGTCGGTGCGCTCGACCCCGTGCGACGTGGTGACGCCGTAAAGGCCTACGCCGATGCCGGTATCGAAGCGATGGCGATGGAATGGATGCCGCGCATCACCCGCGCCCAGTCGATGGACATCTTGTCCTCGCAGTCGAACCTTGCGGGCTACAAGGCGGTGATCGATGCCGCCTCCGAATATGGCCGCGTCTTCCCGATGATGATGACGGCCGCAGGGACGGTAAGCCCGGCGCGCGTTTTCGTCATGGGCGTGGGTGTTGCCGGGCTGCAGGCCATCGCGACCGCCAAGCGTCTCGGCGCGCAGGTCAGCGCCACCGACGTACGATCGGCCACCAAGGAGCAGATCCGGTCGCTTGGCGCCAAGCCCATATTCGTCGAACAGGTCGAAGGTATCGAGGGCGAAGGCGAAGGTGGCTACGCGGGCGAAACGTCCGAGGAATACAAGAAGGCCCAGGCCGAGCTCGTCAACGAGCATATCGGCAAGCAGGATATCGTCATCACCACCGCGCTGATCCCCGGGCGCCCCGCGCCGCGGCTTATCAGCGATGCGCAGATCCGCTCGATGCGCGAAGGCAGCGTCATCTATGACCTTGCCGCCGAAGCGGGCGGGAACGTCGAAGGCACCGAAGCGGGCGCGACGGTGATCCGTCATGGCGTGAGAATCATCGGCCCCATCCAGCCCGCTCGCGCCCTCGCAGCGGACTCGGGTGCCCTGTTCAGCCGCAATATTTTTAACTTTTTGGCGGCTTTCTGGGACTCCGAGTCGAATCGATTCGTTTTTCCGGACGATGATGAAATCGTCGCCGGTGTGCGGCTGACCAAAGACGGCAAGGTCGTGCACGACAGGTTGCTCGAAAACGCCTGAACCGAGCACGAAAAAGCGGCCCGTGAGGAGCCGCCGATTTTCCAGCTAACCTGCTGAAGACAAAGAAAAACCCGGCCGAAACCGGGCTTTTCAATTCTTAGGGTCGGTAGACTTAACCGCCGGTGCCGGTGGAACCCCACCCGCCGCCGAGAAGCCAGTCCCAGAAACCCTTGTTCGGCTTCTTGTTCTTCATCATTCTTCCCCTGCGTTTTAGCGCAAAAATGCGCACACACAGGTAGTGTATTAACCTTAATGGGGATGGTTAGCAAGAAATTTACCACGTTTTTCGCGCAGGACGAAGGTCGTTTCATGCACGCAATGATCTAGCTTGTAGTGAAGGTGCGAAGGCCTAGGCGACCTTGGTGCGTTTTTCCTGGCGCAAGCGGCGCAGCAATTCGTGCTCGCCCATCGGGCGGCCGACGATAAAGCCCTGCGCAATGTCGCAGGCCATCGATTTGAGTTGGTCCAGGCTCTCGCGATCCTCGACGCCTTCCGCGACCACTTTGCGGTTCAGCGAATGGGCGAGCGCGATCGTCGATTGGACCATGATAAGATCGGAGCGATTGTCGCGCATGCCGCGCACGAAGCTCTGGTCGATCTTGAGTTCGCTGGCCGGGACCTTCTTCAGATATTCGAGCGTCGACAAGCCGGTGCCGTAATCGTCGATCGAAATCTTGACGCCCATCTGGCGCAGCTCGGCCAGCAGGTCGAGATCGGCGCCCGTGCCCTCGAGGGCCGCAGTTTCAGTCAGCTCCAGCACCAACTGTTCAGGCGCAACGCCATGCGCTTGCAACTTTGCGAAGATGCGCCGGGGCAAGGATCGGTCGGTCAAAATACGTGCGGACAGGTTGACCGCGACCGAAAAGTTGCTGTTCGCGTTGCAGAAGCGGGCGGCTGCCGCGATGGCCTGGTCGAGGACGTAGTCGGTGAGCTTGCCAATGCGGTCATGTGTCTCGGCAGCGCCGATGAACTCGGTCGGACTGATCGGCCCCTTCTCCGGATGGGTCCAGCGCGCCAGAGCTTCCGCGCCAATGATCTTGTTGGCCTTGAGATCGAGTTTGGGCTGGTAGGCGAGGGTGACTTCGCCATTGTCGATGGCCTTGTCGAGCTCGCTGAGAAGCGACAGGCGCCACGTCGCATCCTCATGGCGCGATGGATCGAAATATTTCCACTTGATGCCTTCGTCATGCGCTTCGTCCGCGGCGACCAGTGCGCTACCAAGGCGGTTGGACAGGCTGCGGCCTGAGCCGACCTCCACCCCGAAGCTGATGTCGACGTCGAAATTCTTGGCATCGGCGGTAACGGCGCTGCGGAACAGCGCGTGCAGGGCTTCGAGGTGGTTGCCGATGGCAACCTGCTTGTCTGCAAACCAAATGAAGATACCTTCGTCGCCCTGGTATAGCGTCCCGTTTTCACGCCGTCCTACGCCAAGGCGTCCAGCAATCTGCTCTACCAGTCGGCTTTCGCCGTCGGCATCGAGGGTCGAGGCGATCTCGGCGTAGTTATGAATGCGCGCGGCAATCATCGGCAGGTTCTGGCCCGATTTATCGCGGCGAAGGGCAACCAGGTTCGGAAGGCCGGTGAGTTCGTTGACAAGACCGCGCTGCTTCCACCGCATCCACAGTATCCGGGCGAGCCCTAAGGCAAGAACAAACAGCGCCGGCACGATGTCGAGACCAATCCGGAATATCTCGGTCGCGATGGGCGCGGCGATGATGACGCCGCCGGTCGCGGTAAGGAGAAGAAGCGGGCGTATCCACTGGTTACGCCGACGCAGCGCCAGCAGGAGTGCCGCAACGGCCACGACGAACGGTGCGATCCAGCCAAGTTCAAGCCGGGGGCCGATCTTGAGCGTTTCCGCGCCGAGGATCTGGGCATAGACGCCGCCCATGCGCTTATAGCCCGGGAGCATGTAGCGGTCCCCGATCTGTTCGGAATCCGCACCAACGACGACCGTCTTCCCTGCAAGCATGTCGACATTGCGACCCGCCATGAGATCTGCAGCACTCACATACGGGATCGAGTATGGGTTCAACGAATAGTCGATCTGGTAGGTCTTCCCGATCGGTCCCTCAAACTCAGCCATCAAGGTCGAAAAACCCTCCATGCGCTTGCCGTCGAACTCGACCGCGTAGGGGAGGCTTTTCGGTTGCGAGCGGTAATCATACTGGGCAGTGAGCGACCCCACTTCGGCGACGTCGGAGAACATGCGCTGCGGCCAAATGATCTCGTTCCAGTCCTCCCCCTCGTTGGGTGAGCTGAACGAACCGATGACGACATCGTCGATCTTGGCTAGCGTATCGACCAGCGCCTGATCTTCGACAGGTGTCGTCGGACCTGCGTAATGGACGTCGACGAAGATGCGGTCTGCACCTTGCCGGTCGATCGACGAGAGCAGTTTTGCCTGCTGCGATCGCGGCCAGGGCCAAACGCCTACCTCGCGCACAGCCTGGTCGTCGATGCCTACCAGAACGATGTCGCCGCTAACTTCCTTCTGCAGGATCTTGTCACGCGACGTCTGACCCAATTGTTCGAGCGGCATGCCCAACTCGAGCATGCCAAAAACAAGGCCGAGCACGACCGTCCACAACATGAAGTTGCGGTGCGTATTCTTGCGCTTCTTTGCCTTCAATTCGGCCACAGACGTAGCTCTCCTGGCGTTTCGTCATGCCTGTTGTGCCGAATAAAGGTTTACAAAAGGGAAACCGCGTTTTGGTTAACCACAGCTTGTGTAGGCTGAATTCACTGCTCCATTCGCCCCCTCGACAGCGCTGGCGCGGCTTGCCACAAGATGGGTCATTCAGAAGGGGCCCCGTTTTATGGACTTCATCGCCATTCTCTCCATTTTCGTGCTGGCGTGCTTCGTTGGCTACTACGTGGTCTGGTCGGTCACGCCGGCGCTGCATACGCCGTTGATGAGCGTTACCAACGCGATCAGCTCGGTCATCATCGTCGGCGGCCTGATTGCGGCTGCGGCCGCAGGCAACCCGGTGGCCAAATGGCTTGGGCTTGGTGCGGTGACGCTTGCCAGCGTCAACATCTTCGGCGGCTTTGCGGTCACCGAGCGAATGCTCGCGATGTACAAGAAGAAGGAGCGCAAGTGATGGATTTGTCGCTCGTTCTCGCCGCTGCAGGGGCGGACCTCCCGGATTGGGCCTTGCTGGCATATCTTGTATCGGGCGTTTTCTTCATCCTCGCGCTGCGCGGACTTTCGAGCCCAGAGACCGCGCGCGCGGGTAATCGCTATGGCATGTCGGGCATGGCGCTCGCGGTCGGCACCACGCTGATCGCCTATGATGTCACCAACTGGCTCGAACTCGGCGCGGCCATCGCCATCGGTGCGGTGATCGGTCTGACCGTGGCACGCCGTATCGCGATGACCGCGATGCCCCAGCTGGTTGCCGCTTTCCATAGCCTGGTCGGCCTTGCGGCGGTGCTGGTAGCCGCTGCAGCCTATACCAACCCGGGAGCCTTCGGGCTGCTGGTCGAGGTCATCGGCGGGCCCGAACCGCGCTTCGCCATCGATCCGGTTGCGCGCGTCGAAATGGCGCTGGGTGCGGCAATCGGTGCCGTCACCTTTTCGGGGAGCGTGATCGCTTTTGCCAAGCTGAACGGCAACATGAGCGGCACGCCGATCCTGCTGCCAGCGCGCCACGTCATCAATTTCGGCATTCTCGGCGGCATTATCGGGCTGACGGCGATGTTCGCGATGGCCGGCGGGATCACCATTCCCGGCTGGATTTTCCCGACCATCGTCGCGCTCGCCTTTCTGGTCGGCTTCTTGCTGATCATTCCGATCGGCGGTGCGGACATGCCGGTCGTGGTCTCGATGCTCAACAGCTATTCGGGCTGGGCCGCGGCGGCGATGGGTTTCACGCTCGGCAATACTGCCATGATCATCACCGGCGCGCTGGTGGGCTCTGCCGGCGCCATCCTCAGCTACATCATGTGCGCGGCGATGAACCGCAGCTTCATCAGCGTGATCGCGGGCGGATTCGGGCAGGATAGCGGCGCTTCAAGCGGCGGCGGCGAGGTCATTGATCGACCCTACAAGCAGGGCAGCGCCGATGACGCGGCCTTCATGCTCAAGCAGGCCGACAAGGTCATCATCGTTCCGGGCTACGGCATGGCGGTGGCACAGGCGCAGCACGTACTGCGCGAGATGGCCGACCTCCTCAAGGAGAAAGGGGTAGAGGTAAAATACGCGATTCACCCCGTCGCGGGCCGCATGCCGGGACACATGAACGTGCTGCTGGCCGAAGCCAACGTGCCCTATGACGAGGTGTTCGAGCTCGAAGACATTAACAGCGAGTTCGCGCAGGCCGATGTCGCCTTCGTGATTGGCGCCAATGATGTCACCAATCCGTCGGCCAAGACCGACAAGACGTCGCCGATCTACGGCATGCCCGTGCTCGACGTTGAGAAGGCGCGCACCACGCTCTTCATCAAACGGTCGATGGGCGGGGCCGGCTATGCCGGGGTCGAAAACGAACTTTTCTTTCGCGACCAGACAATGATGCTGTTGTCGGATGCCAAGAAAATGGTAGAGGAGATCGTCAAGGCGCTCGACTAAAAGCCGTGCGCTAACAGACGTTTACTGGGTTAAAGCCCCCAGCCGGTCCCGCCGGTTGGCGGGGTTCGGGGAAGGGATTTTGATTTGCGTAAATTGGGCATGATCGGCGGCACGAGCTGGAACAGTTCGGCGCTTTATTACGAGCATATCAACCGCATGGTAGCGCGCCAGCTTGGCGGGCTGTCGAGCGCGCGATTGCTCCTCGAAAGCATCGATCTGGCACCCTATGCCGCAGCCCAGCAACGCGGCGATTACGAAACCGCACGACAGATCATCAGCCAGGCCGCGATGACGCTGGCAGCGGGCGGCGCGGAAGCGATCCTCATCGGCTCCAACACGACGCACAAATATGCACCCGCAGTCGAAGAGGTGACGGGGCTGTCCGTCCTGCACATTGCGGACGCGACAATCGCGAAGTTGAAAGCCGACGGTCGCCGCCGCATCGCGCTGCTGGGCACGCGTTTCACGATGACCGAGGACTTCGCGCGCGAGCCCTACGAAGAGGCCGGGTTCGACCTGATGCCGATTTCCAATGACTGGGTTGCGACGATCGACCGCATCATTTTCGACGAGCTGGCGATGGGTGTTGTCCGGCGCGACAGCCAGCGCGCGTTCAAGACGCTCTTCACCGAACTCGCAAAGCAAAAGGCCGACGCGATCGTTCTGGCCTGTACCGAACTGGTGCTGGCGATCGATCCCAAGGCCAACGTGCTGCCAGTGTACGATACGACCGAGATCCATGCCCGTGCGGCGGTCGACTGGATGCTTGCTGGCCAAGAGGTCGCGCGCGACGCGGCATGAGCCTTGGCAAGGTCTGCGGCACTGGGCTAGGCATTCCGTGAACGCTCACACTGGAAGGTAGCACCATGTTTGCCGAACTGATCGCCGCGTCGCTGATGCTGCATCCGACGAATGCGCACGACAACCATTGGGTCGAGGAAAAGGCGTCCGCCGAGCGCGAACTGCTGTTTAAAGACGAATTCGATGGCGGCGCGCTCGACCGCGACAAGTGGATCGCCATCGGTCCCGAATTCTGGGTCAACAATGAACAGCAGGTCTATGTCGACAGTCCGGAGACCATCCAGTTCGTTACCGGCATGGAAGGTGCGGAGGATGGCGCGCTCGTCCTGAAGCCCAAATGGGCGCCGGGCACTGAGGTCCCGGACGTGCGCACCGCCGACTTCATTTCGGGCCGGATCGAAACCAAGGGCAAGTGGGACTTCACCTACGGCCGCGCCGAAGCGCGCATCAAGATGACCGACCATGTCGGTGTCTGGCCGGCATGGTGGCTGCTCGGCAACGGCAAATGGCCAGAAACGGGCGAGATCGACATCATGGAATATGTCGGCGAAAAGGACTGGATCGGCGTCGCCATTCATGGTCCGGGCTATTCGGGCGACAAGGCGCCCGTGAACCGCCATTATTTCAAGGATGGCGAGGACGTCACCGGCTGGCATGTCTATGCCGTCGAATGGACCGCCGACGAGATGGTGTTCTACGTCAATGACGAGGTCGTCTACCGCGCCACGCGCCGCACCGTCGGATGGCTAGGGGGCGATTGGCGCTTCGATAATCCCAAGCACCTCATCCTCAATTTTGCCGTCGGCGGGGTTTATCCGGCGAAGGTCAACATGATCGAGGAGCCTTATTACGGGCTACCGCAGGAAAGCGTCGACGCGATCAAGGCGGGCGAGGCCGCCATGTATGTCGACTGGGTGCGCGTTTACGCGCCCGTAGAAGAGCAGCCCGAGCCGACTACCGAATATTGAAGTCAGTCACCGTGATGCGCGCAGGGGCGGTCGCATAGACGCCGTGGCCGCGCAGGCTCGATGACCCGAATACGATGCCGACACGCGAAGCGTTGGCGAGGGCCGCGGCGAATTCGCGCGGGACGGTGCCCGCCTTGGTGCCGCCGCTGACCGCGATCCAGTCGGGATCGTCCATGCGGATGGTCATTTCATATTCGCCGGGGCGCAGCGTCTTCATCTTCGCGGTCGGCGCATACCAGCGATAATATTTGAAGCGGTCGCTGCCGGACCAGTTGTCACCGCCGCGCTGGAAATACAGCGACATGGTGGCCGCCTGGTCGGGGCGGGCCTGCGGCACGAAGCGCGCGCCGCGCGCGGCATCGATGCGATAGCGCACGGTAATGGCGCGCGCGCCGGCGAGCGAGCGGACGGGCTTGGTCACATAATGGACGTGATGATCGCGGCGCGTCGGAAAATCGATGACGAAGCCCGATCCGTAGGGCTGCGCGGTCGCCGGCATACCCGGAGAATAGCTGCGTCCGCGCAATATGGGGCCGATCTGCCAGCCCGACTGCGCCTGGCCGCCGAACAGCTGGCGCAAGATTTCTTCGCCTTGGACGCGGCGATCCTGCGCGTCGGCGATGGAAGGGGCCGCGATCATGGCAGCGGCAAGCGGGGCAAGTAGGGCAAGTTTCATGGCGCCACTATAGCAATGCGCCGTTTTCGGCTGCCTGAAGATGCGTGAAAGCCTGTGTACAGCTTTATCAGCGGCGCAAAACTTCCTATCTGGGGATGGTGAGCAAGGCCGACCGTCCCGATACCCCCGATGCCAAGGAGCGCTTCAACGAGGACGCCGCGACAGCGGCGGTCAAGGGTGCCGGCGCGCCCGATATCGAAGCCGGCGTGGCCGCGATCCGCAATGTCGTGAAGACGCTGCCCAAGCGGCCTGGCGTCTATCGCATGCTCGATGCGCGCGGCGATGTGCTTTATGTCGGGAAGGCGCGGGCGCTGGCCAACCGCGTGATCAACTATACGCAGGTGGCCAACCTGTCGAAGCGGTTGCAGCGGATGGTCGCGCAGACGCGGTCGATGACGATCGTCACCACCGAAACCGAAGCCGAGGCGCTGCTGCTCGAAGCGCAGCTGATCAAGCGGTTTCGCCCGCCATATAACGTGCTGCTGCGCGACGATAAGAGTTTCCCCTTCATCCTGCTTCGCGAGGACCATGACTTTCCGCAGGTGCGGCTGCATCGCGGCGCGCGGCGGACAAAAGGGCAGTATTACGGCCCGTTCGCGAGCGCGGGATCGGTCAGGAATACGCTCAATGCGCTCCAGAAACTGTTCCTGCTGCGCAGTTGTTCGGACGGCTTCTTTCGTGGCCGCGACCGGCCGTGCCTGCTCTACCAGATCAAGCGCTGTTCGGCGCCGTGCGTGGGGCGGATTTCCGAAGAGGAATACGCCGAAAGCGTGGCCGATGCGAAGCTGTTCCTGTCGGGCAAGTCGACAGGCGTGCAGGCCAAGCTGGGCAAGCAGATGGCCGCGGCTGCCGAGCTGCAGGATTACGAACTGGCAGCGGTATACCGTGACCGGCTTCGCGCGCTGACCTATATCCAGGGATCGCAGACCATCCATGCCGAGGGACTGGGCGATGCGGACGTCTTTGCGCTCGCCGACAAGGCGGGGCAGGTGTGCGTGCAGGCCTTTTTCATCCGCGGCGGGCAGAATTGGGGGCACCGGTCGTTCTTTCCGAAGGGCGTGGAGGGGCTGCCGCTCGAAGACGTGCTGACCGATTTCATCATGCAATTTTACGAAGACGTGCCGCCGCCGCGCCGTGTGCTGGTCGATCGCGACCTGCCCGAAGGTGATCTGGTGGCGGAAGCGTTGACCGAACGTGCAGAACGCAAGATCGAAGTGTCGCGGCCGCATCGCGGACCGCGGCGTAAGCTCATGGAGCAAGCGAGCCGCAACGCGGTCGAAGCGCTTGAACGGCGGATGGCCGAAAGCACGACGCAGGCCAGGTTGCTCCGCGAGCTCGCCGATGCCTTCGAACTTTCCGATCCGCCCGAGCGCATCGAAGTATACGACAACAGCCACATCATGGGGACCAACGCGGTCGGCGCGATGATCGTCGCGGGGCCCGAGGGCTTTCGCAAGAACAACTACCGCAAGTTCAATATCAAGTCGGCGCAGACCGATGACGATTTCGGGATGATGAAGGAAGTGCTGACGCGGCGCTTTGCGCGACTGGCGAAAGAGGATCCTGATCGGTCCAAGGGCGACTGGCCCGATCTTGTCCTGATCGATGGCGGCAAGGGGCAGCTCAATGCCGCGCTCGAAATCATGGAAGAGGCAGGCGTCGAGGACGTGCCCGTGGTGGGCGTGGCGAAGGGCCCGCACCATGGCCGCGAAGGTCGCGAGGTCTTTCATCTTCCCGGCGGGCGCGAGATGACCCTGAAGCCCAACTCGCCCTTGCTCTTCTACCTGCAGCGATTGCGCGACGAGGCGCACCGCTTCGCCATCGGATCGCACCGTCAGAAGCGCGCCAAGAGTTTCACGGGTTCGACGCTGGACGAGGTGCCGGGTGTCGGGCCGACGCGCAAGCGGTCGCTGCTGATGCACTTCGGTACGGCCAAGGCAGTCAAGTCCGCGGCGCTGGATGATCTTGAGAGGGCGCCGGGAATCTCCAAGGCAATTGCTCGCCAGATCCACGACTATTTCCATCCGCGCGGCTGATGCGCAGCGTTCTTCAGGGTATCGTCGTCGGCCTGCGTGCGCACGGCGAACATGGCGCTATCGTCCGCATGATGAGCGACGAGCAGGGGCTGGTCGCGGCTTATGTCCGCGGTGCGCGGGGGCGGCGACTGGGGCCGGTGCTGGTTCCCGGCAATGTCGTGCAGGCAGCACTTTCGGCGCGCAACGATACGCAGCTGCCGCAAGGCGCGATCGAGCTCGAACATAGCCGCGGTCCGCTTTTCTCCGAGCCCTTGCCTGCAGCTGCCATCGCGTGGGCATGTGCGCTGACGGCTACCGCGCTGCCCGAAGGCCAACCCTATCCGCGTGTGCATGGCGCGCTGACAGGACTGCTAGATGCGATCGAGGCGGCGCCCTCGGCAGCAGGCTGGGGCGCAGCGCTGGTGCGGTTCGAACTGCTGTTGCTGGCCGAGATGGGGTTTGGCCTCGATTTGACCGAATGTGCACTAACGGGGACATCGCACGATTTGGTCGCGGTCAGCCCGAAATCAGGGCGCGCCGTATCTGCCGAAGCGGCGGCGCCGTACAAGGGTCAATTATTGACGCTCCCGGATTTTCTACGAACGGGCGAAGCCAAGGCATTCTGGTCCGACATCCTTGAAGGAATGGCACTTTCCGGCCATTTCCTGAAGCGCGATTTGCTGGTCGAACGGTCGGCTATCATCCTCGATGCCCGCGAACGGCTGATGGACCGCTTGCGCGGTGCCGCCGGTGTCGCCTAGGCCAGGCTTATGAGCGATCGTGTCGCAACAATGGGGATGCTGTTCCCGCATAGCGCCAAGACCGGCGACATCACCGTGCGCGTTTCGGTGAGCTATCTTGCCGAGCAATCTGCGCCTGCGGACGATCGCTGGTTCTGGAGCTATCACATCCGGATCGAGAATGGCGGCGACATGGCGGTCCAGCTGATGGCGCGGCGCTGGCTCATCATCGACGGACGCGGCAACGCGTCCGAGGTTGTCGGCGAAGGCGTGGTTGGCGATATGCCGGTCATCGCGCCGGGCGACAGCTACGATTATGTCTCGGGCTGCCCGCTATCGACTCCGAACGGAACGATGGAAGGCGCCTACCAGATGGTCGGTGAGGACGGCGCGGGCTTCGAGATCGAAATCCCCAAATTCCCGCTCCAGGGCCCTGCCGTCTAGCGACCGACCGGATAGTAATCGAGCCCCGCGCGCTCGGCTTCTTCGCGCTCGTAGACGTTGCGCAGGTCGACCAACGCCTTACCGCGCATCAACCCTTTCATCCGGCTGAGGTCGAGCCCGCGGAAGCTATCCCACTCGGTGCAGATCACCAGCGCATCGGCGTCGTCGGCGACGTCGTATGGCTGCTCCACATAGCGTATATCCTCGTGCAGGATCTTTCTGGCTTCCTCCATGCCAACAGGGTCGAACGCGTGCACTTCGGCCCCGCCCTCGATCAGCCCGGCGACGAGCGGGATCGACGGCGCTTCGCGCATGTCGTCGGTATTGGGTTTGAAGGTGAGGCCGAGCAGGCCGATCTTCTTGCCCTTGAGATCGCCGCCGAGCGCCTTGGCGACGCGGCCCGCCATCGCTTCCTTGCGGTCGTCGTTAAACTTGACAACGGTCGAGACGATATTGCTGTCGACGCCGAAATCCTGCGCGGTCTTGAGCAGCGCCAACGTGTCCTTGGGGAAGCAGCTGCCGCCATAGCCGGGACCGGGGTGAAGGAATTTAGGACCGATGCGACCATCGAGACCGATGCCGCGTGCCAATTCCTGAACGTCCGCGCCCACCGCTTCGCAAATGTCGGCCATCTCGTTGATGAAACTGATCTTGGTCGCGAGAAAGGCATTGGCGGCATATTTAGTGAGTTCGGCGGTGCGGCGACTGGTGAATAGCATCGGCGCCTTGTTGAGGAAGAGCGGGCGGTAGATTTCGGTCAGCACTTCGCGGGCCCAATC
This sequence comes from Sphingomicrobium marinum, assembly GCF_026157105.1. Lineage (GTDB taxonomy): Bacteria > Pseudomonadota > Alphaproteobacteria > Sphingomonadales > Sphingomonadaceae > Sphingomicrobium > Sphingomicrobium marinum. Next base: position 1,068,893 of record NZ_JANPVQ010000001.1, read on the forward strand.
GTCTTCGGCGCCGACCAGGATGCGATCGGGGTGCTTGAAATCGACAATCGCCGCGCCTTCGCGGAGGAACTCCGGATTGGACGCCACGACGGTGCCTTCGGGCGCATTTTCCTCTTCGAGGATCTTCGCGATCTCGTCGCCGGTACCCACCGGCACGGTTGATTTCGTCACGATGACGGCCTTGTCCTTCATCGTCTGCGCGATCTCGCGCACGGCGGCGTAGACATAGGTGAGATCGGCATGGCCATCACCGCGTCGCGAGGGCGTGCCGACCGCGATGAATATCGCCTGCGCGCCCGGCAACGCTTCTTCCAGATTGCCGGTGAAAGACAGGCGACCATCGGCGACATTCTGTTTGACGAGGCGTTCGAGCCCCGGCTCCCAGATCGGCATTTCGCCCGCGTGGAGCATGTCGAGCTTCTTCTGGTCCTTGTCGACGCAGGTCACATCATGGCCGAAATCGGCAAAACACGCCCCAGAAACGAGGCCTACATAGCCGGTGCCGATCACCACGATCTTCATCGATTTTTCTCCTGAATCGTCAAGAAGCGACAGAGCAGCCGCCATTTGGCGCCCCATGTAGTCGCGATTGGTGAGGAACGCTAGGGGGCGGCCCGACGGGCGACGTCAGCCTTGCAGCTAACGGAGGTTGTTGCCGCAAAACACCGCGCCTCGAAATGTAGCTAAGGATTAAATATCATGGTTGCCTTGCCGATACTTGCAGTGCTTATTCGGATCATCCATTACGGATGAAACATGCTCGGGATCAGGTAACCGCACGAATGGTGTGGTGGATCGGGGGCGCTCGGGACCGCTTTCACCCGCCGGACGAACGGTAGTTGCGTATGCGTACGCGTTCGGGGGCGTGGTGATTAGTAGTGCGGGGATTTTGGTGACCGTCAGAGGTGGGTTTTCTGAACGCTGGGTTCGCCTTTTTGGCGAAGCGGGTCTGGTGGGCTTGGCGCACCTGGCATGGCGCGGCGCGTTCATGCTTCTCTTCATTATTTTTGCCCGGGGTCTGGGCGCCGAAGCGATCGCAACGGCCAAAGTTGCAGCGGCCGCGTCCGTCCTGGCGCCCAACAGGCGCGGCAATCGTGTCGTCGCGAGGCGTCACCAATGCGCCAGCAGGCTGAGAGGGTATATACGCCGCGCGCGTTCTCCATAGAGGGCGGCGATGCGCCTGGCGCCGGGAAAGGCGGACGCCAGCAGTCCTGCATGCGATAGCAGGTTGGCACCCCCGCGATGATCGAGATCTTGCGCCATCAGGCGGACAATCATGTCGATCGCCTCCGGCTCAGGAGGTTCGACGCCTTCGATCGGCGCATCCGCAAAGCGCTGGGCAACAAGGCCGAGCAACGCATCGCTGCCACGGCGCAAGCTGCCGGTCATGGCGTGGTAAGCCGGCCAATCGATCGCGTGGTGCCGGGTGAGCCAGGCGATATCGGGCAGCGTGATCGGTCCGTTGTCGAACCGATGATCGTATGCGGCGTGGACGACCAGGTGTAACAGTTGGTGTTCGGGCGACGGGACGCGCACGCTCTGGCCTGCAACCTCGATCATCGGGCAGCTCGTCAGGAATTCGTCGCGGGGCGATGGGTCTTCCTCCACTGCGTCGTGGAAAAGCCTGGCATGTATCTCGATTTGCGTTTCGCCACCCGGAGCAAGCAGCAGCGGGAGTTGGTGATCCGTTTCGAGCAGTATTTCCGGATCGCCCGGGGTCACCGCCTGATAGCCCGCAGCAAGTAGAACGTGATGGGCCCGCAGCGCGTCGGCTGGACGCACCCATAAATCGATATCCCGCATTGGCCGGAGCCCTGGCTGCGGATAGGCCGTGAAGGCGAGCGCGGCGCCTTTCAGTGCGACGGCGTCGACACCCTCTTCATGGAAGAGTCCGATCGCGGTTACGAGGTCGCGCTGGTGGAGCAGGGCTTCGACTGTGCTCGCCCGCGCACAGTCGCGCCAACCCTTCGCAATGTCGGTGGGGATCGGCAGCTTCGCCTGTTCGACCGCGGCATAAAACAGATACGGGCGGAGACGATGCTGCTGTGCGCGCGCATCGATATTGCGCCAATCTTCATCGGACAAGGCCGTCACGCGATCGGCAAGACCGGCTGGCGCACCGGCGGGCGCGACGAGGTCGATCAGCAAGTTTTCCAATGTCGGCATATGCCTCCGAAACTTCCTTCATCGCCGATACAGGCCTTGCCGTGAAACAGGCAAAGCAATAACGCAACCTAGGCTTGGGCCGCGCGTTTCGCGCATGGGGACCCAGAGGAACTCAATGGTTTTGAAATTGCTACGAGGCGCCAAGGCGAAAGGGACGGCGAGCCTGCCCGACGGCATGCGCGTCTATGCTATCGGCGACATTCACGGCTGCGACAAGCAATTGAAGAAATTGCTCAAGGCAATCCGCAAGGATCTGGAAGGCTATGACGGTGAAAGCCGCCTCGTATTCCTGGGCGACTATGTCGACCGCGGGCCCGACAGCAAGGGGGTGATCGAGCGGCTGGTGTCAAAAAAGCTGCCCGGCGATAAACAGCACTTCCTGCTGGGCAACCACGAAGAAGCCATGATGAAGGTCATGGACGGCACGTCAAAGCGCGCCAACGACTGGCTCAGCTTTGGCGGACGTCAGATGATGGAAAGCTATGGCGTCGGCAAAAAGGAGCTGTACGAGGCGGGCGGCGATGTCGGAGCGCTGCTGCGCGAGGTCATGCCCAAATCGCACCGCAAATTCTTCGAGAAGCTCAAGCTCAAGAAGCAGATCGGCGATTATCTGTTCGTCCACGCCGGAATTCGCCCCGGCGTCCCGATCGAGGAACAGGAACAAGCCGACCTCGTCTGGATCCGTGACCGTTTCCTCAAATCGGACCGCGATCACGGGGTGGTCGTCGTGCATGGCCATACGATTTCGGAAAAGCCGCAGAACAAGGCCAATCGGATCGGCGTCGACACCGGCTGCTATGCCACCGGCCAGCTGACTGCCGTGCGCCTGCAAGGCAGCGAAAGGGCCTTCATCACCGTCTAGGCGAGCGCCTGCTCGATCATGTTCATCGATTCATGATGGGTAAGGTCGAGATGCAACGGCGTCACCGCAATATAGCCGTCGGCAACCGTTTCCAGGTCGGTGCGATGGCCCGGCGTGGTCACCACATCGCCGCCGCCAAACCAATAATATTTGAAGCCGCGCGGGTCCTTTCGTTCCACCACTTCGAGCCGCGTGTAATCGCGGTAGCCTTGCGGAACGACCCGCGTGCCGGCGACGTTGTCGGCAGGAAGCGCGGGGAAATTGATGTTGATGAGCTGTCGCTGTTTGGGAAGCGCGCTCATCAGCTTTTGCAGTAGGGCAGGGGCGAGCGCTTCGGCTGCGTCGAACCAATCATGCTCGGCCTCGCGGTCGATGACCTGGCTCAGCGCGATCGAGGGAACGCCTGCCAGCGCGCCCTCCATAGCTGCCGATACAGTCCCCGAATACGTCACGTCTTCGCCAAGATTGGCGCCGCGATTGACGCCCGACAGGATGAGATCGGGCCAGTCGCCCTTCATCAGATGGCCGAGCGCGAGCATCACGCTGTCGGTCGGCGTGCCCGCGACCGCGTAACGCTTTTCGTCATGTTTGCGGATGCGCATCGGGCTGTGCAGCGTCAGGCTGTGCCCGGCACCCGATTGTTCTTCGGCCGGTGCAACCACCCAGATGTCGTCGGACAGGGTTTGCGCGATTCGTTCGAGCACGGCGAATCCGGGGGCATGGATGCCATCGTCATTGGTGAGGAGGATTTTCATGACGCCGTTATGCACTTTATCTGTGGACAGTTCCATGACGGCGAGTGACGCTTTTCTGCGACAAAAAGGATGGCATCCACGCAACAGTTCACAAAAAGCCAATCTCGGTTGCGCTCAGCGCTTGTTAATCATTGCAGGTATAGCTACAGGCGCACTCACAAATCGGCTTCGCTGGTGTAAGTCCCTGCAAGTCGGTGAAAATTTCGCCTTCGGGCCGCTCACGGGGGAATGCTGGCGGTCGCGGGACTAGGTGTGATCTGGGAGGGAACATTGGCAACTGCACTCAACGGCCTAAAGGGCAACGAGAAGTTTGACGCGATCGTCCTCGAAGACGGCTACCGTCCGAGCGATGACGAAGAGTTCATGAACCCCATGCAGCAAGCCTATTTTCTGAAGAAATTGAAGGACTGGAAGGAAAGCGTGGTCGAAGAAAGCCGCGCCACCATGGCTCAGCTCCAGAACGACAGCCTGCGCGAACCCGACCTTGCCGACCGCGCGTCGAGCGAGACCGATTGGAGCCTCGAGCTGCGTACGCGTGATCGCCAGCGCAAGCTCATCGCCAAGATCGATAGCGCCATCCGCCGCCTCTACGACGGGGAATATGGCTATTGCGAAGTGACGGGCGATCCCATCGCGCTGCAGCGCCTGGAAGCGCGTCCGATCGCGACGATGACGATCGAAGCGCAGGAAAAGCACGAGCGCACGGAACGTGTTAGCCGCGACGAGCGCACCGACTAATCACTTAACGCAATCTGCAAAGAAAAAGGCCGGCGCCCGATGGGCTGCCGGCCTTTTCTTTTGGCTGAAAACGGGTGGGCGCTAGTGGCCTACCATCTCATCTTTCAATGCCAATTTTTGCTTTTTGAGCCTGTGGAGCAGGTCCTCGTCGGGGTGCGGCCGGATCTCTTCGGCCTCGATGCGCGCATGGAGCGCTTTATGCTTGCTTGCTAGTGCCTCGACGTGGGCTTGTTCCATCAAATCCTCCTTAAGCTCGGTTGATGACGCAATCATTGAACCATCATTTTTTTCATTTGTCGCCCTCCCGACTCGGAAAATCGACGAAAAAAGCGTTCCGCTTGGCGTGAATCATTCCGGTGGCTACGGTGGATGGTGCATGAACGACGACGATCCCGAACAGCTTCTCGCCGCGCTCAAGGTCGAGCATCGCCGCCTCGATGAGGAGATCGACCGCATGCGTGAGAGCGGGCAGGCCGACCAGATAGAGTTGGCCCGATTGAAAAAACGCAAGCTGGTGCTCAAGGACCAGATCGCCGCGATCGAAGACGATATCCACCCCGACATCATCGCCTGAGCGTCCGTCCCGTTTTGGGACGCTTAACGTGTAACGCGCCCTCCGATATTCCGGCGCGGCGGGTTTTGCGCTTATATGGGCGCCATGGAAGATTCGCCCAACAACGAAGGCCGTATCACGCCGCGTCTGATCGATCAGTTCTACACTGAGGCGATGCTGCTCGCTGACGAAGCGCGCGCATATTTCGACGAGGAAGGGCGCGACGATCGCCAGACGCTCGAGCCCTTCGCCCGCGTCGGTTTCGCGTGCGAGAGCCTGAAGGTGACCACCCGCGTGATGCATATCGTCGCATGGCTGCTGACACAGCGCGCCATCGAAAGCGGTGAGCTTACCCAGATCGAAGGGCAGCGCCCCGAGCGTCGTTTGGGCAAGGCGAACGAGAGTGATCCCAAGGTAGTCGGGATTCTGCCCGAAAAGGCGCAAACGCTCATCCGCCAGTCGAGCGAACTCTACGAGCGCGTGAAATGGTTCGATGAAGGTCAAGTTAGCGACGTGCCGGCACAAAGCCCGGCGCGCGCATTGATGGGCCGCCTTGAACGCGACCTGTTCGGCGGCGAATAGCCGCGCTAATACCGCTCCATGAACGAATGGAGCTTCCATCCCGGGCCGGCAATTTTCGGTGGCAGCGATGCCGCCGCGCGGATTGCCGATGTTCTGCCGCAGGCTGGGCCTTGCTTGTTCGTCACCGACAAGGGCGTCACCTCGTTAGGCCTCGCCGATCGTTGGATTTCAGCACTCGAAGACAAGGGACATCGCCTGGTCATCTTCGATGCGGTCGAGGAGGATCCATCGAAGACCACCTTGCTTGCCGCCGTCGAGGCGGGAAAAGAAGCGGGGGTCACCAAGGTCGTTGGCTTTGGTGGCGGCAGTCCGATGGATGTCGCCAAGCTGGCGGCCTATCTGATTGGCTCGGGCGACGATGTCGACGGCATCTGGGGCGTCGAACAGGCAACGGGTGAGGGGTTGCCGCTGGCGCTCGTGCCGACGACAGCCGGGACCGGCTCGGAAGCGACTCCGGTCGCCGTGATCACCTGCGAGGGCGATGAAAAGCGCGGCGTCAATGCGCGCGCGCTGGTCGCGACATGGACGGCGCTCGACCCCGAACTCACCATCGGCAAGCCGCGCGCGCTGACGGCGGCGACGGGGATCGACGCGATGGTGCATGCGATCGAAGCCTACACGACGGCGCACAAGAAGAACCCGGTGAGCGATCTTTACGCGCGTGAGGCGCTGAAGCTCCTTAGCGAGAACCTGCTATTGGCCTGCGAAGAGCCAGAGAATCGCGCGGCACGTAGTGCCATGTTGCTTGGCGCACATTATGCGGGGATCGCCTTTGCCAACGCGCCATGCGCGGGGGTTCATGCGCTGGCCTATCCGCTGGGTGGCGTCCATCACCTTCCGCACGGGCTTTCCAATGCGCTGATGCTGCGCCCGGTCCTCGAGCATAACCGCGCGGCGGCCAATGAACTCTATGCCGAACTGGCACCCATCCTATGCCCCGACTGTGAGGGCGAGGGGAGCCAGTCGCGGACCGCGCGTCTGATCGAGCGGCTCGGAGAAATGGTCGTCGCCTCAGGGCTGAGACCGCGGCTACGCGACCATGGTATCGCTAAAGAGGACATCCCGATGCTGGCGCGCGAAGCGATGAAACAGCAGCGGCTGCTGGTGAACAATCCGTGTCCGATCGAGGAAGACGACGCAGCACGGCTTTATGAGGCGGCGTGGTGAGCAAGCGCCCGATCCCGCGGCCGCGTGATGCCTATCGTCGTTTCTCGACGATCAGCCTGCGATGGGCCGACAACGATGCCTACGGACACGTCAACAATGTCGTCTATTACGCGTGGTTCGACACGGCGGTGAACGAAATGCTGGTCGAGCGTGGGTTGCTCGACATCAGCGCGGGCGATCCGATCGGACTGGTGGTGGAAACAGGCTGTCGATATTTCGCCGCTTTATCCTACCCGGGGGCGGTAGAAGTGGGGCTCAGGATCGCGAAGCTGGGCAACAGTTCGGTCACCTTCGAGCTTGGCATTTTCCGGCCGGGCGAAGCAGCGCCGGTGGCTGAGGGTCACTTCACCCATGTCTATGTCGCGCGCGATGATCGACGGCCGACGACCTTGCCTGACAGCTGGCGAAATGAATTGGAAATTCTGGCCTAGCCGCAGACCGCGGCCCTTGCAGCGGCATATTCCTCGGCCAATCGTGCGACCAGGTCGCCGGCACCCACGATTTCCTTGATCGCGCCGATGCCCTGTCCCGAACCCCAGATATCCTTCCACGCCTTGGCACCGTCGAAGTTCATTGCGCTGGGATCGGCTTCGGGGAGATTGTCGGGGTCCATCCCTGCACGCGCGATCGGCCCTTTGAGATAGTTGCCGTAAATCCCGGTGAAGAGCGACGACCCGACGATATCGTCGGCGCCGGACTTGACGATTTCGTCCTTATATTCGTCGACCGCGCGGGCCTCGTGCGTGGCGATGAAGGGCGAGCCGATATAAGCAAGATCGGCGCCCATCGCCTCGGCAGCGAGCACCGCGCCGCCATTGGCGATCGAGCCCGACAGCGCCAGCGGGCCATCGAAATATTCGCGGATTTCCTGAATCAGCGCGAAGGGTGAATATTTGCCGGCATGGCCGCCAGCACCCGCCGCGACAGCGATGAGGCCGTCGGCGCCCTTTTCCAGCGCCTTGTTGGCGAAGCGGTTGTTGATGATGTCGTGCATCGTGATGCCGCCCCAGCCGTGGACGGCATCGTTGAGTTCGGGGCGCGCGCCGAGCGAGGTGATCACGATCGGCACCTTATATTTTTCGCAGGTCACGAGGTCCTCTTCCCACCGCACATTGGTGGGATGGACGATCTGATTGACCGCGAAGGGCGCAGCGGGATTGTCCGGGTTTTCCTGGTTATGCTTGTCGAGCGTCTCGGTGATCTCGGCGAGCCATTCGTCGAGCTGGCTCGCCGGGCGCGCATTGAGCGCGGGAAAGCTGCCGACAATCCCGGCCTTGCATTGCGCGATCACCAGCGCTGGGTGCGAAATGATGAAGAGCGGCGCGCCAATCACGGGAATGCGCAAATTCTGAAGGATGGGCGGCAGGCTCATTAGAAATTCCTATTGGGCGGCTAGCGACGCGAGTGCGACACCGAGGGGTTTGATTCGAGATGACGTTGATTCAACCTGACCGCGATTGCGAGCAGGATCAAGCAGGCGATAGGGCCGCCAGCGCTTTGCAGTATTCCTGGAAACATCGTGAAGCCAACCGAAGTGGGTAGCATTGCCCTTTGCAAGCGACTTAGCTGCTCGTACCGGCGGGACCAAAGCAGCAATGCCGCGCCGCTGACAATGACGAAATCATATATGTAAAGATAAGGCGGAATGAGAAGCAGGCTGGCGGAGAGCGACACAACACGAGCTGCGTCATCGCTGTGCCGGTCGTGCCAGAGCGACAAGGTGATAAACGCGGCTACGATCGCGACAATTGCATGAATAGCAATAGCGATAGGCTTATTTGTGAACGGATACAGCACGTTAAAGAAATTCTGGAAGCGTGTACGCATTATGCCCGCATCGACGACTGCCGCCGCATCGCCCAACTCTTCGTACCACGCTGCCCATGAATCCGGTCCCAGGAGGATAGTCGTTAGGGCGACGAGAAGGCCGGTCAGCAGGCTTGCCCAACCGAGCGCTGTCCATCTGCGTCTTATGAGCAAAACTAGAGGTACCAGAGTACCTAGCGTTGGCTTTACGGTCGCTGCTGCGAGCATGGTCCCGGCGAGCCGCGGTCGAGCTTCTATGAAAGCAATTCCAAGCAAAAGTGCTGAAGAAAACAGCATGCCGTGCTGGACCCACCATAGCGAATATAGGACGCCGCCCCCCGCAAACAGTCCAGCCAAGGCCAGTCGCCAGTTGCGGGTCACCACTGTCAGTGTGCCGAACCACGCGGCAATCGACGCTACAAGATGGATTTTCTCAACGACCCTGTAAGGAAGCGCGGACAGCCATTCCATTACGAGAAGATGATGCGGCGGGTAGAAGTAGAATAGTAGCCGTGGACGGTATCCGAACGTCTCGTCCATATGATCGGCTAGTCGCGCCTGATCATAACCGATCGCAGTGCCCTCGGTGCGGGCGAGATCGCCGGCGGCCCAGTGTCCAATCAGATCATGGGCGCAATTGCGCTCACCGCAATAAATCCATCGGTCGGCCAGGAACGCGTAGATTAGAATACCCAAGGTCAATAGGCTCAGCGCTGACCAAGGTGCATAGAAGCCCCACGTGCGCTTGCAACCGATCGAATTCATCATGAGCAGTTCGCGACCCGGAATAATTGGTTATCAACGCTTGATCACATCTTCCCCCGTTCGTCCACTCGTCGAAAGAAACGTTGCTCTCGGCGATTGGTCGTCTAGCGTGTTGCCGACCTAATACGCGGGGGAGTGCGCTCATATGCTTAAGATCGACGGTCTCAGCCATATTTATCCGAACGGCACCAAGGCATTGACCAAGGTAGATCTGGACATTCCCAAGGGCATGTACGGGCTGCTGGGGCCAAACGGGGCGGGTAAGTCGACGCTGATGCGCATCATCGCGACGCTGCAGACCCCGACCGAGGGTTCGGTGCAGTTCGGCGAGATCGACATACTGGCCGAGCCCGACGCGCTGCGCCGCCGTCTTGGCTATCTGCCCCAGGATTTCGGCGTTTATCCGCGCGTTTCGGCCTACCAGATGCTCGACCACATGGCCGTCCTCAAAGGCATCACCAATGGCGGTGAGCGCAAGTCCGTGGTGGAAACGCTGCTCCACCAGACCAACCTATGGGCCGTACGGAGCAAGTCCATCGCCGGGTTTTCGGGCGGCATGCGCCAGCGCTTCGGCATTGCGCAGGCGCTGATCGGCGATCCCGACCTGATCATTGTCGATGAACCGACCGCGGGCCTCGATCCCGAAGAGCGTAACCGCTTCCTCAACCTGCTCGCCGGCATTGGCGATGAGAAGGTCGTCATCCTGTCGACCCATATCGTCGACGATGTCGCCGACCTGTGCCCGCTGATGGCGGTACTCGCCAACGGACGCGTGCAGCTTCAGGGCAAGCCGCAGGACCTCATCGCATCGACGCGCGGCAAGGTTTGGAAGAAGGCGGTCGACCATGACGCGGTCGAGCCCCTGCGCGAAAGCCACGAAGTCATCTCGACCCGCCTGTTTGCAGGCAAGACCATCGTCCACGTGCTCGCCGACAGCGCGCCTGCCGGGTTCGAGCCGGTCGAAGGCGGGCTTGAGGATGTCTATTTCGCGACGCTCGCAGAAGTACGCCGCGCGGCCTAACGGGGGACCAAGTTCATGATCGGCAAGATCGCCAGTTTCGAGCTCAAGTACCAGCTTAAGAACCCCGTCTTCTGGGTCGGGGTATTTATATTCTTCCTGCTGGGTTTCGGTCTCACCGCGTCGGACAATGTCCAGATCGGCACGCCGGGGGTCACCAAGGAGAACGGTGCCTTCCCAATCATGATCCTGCAGTCGATCAGCACGGTCTTTTACCTGTTCATCCTGACGGCGTTCGTGGCCAATGCGATCGTACGCGACGATAGTTCGGGGTTTGCGCCGATGCTGCGCGCCACCCCGGTAACCAAAGCGCAGATGGTCTTTGGCCGCTTCATCGGCAGCTATGCCGTGGCGGTGCTGGGGTTCCTGGCGGTGCCGCTTGGTCTGTTTATCGGTACGCTGATGCCCTGGGTCGACCCTGAACTGATCGGCCCCCAGGTCTTCAGCTATTATGCCTGGCCATTCCTGATCCTCGTGATCCCCAATCTGTTTTTCGCCAGCGCCCTGCTATTCTCGGTCTCCACGGTGACTCGCTCGCTGATGTGGAGTTATGTCGCCGTCATCCTGCTCGTGATGGCGTACCTTGCCTTCCAGAACATCTTCCAGGGCGATCCGGAGCAGGAGGCGATCTTCGCGCGCTTCGATCCGTTCGGTGTGGGCGCGGTGTCGCTGGAGACCCGCTATTGGAGCGGCGCCGAATATAACAGCAAGCTGATCGAGCTTGGCGGTATCTTGCTGAGCAACCGTATTCTCATTCTCGTTGCAGGCGCAGTGCTGCTGGGGCTTGCTTATTGGCGCTATTCCAATGCCGAACGCGCACCGTCGAAGCGCAAGCTGCGCAAGCTCGAAAAGCGCAAGCTGAAGGATGCGAAACTGGCAGCGGTCCCGCCGACGCTCGGCGGTGAGAAGATCAGCGCCAAGAATGGCGACATCTCCGCGTGGAGCCAATTTGTCGCCCGCCTCAAGGTCGAATTGCAACAGATGTTGCGCAGCCCCGGCGTGCCCATCCTCATCGTGCTGGCGCTTGGCTTCACCGCTACCGAATTGTGGGGCGGTGCAGGCGGCGGCGGTTATGGCAATGACAGCTATCCTACCGTTGCGGCGACGATCCAGTCGGTACGCAACAACTTTTCCATCTTCATCCTGATCATCGCGGCTTTCTACGGCGGCGAACTAGTGTGGCGCGAACGCGAGCGAAAATTGAACGAGATCGTCGACAGCGCGCCCGTCCCGGCTTGGGCAATGACGATCCCCAAGGTGATTGCCATTTTCCTCCTGCTCGTAGCCGTGAATGCCACTGGCATGGTGATCGGCCTGCTCTACCAGGCGAGTGCGGGTATGCCAGCGCTTGGCATCGGCAAATATGTCACCTGGTTCATCATTCCGAGCGCAATCGATGGCTTGCTCATCGCCGTGCTGGCGGTGGCAATCCAGGTCCTTAGCCCGAACAAGTTTTTCGGCTGGGGCGCGATCCTCGCCTGGTTCCTGTTGACGATTTTCTTGTCGAACCTGGGCTATTCGAACCCGCTCTACACCTATGCGGCGGGACCGTCTGTGCCGATGAGCGACCTCGTCGATCCGGCGCCCTTCTTCCTCGGGGCGTACACGCTGCAAACCTATTGGCTGCTGGGCGCTGCGTTGCTCGTGCTGATTGCGCATTTGCTCTGGCCGCGCGGGGGTGACCTGGGACTGCATTCGCGCATCGCCCGCGTCCGGCGCAATGGCATCGGAACGGTGCCGGCAATTGTCGGCGCGGTGCTGCTCGCGGGAATGGTCGGGGTGGGCGCCTATGCGCACTACAACATCAAGGAACTCAACACCTATCGCACCAGCGACGAGCAGGAAGAGCGACTTGCCGAGTATGAGCGTCGCTACCTCCAGTACGAAGAGCTCAAGCAGCCCGCGATCAAGGACGTGAAGTTCGATGTTGAACTCCATCCTGCTGAGCGGCGTTTGCTGGTCGACGGGCGCTACCTGCTGCGCAACGAGCATGACGAAGCGATCGACACCCTCCACGTGCGCCAGCAATCGGAGGACGGCGAATTCCTCAGTCTAAACGTCGCGGGTGCGACCCTCGACGAGCATGACGAGGACTTTGGTTACCGCATCTATCGCTTCGACACGCCGCTCCAACCAGGCGAAGAAGTCGAGCTGACATTCGAGAGCCGCGTCTGGTATCGCGGGTTTCGCGCCGGTGCGCCTGCCACCGGCATCACGCCGGACAAGACGTTCGTGAACAACAGCCTGTTCGCGCCGGCCATCGGCATGGACCGTTCGGGCCTGTTGCAGGATCGCACGGCGCGCCGTCGCCAAGACCTGCCCGACGAGCTGCGTCCGTACACGCTCGAAGACCCGCGTGGGGTCGAGCAGAATTATGTCGGCGCCGACTGGGTGACGAGCGAGGTCACGCTGACCACCGCGGCTGACCAGATCCCGATCGCGCCGGGCGAAAAAGTATCGGATGTAACCAATGGCGATCGGCGCACGGCGGTATTCCGCGCCTCCAGTCCGATCCTCAATTTCTTCTCGATCCAGTCAGGTGATTATGAAGTCGCCACGCGCCAGCTGCGCGACATCACGCTCGAGGTCTATTATGAAAAAGGCCATGAGTGGAACGTGCCGCGGATGCTCGATGCGATGGAGACGAGCCTCAACTATTTCGAAGAGAATTTCGGGCCCTACCAGTTCGACTATGCCCGCATCATAGAATTCCCCTACGCCAGCTTCGCGCAGGCCTTTGCCGGCACGATGCCCTATTCTGAGAATATCGGCTTCCGTCAGAAGATCGATGGCGATCCCGACGCGGTCGACTTCGTCACCTACGTGATCGCGCACGAGCTGGCACACCAATATTGGGCGCACCAGGCATTGGGCGGGCTGCAACAGGGCTCGACCATGACGACAGAGACGCTCGCCAGCTATTCGGCGATCATGGTGATGAAGGAGCAGGTTGGCGAAGACCAGCTGCGGCGCTTCCTCAAATATGAACTCGATGGCTATTTGCGCGGCCGCAAGGGCGAAATCATCGAGGAACTGCCGCTCGTGCGGGTCGAGAACCAGGCATATATTCACTATCGCAAGGGCGCGATGGCCTTCTTCCTGCTGGCCGAGCGGCTGGGCGAGGACCGGGTCAACGCGGCGCTTGCGCGCTATGTCGATCGCTGGAAGTTCAAGGGCCCGCCTTATCCGCAATCGCTTGACATCGTGAACGAGATCAAGGCGGAGGCGCGGACGCCCGAAGAGCGCGCGCTGGTTGAAGACCTGCTCGAGAAGATCGTGCTGTTCGACTACAAGGTCGCCAAGTCCGAAACGGTCGAGCAGAACGGCGAATGGGTGACCACGATCACCGTCGAAGCCGCCAAGTACGAAGCCGACGGTCAGGGGGTCGAAACCGAGGTGCCGCTGACCGCGCCGGTCAAGATCGGCCTGTTCAGCTCGCGTCCCGGCTTCGGTGCTTTCGACAGCGAGGACGTCATTGCGATGGATGAGCGTACGATCGAAGACGGGACAACGGTCATCACGCTGCGCTCGAGCGAACGCCCGGCCTATGTCGGGATCGATCCGTACAATTATTATATCGACCGTAATTCGGATGATAACGTGCAGCCGTCCACGTTCGGGTGACGGTTGCCTGTTGCCGCAGGGTTGATAGTGCAATAAGGCCTCTTCCCGAGCGGGGAGGGGCACTTTTGCTGCCTGCCCAAGATACTGATTTCATTCGGGTAACGACATGATCAAGACATTGGCCGTGTTCGGCACGCGGCCCGAGGCCATCAAGATGGCGCCGGTGGTGCAACAGCTTGCCGCCGACCCGCGCTTCGACAGCCGCATCTGCGTCACCGCGCAGCACCGCGAAATGCTCGACCAGGTGCTCGGGCTGTTCGCGCTGACGCCCGATCACGATCTCGACCTGATGAAGCCGGGGCAGGACCTCACCGACATCACCTCGAACGTGCTCCTGGGCTTGCGCGGCGTGCTCGAGGCGGAAAAGCCCGACGTCGTTTTGGTGCATGGCGACACGACCACGACGATGGCGGCTTCGCTGGCGGCATTTTATGCCAAGATCCCGGTGGCGCATGTCGAAGCGGGCCTTCGCACGGGCAACCGCTATTCACCGTGGCCCGAGGAGATCAATCGCAAGGTCGCGGGCGCGGTGACGAGCATCCATTTCGCACCGACCGAGCGAGCGCAGCAGAACCTGCTCGTCGAAGCCGTGCCCGCCGACGAGATTCTCGTGACTGGCAACACGGTGATCGATGCGCTGCTCGACGTGGTGGCGCGGATCGAAGGCGACGCGGCGCTGGCGAGCAAGCTGGCGCAAGCGGTCCCGACCGATCCTGACCGCAAGACCATCCTCGTCACCGGGCACCGCCGCGAAAATTTTGGCGGCGGGTTCGAACGCATCTGCACGGCGCTGGGCAAACTGGCCGAGCGGGACGATGTCGAGATCGTCTATCCCGTGCATCTCAATCCTAACGTGAAGGAGCCGGTCGAGCAAACGCTGGGCGGGCGCGGGAACGTGCGTCTCATCGCGCCGCTCGATTACCTGCCGTTCGTGGACCTGATGCGCCGCTCGTACTTGGTGCTAACCGATAGCGGCGGGGTGCAAGAAGAAGCGCCCTCGCTGGGCAAGCCGGTGCTTGTCATGCGCGACACGACCGAACGGCCAGAGGCAGTCGATGCCGGTACGGTCAAGCTGGTCGGCACCGACGATGCCGCCATCGTGCGCGAAGCGGCCGAGCTGCTCGACGACGAGGCGGCCTATGCGCGCATGAGCCGTGCGCACAATCCCTATGGTGACGGAAAGGCGTCGGCGCGTATCGCCGATCATCTTGCCGCGAAACTCGCCTAAAGCGCTGGAATCTGTAAGGACGTTTGCATGAAAACGGTTTCGGTCATCGGTCTTGGCTATATCGGGCTTCCCACCGCGGCGATGTTCGCCTCGCGCAAGGTGAAGGTGATCGGCGTCGACGTGAACGAGGAGACGGTCGCGACGATCAACGAGGGCCGCGTCCATATCGTCGAACCCGATCTCGATATCGTCGTCCACAGCGTGGTCGAAAGCGGGCATCTCGTCGCCACCACGACGCCGCAGCCCGCCGACGCGTTCCTGGTCGCGGTGCCGACCCCGTTCAAGGGCGATCACGAACCCGATTTGGGCTTCATCGAAAAAGCCTCCAAGGCCATCGCACCTGTGCTGAAGACGGGTGACCTTGTTGTGCTTGAATCGACCTCGCCAGTGGGGGCGACCGAGCAAATGGCCGCCTGGCTTGCCGAAGCACGGTCCGACCTCAGCTTTCCGCAGGATGCGGGCGAGAAAAGCGATATCCGCATCGCCCACTGCCCGGAACGCGTTCTTCCTGGCAAAGTGATGCAGGAGCTGATCCACAACGATCGCGTGATCGGCGGAATGACGCCGCGGTGCAGCAAGGAGGCCGCCGCGCTCTACAAGATTTTCGTTACCGGCGACTGCGTCATCACCAATGCGCGCACCGCCGAAATGGCCAAGCTGACCGAAAACAGCTTTCGCGACGTCAACATCGCCTTTGCCAACGAATTGTCGGTGATTTGTGACAAGCTCGACATCGACGTGTGGGAGCTGATCGCGCTCGCCAACCGCCATCCGCGCGTCAACATCCTCCAGCCGGGCCCGGGCGTCGGCGGCCACTGCATCGCGGTCGATCCGTGGTTTATCGTCTCCAGGACGCCCGAAGAAGCGCGTCTCATCCGGACCGCGCGCGAAGTGAATGACGACAAGCCGGCATGGGTGTTGGACAAGGTCGATGCGGCGGTCGCTGAAACGAAGAAGTCCAGTGCCGAGGTTTCGATTGCGATTTATGGCCTCGCGTTCAAGGCGGACATCGATGATCTGCGCGAAAGCCCCGCGCTGTTGATCGCCAGGCAGCTGGCCAAGAAATACTCGAGCCTGCGGGTCTTCGAACCGCATATCGATAGCCTCCCGGACGGGCTCGAGGACGCGAAGCTGGTCGATGCGGCCGGTGCGGCGCAGGCCGATATCCATCTCGTGCTGGTCGACCACCAGGCAATCAAGAAGCTGCATTTCGACGGCATCGTCATCGATACGCGCGGCGTGGTAGCGGGCTGATGAACCAGGCGCTCCCGATCCACCGCAGCGTTGCCGCCACGCGGCCGCGCTATGCCGATCGGATAGCGGGCTTCTTCATTCCGCTGTGCCTGTTTGTCGAACCTGCCAACTTTTTCATGCTGACGACGGCGGATTTCTACGAAGTCGATCGTTTCGCAGTGCCGATTTCGCTGGTCCTGTCGCCTTTCTTTCTGCTGTTCGTGTTCAACAGCCGCTTCCACCAATATTTCCGCGGCGGGATGTTCCTGTTCCTGGTCGTGATCTTCTGTCTCTATTGCCTCGTAATGGGGGCGCTGAACGCCGTGATGCGAAGTCCGGATGCTATCCTGTTCGCCTATCAATGGATCATACCGTTCGTCTGGATCCCCTATTTTCTCACGATCATGGGGACCGAGCGTTTCAAGACATTCATGCGCTGGTTCCTCATCGGCGTGATCGCGAATATCGGCTGGTATGGGGCATCCACCATCATCGAGTTCGTTGCCTATGGCGGGCTGGGCGATGCGGGGCGCATGTCGCAGAACCGCATCCTGCCGGGCCAATACCAGATCGCCGTCTACGTCCCGACCGCAATCTCCTTCGCGATGTCGCTGCTCAACGCGATGTTCTTCTCCAAGGAACTCAAGATCAGTCGCAAATTCTTGCTGATGATCAACGGCGGGGCGCTAATCGTTCTCCTGGCGTTGGCGTCGCGTGAAGGACTGCTGACTTATCTGCTGTCGACCATCCTGCTTTTTGCTGCGCGCAGCCCTTACCTGAGAGCAGCGCTCTTCTTTGGCGGCTTCATCGCGGGTGCAATGCTGATCATCAACCTGAACGCGATCTTCGAGGCCTTTGCGGCATCGGATTTCCGTATGCTCAACAAGATTGCCTCGCTCCAGAACGAGGGCGCCCAATTCGGCGGGCGCGACATGATGATCCGCGAGTCCATCAAGGTCTTCTTCTGGGATCCGCTGTTCGGATCGGGCTTCCTGCCGCCCAATGTCAGCGTGTTCGGTGACGGCATTTTGGCGCCGTCGGCGCACAACATGTATGTCGACGCATTTGTCTGGTGCGGCCTGTTTGGCGGGCTGGCGTTTCTCGCGATTAGCGCTCGTCTGGTTTACGGTTCGGTCATGATGATCGTGTCGCAGCGGCTCAAGCAAGACCATCTCTACCTCAGCTTGTTCGGTGTCGTTCTGATGGTCTTCATGGTGGTGTCCAATAATCTGAACGTGCCGATGCGTCAGCCGATCATTAGTCCGCTGATCGGACTGATGATCGCTGCGGTGATCTACCAGGCCATGCTGCGGCGCAAAGCGCGTCGATGAGGTTCAAGGTGGATCGCCAGGTCTTCGCGCTGGCGGCTGCGGGGGCATTGCCGCTTGCGGTATCGCTGGTGATGACCCCGTTCCTCGCGCGCAGCTTGAGCGACGAGGGGCTGGAGATGGCGGGCGCCATTCTCGTCGCGCATGCTTTCTTCGGCATATTCGACATGTTCCGGCCGAGCCTGACCCGCGAGCTGGTGCACATCGAGGGGCCGGTCAGCCTGAAGTCGCTGACGCGCAAAAGCCTTATCGTCGCGATCGGCGCTTCTCTTCTGATTGCCGCGATATCGTCTGTAGCGCTCCCGCAATTCGGTGTCGCGTTCGCGATCAGTCTTGGCTTGTCGCTGTTCTTCTTCCTGATGACGGGGCCATTCTGGGCGCGCCTCGAGGCTGTGCTGCGTTCGGGCCACGCCTACCTAATCCGCAGCCTGGCGATCGCCATGATCTTCGTCGGGCTCGTCGTCGTACCCTTGACGATCGGCGAGCAATACCTGCCGTGGGTGCTGCTTGCCGGGAACGCAATGTCATTTGCGCTGATGCTGCTGGTGGCGCTGCCGTTCGTTTCGATCGAAGGCAAGCCTGTCCATGTGTCGACGCAGGAGATTGCGCTGGTATTCGGCCAGAACCTGGTGCGCTCGGCAGGCGACTTCGCCGACCGCATTGCCGCGCTCACCTTTCTCGGCACCGATGCGTCGGGCAAATATAACATCGTTGCCGATCTACCCGTGAAATCGGGGGTCATATCGCAATTGGCGAGCTATTATTTCTATCCGCGTATCTGCAAGGACGATACCTATCTTGGGCGCTACATGGCCACCGGGATGATCATTTCCTTTGCGATCCTCTCTGCATCGATTTTCTTCTGGGTCTTCGGCGAGTGGCTCTACGTTCTTTATTTCGGCGAGCGTTTCCAATCGCTCTTCCCGGTCTTCTGCTTCCTCGTCGCGGCAGTGGGGGTTAACACGCTACATTTCTACCTGCAGTCATTCATGCGCTCGCGTAAGCGGAACACCGAACTGTTCCTCTCCTTCCTCTTGCCCTCGATCCTCGGCATCGGGGTCTACTTTGTCGGCGCGGTGGATATCCTGACGATTTTGCTGGGTATCTTCCTGTTCCGGACGTCGAACGTCCTGCTGATCTTTTTCTCGGTGGCTGCAGGCGGGAAGCAATTCCTCAATTACCTCGTCAACTACGTGCTTGGCAGCATGTTGATGGCCTATTTCTACCTGCAGGTTGATCCTGCTCTATTCTAGCTTGCGAGACGACGCTCCATGAGCCTGGCATTTTTCCTCAAAGAGAAAGCGGACAAGCTGCCATATGCAGTGGGCGCGCTGCTGGCCAAGGTACCGTACGGTATGCGCCCGCCGCTGCGCAGCAGCTTCCAGCGCGCAAATCGGGAGATGGCGCTGGTCGAGCGCCTGTCCCAAGAAGGGCGCCGCCAATTCGTCTTCGATCGCGTCAAGGCAGTCGCCTGCCATGCGGTTCGCAACGTCGAATTTTATCGCCAGTTCTACGGCGATTATGGGGTCGACCCGCATCGCATGGGCGACTTTGCCGATATCGACATGCTGCCGATCGTCGACAAGGCGATTATGCAGGACGTTCCGATGGAAGATCGCTCGGCGACCGTGGCGAGCCGCAGCAAGGTCAACACGGGCGGGTCTTCGGGCAAACCGCTCAGCTTCTATATCGAACCCAGCGCGATGGGCCACGAATGGGCACACATGCTTTCGCTCTGGAAGCGGATCGGTTTCACAACCGACCAGCCCAAGATCGTTTTTTCGGGCCTGTACCGCGAAGGCGAACTGGTGTCATACGACAGTGTCCGGCACAGCTTCCTGCTCAACATTGCATCCGACTGGCAGGATCTCGCCGACGCCATCCTCGCCGACAAGCGCGCCCGCCAATGCCGGTTCCTGCACGGCTACCCAAGCGCGATGTTTGACTTCGTGCTGTGGCTCGAGAAGACGGGCCACCCGCTGATCGACACGTTCCGGAAGAATATCCAGGGCATCATGCTGAGCAGCGAATACCCGGTGCCCCACCTGCGTGCTGCCGTGGAGGAAGCGCTGGAGGCCAAATCGGTGTCGTGGTACGGGCATACCGAGCGCGCCGTACTCGCGGGGGAGCGGACCGAGGCTTATAATTTCGAGCCGCTGCTCAGCTATGGCTTTGCCGAAGCAGTGGAAATCGATGGCGCGCACCAGTTGATTGGCACCAGCTATTACAACTTCGCCTCGCCGCTTATTCGCTACAATACCGAGGATACGGTGCTGCCGACCTTCGAGGGCGGACTGCTTTCTTCCTTCCGCATCGACGGGGGTCGCAAGGGAGACTTCATCCTCGACGCGCAGAATAACAAGATCTTCCTCACCGCGATCATTTTCGGTCGGCACCACGCCTTGTTCGACCATGTCAGCCATGTGCAGGTCCGGCAGGAACAGGCAGGCAAGGCAACGATCGTCTATTCGACGCACGAGGATCTGGCACCGGCAGATGCAGCGCAGATGTTTGACGCGAAGGCGATCGACGTCCACTTCGATTTTGAGCGGCGCGAGCGGCCCTATCGCACCAAGCTGGGCAAGGTGCCGTTGCTCGTTTCTTCGCGGCTTGTAGACTGAGGCCATGTATTTTTTCGGCGACTTCGCGATTCCGGGACCTGAGGTCGACACCGATTTTCGGCCCGCGCCGGGCGAACACGCGCTCGTGAACGTCGAGGGCTATCTGGTCCAGGACGCCATCGCGCCGACCAATGCGGCGGGCGTGCACAACCAAGTGTCTGCCATCCAGTCGCTGGGCTGGGACAAGATCATCCTCGGCTTTGCCAACAACCACATCGCGGATCGCGATGACGGGGTCGTCAATTCGGTCGCGATCGCCCAGGCGGCGCCGATGCCGAGTGTCGGGGCAGGTGCCACCCTTGCCGAGGCCACCAGCCCGCTGATCGTCGAGGAGGACGGCATTTCAGTCGCCATCGTGGCCGCCGGCTGGGATCTTATCGGCTGCATCCACGCCACCGAGCGATCGAGCGGTGTCGCACCGATGAAAGCAGCGCCGCTCCTGCGGCAGGTCAGGCAGCTCAAGGCCGCCGGGCACAAGGTCGTGCTGTTCCTTCATTGGGGCTACGAGACCGAGCGTTACCCGCACCCACTGCATCGCCAGATGGCGCATGATTTGGCTGAGGCGGGCGCGGATATCATCGTGGGCTGCCATGCGCATTGCCTGCAGGGGTTCGAGCGGCACGAAGGTGTTCCGATCTTCTACGGGACGGGCAACTTCGCTTTTCAGGAAGGGCACTATTATGGGGGCGCTTTGCGTTTCCCCGCTTACTGTTCGCCAGGCCTGTCGGTGCGTTGGGATGTAAAGAGCGGCGATGTCACGGTTGCCGAGGTGCGCTATTCGGGGGCGGATCACACGCTCGAGATCGGCTCGTTCACGCCGCCCGAAGCCAATGCGAAATTGGCCGAACTGAGCCGTTTTTCCGCGCTCGATGCCAAGAGTTATCTTGCTTTCTTCAGGGCCAACCGAGTCAAGAAGGCCTTGCTGCCCATTTTTAGCGGCAGCGATGAATCGATAGGCTACCGGGCAAAATATGCCTGGGTGAAGGCACGGGGCCTGTTGCTCAGCGCGGCATTCAAGGCCAAAGCACGGCTCAAACGCGCCCGGGCCTAGCGTGCCCGGACGATGAACGAGCGATTCAGTTGATTAGGGACGACCATTGAAACAGATTTTGCAGCATCTCGGCAGCGGTAAGACCGAGCTGGTCGAATGCCCGGCGCCCAAGGCGCGCGGCGGCCAATTGCTCATCGACACCAGCGTATCGCTGATCAGCGCGGGGACCGAGCGGATGCTGGTCGATTTCGGCCGTTCGAGCCTGATCGCCAAGGCGCGCAAACAGCCCGAAAAAGTCGCGCAGGTCCTCGACAAGGTGAAAACCGACGGGCTGCTGACCACGATGGACGCGGTCAAATCGAAGCTCGATCAGCCGATCCCACTCGGATATTGCAATGTCGGCCGCGTGCGCGAGGTCGGGCGCGGCGTTGAAGGCTATGCCGCAGGCGACCGCGTCGTCTCCAACGGCGCCCATGCCGATGTCGTCAGCGTGCCCGAAAATCTTTGTGCCAAGGTGCCCGACGGGGTCAGCGACGATGCCGCGTCGTTCACCGTCCTTGCCTCGATCGGGCTTCAGGGCATCCGGCTTGCGCAGCCGACGCTGGGCGAGAGTTTCGTCGTCACCGGCGCGGGTCTCATCGGAATGCTCACCGTCCAGTTGCTGGTGGCGCATGGCGCGCGCGTCCTCGCCATCGATTTCGACGAATCCAAGCTGGCACTGGCGCGCCAATTCGGCGCCGAAACGTGCAACCCGGCCAAGGGCGAAGACCCGGTTGCCGCAGGCATGGCGTTCAGCCGTGGACGCGGTGTCGACGGCGTGCTGATCACCGCGTCGACCGATAGCAGCGACCCGGTCACGCAGGCCGCGCGCATGTGCCGCAAACGCGGGCGGATCATCCTCGTCGGTGTGACCGGGCTCGAGCTCAATCGCGCCGATTTCTACGAAAAGGAGCTGAGCTTCCAGGTCAGCTGCTCCTACGGACCGGGGCGCTACGATCCGGCCTATGAAGACAAAGGGCAGGATTATCCGGTCGGCTTCGTGCGCTGGACCGAACAGCGCAATTTCGAAGCGGTGCTCGACATGCTGGCGGCGGGACGCATCGACGTCGAAGCGCTGATTTCGCACCGGTTCGATTTTGCCGATGCCACCAAGGCCTATGACCAGCTGGCCGACGACAAGAGCGTGCTCGGCATGCTGCTCGACTATGGCGAGCCGGCCGATGATCGCCACGTTGCCAAGGTCGTGCTTGAAGATCGACCGCTTCCCGCGGCCGGCGAGCCGGTGGTCGGCTTCATCGGCGCCGGCAACTATGCCTCTCGCGTCCTGATTCCCGCCTTCAAGGATGCCGGGGCGGAACTTCGCACCATCGTGTCGGCGGGCGGTACCAGCGGCGTCATCCACGGTCGCAAGAACGACTTTGCCGAAGCCAGTGCTGATAGCTCCGCGCTGCTGGCCGATGCTGACATCAACACGGTGGCGATCGTTACGCGTCACAATACCCACGCGCGGATGACGATCGATGCGCTCGAAGCGGGCAAGCATGTATTCGTCGAGAAGCCGCTCGGCTTGACGATGGAAGATATAGACGCGGTCGAGGCCGCGCATGCCAAGACCGATCGCTTGCTGATGGTCGGCTTCAACCGTCGCTTTTCGCCGCTAACGCAGAAGATGAAGTCGTTGCTCGAAGGCGTGGCGGAACCCAAGGCCTTCATCATGACGATGAATGCGGGCGCGATCCCCGCCGACCATTGGAGCCAGGATCCCGAAGTCGGCGGCGGCCGGATCATCGGCGAGGCCTGTCACCTCATCGACCTGATGCGCTATCTTGCCGGCGCGCCGATCACCGGGGTGCAGGCCAGCGCGATGGGCGGCAGCGCCAACGCGACGCTCGACAAGGCGAGCATCACGCTAAACTTCGCCGACGGCAGCTTCGGCACGGTGCATTACCTCGCCAATGGCGGGTCGAGCTTCCCCAAGGAGCGAATCGAAGCGTTCGCGGGTGGTGGCACGCTGCAGATCGACAATTTCCTCAAGCTGCGCGGCTATAACTGGCCTGGCTTCAAGAAGATGGGCCTGATGCGCCAGGACAAGGGGCAGGGGCCGTGCAGCAAGGCGTTTCTCGATGCGGTTCGCTCGGGCAGTGCATCGCCGATCGCGCCCGAAGAGCTGTTCGAAGTCAGCCGCGCCTCGATCGAAGCGGCCGCATTGCTCAAATAATGGGTTCGCTCGCCACAAAGTTAAGCACCTACCGGGCGCTAGGTCTCGGTAACGTGCTGCGCGTGGCGCGCTATCGGCTCGGGCTCAAAACCGGAGCGCACCCCGTGCTCAAACTTTCGGGCGAGCCCGTCGAAGGGCCGTTTTACAAGGCTGCCGAGCGCAGATTGCCCTTCGCGCCGCGCGAGGAGTGGCGCACGAGCGGTTGGTGGTTTGGCAAGCATGAAGTGCGCTTCGGCGATGGCATTCCGGACTGGCATGCCAATCCGCTGGGCGATGCCAGCGTGCGATCGGATCTCGACTGGCACCAGATCCCCGATTTCAATCCCGACATCGGCGACATCAAGACCGTCTGGGAGGCCTCGCGCTTCGACTGGTTGCTGGCGATGGCAACGCGCGCTGCTGCCGGCGACGATTGCGAGCTCGAGCGGCTCAACGCATGGCTCGAAGACTGGATCTCCAAGAACCCGCCTTACAAGGGTGCAAACTGGAAATGCGGGCAGGAGGCATCGATCAGGGTGATGCACCTATGCCTTGCAGCGGCAATCCTCGATCAGCCAAGGGCGCCCTTGCCGGCGCTGCGCCACCTCGTCGACCTGCACCTCAAGCGCATCGCGCCGACGCTCGATTATGCGCGCGGGCAGGCCAACAACCATGCGACCTCGGAAGCCGCCGCGCTCTATTGCGGCGGACTGCTGCTGGGCGCGGCGGGAGAACGATATCGGAAGCTGGGACACAAGGCGCTTGAGGAAGAAGCGAGGCGGCTGATCCTCGAAGACGGGACGTTTAGCCAATATTCGCTCGTCTATCACCGCGTCATGCTCGACACTTATTGTTTTGCCGAGCTGTGGCGGCGCACATATGACGCGCCCGCTTTCTGCGATGCGGCGTATGAGCGAATTGCCGCAGCGACGCGCTGGCTCGCACAGCTGGTCGATCTGGAAAGCGGCGACGGGCCCAATTTCGGCGCCAATGACGGGGCGCGGCTGTTCGCACTGACCGACGATGGCTATCGGGACTTCCGGCCGACGCTGCAGACCGCAGCGGCGCTTTTCCTTGATCGACGTGCGCTCCAACAGGACGGGCCGTGGGATCGCATGCTGACCCTGTTCGGCGAAGCCCTGCCGGATACGCCGCTCGACATTCCGCCGAGCAAAACGTTCGACGATGGCGGGTTGCATGTCCTGGGCTCGGGGAAGGCAAAAGCCACGCTGCGCTACGCCCGGTTCGATTTTCGCCCGAGCCAGGCCGATCTGATGCATGTGGACCTGTGGGTCGACGGCGAGAATATCCTGCGCGACGATGGCAGTTATGGCTACGCGGCAGATGACGAGATGCTTGGCGGCATCGCTTCGCACAACAGCGTACAGTTCGACGGCAAGGAGCCGATGCCGCGCGTGTCGCGCTTCCTGTGGGGCGACTGGATCGAAGCGGAGACCGCGCCCGTGCTGGAGGCGCGAGGGGTGGCGACTGCGGCGGCCCGCCATACCGATCGACATGGCAATTTCCATGAGCGGCGCGTCACGCTGCATTCCGACCGTTTGATTTGCGAAGACACGCTGCGAGGACCTGCTGAGCAAGCGATTCTGCGCTGGCGGCTCAAGCCGGGGGCATGGACGATGGAGAACGGCACGCTCACACTGGGTAACATCGCGATCGAGGTCGGCGGCGATGAAATTACACAAATCGAACTGGCCGACGGCGTTGAATCACGTTTTTACCTTGATCGAAAGACCATTCCCGTGATGAAGGTCGCGACGAGCATACCAGCCAAAATTCGCAGCGAAATCCGCTTCCAGTAACATGCATATTCTCTACCTCCACCAGCACTTCACCACGCCCAAGGGCATCACCGGCACGCGATCTTACGAGAATGCCAAGGCGCTTGTTGCGCGCGGCCACAAGGTGACGATGGCCTGCGGGTCGATCGGCCATGGTTCGACCGGGCTATCGGGGCCGTTCGAGAAGGGTAAGCGCGAAGGCGATGTCGAAGGCATCCATGTCATCGAATATGATCTTGGTTATTCGAACAATGACAGCTTTTTGAAGCGCAGCTGGACCTTCGTGAAATATGCGCTGGCAACCACGCGGTTGGCGATGCAGCGCCGCTTCGACCTCAATTTCGCGACCACGACACCGCTGACTGCGGGGATTCCCGTGATCCTGGCGCGATTGCTGGCCGGAAAGCGCTACGTTTTCGAGGTGCGCGACCTGTGGCCCGAATTGCCGCGCGCGATGGGCGTGATCAAGAATCCGCTCGTGCTGTGGGCACTGGGCGTGCTCGAGTTCCTGTCCTACCGGCTTGCCGACCGCTGCGTCGCGCTTTCGCCGGGGATCGCCGACGGCATCGCCGAGCGCGGAGTGCCGCGCGACAAAATAGCGGTCATCCCCAATGGCTGCGACCTCGAGCTGTTCGACGTGCCCGCCGCCGATACGCTCCCGGAAGGTCTGGACGAGGCGCGGCTGGTCGCGATCTTTCCTGGCACGCATGGCACAGCGAACGGGCTTGATGCGGTGCTCGACGCAGCGGGCGAACTGAAGAAGCGCGGACGCGACGACATCGCCTTCCTACTGGTCGGCGACGGCCGCGAAAAGCCGCGCCTCCTCGACCGCCGCGGTAGCGAGGGGCTCAACAACGTCACCTTCCTGCCGCCCATGCCCAAGGTCGACCTGGTGCCGATCATCCGCCGCGCCGATATCGGATTGCAGATCCTGTCCGATGTCCCCGCATTTTACTACGGAACGTCGCCAAACAAATTCTTTGACTTCATCGCGGCCGAAAAACCTGTGCTCAACAATTATCCCGGCTGGCTCGCCGGCATGATCGAGGAGCAGGATTGCGGCTTTGCCGTGCCGCCGAACGATCCTGTCGCCTTTGCCGACGCGTTGGAAAAGGCTGCCGACGACATGGCCGCGCTCAAGGCCATGGGCGAGCGGGCAGGCGCGCTGGCCCGCGAGAAATTCAACCGCGGCGATCTCGCCAACCAGTGGGTCGATTGGGTAACCAGGGGCCAATGAAGCGATTGATCGACATTTCGGTGTCCGCGCTGGCGCTGCTCCTGCTCTCGCCGCTGCTACTGCTGGTGGGGGTTGCCAACCTGTTCGTGCACGGCAGCCCGATCTTCTTCCGGCAGGTGCGCCCCGGCAAGGATGCGGTGCCGTTCGAACTGGTGAAATTCCGCACCATGCGCAACGCGACCGGGCCTGATGGCAAGCCATTATCCGATGCCGAACGACTGACCGGATTTGGAAAATTCCTGCGCTCGACCAGCATCGATGAGCTGCCCGGCCTGTGGAACGTCCTCAAGGGCGACATGAGCCTGGTCGGTCCGCGCCCTTTGCTGATGGATTATGTCCCGCTCTACAGCGAAGAACAGGCGCGGCGCATGGACGTGCGTCCTGGCCTGACCGGATGGGCGCAGGTCAACGGCCGCAATGCCTTGAGCTGGGAAGAGAAATTCGCCCATGATGTCTGGTACGTCGACAACCAGTCGATCCTGCTCGATCTCAAGATCATGGTCATGACCGCCTTCAAGGTGCTAGGCCGCAGCGGCATCAGCGCCGAGGGGGATGCAACCATGCCCCGTTTTACCGGGAGCAAGAATGACTGACATCCTCGTCACTTCCGCGGGCCGCCGCGTCGAGCTTGTCGAAGCTTTTGTGGCCGAGGCCGAGCGCATTGGCGGCAAGGTCCATGCGACCGACCTCGAACCCGGCCTGTCGTCTGCCTGCCACGTGGCTGCCAAGGCGCACCAGCTACCGCGCGTGACCGCGCCCGATTATGCCGATCGCCTGCTCGAGCTGTGCAAGTCTGAAGGCATCAGCATGATCGTCCCGACGATCGATCCCGAACTCATGGTCCTGGCCGAGAATCGCGAGCGTTTTGCTGACCATGGCGTGCACGCCATCATTTCGGATGCCGAGATGATCGCCCATTGCCGCGACAAGCGCCGTACCGGCGATTATTTCAACTCGATCGGGCTCGATGCTCCTGCGCTGATGGGCAAGGACGATCTTTCGTTTCCATGCTTTGCCAAGCCTATCGACGGGTCGAGCGGCATCGGTGCGCAGTTGCTTGAAAATGCCGAGCAAGTGACCAGCGACCTGCTCGACGATCCCAAGATGATGTTCATGGAATATGTCGACGGATCGCACCGCGAGTACACCGTGGATGCCTACTATGACCGGAATGGCAAGTTGCGCTGCTGGGTTCCGCGCGAACGCATCGCGATCCGCGCCGGTGAAGTTGCCAAAGGCGTGACCCGTCGCAATTTCGTCTACGACAAGCTGGGCGAAATTCTGCCCAATATCGCGGGCGCACGGGGCTGCCTGACCGTGCAGGTGTTCGGCCGCGAGGAAGACGAGCGCCTGCTCGGCATCGAAATCAATCCGCGCTTCGGCGGCGGATACCCGCTCGCGCATGCGGCGGGCGCCAATTATCCCGCGATGCTGGTGGACGAATATCTGTTGGGCAAGGACGCCCGCGACATTTCCGACTGGGAGGCCAATCTTCTGATGCTGCGCTACGACGCCAAGGTTTTGGTGCACGATCATGGCTGATGTCATCGTCTTCGATCTCGATGATACGCTCTATCCGGAGGCGGACTATGTTCTTTCCGGTGTGCGCGCGGTGGCGAAGGTCATCGCCGACCAGCACGGACATGCCGTGGGCGACGAGCTGCTGGCTGCCGCGCGGGCCGGCGATGACTGGCTGGCGCTGGCGTGCGAGCTTGGCGAACTGCCGCCAAGCGCCAAGGAAAGCCTGCTGTGGACCTACCGCCTCCACGAACCCGACATTGCGCTGACCGAACGCGCCGCGCAGGCGATCGCGACCCTCAAGGAGGAGGGCAGGGCAATGGCGATCATTACCGACGGGCGCTCGGTCACCCAGCGGCTCAAGCTTGCCGCGCTCGGTATCACCGACATCCCCGTCTACATTTCCGAGGAATATGGCGCTGCCAAGCCCGACCCTTCGCGCTTCGAGGTCGTGATGGAGGAATGGCCCGATCGCAGTTACGCCTATATCGGCGACAATCCGGCCAAGGATTTCATTGCGCCCAAGGCGCTCGGCTGGACGACGATCGGCGTGCGGCGGGCCAATTCGCTCTACGCCGATGCCGATGCGCCCGATGACGCGCAGCCCGATCACTGGGTCGGGTCGGTCAACGAGGCGTTGCCGCTGCTCTAGTCCTTGGTGACCGTCACGAAGAAGCCGCCGGCGATCCGGTGGGCCTCGGGGTGGCGGCGCATGATCGCGTCGAACCATTTGACCGGATAGAGCAACAGCGCCGCCAGACCCTTGGCGTAGCGGTAAAGGCCGGGCGTCAGGCTGCTGAGCAGGATCGCCCAGAATTCGACGCTGATGCGATACGCGCCAGTCGCGGGTCCGACCGTGGTCTCGAGTTCGATCTGGTTGAAGCCGCCCTGGCGCGCGAGTTCCTCGATCCCCTGGCTGGTGAAGCGCCAGAAATCGTCGGGGCAGCGATGATCGCCGATAATGAAGGGCAACTGCACATAGGCCACCCCGCCGGGTTTGAGGACGCGGTGGATTTCCTTCATCGCCGTCAGCGGGTGAGCGACATGTTCGAGCACCTCCTGCGTCACTACCAGGTCGACGCTATTGTCCTCGAAGGGAAGGTCGAGAACGCTGCCGACGATGTCGATATTGGGGGCGTCCTCGATCTCGATATTCTTGATACGCGGATGCAGTCGGGTCTGCCCCGCACCGATATTGATCATCGTGCCCTCGGCACCGAAGCGCTCGATCAGAGTGGAAAGCCGATCCTTGACGGTGCGGCTGTCATTGTGATCGGCATAAACTTTCTTGACGAAGGCGTTGGCCACGGGTCGGTCTGCTCGCTTTACTGGCTGGTGGTGCAAAGGCTTTGCGTCGTCGTATGACTGCGACTATCTAGGCCTCACGCAGTGGCCGAGACCGGGCCCAAAATCAAGCAGTTGGAATCGTTATGAGCATGTCGCCGTGGCCATCGTTTGGCGAAGAGGAAATCAGCGCCGTCGCGGACGTGCTGCGTTCGAACAAGGTCAATTACTGGACAGGGCAGGAGGGGCGCGAGTTCGAGAAGGAATTCGCCGCCGCGTTCGACAGCAAGCATGCCATCGCCGTTGCCAACGGCACGGTCGCGCTCGATCTTGCGCTGATCGGGATCGGTATCGGGCCGGGCGATGAAGTGATCGTCACGCCGCGCACCTTCCTTGCGTCGGTCTCCAGCGTGGTGACAGCGGGCGCGACGCCCGTGTTCGCCGATGTTGACCGCAATAGCGGCAACATCGAAGCGCACACCATCGAACCGGTGATCACCGACAAGACAAAGGCGATCATCCCCGTGCATCTTGCCGGCTGGCCCGCGGACATGGATCCGATCATGGCGCTGGCCGACAAGCATGGCCTCAAGGTGATCGAGGACTGCGCGCAGGCACACGGTGCGCGCTACAAGGGCAAATCGGTGGGATCGATCGGCCATGTCGGTGCCTGGTCTTTCTGTCAGGACAAGATCATGACAACCGGCGGCGAAGGCGGCATGGTGACCACTGATGACGAAGAAATGTGGTCGCGCATGTGGTCGTACAAGGATCACGGCAAAAGCTGGGACGCGGTCTATAATCGCGAGCATGCGCCGGGCTTCCGCTGGCTGCACGAAAGCTTCGGCACCAACTGGCGGATGACCGAACTGCAGTCGGTGATCGGGCGCAAGCAGGTGGCGATGATGCCCGCTTGGCACCAGCGCCGCACCGACATCGCATCAGCCTATCAGGCAGCGTGGGGCGCGATCGAGGGTCTCCGCCTGCCGCGTCCGGCCCCCGATAACGGCACGCGCCATGCCTGGTACAAGTTCTACGGCTATGTCGAGCCGGAGAAGCTGGCGGCGGGATGGGATCGCGACCGGATCATTGCGGAAATCGTCGATGCCGGCGTGCCGTGTTTCCAGGGTAGCTGCTCGGAGGTCTATAACGAAAAGGCCTTCGACGGGACGGGTCTGCGCCCCGAAGCGCCGCTGCCAGTTGCTAAGGAACTGGGCGAGACCAGCATCATGTGGCTATGCCACCCCACGCTCACCGACGAAGAGGTCGAGAAGGTCGCCACCGTCAGCGCCGACGTCCTGCGCCGCGCCTTCGCCTAGCTGCCGTTAGGCGTATATTCGGGAACGAGCCGGTGGAGCAGGGCGCGCAGGCCCGTATCGTCGTCGTCGGCAATCCGGTCGCAGATTTCCTGCATGAGCTGCTCCAACTCTTCCCACGCCAACTGATCTTCATGGCCTTTGACGATGCGCGGGTGCTGAGTCGGTTTGGGATCGTTGCCGATAAGAAGCTCTTCGTAGAGCTTTTCGCCGGGACGCAGGCCGACCTCGACGATTTCGATGTCGCCGTCGGGATTATTGTCGTCGCGCACTTCCAGCCCCGATAGTTCGATCATCGCGCGCGCCAAGTCGCTGATCTTCACCGGCTCACCCATGTCGAGCAGGTAGACTTCACCGCCCTCGGCCATGGCGCCGGCCTGGATGACCAACTGGGCAGCCTCTGGGATGGTCATGAAGAAGCGCGTCATCTCCATATGCGTGACGGTGACGGGGCCGCCCTTTTCGATCTGGCTGCGAAATTTGGGGACGACCGAGCCAGACGATCCCAACACATTGCCGAAGCGCACCGCCGAATAGCGGGTCGCCGCGCCCGACGCTGCACGCGCCTGAACGATCAGCTCGCAGACGCGCTTGGACGCGCCCATCACGCTGGTAGGACGCACCGCCTTGTCGGTCGACACCAGGATGAAGGTGCTCGTACCCACTTTTTCTGCTTCCAATGCAGCATTGAGCGTGCCGATGACATTATTGCGAACGCCGGCGGTGACATTGGCCTCCACCAGCGGGACGTGCTTGTAGGCGGCGGCGTGAAATACCGTGTCGGGCTTGCTGCTGGCGAAAAGGCGCGCGCAATCGACGATATCGGCGACGTTCGCTAGCTCCGCCGTGATGGGAAGCGTAAACTCGTGCTCTTCCGCCATCGAGCGCAGTTCGGCGTCGATGGCATAGAGATGATATTCGGACTGGTCGGCGAGGATGAGCTCGCTGGGTGCGAGCGTAATGATTTGCCGTGCGAGCTCGCTACCGATCGAGCCTCCCGCTCCGGTCACCAACACACGTTTGCCGGTGATGTTGGCGCTGATCAGCTCGGGATCAGGATCGACCGGGTCACGGCCCAGCAGGTCACCGATTTCGATGCGTCGCATATCGCTGACGCTGACCTTGTCGAATGCAACATCCGCCATTGACGGCAGGACACGGACGTGGACCGGCGTGCCTGCCTTTCGCAACCGCTCGAGAAGGTTGCGGCGTACCGCGCGCTGCCCGCGACCGGCGTGCGCGAGGAAGAGTTCGTCGACCCCGCCATCCTTGAGCACATCGTCGAGCGCCCCGTCAGGCCAGACGGGGATGCCTTCGATCAAGCTGTTGGAGTGAAGGCCACTGGGATCGACGATACCGACCAAGTGCAGCCCGGGCTCGCGATTGATCGCCAGCGCCATCTGTTCCATCGGCGCGCCTTCGCCATAAACGAGCACGCGCTTGCGGCGACCACTGCCGTCCCAATGTTCGATGACCGGCTGCAACGCAGCTGCTGCCGTCACGCGAATGGTCGCGATGAAGCAGAAGAAAAGAATGGGGTGTAGCACCGAGATCGTGCGCGGCACGTCTTCGGGGCGGGTCGTCGCCAGGATCACGATCAGCACCACCATCATCACGAGGCACGCCTTGCCAAGAATGAAGATGCTGTTGCGACCGGTATAGCGCGTGGTCGAACGGTAAGGCCGCACGATCAGCGCGGCGAAAAGCCAGCTGCCAAGCGCGAGCACGCACAAGATGATGAAGGGGTCGAGCGCGACCTGCGCCACGCCTAGCCGGATCGAAAATGCCGCCCAGGCCGCGATAATGCAGGCGACGACATCGACCATCATCACCAGCGATCGCCTGACGCCGCGCGGAAGCGCGATCAGTCGATGCAGCATGGGGTCGGTCAGTCGGCGCAATCGCGACATGATCAGGTCAGCTTGGGGTCAAGTGAAAGGCGCGCGCCGATCACTTGTCGCCATAATTGTAGCGATAACCATAGTTCGAGCCGTAGCCCGCGCTTTCGGCATCGAGCTTGGTCAGCACCGCACCGACGATCGATGCGCGCACGGTAGCGAGGCGCTGGATCGCAAGGCGGGCCTGCGCGGCGACCGTGCGGCCATATTCGACCACGAATACGGTGCCTTCGACGGCGCGGCTCAGCAGCGGCGCATCGGCCAGGCCCAGGACCGGCGGGCCGTCGACGATGATATGGTCATAATGCTTCACGGCTTCGGCTACGATCTGCTTCATGCCCGGGCCCGACAGCAATTCTGCCGGGTTGGGCGGGATTGACCCGGCCAGTACCGCCGACAGGTTGGCGAAGCCGGTTTCGAACACCGCTTCCTGGAGCTGCATGCGATTGACGAGGATGTCCGACAGACCCTTGCCCAGCGGACGACCGAGCGTCGTGTGCAGCGATGGACGGCGCATATCGGCGTCGATGATCAACACCTTGGCACCGACCGCGGCAAGATCGCGCGCGAGACTGAAGGCGGTGGTCGACTTGCCTTCGCCTTCCTGGCTGGACGTCACGAGCATCGAGCGCGGCGTACCGTGTGCGGTCGAAAACTGGATGGCGGTCAGCGTCGAGAAATAGCTTTCCGTCAGCGCCGTATTGTTGCGATCGATCCCTTCTTCGTCCTTGGACTCGATCAGCTTGGGCGTGGTGCCCAAAAGCGGCGTGCCGAGCTTGCGCTGGAAGTCCGAAGGCAGGATCACGCTGTCGGCAATCTGCTCTAGCGCGAAGACCGCAGCACCCGAGATCGCGAAGCCAAGAATCAAGCCGAGCGCAAGGTTGAGCGGGATATTGGGGCTCGACGGTTCTTCAGGCACCAGCGCGGGATCGACGATCGCTACATTGTTGGTGCCAACGCCGCCGGCGACACCGATCTCCTTGAAGCGCTGCAGCAGCGCTTCGTAGAGCTGGCGGTTGGTGTCGACATCGCGCTGGATGATGTTGAAGGCAATGGCGCGCTGCTGCGTATCGAGC
Organism: Sphingomicrobium marinum; assembly: GCF_026157105.1. Lineage (GTDB taxonomy): Bacteria > Pseudomonadota > Alphaproteobacteria > Sphingomonadales > Sphingomonadaceae > Sphingomicrobium > Sphingomicrobium marinum. Next base: position 1,102,655 of record NZ_JANPVQ010000001.1, read on the forward strand.
ACATCGCCCTTCAGTGCATTGACGCGCGCCTGGATGCGCTGTTCGGCCGCGAGGGCCTTGCGATAGGCGTCGCGCGATTCCTGCCCGAGCGAGGAGGCGACACGCGCGACCTCGCGTTCGATTTCGCGATCGAGCGCGGCAACCTGCTGCTCGAGCGCCACAAGGGCGGGATATTCCGGGCCGAAATCGCTGCGCATCTGCGCAAGCTCACCAGCACGCTCACCGCGTTCGCGGCGCAGTGCGGTGACGGTGTCGTTGATGAGGGCAGAGGCTGCGGCGCGGCCGCCGCGATCTTCCGCCAGTGCGGCTTCGGCACGTTCGCGCTGGGCGCGGGCGACCGCCAGTTCCTGGCTCAACTGCGCGAGATCGGCGGTTGCCAAGGTGTTGGCGGGCGTGATGGCGCCGCTCTCATTGTCGGTGATCTTGATGAGGCCCTGACGCTGCGCATAGGCGGCCGCCTGGCGCTCGGATTCCTCAAGCTTGGCGCGGGTCGTGACGAGCCGTTCTTCAAGGAAGTCACGTGCATAGCTGGTAGCTTCAAAGCGGCGCGCCAGGTTGGTCTGGATAAAGTTCTCTGCGAGCGAATCCGCGACATCGCGCGCCACCGTTGGGTCGTTGAAGGTGAACTTCACATCGACGATGCTCGATTGGCGAACCGGTGCGATCGTGGTGCCGCCCATGACGACTTCCGAGGCGAGGCGCACGCGCTGGTTACGCGGCAGTTCCATCGCGTCGGCACCGTTCATGTCCGATGCGTCGAGAAATTCCTCATTCTCGGCGAGACGAAGGTCACGCACGACCGCTTCGGCGAGCGTGCGGCTCTCGAGCAGTTCATATTGCGTCTGGTAGAATTCGCGGTCGGCCAGCTCTGCTTCCTGCTCGACCGAATCCATGTTGAGGACCTTGTCGGCCTCGCGGCGGATCTCGATGCGCGTTTCAGCGGTATATTGCGGCTCCACCAGCAAGCTGACGACCAAGGCTGCAAGCAGGCAGGCCCCGGTAATGCCGATAATGACCCAGCGGCGGCGGCGAACGATACGAAGCAGGCTGGAAAGCGGGGATTCGCTCTCCTGATCGTTCATCATCGTGGCTTCGTTGATGACGTCACGTTCGATGCCGTGCGCGGGCAGGTTCCGGCCGTCGCCGTCGCCGCCATAATTTGTGGTCAGTTCGTTCAACGCAATAATCCCATTCTGCCGCTGCTAACGTCGGCCATTCGTTCGACCATCATGTCTTGTTTGCGCGCATCTTTGCCCATTTTTCAATGGATTGGCCCACACGACAGCGATCCCCACGAAGGCAGATGCACTCTTCGCGGTGTCGGTAGCAAATTTGCGCGCAAGGTCAATGCGATAAACGCCTATCACGGACTGGGCCCGCTCTAGCCGCCATTCCGGCGGAAGACGACATCGTCGACCGAAATACCCGAATAGCGGTCGCTGATGCGGCCTAGGATCAGAAACACCTGTGCGGGGCAGGCCGGCGGAACGGTGAATTCGACCGTGTTGGCGCCGTCGTCGAGCCGCTCGAGCATCAGCCGGTCTTCTTCGCCGACACACACCATCGCGACCGAGAAAGCGGATGCATCACCGTCGCTTTCTTCGACATTGAGGCTCACGCTGTGCGGGCCGGCTTCGAGCGGCAATGTGCGGTCCACCAGGACGTAATTGCCGCGACCATCGGTCTCCAGATAGAGGTTCTGGTCGGCGCTTCCCTCGACCTGCGACAGGAATCCACCGCCTTCGCGCAAATTCCAGTCGAACGGGGTCAGCTTACCCTTGTAGAGATCGGCCTGATATTCGAACCCGTTATCGTCTGCGAGGCCTTCGAACGAAGACGTTTTGGGCAAACTCTCGTAAAGCCGCCGCGCATCAGCGAACCGTTCGGTCTGCAGCATGGCCCGAAGGCTGCCGCGCATCTCCTCGCGGCTGAGTTTGCCGCTGGCGCGAAGGTCGTCCATCAGCGCGACCGATCCATCGATCGCCTGTCCGGCTTGATTGGGACCGGCCGATAGCCAGCGTTTGCGCCAGAAGGGATCGAGGTTGAGACGTTCGACGAATTTTTCGCGGAATTCGGGAATGCTGGCCAGTTGCCACAGCACCTGTTCGAAATCTTCAGGTTGGTCCTGCGTGCGCATCAGCGCATCGGCGCGTAGCGCCGCGATGTCGAACTGCCCGACCTCGAGCGCCTGGCCGAACGCCCAAAGCTGTGTCGGCCCGTCACGCCAGCCAAGCGCGGCCGCTAGCGGCCATGCCGGGTTATTGGGATCGCCATCGAGTTCGAGCGCAATTGCGATCGCGCGAACCGCGTTGGCGGAATAGGGGCGCTCGATCAGCGCTTTGCGGGCGACCGGGATGATTTGCGCGCTGTCGCGTTCCTGCGTTGCACGCGCGGCAACGGCCGCGAGCGCGGTGCCGTGATTGGGATCGAGTGCAACTGCCGCAGCGGCACGGCGATCGAGGAAGGCCGCCTGCGCCGCGTAGAGACGCACCAACTGGCTCGCCATGGCCAATCCGACGATGACCAGCACGATGCCGATGCCGACGCGCTTTCTCATGCTGGCTGGCTCGCCCTGGTCGCGCGCGGCGAGCCACGGCAGCCATAGCAGCGCCAGGAAAATAGCCAGCACGGCGTTGATCGTGGCCATGCGCACCGGATAGTCGATCAGGCTATGCAGGCCGGCCAGCAGCAATGCGGCGGCAGCCACGAGCATCGCATGGCGCAACTTCGAGCCCTCGCCAGAGGCGTTGCGCAGCGCCTTGATGACCAATCCGATGGTGACGAGCAGGAACGCGCCCATCAGCGCTACCCCCGGAATACCGGTTTCCAGCGCCCACTCGATCCAGTCGTTATGTGCGTGGTTGATGTAGAAGGGGATGAGGAAGTCGAGATTTTCGTTGGCGCGGAAAGCGCCGTCAAATCCGCCAAGCCCGACGCCCCACGGCCAGAAACTCTCGGTGACGTAGAGAAGATCGGGCAGGATCGCGAGGCGGATATTCTCCGGATCCCAAAGCCGCGTCGCGATCGAGGCAAGGTCGATCTGCGGGCTTAACAGGTCGAAGATCACCAATACGATCGGTGCCAGCAACAAGAAGGAAATGACCATCTTCGAGGATTTGGGACGAAACGCTGCCAGCAGCGCAACCGGGATCGCAATAGTCACAAGGATGAGGCCCGCGCGCGAACTACCCAGCAGTGCAAGTAACGCAATGAGCGGGCCGCACAGGACCAGCGCCAGGATGCTCGGCTGGTTGAGTTTCGCCTTGAGCTTGGTGCTCGCGCTGTTGCCGCGTCGCCGCGAGCGGGACTTGCCCGAAGAAAGGACGTTCCAGGCCGCGATCGCCAGGATGCCCAAGGCGATGAAGGTGCCGAAATGGTTGGGGTTGGCGAAAAGCCCGGTAATTTCCAGAACGCGGCGGCCGTCGTAGATTGAGAGATGTTCGGGATAGCCCAGCGCGATCTGCATAATCGCCCACGCCGCGTGGATCATCAGCCCGGCGAAGATGATGACAAAGAAATGCCTGAATTGGGTCTTGGTGGAACCCATGGCCGCCATCAGCAGGCCAAAGGGCAAGATGAAACCGGCAAGGGCACGCTTGGTCGCCGCGGTATCGATGCTGAGCGGGCGGGCGACATTTTCGCCGAACAAGGCGAGCAAGGCGGTTTCGATTTCACGCCCCGGCGTGTCGGACCAGGGCGCGTTGGCCACGGGAGTGAGCTGGAAAAGTACGAGGGCCAGCACGCCGAGCATGAGCATCGCCGGCCAGATGGCGATGTTGGGCAGGCGCCGCCGGTAAGTGAAATGGGCCCACAACGCCGTCAGCAGCAAGAACAGGCCAAGGCTGGCAAGAATGCCGTTGTTGAGCGGGCCTGCAGCACCTCCGCCGCCAATCAGCAAGGCCGCCACCAAGGTGATGACCGCGACTACATGAACACTATCCCATTGCCCCGAGGCGCGGAGCTTCTGGATCATCGACGGCATGCAAATTCCCTCCTGAATCAGCGCGAAGGCACTGGCTCGTTTGAAAGGTTGCCTAGCTGCAATGGGCAAGGCCGTCAAAACCCTATCGGAACAAGCGCGTCAGCGGCCTCGTTGGGAGAAAAACAACGGGGAGAGATTCCATCAATTCAGTCACTGCAGACATCGGCGCCACGTGGAATACGATCGACGGCATGATCGACGGTTTTTTCGCGGCGCTGCCAAAGCTCGCCATCGGCGTAATCGTCTTCATCGCCTTCTGGATCATCGCGAAAATCGTTCGCAACGTGGTCAGCAAGGCGAGTTTTGGCGACGGCAACGAGTCGCTGGCGACGGTTTTCTCAAGGATGATCTACTGGGTCATCCTGATCGTCGGCCTATTCATTGCGCTGACGGTCGTGCTGCCTTCGCTCACCCCCGGCCAGCTCATCGGCGGCCTTGGCATCGGCGGCCTTGCGATCGGCTTTGCCTTCCAGGATATCTTTTCCAACCTGCTTGCCGGCATCCTCATCCTCGTCCGCCAGCCCTTCAAGGTGGGCGACGAAATCGAAAGCGGTGATTATCGCGGACGCGTGGAAGAGATCGAAACGCGCGCGACCTTCATCCGTACGTTCGACAACAAGCGCGTCATCATCCCCAACAAGCAAATCTATTCCGATCCGCTCAAGGTGTGGACCGCTTACGATCTGCGGCGCAGCGAATATGAAATCGGGATCGGCTACGGTGACGATATCCGCACGGCGAAGAAGGTCATCCTCGATGCGGTAAAGGGTACCGAAGGCGTCTCGACCGAGCGCGAACCCGACGTGCTGGTCGCAGACCTCGCGGCAAGCTGGATCACGATCAAGGCGCGCTGGTGGCATGAAAGCAAGCGCGGCACCGAAACGCGTTTGCGCAGCCAGGTAATCGAAAACGTCGCCTATGCGCTCACCGAAGCGGGGATCGACATGCCGTTCGAAACGCAGGTGCACCTGTTCCACGATCAGACCGAAGCGAGCGATGGCGACCGGTCGCGGCAGCGCGAGGGTTGGCCGAGCGTCGCCGACAATCCGAAACCGGCGAAAATCGCCGATGCGCTCGGTCGCTCCGCCAACGACTAAAAAGCAAAAGGCCCCTCCCGTTTTCCGCGAGGGGCCTTTCATTGCTTTGGATGGATCGGGACTAGCCGACGATACCCATCAGCGTTTCCTTGAGTGCCGCGCGGCGCTTAGCCGCCGTATCGCTACCACCCGCTTCCAGACCTTCTGCGATTGCTTTGAGCGCGGCCATGTCGCCGGCGTCTAGCGCGGTGCGCGCACCGGCGATCACGTCCGCTTCGAGCCCGCCATCACGTTCGAGCTGGTCGAGATAGGCCTTGGCCACCACCGGAACCGCCGGCCATGTGACCTGGTACTGCTGCTGCGGGTTGAAGGTGTCGCCCATGTCGGCAAGCTTGGCGGCTTCGATTTCGTTAACCGAGAGATGTTCGCTCGGGGTCAGTTCGAAGACGTCGAGCCCGCGGGTGATTTCGGTGCCGTAGATGTAGCCGTCATAATAATAGGTCGACCAGTAGCCGCCAAAGCTGAAGCGGTCGGTCTTGCTGACCGGACCGCGATCGAAAAACGCGATTTCCTGGGGGTTGGCGGCATCGGTCCAGTCGCTGATCGACAGCCCGCCCTGGTACCATGCCTGGGCAAAGATATCGCGGCCCGGGACCGGCACGACCGACCCGTTATGCGCAACGCAGTTCTCGTTGTCTGACTGCGCTGCCGGCAGCTTGTAATAACTCTGGAAGACCAGTTCGCCGTCCTCGATCGTGTAGATCGCGTTGGCGCCCCAGTTCTTTGGATCGGACGCGCGGCAACGCGGCATGCCGCCGCCGCCCCATTCGTCGGTGAACACGACCTTGGTGCCGACATTGTTGAACGTCGCCGAATGCCAGTAGGCGAAGCCCTGGTCGGTCACGGCGGCGATGCGCTTGGGGTTATAGACGTCCGAGATGTCGAGGATGATGCCGTTGCCCGAACAGGCGCCCGCCGCCAGGTCGGCATCGGGGAAGATGGTGATATCGTGGCACATGTCGGTCCGATAGGTGCTCTGTGTGCCTTCACCGTGGTCGCCGCCGCGCCACAAGCCGGCGATCTGGCCGTCGCTCTCGAACACGCGGGGGCTCGACGTGATGCGGCTGGCTGCGGGGTTGGCGAGGGGGATCTCCACTACGTCGATCGAGAATAGGCTGGTGCGGGCATCGCCCGGCACTTCGCCGACGCACCCGGCCAGTTCTTCTTCGTCGCGCACGAAGCTGGTTCCGGACACATAGACGACGATCCGCTCGTCATTGCTGTCCACCACGCTGTGCGTATGGCTGCCGCGGCACGTCTGGACGAGCCCGACCTGCTTGGGACGCGTGACATCGCTGATGTCGAAGATGCGGATGCCGCGGAAGCGGTCCTTGCTGACCTGGCCTTGTACGCCCTGCAGGCCGCAGTCGACGCGTGCGCGCGTCTGTTCCACCGACATGATGAGGATGTCGCCGACGACCGATACGTCGCCTTGGCCGCCCGGGCACACTACCGAGGAGAGGAGCTGGGGCTGGCCGGCATCGGTCAGCCGGTAGATGTTGAAGCCGTGGTAATTTCCGACGACCATCTTGTCGTCGTAGAACGCCATGTCGGTCTGCGCGAAGGAAAGGAGCGGGGCGCGTTCGTTGTAGCGGGTATCGTCTTCGGGATCGTCGCCATCGCGCCGTTCGCTATCGCCATCGGCATCGGCGTCTGCGTCGTCATCGCCTTCGACGATCGGCATCGGCTGACCCGAAGGATTGGCAGGATCGTAGAAACCTGCCGGTTTTTGCAGGAAGGCGACATGCCGCAGGTTCGAAATGGCTTCACCGGCATCGAGGAAGCCCCCCGCAAGTCCCACGCGCGGGTCGGGCGACAGGCTTGCTAGCGCCAGGTTCATCTTCTTGATTTCCGCTTCCTGGTCGGAGCGCACATCGGCGACGAAGTCGTAAAGCACGGGATCGTAGGCCGCGCCCGGCTGCTGGAGGAGGTCACGCACCATGCGGATCGCGCCTTCATGGTGCGCGATCATCAGTTCGAGGAACAGCGCGTCGAAGTCGGTTCCGTTCAGGCCGGCGAGCCGCGCCATTTCCGCCGCGCTGGCCATGCCCATATTTTCCATCGCCTCGGCGTCCATATGTGCATGATGCATGTGCGCACCGCTGGCCGGGTCGGGCGCCATTTCTCCGCGGTCGCCCAGCCAAGTCTGCATGAAGGCGATTTCGTCATCCTGGCTGGTGAGGATACGGCTCGCGACTTCGTTGACAGTCTCGTTGTTGGTCCGATCATTGACAAGCCGCGCCATCAGGACCGCCTGATAATGATGCGGGATCATCATCTGGAGGAAGCCGACATCGTCTTCGCTATAGCTGTTGTTGGCAATGCGCGCGGCTTCGCTAGCATCGACCGTGCGGCTTTCCTCACCCGGGGCTCCCGGCAGGACGATTGGCACGTCCTGCGCAAGGGCAGGGGTAGCGACCATCATCGCGGCAATACTGGTGGAGGCGAAAAAGCGAAGCGAAGCCATGTCTTAATCCTTGTGACGATTCATTGTTGCGCGGACCATGGCGAGACTTTGGACATTTGAAAAGCGGGCTTTCGACGAGGGGAGGGCCAACCGTACGACACGTTAATACTCGCGATTCGTTTGTTAACATTCAGGCCGGTTTCGGCCTCAAAATGACCAATTCCGGGCTCGAATTAACAGCTCTGTTAACGCACCAGAAAATCGATATTTAACAGCTAAATCCCATAAAACTGCCGTTTTTTTGCGACGTTAACGTCGTTATTTTCCTGTTAACTCCATCCCCACACTCACCGGTAAACATGCCCGGGTTAATTCCCTGTCTGACCAAAACGTGGACCAGAAACGGGAATGACTATGAAAAAGCGTCTCAACATCTCAGCAGCCGGGCTTGCGCTAGTCGCAGCGATGGCGAGCCCTGCCCAGGCACAGGACAATCAGGATGCGACGCTCCTCATCACGGGCGGCGTCACGCTTTCGAATGAAGATAATGCGGGCGATGAAGGTGTGGTGGTCGCACACAACGTCGTCGATCCGCTTTATGGCAACATCGATCCCTTCTACGGCAATATCGATCCGTTCTACGGGAACATTCTCCCGTTTTACGGCAATATCGGTGCCTTCTGGGGCGACATCCTTCCCTTCTATGGCAATATCAGCCCGTTCTACGGAAACATCGATCCGTTCTACGGCAACATCAGCCCCTTCTATGGTGATATCACCGCATTCTGGGGAAATATCGGTGCATTCTGGGGCAACATCGGCGCGTTCGATGCTGCGAACCTGGCATCGATCGGCGATTTCTGGAGCGACGCTGGTGCGCTGATCCAGTCAACCAACGATCATTGGGCCGCGCTTGAAGCCGCAGGCGCTTCGCCGGACCACTACACTAAAGTTTATGCGCAGCTGCAGGAACTGATTGCACAGTCGGAAGCCCAGTGGGGCGCGGCTGTTACCGAACAGACCGGTCAGAGCTTTGAGGACGCTTTTGTCGCGGCGATTTTCGCGCGCCACGGCATCATCCCCAATGACCCCTCGTCGCTCTCTGCCCTGACCGGTCTACAACGTTCGGCCTTCTTCCTGGATTGGCACGACACGCTCATGACCTATTCGGGCCTCGATCATGTCGACCATTGGATGAGCGCTGTTAACTGGACCCCCGCGATCACGCAGATTCAGGGCTCCAAGGGCCAGAGCACGGTCGGGCTGCTCGACAGCACGCTCCAAGGCTCGCTCCTGTCGTCAAACGTCGTTTATTCGGGTGGCACAGCGGAGACCCTCGACGGGCACGGTGCCGCGGTTGCCAGCCTCATCGCTGGTGCGCATGACGGTGAAGGCGTGATGGGTATCGCCCCCAATGCCAAAATCCGCGTTTATAATCCGTTCGACGTAGACGGCACTGCCAGCTGGGCGGATGTCGCTGACGGCATCGTAGCGCTGAAGGCCGGTGGCCTGAGCCTGCTAAACTTGATTGACGGCGCCAGCGTCATCAACATGTCGCTTGGTGAAGCTGGATGGGTCGTCGCGCCGGGTATCGTCGACGTCTTTTCAGATCGGCGCGTCGCACAGCACGCCAATGACACGGTATATGTCTTGGCAGCTGGTAATGACGGCATCACGCAAACCACTGATATCGAATGGGATTTCAGTAGCGATCCGACGATGATCCTGGTCGGTTCGGTGAACCCGCATGGCGAAGTCTCGGCATTCTCCAATCAGCCCGGCCATGCCTGCCTGCTGGACAATGGCGTGTGCCATGAAGCCAATCGCCTATACATGCGCACCATCATGGCGCCGGGCGAATTGATGCTGGTGTCGGACGGTGAGGGCGGCGTCGTGCGCCGTTCGGGTACGTCCTTCGCCACACCGCTTGTCTCGGGTGCGATCACGCTGCTGCACGACCGCTGGGCGTGGCTCGCCGATAATCCCGATGCAACGGCGGAGATCATCTTCCGTTCGGCCCGCGATCTTGGCGCGCCTGGCCCCGATGAGGTCTATGGCTGGGGCATGCTCGACGTACTTGCATCGCAGTCCCCGCTCGATTTCAATTCGATGACGTTCACGATCTACCAGTATAAGGGGCGCGGCTATAAATCGTCCTCGCGATCGGCCTCGACGATATTGTCAGACGGCGTAGGTGGCCTTCCGAGCTGGTACGAAAGCAACAACGTGTTCTTCTCCATGATCGAATATGTCGGCGATACGCACCGCGACTTCGTCGTGCCGATGTCGACCGCGACCTACGGGAAGCGCACCAACGTCCTCGGAAGCTGGGAATATTTCCAGGATTTCGTCAGCGGGCGTTTCACCAACTGGATCCTCAGTGGTGGCACGGATAGCGAAGGTGATGGCCATGCCGGGTTCAGCGACATTCGTTCGACCAATGCCACGATCCCTGGCGGCTGGAGCATGCGCTACGACAGTGCGATGCCCCGCTTCAACAGCGACGGCAGCGTGGAATCGACGCACATGGCCACCACGCTGACCGACCCGGCCGGCAAGCTCAGCTTCACGCTGGGCTACGGCCAGGGCGCGCAGGCGCTGGCGGGCAATGGCAACGGCCTGTTCTCGGACTATGACCGCCACCATGGCGGCGTGAACCCGGTGCTCGGCTTTGCTTCGGGCGAGAACTTCGCGGCGATGGGCTACCAGCTCTCGGCGGATACGAAGATCACGCTGGGGTACACTGACAACCGCCTCGAAGGTGATGAAATTCAGGGCCTTACCGAGCGCGAGCGTCTGGTGATGGAGCGTCTCGAGGACCACACGGCCCACGCTTTCACGGCCGATATCGAACATCGCGTCAACGATGATTTGACGGTTGGCCTGCAATATACGCACCTGCGTGAAGACGAAGCCCTGCTTGGCGTCCAGTCGACTGTCGACTTGCTGCTCGGCACCGGCAGTTCGACCGAAGCGCTTACGGCTTCGCTCGCGGCCGATGTGGGTCACGGCATCCGACTCGACCTGTCGGCAACCGGCGCGCGCACCGACAGCCATGATGGCCAGGCATTCCGCACCGGCAATGGTGTCTGGAGCACCGCCGGACAGCTGGCGGTGACCAAGAATGGCCTGCTGGGCGACGATGACCGCCTGCGCCTGGCCGTTTCGCAGCCCCTCACGGTCGAGAATGGCGATATCGAGTTCACGCAGCTTGCCGTGATCGATCGCCAGACCGGTGAACTGGGCGAATGGACGCAGAGCTTCAGCATCGAGAACAAGCGTCGCCTGGTCGGCGAGATGCTCTACGCGACCCCGCTGTCCGACGACGCCGATCTGTCGCTCTTCGGGCGCTACCAGACCGAGGGCAACCCGGGTGAAACGGAAAATTATGTTCTTGGCGCTAGCTTCAGCCTGAATTTTTAACGCAACCTGTCCGGGGACCGACGGCCACGATGGCCGGAAAATCTCCGACCGGACGCGGCAAATTGGGGAAATGCAATGCTCGGTATGATCAAAAAAAGCGTGGGAGTGCTGGCGGTTACGCTGGCCATCACCTTCGCGCCGCCGGCATATGCGAACTTCACCTCGCCTGCGGAATTCAACGAGAAAATCGAGCAGGCAAAGGCCTCGATGATGGCCGATTCGTCAGCCGCGCTGGGTTATGCCCGCGAAGCGCGCGAACTTGCCAACGACAATGACGTCAGCTCGCGCACGGCGCGCCTGACCGCGCAGTGGCTCGAAGCCGAAGCGCTGATGCGCCTCAATCGCGGCGACGAAGCCTCCGAACTCGTGTCCAGGAGCCTCCAGGAAGTGAGCAAGGTCGCGCCGGGCGGTAAGCTCCACGCCGATCTGACCCGCTCGAAAGGCTCGTTGAGCGCAATGTCGGGCCAATATGGCACCGCCTTGTCGTCCTTCCTCGACGCCCATGAGCTTTACCAGGGCCTCGGCGAAGCGCGCAGCGAAGCGATCGTCCTGCAGAATATCGGTTCGCTCTATTCCGACGCACGCGACTATGAACGCGTTCTCGGCTACTACCGCCAGGCCAAGGCGGCCTATCCCGAAGATCTGCCGCTGTCGCTGTCGGCGCACAACAATACCGGTAACGCGCTCAAAGAGCTCGAACGTTATGACGAGGCGGAAGCCGAATTCCGTCAGGCATTCGAGGTTGCGGGCAAGATGGAAAGCCCGATGCTGGAAGCGCGTATTCTGACGAATATCGCCTCAACCCAATATCTTGCGGGCGATCTTGATGAAGCGGAATCAACCATTCGAGCCGGTCTGGCCTATTCGGACCGCGGCGCCGAACAGTGGGAGCCCTTCCTGTATGGCGTGCGCGCCCAGATTGCGTTTGCCCGCGGAGATGCGCGGACCGCAGAACGCTATCTTTCGCGCACGTTCGCGGGCCAGGACCTCGACGCCACGCCCCCTTATTTCCGTGATTTTCACGAAACGGGCGCGCAAATCTATTCGAAGCTTGGCAATCACGAGATGGCCAACCGCCACCTGATGGCATTCAACCGCATTGACAGCCAGGCGCGTGATCTTTCCGCAGTGGCCAACAATGCGCTGCTCGGTGCGCGTTTCGACGCGGCCAACCGCGAACTGCGTATTTCCAAATTGTCGGCAGAAAAGGCTGCCAATGACGTCGCATTGGCCAAGAGCCAGAGCCAGGTTACGTTGCTGACGGCCGGCATCCTCTTTGCGGTGCTCGCTTGCCTCGTCCTGTTCTTCACGCTGCGCACCATGGCGCGGTCGAAGAAGGCAATCAGCGAGGCCAATGAAAAGCTGACCTACGTCAGCCAGCATGACGGCCTGACCGGCCTCTTTGCCCGCGACCATTTCCGCAAGCTGCTCGAAGAAGAGCAGGAATCGGCATCGCTCGCTGGGGAAACCGGCGTCCTGATGTTGATCGACCTCGATCGCTTCAAGCAGGTCAACGACATTTACGGTCACCTTGCCGGGGACACCGTCCTGTCGACCGTAGCCAGGCGTTTCCGCGAAGCAGCGGGCGAGGAGGCCGTCATCGGCCGGCTTGGCGGTGACGAGTTCGCAATCTTCCTGCCGCATCACGCCACCTTGGGCGATGCCAAGGATATCGCGGCCGATATTATCGCGGCGACGTGCCGCCCGTGCGTGGTCGGCGATCACGAGATGACGGTGGGTGCCTCGATCGGCATTTGCAGCTTCGGGATCGATCGCATGACGACCTCGATCCTGATGACCAACGCCGACCTTGCGCTATACGAAGCCAAGCGACGCGGCCGCGGCACCTACGCCAGCTACGAAAGCTGGATGCGTACCGATCTGGAAGAACGTTCAGAGCTCGAAAACGACTTGGCAGTCGCGCTTGCCGAAGGGCAAATGTCGATCAGCTACCAGCCGATCATCAACCTGCCCGATCGCAATACGGTATGCTTTGAAGCGCTGATGCGCTGGAACCATCCCGAACGCGGCGTAATCGGCCCGAGTGTCTTTATCCCGATCGCCGAAGATGCATTGCAGATCGAACAGCTGGGCGCCTGGATGCTGCGCACCGCGTGCGCCGAGGCCGCGACCTGGGAAAACGATATCAAGCTGACGGTGAACGTATCATCGCTACAGCTGGCCAATGCGGGCTTTCTCGGCACCGTCGTGGAAGCGCTCGCCTCGAGCGGGTTGGCGCCCGATCGCCTGATTCTCGAACTGACCGAATCGGTCGTGCTGGAGATGGATGAACAGCTCGAAACGCTGCTCGCGAGCCTCAACAAGCTTGGCGTGCGCTTTGCCCTCGATGACTTCGGTCGCGGCTACAGCTCGTTGAATTATATCGAGAAAATGCACTTCTCGATGATCAAGATCGATCGCGACTTCGTGCAGTCTGCTGCCGCCGGTTCGCGCCGCAGCGAGGCCATCGTGTCGGCGATCGTCAGCCTCGCAGAGTCGCTGGACATCGACGTGACCGCCGAAGGCATCGAGGAAGAAGGCCAGATTGCGGCCATGTCGAAGCTCGGCTGCTCCTGCTTCCAGGGCTACCACTTCGGACGCCCCGAACCGATGACGGCCGGAAAAGCCGTGGACGCCAAGCCGAGCAAGACCGACCGCAAGGTCGCCTAGGCGAGATCATCACTGCAGGAAAATGGTGGACGCACTAGGGCTCGAACCTAGGACCCGCTGATTAAGAGTCAGCTGCTCTACCAACTGAGCTATGCGTCCACACTTTTGAAAACCGTAACAGGACCGCATCGGTTCCGTGCGAGGCGCGCCCTCTAGCAACGCTTTTTCGCTGTTGCAACATCTTTGTCGCGTATCAGCGAAGGCCCGGCCTACGGCTGTCCTTCTGGGCCTGGCGGTGGAATGCCATGAGGACACCGATCATCATCAGCACCGTCATCACCACCGAACGGCCCCAACTCACCAATGGCATGGGAATGCCGACCACGGGGGCAAGCCCCATCACCATCATCAGGTTGATCGTAACGTAGAAAAACAGTGTCGCGGTCAGCCCCGCCGCGGCGAGCTGCGAATAGCGGTCCTTGCATCGGTTGGCGACCGACATGCCCCACGCGATGAGACCCGCCCACAGGCCGATCAGAAACACGCCGCCGACCAGCCCCCATTCCTCGACGAACGAGGAGAAGATGAAGTCGGTGTGGCCTTCGGGCAGGTACTGCAAATGGCTCTGCGATCCGTTGAGGAAGCCCTTGCCCCACATGCCGCCCGAACCGATCGCGATCTTGGACTGGGTGAGATTGTATCCGGCGCCAAGCGGATCGGCCTCGGGATCGAGGAAGATGAGGATGCGCCGCTGCTGATATTCTTCGAGAAAACCGATGGCAAAGGGGATCGCGGCAGCGACGATCGCGGCGCCGCCGGCAAACAGCCACCAAGGCAGGCCGGCTAGGAACATCACCACGACCCCGCCGAGAATGAGCGCCAGCGCGGTTCCGAGATCGGGCTGGATTAGCGTTAGGCCGGCAGGGATTCCGACCAGCAATGCGGCGGGCCAGACGGCGCGCCACTTGTTGATGTCACCTGTCGGCAGCAACTCGTAGAACTTCGCGAGCATCATGACGATGACCGGTTTCATCAGCTCCGATGGCTGTAATTGCATGAAGCCCAGGTCGATCCAGCGCTGGGCGCCCTTGCCGACGAAGCCGTACAGCTCGACGGCGATGAGCAGCCCCAGCACCCCGATATAGGCGACGGGCGTCATCGCCTTGATGAAATTGACGGGCAGGTAGCTGACGCCGATTGCGGCGACGAACACGACGATGAAGATCATGCCCTGACGCAGCGCCCACGGCTCGAGCGATCCGCCCGCGGTCGAGTAAAGCGTGGCGAAACCGACCAACCCCAAGGCCGTCACCAGGAAGATGGCGCGCCAGGGGAGGCGTTGGAGCGGTTGCGGGACAGTGATCATGCGCTGTCCCCGCCTTCGTAAGGATTGGGTATCTCGCCATTGGCGATCGCGAGCACGCGCTGCTGGAAGGCCTGTGTGCGTTCGGCCAGACTGCCGCCCCAGGTGGTTTCGAGCTCGCGCAGGCGCTCCATCGCTATGGTCCGGTCGAACAGGAAGGTCATCACGTCGCGCGCGATCGGGGTTGCGGCGCCGCTGGTGCCGCCATGCTCGATCGTGACCGAGCAGGCATAGCGCGGGTTGTCGTACGGGGCATAGCACACGAAGTGGCCGTGATCGCGGTAGCGCCACGGCACCGATCGACCATCCCCGCGCGACAGGCCGCGCACCTGCGCCGTGCCGGTCTTGCCGGCCAGTTCGACCCCGTCGATGGGTAGACGGGCAACGCCCGCAGTGCCGGCACCATTGACGACCTCCCACATGCCATCGCGCGTCACATCGAGATGCTCCTGCGGGATATCCAGCTTGGGCGCGATCTGGGGGTGCAGGCCGACGAGCTTGGGCAGCACCGCGCGTCCGCTTGCGATGCGCGCGGTATGGACCGCCATCTGGAGCGGATTGACGATGACATAACCCTGTCCGATCGACGCGTTGAGCGTATCCGCCGCGGTCCAGCGCTGGTCGTATTTGCGCATCTTCCATTCGCTGTCAGGAATGGTGCCATAACTCTGGCTGAGGACCGGCAAGTCGTATTTCATGCCCAGCGTCAGTTTGCGCGCCATGTCCGCGATCGCATCGTAGCCGATACGATGGCCCATCGCGTAGAAATAGGTGTTGCAGCTGCGTGCGATGGCCCGTTTCATATCCATCGGCCCGTGCCTGCCGAGGCACCGGAAGAAGCGGTTGCCGAGCTGGTAGCCGCCCGGACAATTGACCCGCTCATCGGGCGAGATACCGGCTTTCTGGATCGCGAGGCTCGCCATGGGCTTGAGCGTAGATCCCGGAGGATAGAAGGAGCCGATCGTCTTGTTGACCAGCGGGCGGCGCTCGTTGTTCGAAAGCAACGACCATTCGGTCTGGCCAATGCCATCGGAAAAGCTGTTGGGGTCGTACGCCGGCATCGACGCCATGCACAGGATTTCGCCCGTCAGGCAGTCGACGATGACCACGCTGCCGCTTTCCAGCCCGAGGCGCCGTGCGGCATATTCCTGAAGGTCCGCATCGATGGCGAGCTGGACGGTATTGCCGGTCTTGTCGGGCTTGGGTTCGAGTTCGCGCACCAGCTTGCCGCGCGCGGTCAGCTCGACGCGCTGGCCGCCTGGTTCTCCGCGAAGACGATCCTCGAGCGTCTGTTCAAGGCCTTCCTTGCCGATCTTGAACCCCGGGGTGACCAGAAGCGGATTCTTTTCCTCGGCCTCATATTCCTCGCGATTGGCGATGCCGACATAGCCGATCAGGTGACCGACGGCGGGACCCGACGGGTAGTAGCGGCTGAACCCGCGCTGGGGGAGGATACCGTCCAGTTCGGGCAGTCGCACGTTGACGGCGGCATATTGCTCGTACGGCACGTTCTCGGCGACCTGGACCGGGCGATAACCAGTGGTCTCGGCGATTTCATCACGGATGCGCGCCTGTTCTTCGGCATCGATATCGAGCAGCTCGGCAAGCAGTTCGAGTTCGCGGTCCAGATTTTCTTCTTCGATCTGTTCGGGGATTGCGTCGACACGGAAGTCGGAACGGTTGATGGCAATCGGCTTGTTGTTGCGATCGACGATCCAGCCGCGCCGCGGCGGGACGATGATGAGCTGGACGCGGTTATCTTCGGCCAGCGTCTGATAATATTGGTTCTGGCTAATCGAAAGATAGGCCAACCGACCGACCAAAAGGGCGCCAAACGCGGCCTGGATGCCGCCGACCAGGACGAGGCGGCGCGAAAACAAGGCTTCGCGATTGGCCTCGGTGATGCGCCGTGCCGGCTTCCTCCTGCGCTTTCGTTTCGCGATCATCGGCGAACCCGCTTCTTGTCGACCCAGGTGATGATAGACGAAACGACGGGATAGGCGAGAACGGCGATAAGGACAGGGATGCCGATGGTCTCGATCGGGGCGGGCGCACCGGCGAAACGCGCGACCTGCCACTGCACCACCTCCGCGACGACGATCAGCAAGGACGCCACCAGCCATTCGCCGAGCCAATCGCGCCACTGACTGCGGCGTTCGATCAATTCGGCGACGATCAGCGCCAGGCTGAAGGTGAAGACCGACAGGCCGATCATGTGGCCGGCGATAAGGTCGTTGAACAATCCTGCGGCGGGCGCAAACCACGGCGAGAAGGCGAGCGGGCGCTGGAGCCGCCAGGCGATCAGCACTAGCAGTGCCATGTCGGGCCACCATCCGCCATCGCTGACGACCGGCCAGAGCGTGAAGAAGCTCGCGAGGAGAACCATCGCGGGGGGCCAATATTGCGCGCCGGCAACCGGTCCCCTGCGAAAACGCTGCGCACCGCGGCTCAGTCGTCCCTTGGGTCGCGACTTTGTCTTCATTCGCTGGCCTGTTGGACGACTGGCGTGTCATCGACCAGCACCGGCTCATAGATTGGTTCGACAATGGCAAAACCGCTCTCGTCGGGGCGGGCAAGCGGAACCGCGATGGCCCCGTCATCTTCCTGCCGGATGACCTTGGCGATGGGGATGCGCGGGGAATAGAGGCCGCCGGTGCCGCTAGTGGCGATGATGTCTCCGGGCATGAAGGGATTGCGGCCCACTTCGAGCGGGCGGACGTCGATGCTGCCGTCGCCGCGACCGCTGGTGATCACCGCTTCCCCGGTACGCAGCAGTTCGCCGGGAACGCGATTGCCCCGATCGGTTACCAGCAGGACCCGGCTGGCCGTCTGACCGCGGTCGATGACCCGGCCGAGCAGCCCCTTGGCGGAGCGAACCGGCATGCCGATTTCGACACCGTGCCGGGCGCCGACGGTGATGACGGCATAGCGTCGCGGGCTGTCCTGGCTTGATCCGATAATGCGCCCGGTCGCGATTTCCTCCTTGGCACGCTCGACCAGGCCGATGGTCTGCTTGAGGCGGATATTTTCGCGCTTGATCGCTTCGGCCTCGACAAGCTGCCGCTCGAGCGCGTCGCGCTGTTCGCGCAGCGCCGCATTCTGGTCCGCCGCGTCCCAATAATCGCCAGCGCCGGTAAAGATGCCTTGCGCGGTGTTCGCCACGGCGGTGCCGGCTTCGGCGATGGGGCGCGTGGCGTCCAATGCCGCGCCGCGCACGACGTCATAGGTGCGCGGTGCGGCGATCGAGAGGGCAAGCAGCGCCAGTCCGGACAAGGCGCCGATGACCAGCACCACGAAGCCAATAAAGAGGCTGACTTGCGCCCGCTTCGAGAAGCCCGAGCGCCGTGATTTCGGCGGCGCCATGAGCGCTCCTCCTTATGCGGTTTGAAGCACGGCGCGGAACTGCTCTTCCTCGAGCGCGCGTCCGGTACCCATTGCGACGCAGGACAGCGGATCTTCCGCCACCGTAACCGGCAACCCGGTCTCGTCGCGCAGCACTTCATCGAGACCCTGGAGCAGCGCACCGCCCCCCGTCAGCACGATCCCCTGGTCGCAAATGTCGGCGGCCAGTTCGGGCGCTGTGTTTTCGAGCGCGATGCGCACGCCTTCGACGATGGTGCCAACCGGCTCGGACAGTGCTTCGGCGATCTGTCCCTGGTTGATCGAAATTTCCTTGGGCACGCCGTTGACGAGGTCACGGCCCTTGATGTGGACGGTTTCGCCAATACCGTCGGCGGGCGGCTTGGCAACGCCGACCTGCTTCTTGATCCGTTCCGCCGTGGCTTCGCCGATCAGGAGGTTATGGTTGCGACGCACGTAGGAGGAAATGGCTTCGTCCATCTTGTCCCCGCCGACACGCACCGAGGTGGTGTAGGCGAGACCGCGCAGCGACAGAACGGCGACCTCGGTCGTGCCGCCGCCAATATCGACGACCATCGAGCCGACTGGTTCGGTCACCGGCATGTGCGCGCCGATCGCGGCGGCCATCGGCTCTTCGATCAGGTAGACTTCGGAGGCGCCGGCATTGGAGGCGGCATCGCGGATGGCGCGGCGTTCGACACTGGTCGAACCCGAGGGCACGCAGATCACGATTTCCGGAAAACGCCACGCCCGCATCTTGCCGCCGTGCACCTTGGTGATGAAGAACTTGATCATTTCCTCGGCGACATCGATGTCGGCGATCACGCCGTCGCGCAGGGGGCGGATGGCTTCGATCTGGTCGGGCGTCTTGCCCATCATCAGCTTGGCGTCGTCACCGACAGCCTTGACCTTCTTGATGCCGTTGACGGTCTCGATCGCGACAACCGACGGTTCGTTCAGGACGATCCCGCGACCGCGTACATATACTAGCGTATTGGCGGTCCCCAGATCGATCGCCATATCGTGGCTCATCCACTTGAACCATTTATTCCAGAACATAAGAGCCGCCCTTTGCCTTTCGCTCGCATTTGGCCAAGAAGGGACTTTGCGTCCCGTACCCCCGGCTGTTAACCCGAATTCGTTGAAAGAAGCATGAATTTCCTAAGAAAATCAGCACTTCGCGCGAAGTTCCGAATTGGGCTAGAAGGCTTGCGATGTCAATAAGAAGGCTCCCGTCCGACCTCATCAATCGCATCGCCGCGGGCGAGGTGGTGGAGCGACCGGCGAGCGCGCTCAAGGAACTGGTGGAAAACAGTCTCGATGCAGGCGCGTCCAATGTCGCGGTGAAGCTGTCGGCGGGCGGGCTCGAACGGGTCGAAGTCGTCGACGATGGGTGCGGCATGACACGCGATGACATGGCGCTCAGCCTGGAACGCCACGCGACGTCCAAGCTGCCCGATGCGGCCATTGAAGATGTGGTCAGCTTCGGTTTTCGCGGCGAAGCCTTGCCCTCGATCGCCAGCGTGTCGCGCTTCACCATGGAAAGCCGCACTGGCGACAGTGATGGCTGGAAGTTGGTCGTCGACCACGGCGAGAAGATTGAAGAAGGCCCGGCCGCGTTGCCGCCTGGCACCCGCATTAAGGTCGAAGGCTTGTTTGACAAGGTACCCGCGCGGCGCAAGTTCCTGCGCACGCCGCGCAGCGAATATACCGCCAGCCTCGATGTCATGCGGCGGCTCGCCATGGCGGCGCCGCAGGTCGGCTTTACGCTCGATCATGACGGGCGCCGCGTGATCGAAGTGCAGCCGCAATCGCCGCCCGAACGCGTTGCCGCCCTGCTCAATCCGCAATTGCAGAAAAACGGGCTCGGCCTCGATACGCAGCGCGGGGACATGCGGATGACGGGGGTCGTCAGCCTTCCGACCTTCAATCGCGGCATGGGCGACCAGCAATATCTGTTCGTCAACGGCAGGCCGGTGAAAGACCGGCTGCTGGTCGGCGCGCTGCGCGGTGCCTATCGCGATCTGTTGGCGCGCGACCGTCATCCGATCGCGGCATTGTTCCTCGATCTTCCGACGCATGAGGTCGACATCAATGTCCACCCCGCCAAGACCGAAGTGCGCTTTCGCGACGCGCAGGGCGTGCGCGGACTCATCGTTGGCGGCATCCGGCGCGCGCTGGAAGAAGCGGGGCACCTGTCGGCCAACCGCGAACAGTTGGCGCAGCCTGCCGCCTGGCAGGTCGAGCCGGTCGGAACGACGTCATCGCCCAATCCCGAGCGGCCGGTCGAAGCGGCGGCGTATGCACGGCCGGACGACCTTGCCGCGCATCCCGGCCAACCCAGTGTTTGGGAAGCGCGCGCTGCCTTTGCCGCGCCGCCGCAAGCGCGCGCCGAGATCGCCGAGGCTCCGCCACCTCAAGCCGCGCAGTATCCGCTTGGCGCCGCGCGCGGTCAGGTCGCCGCCACCTATATCGTCGCCGAGGCGGAAGACGGTCTGGTCATCGTCGACCAGCATGCCGCACACGAACGGCTGGTGCTCGAGCGCATGCGCGCAGCGCGCGAGGGTGAGGAAATCAAGCGCCAGCCGCTTTTGATCCCTGAAACGGTCGAAATGGATGAAACCGATTGCGAGCGTCTCGAGGAGGCCGCCGATGAACTGGCGCAGCTGGGGCTGGAGATCGAACGCTTTGGCCCGGGCGCCATGCTGGTTCGCGCCACGCCTGCGCCGCTCGGACAGAAAGTGAAAGCGCCGCAGTTGCTCGCCGATATCGCCGCCGAATTGGCGGAACTCGGGTCCAGCGTGACCTTGCGCGACCGGATCGATCTCGTGGCCGGTACGATGGCCTGCCACGGCTCGGTGCGCGCAGGACGGATCCTTTCGGTGCACGAGATGAACGCGCTACTCCGGGAGATGGAAGCGACTCCGCATTCGGGCCAGTGCAACCACGGCCGCCCGACATGGGTCAAACTCGCGCATGGCGATATCGAGAAACTGTTCGGACGCAAGTAGCTCCGTATCGGAGGCGATGGTGGCCTTCGATTAACTACGCCGATGCAACACCGCTCCGACACGATCGGGGAGGGAAGATATGCTGCAACTCGCGTTCAGCTCCATCATGGTCGAACCCATGGATGCACCGACGCTAGACGAGGTCGTCGCGCGCTGCCGCGCCCATAATATGAAGATGGGCATTACCGGGTCGATGATCGTGGGTGGCAGGCGCCTCGCCGGGATCATCGAAGGCGAAAGCAATGACGTCACCTCGACGTTCGAACGCATATGCCGTGACAGGCGGCAT
Source organism: Sphingomicrobium marinum (assembly GCF_026157105.1). Taxonomy (GTDB): domain Bacteria; phylum Pseudomonadota; class Alphaproteobacteria; order Sphingomonadales; family Sphingomonadaceae; genus Sphingomicrobium; species Sphingomicrobium marinum. The sequence continues at coordinate 1,124,197 of NZ_JANPVQ010000001.1, forward strand.
CGTGCGATCGTGCTGCTCGGAAAACGCAAAATCGACGTGCGCCATTTTCCGGGCCAACCGCTCGCGCATAAGCAGATTGCGCCATCCGCAACCCCCATGAGCCTGGCCCGGATGGTGCGCTCGTTGCGCGAGGAGAAGGCGCACGGCTCCATCTACAAACCGCTCCGGCGCTATTCGTCGATTCTTGCCGCTGCCTGACCATTCCGCGACTCGCCAATCGGTGCTATACCGAGACGGTCATCAATGAGAGCACAGGGGATGACGATGAGTGACCGGCGCTATTATGCCCGGCGCGCGATGCAGGAATTGCGCCGCGCCGAGGCTTCGGAAAATCCGGCCGTGGTCGAAATTCACAAGCTGATGCAGCGCGCTTATGCCGAGCGCGCGGCGACGGGGGGACGCGACGTCCTTCGCCCCGAGGAGATTGGCTAGAGTTTTTCGATCCGTTGGCGGACCGTTTCTACCTTTGAAGCGCGCGCTTCGGCGCGGGCCTTTCTGAGGAGCGGGTAGGCTTCGGCTTCCTCGCGCCTCAAAGCCTCGGCGAACTCGCCGCTGCGCACATGCTCCAATATGTCGCGCATTTTCTGGCGCACCGTGTCGTCCACCATCTTGGGGCCACCCAGCACCGCGCCGAGTTCGGCGGTGTTGCTGATCGCTTCGCGCATGCCGGCAATACCGCGCGCCTCAATGAGATCGGCTAGCAACTTTAGTTCGCTAACACACTCAAATAACGCCAGTTCTTCGGAGTATCCGGCTTCAATCAGCGTGTCGAACCCGGCCTCCAGCAGGGCAGGAACACCGCCCCAGACGACGGCCTGTTCGTTGAACAGATCGGCTTCGCATTCTTCGGCAAAAGTGCTTGCGATAAGGCCCGCACGCGCGCAGCCGATGGCCTGCCCGTAAGCGAGCGCAATGTCCCGCGCGCGGCCGGTGGCATCCTGTTCCACCGCCCATAAGCCGATCATGCCCTTGCCCTCGGTGTAGAGTTGGCGGAGCGCGGTGCCCGGTCCCTTGGGCGCGACCATGACGACATCGAGATCATCGCGCGGCCGGATGAAGCCGAAATGGACGGCGAGACCATGGCTGAAACCGAGCGCGCTGCCGCGGGGCAGGGCATCTTCGATTGCACCGTAAGCACCCGTCATCACCTCGTCGGGTAACAGCATCATGGTGAGCGCAGCGCCTTCGACCGCGTCTTGGGGCGCGGCGTGGAAGAGGCCGTCGGCTTCGACGCGCGCCGCGCTCTCGCTGCCGTCCCGGAGACCGATCACCACGTCGTGACCGCCATCATGCAGGTTGCGCGCCTGCGCGCGCCCCTGGTTGCCGTAGCCGATAATGGCAATGCGCTTGCCGGCGAGCGGGGCAGGATCGATCTGGTCGTCGCGGATGATGTCCATGAGCTTGCCCTACAGCCTGTCGGTGATGATGGAAACGGCGCGGTCCAGTGCGCCCGGGGCATCGAGCGGCTCTTCAAAGCGCGGCCAGTCGGCAGGCGGCTGGTTGCGGAACCAGGTATATTGGCGCTTGGCATATTGGCGCGTGGCGAGCCGGCCTGCCTCGATCATCTCGCCCCGCGACGTTTCGCCCCGAATGAAGGACGCAATTTCGGGAACGCCGATGGCGCGCATGACGGGCAAAGCAGGGTCGAGGTCGCGGGCGAGCAGCGCCTCGACTTCTTCGATCGCGCCGTGGTCAAGCATCTGGGCAAAACGGCGATCGCATCGTTCGACCAGCCACTCACGCGGCGGAAGCAGGATCAGCGGCGCAACGGTGACGTCATCGCCGATCCCGCCTTCTTTGTGGTTTTGCCAGTAGGCAAGTGTCTGTCCGGTCGACCGGATCACTTCGAGCGCGCGGGCGATGCGAGTGGTGTCGCCCGGGTTGAGCTTGGCGGCACCTTCGGGGTCGGCCGCCTGTAGCGCTGCATAATTGTCGGCCACGTCAGCGGCGCGGATTTCTTCCCGAATGTCGGGGTCAATGTCGGGAACGGGGGCGATGCCTTCCAGCAGCGTCCGCAGATAAAGGCCGGTGCCACCGACAAGGATGGACAATTGGCCGCTCTCTTGCGCTGCGTCGATCTCGGCGCGGGCGAGGGCAGCCCAATCCGCAGCCGAACAAGGGTCGGCACCATCACGCACCCCATAGAGGCGGTGCGGCGCCTGCGCCTGCTCGTCGGCACTCGGGCGTGCCGCGACGATATCGATGTCGGCGTAGATTTGTGCGCTATCGGCATTGATCACCACGCCATTCGCCGCTTTGGCGACCGCAATCGCCAATGCGGACTTGCCGCTGGCGGTCGGACCCGCGATGAGGGCGAGAGGAGGACGCGATTTGTTCATTGCGACGCTAATAGCAGAAGGCCAACTGGACGCTGAGCTTTTATCGGAAGTTCTCTGGCAATTTGATGAGGATTGTACCGCTGGAAAGATCCGCGAGCGTCACTGGCTGGATGAAGGCGCTGCATGTGATCTTCACATCAATCCGTCCAAACAATTTTCTTTCGATGATCGAAACGAGTTGGCCGAAGGCATCAAGTCAATGGCCATTGCTATTGCCAAAGGTGGTTTCGGATATGACCTGCGAATTGACGTCATAATCCAGCCTGAGGGGAATCGACTACCTCAACTTTTCATCGCCGATATGGACAGCACAATGATCGGGCAGGAGTGCATTGACGAGCTTGGCGACATGGCGGGCGTCGGCGAGCAGGTCGCCGCCATTACCGAGCGCGCGATGCAGGGCGAACTCGACTTTGCCGGATCGCTGAAAGAGCGGCTGGCGCTGCTCGAAGGGCTGCCGGTCGAAACGATATCGCGCTTGCTCGACGAGCGCATCGTGCCCAATCCGGGTGCCGAACGGCTCGTCAGAACACTCAAGGCAAAGGGCGTGCGCTGCGTCCTCGTTTCGGGCGGCTTTACAGCCTTTGCCGATGTGGTCGGCGGCTGGCTCGGCTTCAACCGCGTCGTCGCCAACAAGCTTGGCGTCGAAGGCAACCGGCTGACCGGCACGGTCGATGGCGACATCGTCGATCGGACGACCAAGGCAAATGTGCTGCGCGAAGAAATGGCGGCGCTAGGCGAGGGGACGTCGCTCGCCATCGGCGATGGTGCGAACGATCTCGACATGCTGGATGCGGCGAGCCTCGGCATTGCGTATCGCGCCAAGCCCGCGGTCGCCGCTGCCGCCGATGCGCGGCTCGACCATCACCCGCTCGATTCGATCCTGTGGGCGCTTGGCATTCCCAAGGCCGACTGGGCCTAGTTCGCTTTTACCGGGAAGCAGGCCTGGCCGCTTTGTTGGAGTCGCTTGCATGCGGCATTGGCGGCGGCGCGGCTGGCAAACGGTCCCACCTGGAGGCGGGTGACGTTCCCGGCATCCACCAGGAAAGAGCGTTTGCCCGACAGCGCGGCATTGCCCTTGACCTTGTCATATAACGCGCTGGCGGAACTGCTTTTGGAAAACGCGCCAAGCTGGAGACGCCATGGACCGGTGGCGGTGCTGGCCGCGCTCGCCGTTGCAGCGGGCGCAGGCTTGGGCGCGGGCGGCGGTGCGGCGGTGGGCTTGGGGGTCGGTTTCGGCGCGGGTGGCGGCGTTGCCTTGGCGGTGGCTGACGGCGTGACGGCCTTGGGCTTGGCCGAAGGCGCAGGCGTGGTCGGCCGCGCGGTCGCCTCACGCGGCGTCTGGGCAAGGCCTTGCTGCCGCGCGGCAAGCTGCGTGCCCTGCGTCTTGATCTCGTCGGACAACAACCTGTCGAGTTCCGACAGCGTACGGCGGGCAGGGTCGAGCCCCGTATCCGCGGCGCGCTTCACGTAGGCATAGCCTGCAACCGGATCGCGCGGCACGCCGTCGCCATTATATAGTGCCGTGCCGTAGACCAGCATGGCGCGTGGATCGGACTTGCTGCTGGCCGAACGAAGCCAGCGCATCGCGTTGACCTTGTCGCCATTCGAAAACAGCATCAGGCCAAGATTGACCTCGGCATCGAGATGGCCTTGGCGCGCGGCGGATTCGAAATAACGCTGCGCGCGGGCATTATCGATCCCGACTCCGCGCCCCATGCGATAGGCTTGGCCCATGTTGAAGGCGGCATCGGCATCGCCGCTGTCGGCCAGCGGGCGCCAGATGGTGACCGCTTCGACATAATTTCCCGCGGCCCAGGCATCGATGCCGTCACGCACCGATTGCGCAGCAGCAGGCTGTGCCATCGAAACGGCCAGAGCGAACCCCCAGATTGCCGAAATACGCATAATCACATCCTTCGAACTGACGCCAAAACGACGTCATTTTTCATAGCGCATCAGAGGGAAAGGCAACAGCGTCTTGAGCGTGTTAACCAGATTTTAGCCAGTTCAGTGTCAATTCCATCCTCGAACAACAGCGTTCACTAACGCGAGGGGAAGATAATGCGCGTTCTGGCAATGGCATCGCAAAAAGGCGGTTCGGGGAAAACGACCCTGTCCGGTCACCTTGCGGTGCAAGCACAGCGAGCCGGCCACGGCCCGGTCTGCTTGATCGATATCGATCCGCAAGGGTCGCTCGCCGACTGGTGGAACGAACGCGAGGACGAAATGCCCGCCTTCGCCCAGACGACGGTCGCCCGCCTGGCCTCGGACCTCGAAGTCCTGCGCCAGCAGGGTTTCAAACTGGCGGTTATCGATACGCCGCCCGCCATCACCATGGCGATCCAGTCGGTCATCGCGGTGGCCGAACTGGTCGTTGTACCGACCCGGCCGTCGCCGCACGACCTTCGCGCCGTTGGTGCGACGGTCGATCTGTGCGACCGCGCCGGCAAGCCGCTGATCTTCGTGGTCAATGCGGCGACGCCCAAGGCCAAGATTACCTACGAAGCGGCGGTTGCCCTGTCGCAGCACGGCACGGTTGCCCCGGTCACGCTGCATCACCGCACCGATTTTGCCGCATCGATGATCGATGGCCGTACCGTCATGGAAGTCGATCCCAACGGTAAATCGGCCGAAGAAGTAACCGAGCTGTGGAATTACATTTCGGATCGTCTCGAGAAGAATTTCCGCCGGACCGTCTTTACGGCTCCCGGTGCGCAGCGCCCCAACGCGGCGGCGCCCGCGTCTTCGCCCCGTCCGGTCGGTGGCTTCGGCCGCCGCGTCGTGGGCCAGTAAGGAGGCCTTCCCACCATGAGCGAACATAAGGCCTTCGCATCGCTGTCGTCCGGGTTGCTCGCCCGCAAGGGTGACGCGCGTCCTGCCATGCGCCGCCAGAGCTTTGGCGAGATGGGGCAGGGGCTCGACGATCTCGGCTGGAACGACATGGGCGAAGAAACGCCCGCACCCGGCGAAGAATCAGCAGACACCGCGCCGCGTCCCGGCTTCGTCCAGGGTCGCTACGACGATGGCGACGATAACGACAAGGGCGTGCTCGCCGCGCTGGGCCCGCTTGCCGGCCTCAGCGCAGCCAAGGCCGTCCAGGATCACATCCAGTCTGAATCGCAGCAGGCCAACTCGGTCCGCGAACAGCAGGCTGACATCATGAAGCACTTCGCTGTTTCGGATGACGAAGCCTGGTGTGACGGCGAAGACTATATCGACGAGACCGCTGAAGAGTGGGATCCCGAGGCGGAAGATGCCGGCGGCAACGCCTTCAACGAGCATAAGGGCATCGCCAAGGACTATTCGGCCCACAAGGACATGGCCGATCTCGATCCGATGCAGCTCGCCGAACCGACCGAGGCGCCCGCAGGTTTCGTGCCCTTTGCGGCGCAGGAAGACGAACCCGAAGCTGTCGAAGACACGCCCGTCGTCGACGAAGCGCCCGCTGACATCAGCGAAGGGCCGCCCGTGCAGGACATGGCCGACGAAGCGTTCGATGCTGCAGCCGATGAAGTCACGCAGGTCGACACGTTCGAAGAGGACGAAGAGGCCGCCTTTGCCGCTGAGACGGAAGAAGTTGTCGCCGAGACCCACGACGATGTCACGGTGGACGAAGGCGACGAAGAGCCCGCCGCGCATGAATCGACGCTCTACGACCTCGAGTTCGTCGGCGATATCGCCGAAGACGAGGACGCCGTTGCCGAACATGGCGCGATCATCGACCAGCCTGTCGATGAAGCCGACGACAAGGTGCCCTTCGATCTGCCAGAGGCCGCCGAGATCGAAGCGGTTGAAGACGTCAGCGGAGCCGAAGAGGAGCCGCTCGAACTCACCGACACTGTCGAGGAAGAGGAAGATGCGCTTGAACTGACCGACGCCATTGAGGCAGAGGACGACGCGCTCGAACTCACCGACGCGATCGAGGACGAAAAGGACGAGGATACGCTCGCGGCCCAAGCCGACGAAGAGGACGAACTCGTTCTCGACGCGCCGGCCGACGCGAAGACCGAAATGGTCGATCCGTTCGCGAACGCCGACGAAAGCGTCGACGATGTAGCGATCACGCCTGCCGCAGAACCGGCGGTCGAGATCAGCAAGGTCGTGCCGCTTTCCGCGCCGGTGCGCCCGCGCCGTCCGCGCGCCGCCGCCGGCAGCAAGGAAAAGGCTGCCTTCACGCTGCGTCTCGACAAGGAACGCCATCTCAAGCTGCGCCTCGCGAGCGCCCTGACCGGGCAATCGTCGCAGAAACTGCTGGTCGAGGCGCTCGACCGGATGCTCGCCGACATGCCGGAACTGGACACCATTTCGAACAAAGAGGTCGGCTGAAACGACAGATAATATCAGAGGAAATGACGCATTAGGGGATACGCATCATGACCATTCGTAACGCGAAACACATTGCCGGAGCCATTGTCCTGACCGCAGGACTGTCGGCTTGCGCAACACCGGGGCCCAACGCTTCGATCTTCGGATCGAAGGTGGCTCATGACGAAATCGGCCTTGCGACGCGGGCCCAGGCAGCGCTGGTGCAGGGCGAAGTCGAGACCGCGATCCATTATGCCGAAAAAGCTGTCGCAGGCAGCCCGAACGATGCGGGTTTCCGTACGCTTCTGGGCAACGCCTATTTCGCTGCCGGGCGCTTTGCTTCGGCGGACCAGGCCTATGCCGATTCGCTCAGCATCATGCCGGCCCAGCCGCAGACCATCCTGAAGCGTTCGCTTGTCATGATCGCGCAGGGCCGCGGCGATGCCGCCGTCTCGCTGCTCGACACCGCGCGGGGCTATGTCAGCGAAAGCGATCGCGGCTTGGCGCTGGCGCTGGCCGGCCGTCACCAGTCGGCGATCTCGGTGCTCGATAATGCCGCGCGTAGCGCTTCGGGCGATGCGCGCACGCGTCAGAACCTGGCGCTTGCCTACGCGCTCAGCGGTGACTGGAACAATGCCCGCGCGATCGCCGCGCAGGATGTGCCCGCCGACCAGCTTGACGCGCGCCTCACGCAGTGGCGTGTGATGGCCACGCCGACGCACCAGTCGCAGCAGGTGGCCGCGCTGACCGGCGTAACGCCCGCCCAGATCGATCCCGGCCAGCCTACGCGTCTTGCATTGGCGCCGCAGGCGGATGCCGGCACGCAGATGGCTGCCGTCACGCTGCCGCCGGTCGCGCCGCAGGTCGGTCCGGTCATCTCGACGCCGCTTCGTGTCGAACAGTCGGTCGAAAAATTCGAAGTCGCAAACGTGGAAACGAACCGCGAGTTTGCCGAGCGTCCCGCCGCCAATGTCCGCGTGACGGATATTCCGGTGATCGATGGCGAATTCCAGGAAATCGAAGAAGTTGCGCCGCAGCCTGTTGAAGCTGCGCCCGCGCCGTCGATCATGACGCCTGCCGATATCGCTGCAATGCCGGTGAAATTTGCTGAGGCCAAGACCGCGCCGAGCGCAGGCTTGTCGAGCGATGCGACCCGCTTCACCCAGTCGGCTGCCAGCATCACCGCTGCTGCCGAAGCGCTCAAGGGCGAATCGAAGATCGTCGTCCAGCTCGGCGCTTATTCCAAGCGCAGTCAGCTCGACATGGGTTGGGAAGTCAGCACCGCCAACTTCGCGCCGATCGGCGACTTCAAGCCGATGGCCGCGCGCACCGAAGTGGGCGGCAAAAAATATTACCGCCTTGCTGCCTGGGGCTTTGCAGGTGACGCCGAAGCGCGTGATTTCTGCATGAGCATCAAACAAGCCGGTGGCGAATGCTGGGTGCGCGAAGTCGCTGGCGACGCGCCGTTCAAGCTGGCCTCGCGCTAAGACAATCTAGTTTATCGTACGGGCCGTTGCCGATTTCTCGTCGGCGACGGCCCTTTTTTGTGACGTGACGAGGTCGAGCACGGCCATGCGAACGGCAACGCCCATTTCCACCTGCGTGGTGATTAATGATCGTTCGCTGTCCGCCAGGTCGCCGTCAATTTCTACGCCGCGGTTCATCGGGCCCGGATGCATGATGACGGCATCGGGCGCGGCCTTGGCAAAGCGCTCTCCCGTCAGGCCGTAGCGGCTGAGATATTCGCCCGGCGCATCGCCAAGCTCGCTTTCGAGGCGTTCGCGCTGCACGCGCAGCATCATCACGACGTCGGCGTCGGTGACCGCTTCGTCGATGCCGTCGGGCCCGTCATAATCGTCATGCATCAGCGCCGATGGGCCGGCCAGCCGCACTTCGGCGCCCATCCGTTCGAGCAGGGCGCGGGTCGAACTGGCAACGCGGCTGTGGCGAATGTCGCCGCAAATGGCGACCCGCAGGTTCTCGACCTTTCCGAAATGACGGCGGATGGTGGCGACGTCGAGCAGGCCCTGCGTCGGGTGCGAACCTGCGCCCGCACCGGCATTGACGACGGGCGCGTTCATCCATTCGGCAAGCTGCGCCGGCACATCGGGATCGCCGTGACGCACGATCAGCGCGTCGATCCGCATGGCGTCGATCGTCATCGCCGTATCGCGCAGGCTTTCCCCCTTCTTCACCGAGCTGGCATCGACCGGCATGGTCGTGACCATCGCGCCGAGGCGCTTGGCGGCAATATCGAAGCTTAGCAGCGTGCGCGTGCTGTTTTCGAAAAATGCAGTGACGACATTGATGCCCTTAAGGCGGTCATCGGCGGTGCGCACGGTGCGATTGAAGCGGAACCAGCGGTCGGCAGCGTCGAGCAGGTAGGTCAGCTGTTCGTCCGAGAGGTCCGAAGTCTTGAGTAGGTCCATGAGGTCGTTGCCTAGCTGTCGGAATCGAGATTGGCCAGCGCGTCAATCGCGCCCTGGAGGATATGCGCGGCGGCCATGGCATCGACCTTGTCGGCGCGTTTGGCGCGGCTGACATCGGCGTCGATCATCGCGCGCTCGACCGCCATCGTGGACCAGCGTTCGTCCCAGAGCAGGATCGGCAGCCCAAGCGGCGCGAGGTTGCGGGCAAAGGCGCGGGTCGACTGGGTGCGCGGGCTATCGGTGCCGTCCATGTTGAGCGGGAGGCCGATGACGAGCCCCCTGATGCCGTTGGCTTCGACGAAAGCGGTCAGCCCGCCCAGGTCCTTCTGGAATTTGGTGCGCTTTATCGTCTCGGAGGGACCGGCAAACGACCAGTTCGTATCGCAGGTCGCCAATCCGATCGTTTTCGTCCCGACATCGAGCCCGGCGAGCTTGCCTTCGCGGCAGTGCGCGAGGAATTCGGCGGGCGTCGTGTAGATCACTGCGCGCGTTCCCATGCTTCGCGGCGGCGATCGGCGTCGTAGCGGACATCGCCGTAGAACAGCGCATAATCGTAAACGTGATAATTGTTGCCCGGCAGCGTGTAGGGGCCAAGCTCGGGCACTTCGCCTGCCAGCGTGAGCAGTCCCTCATCGCACCGCGCGCGAACGGCGCCTTGCGCCAACGTCGCATTCTGCAAGCCATCGGTCGGCACCAGCGTGCCGCGACCGAGCGCGGGCTCTTCCGTCTCTTCGCCGCCGGTGATGGGATTGGTGCAGACCAGCCGCTCGCGCGAACGCAGCGGTTCGCTGCCGTTGCCCTCTTCCCAAGTGCGCATGAACAGGTTGGGATTGGCCGGATCGGCGAAGGTCAGCCAGGTCATGATGCACCCGCTTTCATCGCGGCGCGAACAGATTGCAGGCCCGGTCACGGCAACATCGACGGCGCGATCGATCGGCCAGCCGACGATATAGGCGGCGACCAATCGGTCAGAGATTTCGCTGCCCCGCGTCTTGAGGAGCCGCAGGAGATGAAGCGAGCCCTGGCTATGCCCGGCGAGTATGATCGGGCCTTCGGGGTTGGCGGCGAGAAAGGCGTCGAACGCTGTGCTCACATCCTCGAACGCAACATCGAGCGCTGACAGAGCATCGGGCTCGGTGCTCAGGAAGGCACCATAGGCGGCCTGGCGATAGCGCGGCGCCCAGACCTGTCCCATCGCGGCAAAGGCGCTGGCCTGCGACTGGATGAAGATGCGCGCGCGAAACGCTGCGTTGCCGTCGAGCTCGATTGGCGCGTTCCAGCGGTCGCGCTGCAAATAGGTCGTCGGGTGGACGTAGAATATGGCGGCTGGCGTCAGCTCGACAGGGTCGACCGCATCGTCGGTCATCACGTCGCTTTGGTCGAAGTCTGGGTGCGGCAGGAACTCGTTGGGCTCCCAGCCGATCAGTTCCTCACCGACGCCGGGCTTCACCAGCCAGTCGCTATCCTCGTCATAGAGCGGACGATCTTCTTCGGGCGGCGCGACGAATTCGACCGTCGGCATGGCCTGGTCGGCCAGGAGTTCATCGCCGTAGAGATAATATGCGGTCACGCCCCCCACCACGAGCACGGTGAGGAGAGCGATGATGCCGAGAAATATTCGCGCTGCCATGGAGTGCCGCCTAGCCGCGTGTGCATTGCACTGCAACATCGCTTGAAGGGCTCAGGCGTTGGCGCTAGGGAACCGCGCATGTCCGTTACACTCGAAGACGTGCGCCACATCGCCAATCTGGCGCGCATCAATCTTTCCGATGAAGAAGCCAGCAGGCTGCTTCCCGAACTCAACAATATACTCGGCTGGGTCGAACAGCTGGGCGAGGTCGACACTGACGGCGTCGAGCCGCTCACCGCGGTCATCGAGCAGAAGATGCGGCTGCGCGACGATGTCGTCAACGACGGCAATGTTCGCGACAAGGTGTTGTCGAACGCGCCCGATGCGCAGCACGGCTTCTTCGCCGTCCCGAAGGTGATCGAATAGTGAGCCTGACGACCAAGACCATCGCCGAGCTTCGCGACGGCTTTCGCGCCGGCGACTTTAGCGCGCGAGAAATCGCGGAAGAGTATAACGCTGCGGTCGAGGCCGCTGATACGCTCAACGCCTACCTAGTGAAGACACCCGAGCTGGCGCTGGAGGCCGCCGAAGCGGCGGACAAGGCGCGCCAGTCGGACGACCTCAAGCCACTATCGGGCATCCCGCTGGGCATGAAGGATCTCTTCGCGACCGAAGGCGTCACCACGTCGGCTGGCTCGCGCATGCTGAGCAGCTTCAAGCCGCCATACGAAAGCACGGTGTCCGCCAACCTCAAGGCGGCGGGCGCGGGGATGCTGGGCAAGCTCAACATGGACGAATTCGCCATGGGCTCGTCTAACGAAACCTGCGCGCATGGGCCGGTTATCTCGCCGTGGCGGCGCGATGGCTCCAACGCCGCGATTACGCCGGGCGGCTCGTCGGGTGGTTCGGCCAGCGCCGTCTCCGGGCGCATCGCGCCGGGGGCGACAGGGACCGATACGGGCGGCTCGATCCGCCAGCCTGCAGCCTTTACCGGCATTTGCGGCATCAAGCCGACCTATGGGCGCTGCTCGCGCTGGGGCATTGTCGCATTTGCCAGCTCGCTCGACCAGGCGGGGCCGATGGCGCGGACGGTACGCGATTGCGCTATTATGCTCGAAGCGATGTGCGGGTTCGATCCCAAGGATTCGACCTCGCTCGATGTCGACGTGCCGCAGTGGGAAGCGGGGCTTTCCGCGGATCTCAAGGGCAAGAAAGTAGGTATTCCGCGCGAATATCGCATCGACGGCACACCCGCCGAGATCGATGCGCTGTGGGACCAGGGAGTCGAATGGCTACGCGATGCGGGTGCCGAGCCGGTCGAGATTTCGCTACCGCACACGCAATATGCGCTGCCGACATATTACATCATCGCACCCGCTGAAGCCTCGTCCAATCTCGCCCGCTATGACGGCGTGCGCTACGGGCTGCGCGAGACGGTCGAAGGCGGCGGCCTGCACGACATGTACAAGCAGACGCGCGAGGACGGCTTCGGCGATGAAGTGAAGCGCCGCATCATGATCGGCACCTACGTGCTGAGCGCGGGCTATTACGACGCCTATTTCACCAAGGCGCAGAAGGTCCGCACGCTGATCAAGCAGGATTTCCGCAAAGCTTTCGAGGAGTGCGACCTGATCCTGACGCCGACCGCGCCGAGCGCCGCCTTCGGCCTTGGCGAGAAAAGCGACGACCCCATCGCCATGTATCTCAATGACGTGTTCGCGGTGCCCGCATCGCTCGCCGGCCTGCCCGCGATGAGCGTGCCTGGCGGCACTGACGGCGACGGCCTGCCGCTTGGCCTGCACCTCATTGGCAACGAGCTCGACGAGCAGACTGTCCTCAACGCGGGCCTCGCCATCGAGGAACGCGCCCCGACCATCGAATTGCCGGAGAAGTGGTGGTGATTGATAGCGACGAATTTGCCGAGCTTAAAAGGCGAGTTCGGAGGCTAGAGCTCTATTCGCAAGAGCATGCCGATCAATTGATTGAGGCCCTCGACGAGCGAGAAGATGACAAGCGTCGCGCACGTTGGGGCTACCTTGATCTCTTGATGCTGGGAGTTTCGCTCGTGGCTTCATTTTACGTATCTGAAAATGTGCTCGGGTTAGAAGGATTATTGCATTTTTTAGTAGGCTTCGTTGGCTTCTTTCTGATTTTTGGCTTTCATCTCAAAATCACTGAAAAGGATCGAGAACGCCAAGGTAAGGCGCAGCGGTCACTACCAATCTGGAAGTATCGGAATGACTGACTATCGCATCAAAGGCGCTTCGGGCGAGTATGAGGTCGTGATCGGCCTTGAGGTCCATGCGCAGGTCACGACCGCGGCCAAGCTGTTTTCGGGCGCGGCGACCGCGTTTGGCGCCGAGCCCAATACGCAGGTCAGCCTCGTCGATGCGGCGATGCCCGGCATGCTGCCAGTGCCCAATCGCGAATGCATCCGCCAGGCGGTGCGTACCGGCATGGCGATCGAGGCCAAGATCAACAAATGGTCCCGCTTCGACCGCAAGAATTATTTCTATGCCGACCTGCCGCAGGGCTACCAGATTTCGCAACTCTACCACCCGCTGGTAGGCGAAGGCGAAATCACCGTCAGCCCCGATGAAAAGAAGCCCGACCAGACCAAGACGATCGGGGTCGAGCGCATCCATGTCGAACAGGATGCGGGCAAGCTGATGCACGATCAGCACCCCACCATGTCCTATGTCGATCTCAATCGTTCGGGCGTGGCGCTGATGGAAATCGTGTCCAAGCCGGACATGCGTTCGCCTGCAGAAGCAGGAGCTTATCTGCGTAAGCTGCGATCAATTCTTCGCTATGTCGGCAGCTGTGACGGCAATATGGAAGAAGGCTCGATGCGCGCCGACGTCAACGTGTCGGTGCGCAAGCCGGGCGGCGAGCTCGGCACCCGCACCGAGACCAAGAACGTCAATTCGGTCCGCTTCGTGATGCAGGTGATCGAGTATGAGGCCAAGCGCCAGGTCAAGCTGATCGAGGAAGGCGGCGAAGTCGCACAGGAAACGCGGTTGTTCGATCCCAACAAGGGCACGACGCGCACGCTGCGTTCGAAGGAAGACGCGCACGATTATCGCTACTTCCCCGATCCCGACCTGCTGCCGCTGGAACTGGATGACGCATTCCTCGAAGAATGCCGCGCCAGCCTGCCCGAACTGCCTGATGCCAAGCTCAAGCGCTTCGAGGACCTCGGCATCTCGCCCTACAACGCGGCTGTGCTGACCGCCGAAGTCGAAACTGCCAAATGGTTCGATCGCCTGCTGGATGCTGGTGCGGAGCCGGTCGCGGCGTCCAACTGGGCCAATTCGGTGATGCCGGGCATCCTCAATGCCAAGGAAATCGCGTTCGACGACGAGCGCAACACGCCCGAGGCCTCCGCGGAAATCCTCTCGATGGTCGACAAGGGCGACATCTCGAAGGGGCAGGCCAAGGAAGTCTTCGAAATCTACCTCGACGAAGGCGGCTCGCCCGCGAAAATCGTCGAAGACAAGGGCATGAAGCAGACCAGCGATACCGGCGCGATCGAAGCCGAGGTCGACAAGGTGCTCGAAGCCAATGCCGACAAGGTCGAGGAATATAAGGGCGGCAAGGAAGCGCTGTTCGGCTTCTTCGTCGGCCAGACGATGAAGGCCATGCGCGGCCAGGCCAACCCGCAGGTCGTCAACCAGATCCTGCGCGATAAACTCGGCGGCTAGACCGCCGCGATCAACGGAGAGAGCAATGCACAAGTCCCCCCTTCTCATGGCAGGCGCGGTGCTTGCTCTTTCGGCCTGTGCCAGCCAGAGCGCGCCCGAACCCGTTGCCGGTCTTCCTGTCCCGGGCGCGCCTGCGGCTGAAGCGGACGCGCCCGATCTTGTGGTCGTGATCAGCGTGGATTCGTTGTCGAGCCAGCTGCTCGAGGAATATCTGCCGCTGATGAACGGCGGCCTGTCGCGCCTGTCGCGCGAAGGGACGCTTTTCCTCAACGCCTACCAGGCGCACAGCATGACCGAGACGTGTCCCGGTCACGCCACGATCCTGACCGGGGCGCATCCTGCGCGTAGCGGCGTGATCGCCAACCGCTGGATCGATATCGATCGCCCCGCCGACGAGCGCGCCATCTATTGCGCCGAGGATCCCGACGCACCGGGCGATGACATGGTGATCAGCGCCTCGCCGCTAAAGGTGCCGACGCTCGGCGCCTACCTGAAAGCCGCGCATCCGGGATCGCGCAACGTCGCGATCGCCGGCAAGGACCGCGCCGCGGTCATGATGGGCGGCAAACAGGCCGATCAGCGCTGGTGGTGGGGCAATGAAGGCTGGATCAGCGACCTTCCCGGCCCGACCCCGCCGGTCGTTGCTGCCGCCACCATCGCGACGCAGCAGCTGATCGACGCCGGTTCGGCGGGTCTCGATATGACCGACTATTGCGACGCCAAACCCGAAGTCCTCGCCGAAGGCCAGTGGCGCGTGGGTGATGGCCGGCTTGGCTGGACAGCCGGCGACACGAGCGCATTCCGCCGCACCCCGGGCTATGACGGCGCGGTGCTGGCGCTGGGCGCGGCATTGATCGACGACATGCAACTGGGCAGGTCGAGCGATGCGCCCGACCTGATCTCGCTCGGTCTCAGCGCGACCGATTATGTCAGCCATGCCTATGGCCCCGACGGCGGCGAAGCGTGCCTGCAGATGTTCAGCCTCGATCGCAATCTCGCGGGCTTCCTCAACCTGCTTGATGCGCGCGAGCTCGATTATGCGGTGGTGCTGACCGCCGATCACGGTGCGCCGCATCTGCCCGAGCGCCTGGCGCTCCAAGGCATCGAAACAGGCCGGATGGCGCCCGATCTCAACAGCTCGGTCATTGCCGAGGTAGAAGCGCAGCTGCCCGAACTACCCGCCAACTGGGTCGCCGGCGATGCGCCCTACGACGTGTATGTCGCGCGCGACCTGGACGCCGGATTGCGCGCGCAGGCCATCGCGGCGCTCAAAGCTACCTATGCCGCGCATCCGCAGATCGAGGCAGTGTTCACGCGCGAGGAAATCGAAGCTACGCCGATGCCGACGGGCAACCCCGCGAACTGGACGTTGCTCCAGCGCAAGCGGGCGGGGCATGATCCCGAACGATCGGGCGATCTCGCCTTTGTCCTGACCGAATATCGCACCCCGATCGAGCGACCGGGACCCACCTTCATCTCGCACCATAGCAGCCCGTGGAACTATGATCGCCGTGTGCCGATCGCCTTCTACCGGCCGGGGCAGGCGCCGGTGAACCGACCCGACGTGGCGCGCACCATCGACATCCTGCCGACGCTTGCCGCGCACCTCGGTATTTCGCTGGGCGGGGCGCAGATCGATGGCGTGTGCCTTGACGGCGTGCACGGGAAACGCTGCGGCAACTAATAATTTACGCTTGAATATCAGGCTCTTCGCGCGCAGGGTCGCCCTTGCGTTCGCGGGAGATTGTCATGCGTCGCCTGTTCATTGCGTTTTTTCTGATGCTGGCGTTGTCGGCGTGCGTTTCCACACGTCAGGTCTCCGATGTCAATTTCACGCCGCCCGAAGGCGACTATTCGCTACTGGTGATGCGACCGCAGGTGGTCGTCGGGACGGTCACGACGGGCGGGCTAGTCGAGCCGCGCGCCGATTGGACCGAACAGGCACGCGGCCACCTTATCGACAGCTTGCGCGAACAGCAGGGCACGCGCGGCGGTCGTGTCCGGATTCTGGAAACGCGCGACGGGCTCGATGGCATCGATGCGGAGACGGTCGCGCAGCTCGAGCGGCTGCACAATGCCGTCGGCAACTCGATCGTGCTGCATCATTATTCCGGCTATCGGCTGCCCAACAAGCGTCGCCAAGGCCTGACCTATACGCTTGGTGACGGGGCGACGCGCTTTGGCGAGCAGGTAGGCTACGACTATGCGCTCTTCATGTATGCCGAGGACCGGCAGGTCGGTACTGGCCGCACGGCGATGCAGGTGCTGGGCGTGGCGGGGTGCTTTATCGGCTTTTGCGCACCCGCGATCGGCGGAGGCGGGCAGATCGCCTATGCGAGCCTGGTCGATCTCAAGACGGGCAAAGTGGTTTGGTTCAACCTCGTGCAGACCGGCAGCCAGATGGCCGGCATCAGCTTCGGCGATATCCGCACGCGCGAAGGAGCCGACCAGATGGTCGAGCGGCTGCTCGGGCGGATGAAGCCGGGCAAGGCGGTGTGCGATGCTCAATAGACGCCAGCTGCTTGCGACTGGCGCAGCGGGCGCCGCATTGATGGCCGCACCCGTGCCGGCGAGCGCGCGGATCAAACCCGAGGACATGGAAGCGCTGATCGGCCCCGGCTATCGCCCTACCGACCGCGACGAAATCGCGATGTGGGCGCAGATGGACCGCGTCGAAGAGGAGATTGCGGGCTCCAACCTGCTGATCGACGACCCGGCGCTCAATGATTATCTCAAAGGACTGATCCGCCGCGTCGGCGGTCCCGCGGCGGGCGACATACGCATTTACCTGGCGCGCGTACCCGAATTCAACGCGATGATGTTTCCGACGGGCTTCACCGTCTTCTTCTCGGGCCTGCTCCTGCGGATGCGCAACGAGGCGCAGCTTGCGGGCGTCATCGCGCACGAAAGCGCGCATTTCCTCCGCAAACACCAGATCCGCCAGTGGCGCTCGGTCAAGGCAAAGGCGGATGCCTTTGCCATCCTTGCGATAGGGGCGGGGGCGGTTGGCGGCGCGACGGGCAACTATTTCGGCGATCTGCTGCAGCTCGGGCAGTTCGCGACGATCCTTTCGATCCTGTCATACAGTCGCAAGCTGGAAGCCGAGGCCGATGCGATGGGCGCGCGGCTGTTGGCTGAAAACGGATATGACCCGATGGCGATGCCCGACACGTGGGAGCAATTGGTGGCCGAACTGGAAATGTCGGCCAGGGCGCGAGGGACGCGTCGCCATCGTCGCTTTGCAATGTTCGGCACGCACCCCAGCCCCGAGCGTCGCATGAAGGACCTGCGCGTCAGCGCCGCCGAACTGCGCGCCAAGCATTCGGACCTTGGTCTTTATCATCAGCGCTACGAAACCGCGCTCGCCGGACTTAGGCCATCGATGCTGGAAGACCAGGTCAAGCTCAACGATCCGGGCGCCAGCCAATATGTCGTCGAGACGCTGGCGAAAGACGGCTGGACCGGACCCTTGCGCTATGCCGAAGCCGAAGTCTGGCGACTACGCGGCCGCGACGGCGACTTCGAACGGGCAGCGCAGGGCTACGAGGTTGCCGTCCAATATGACGATGTCCCGGTCGAGGCCTGGCGCTGGCACGGGATCGCGCTGCGCCGGCAGCAGCGCATGTCCGAAGCCTATGACGCATTGTCCACCTATTTGCGCCTCGCCCCCGATGCGCCCGACGCCGAAATGGTGCGCGCCATGTTGCCGCGCGTGGAGGTACTGTGATGCGTTTGATCGTGCTTATCATTGTTAGCCTGCTTCTGGGCGCCTGCGCCTCTGGCGGTGGCGGCGGTTTCGGCAATGCGGCATTCCGTCTGGTCGAGGCGCGCGAACACAAGGTCGGCAACGATCGCATGGCGGTGACGCCGCCGCGCGAGTGGAATCGCATGACGAGCCGGGTCTTCCGCGATGTCCGCGAGGTCGAGGATTGGACGCTGAACGGACCCTATCTCGATACGCTCAGCTTCGTATCGGGTCTCAAGGACGGCAGGAGCCTCGTCTACCAGCGCAAGAAGGACATCCGGCAGGTCCCGCCCTTCGACAAGCAGATGACCGGGTTCGAGATCGCGGCGATGCTCGAGAGCTATTATCGCGGCCGCGCCGGTGCGCTGCAGTTCGACACCACCAATCTGGCTCCGCGTGATTTCATGGGCGCGCAGGGCTTCCAGCATGATTTCGAGTATCTGTCGGGCGATGAATTATGGCGGCGGGGCAGGGCGGTCGGTGCGGTCATCGACGAGCGGCTCTACCTCATCCTGCTCGATGGCGCGCGCCAGCACTATTTCGACGAGGCGCTGCCCGATTTCGAAGCCATGGTGGCAAGCGCGCGGCTCACCAAGTAGGCGATTCGTCGGGCTGGCCGCCCGATCTCTCGAATTTCGCGGCATTTTTTGCCATTCACGCTTGTGCTGGCAGCCACGATTGCTATACGCCGCGCACCTTTAGAAGAGCGTCCGCGCGCGTGGCGGAACTGGTAGACGCGCATGGTTTAGGTCCATGTATCGCAAGATGTGGGGGTTCGATTCCCTCCGCGCGCACCATTCGCATGGTGAATTGGCGCTGTAACGATTTGAAAAGACACGGGAACGACAAGTGGCAATCAAAACCGTCGAGACGGAAAACAAGGGCCTCAAACGGGCCTACGAAGTAACCATTCCGGCCAAGGACATCCAGGCCAAGGTTGATGCAGAAGTGAAGCGGATCGCGCCGCAGGTGCGCATGCCCGGCTTCCGTCCCGGCAAGGTGCCGCCCAACCTGATCAAGAAAATGCACGGCGAAGCGCTTCATGGCGACGCGCTTAACAATGCAGTGCAGACCGCGGTGCAGGACCTGCTCGCCGAACAGAAGCTGCGTCCCGCGATGCAGCCCGAGGTCAAGCTCGACGAGAAGTATGAGCAGGGCAAGGATGCCAAGCTCGATGTCAGCCTCGAAGCGCTGCCCAATATTGACGCTCCCGAGATCAAGGACCTCAAGCTCGACCGCCTCAACGTCGAAGTCGAAGACAAGGTCGTCGATGAGCGGCTCGAGCAGATGGCCAAGGGCCAGAAGAGCTGGAAGAAGGCGCCCAAGACCAAGAAGGCCGGCAAGGGCGACCTGCTGGTCATGGACTTCGTCGGCAAGAAGGACGGCGAAGCGTTCGAAGGCGGCACCGCTAACGATATGGAAATCGAACTGGGCTCGGGTCGCCTGATCCCGGGCTTCGAAGACCAGATCGAAGGCATGAAGGCGGGCGACGAGCGCACCATCGAAGTCACCTTCCCCGAAGACTATCCGTCGAAGGATCTCGCCGGGCAGAAGGCCGAATTCGACATCACCGCCAAGGAAGTGAAAGTCGAAACCGAAACCAAGGTCGACGACGACTTTGCCAAGAACATGGGCCTTACCGACCTTGAACAGCTCAAGGGCCTCCTGAAGGCGCAGGTCGAGGAAGAGCTCAACGGTCTCACCCGCACGCAGATGAAACGCCAGCTGCTCGACAAGCTGGCCGGTGACCATGATTTCGAGGTCCCGCCGTCGATGGTCGATGCGGAATACGAGAACATCATGAACCAGCTCCGCCACGAAGCGACCCATGAGGAAGATTCAGAAGCCGCGCTGAAGGAAATCGAAGCCGAAGCAGACGACTATAAGACGATCGCCGAGCGCCGCGTGCGCCTTGGCCTTCTGCTCTCGGAGATTGGTCAGGCCAACGGCATCGAAGTTTCGCAGCAGGAAATGACCCGGCTGATCCAGCAGGCTGCGCAGCAATACGCTCCGCAGCAGCGCGAACAGTTCGTCAAGTACATCCAGGAAAATCCGATGGCGGCCGCGCAGCTGCGTGCCCCGCTCTATGAGGACAAGGTCGTCGACTATCTGTTCGACAAGGCGAAGATCACCGACAAGACGGTGACCCGCGAAGAGCTCGAAGCTGCGATCGAGGCGGAAGAGGCTGCGCCTGCCAAGAAGTCGACCAAGAAGAAGGCGAGCAAGTCGCCGGCCAAGAAAGCGGCAAAGCCTGCCGTCAAAAAGCCTGCGGCCAAGAAGGCCACGGCGAAAAAAGCCGCAGAAAAGAAACCTGCTGCTAAGAAGTCGCCTGCTAAGAAGACGGCAGCCAAGAAGCCGGCCGCCAAGAAGAAGGCCCCGGCAAAGGCAAAATAATTTGGCTTGATCGGGGAGGGGCTAATGCAGGTCGCAGTCTTGCTGCCATGCTATAACGAGGAAGCGGCGATCGCCGAAACGATCGCCGGTTTCAAAAAGCACCTCCCCGACGCCACCATCTACGTCTTCGATAATAATTCGAAGGATCGCACGGTCGAGATCGCCGCAGCGAATGGCGCGGTGGTGCGCAGCGTCGTCCAGCAGGGCAAGGGCAATGTGGTGCGTCGCATGTTCGCCGACATCGATGCCGACGTCTATGTGATGGCCGATGGCGACCTCACCTATGATCCGGCGGCGGCGCCCGACATGGTCCGCCTGCTTTGGGACCGCCAGCTCGACATGGTCGTCGGCACGCGCCACCACGAAGCCGAAGAGGCATATCGCGGCGGGCATGTGCTCGGAAACAAGGCATTCACCAGCCTGCTGGCGTGGTTGTTCGGTCGCAGCTTTTCCGACATCTTCAGCGGCTACCGCGCCTTTTCAAAGCGCTACGCCAAAAGCTTCCCGGCGCTTTCGGCAGGGTTCGAAACCGAAACCGAGATGAGCGTGCATGCGCTGGAACTCAGGATGCCGACCGGCGAAGTCGCGACCAGATATGGGGCGCGTCCCGAAGGGTCCGAGAGCAAGCTCAACACCTTCCGCGACGGCTGGCGTATCCTCAAGACGATCGGCCGCCTCTTCCGGGTCGAAAAACCGCGCGAATTCTACGGCACGCTCGCGCTGGCGATCCAGGTCGCCGCGATCATCCTCGCCGTACCGTTGTTCATTACCTATCTCGAAACAGGGCAGGTGCCGCGGTTTCCGACGGCAATCCTGGTGACCGGGATGAGCATCGTTGCCGTGCTGACCTTCTTTGCCGGGCTCACGATCGCCGCGATTTCCCGCCAGCGGCAGGAAATGCGCAGGCTTGCTTATCTCGCCCTTCCTGCTCCGGGGCAGTCGACGCCAAAATAAGCACAAGCGACGGGTTGAACCTTCAGCCGTTTCTTCCGATGTAGGTGCTGAAACAGCAATCAAGGGACCATTCATGGATCACGAAGATATTATCGGCGCGCTCGTTCCGACCGTCGTTGAACAATCCAATCGCGGCGAACGCGCTTTCGACATCTATTCGCGCCTGCTGCGCGAGCGCATCATCTTCGTGACGGGCCAGGTCGAGGACAACATGGCCTCGATCATCACCGCCCAGCTGCTCTTCCTCGAGTCCGAGAACCCGAAGAAGGACATCTTCATGTACATCAACTCGCCGGGCGGCGTGGTGACGGCGGGTCTCGCGATCCATGACACCATGCAATATATCCGTCCCAAGGTCGGCACGGTTTGCATCGGTCAGGCGGCCTCGATGGGCAGCTTCCTGCTGGCCGCGGGTGAGCCGGGCATGCGCGTGGCGCTTTCCAATGCCCGCATCATGGTCCACCAGCCCTCGGGCGGTGCGCGGGGCATGGCAGCCGACATCGAGATCCAGGCCAAGGAAATTCTGCGCATCCGGTCGCGTCTCAACGCGCTTTATGCCAAATATACCGGCCAGAAGATCGCCAAGATCGAAGAGGCGATGGACCGCGACAAGTTCTTGGAAGCCGACGAAGCCAAGGAATTCGGCCTGATCGACCAGGTGTTCGACAAGCGCCCGAGCCAGGGCGAAGACAAGAACACCGGCGCCGGCGACGTGACGCCCAGCTAGACCGCGTCCTTCATCCAGAACATGCGTAAGGCGGGCCATGGGGGTCCGCCTTTCGTCATCACGGGCTTGCTCTCGCCTGACGAACGGGCATCAGAATTTATCTCCCATGTGGATTTTTGCTCGTGACCGCGCGACTGATTTAGGTTAATTTAACGGAGTGCATAGCCACTATCACACGCTGGGTATTCCCCCCACCGCCAGCGCACGCGAGATCCGGGAGGCTTATCGCGCCAAGATGCGTGTGCATCATCCCGATCGCGGGGCAGTCGATGGCGGCGCGCAGGCGGCGGAGATCAACGCCGCCTACAAGTGCCTTTCCAATCCAACCGAGCGCCGGCGGTACGACAAGCAAAACGGCTACAGCGAGGAGCCGATATTCCATTTTCATCGACCCAAGAGGCGCAATGCCCACAGCATCCATCCTAACGCGGAAGCAGCAGCCCGCGAGGAGATGCGTCGCCGACAAAGCAAGGGGCTTCCGATCAAGTGGATCGTGATGCTTTCGGTATTGCTGACCATCCCGCTGATCTACGGCATCTGGACCAACGGCTATTGAGATAGCCTTAATGTGCCGTTTTCGGGCACGACTTCCGGCCACCTTGCACCGCCGTAACCCCGACGCCATATGGCAGTTACAACCGAGGCGGCGCGTTAACGACTTTGCACGCTTGCCTCTGCTACAATAAGCCCTAGCATGCTGAGTTTGCGGGCGTTTCCTCGCAACGGGCGAATCGAAGGACGAATATGACCAAGCTTCAAGGCGGCGATAGCGACAGCAAGTCGACGCTCTACTGCAGTTTCTGCGGCAAGTCGCAGCACGAAGTGCGCAAGCTGATTGCCGGCCCGACTGTCTTCATCTGCGATGAGTGTGTCGAGCTGTGCAACGACATCATCCGCGAAGAAACCAAGTCGAGCCTGGTCAAGTCTCGCGACGGTGTACCCACGCCGCTCGAAATCAATGAAGTGCTCGATGATTATGTCATCGGCCAGAAGCAGGCCAAGCGTGTTCTCTCGGTCGCCGTTCACAACCATTACAAGCGATTGAACCATGGCGCCAAGTCGGGCGCGGAGGTCGAGCTTGCCAAGTCGAACATCCTGCTCGTCGGGCCGACGGGCTGCGGCAAGACGCTACTTGCGCAGACGCTGGCGCGCATCCTCGACGTGCCGTTCACGATGGCCGATGCAACGACCCTGACCGAAGCGGGCTATGTGGGTGAAGACGTCGAGAACATCATCCTCAAGCTGCTGCAGGCCAGCGATTATAATGTCGAAAAGGCGCAGCGCGGCATCGTCTATATCGATGAAATCGACAAGATCAGCCGCAAGAGCGACAATCCCTCGATCACGCGCGATGTTTCGGGCGAAGGTGTCCAGCAGGCGCTGCTCAAGCTGATGGAAGGCACGACCGCTTCGGTGCCGCCGCAAGGTGGCCGCAAGCATCCGCAGCAGGAATTCCTCCAGGTCGACACGACCAATATCCTGTTCATCTGCGGCGGTGCGTTTGCGGGTCTTGAAAAGATCATCGGCGACCGTATGCAGGGCAAGTCGATGGGCTTTGGCGCGCATGTCGAAGCGCCCGAGGAAAAGCGCACGGGCGAGCAGCTCAAGCATACCGAGCCCGAAGATCTGATGAAGTTCGGCCTTATCCCCGAATTCATCGGCCGTATGCCGGTCATCGCGACGCTCGAAGATCTCGACGAGGATGCACTCGTGCAGATTCTCAAGGAGCCGAAGAACGCGCTGGTCAAGCAGTACGCCAAGCTGTTCGACATGGAAGATGTCGAGCTCGTCTTTACCGACGATGCGTTGCTCGCGGTCGCCAAAAAGGCGATCGACCGCAAGACCGGCGCACGCGGCCTCCGCTCGATCCTCGAAGGCATTCTGCTCGACACCATGTTCGACCTGCCCTCGATGGAAGGCGTCGACGAAGTCCATGTCGATGGCGATGTCGTGGAAGGGCGCAAGGAGCCCGTCCGCGTCTATTCCAAAAAGGACAAGGAAAGCGCTGCCGGCGACAGCGCGGCCTAGCCGATCGACTCCATGACCCAGCAAGCCGTCGGCGCGCCGCTTTCGCGTCTGCCCAACTTTTTAACCGAGCCCAAGAGCTTGTGGCAGTCGATTGTCGGCGGCTGGAGCATCGCCTTTTTCGGGTCGCTGTTACTGTCCGCGCTCGCAATGACGGTATTGCCCGCCGCGCCGCCGCCCGATTTCTCCAACCTCGAAGGGCAGGCGGGGCTCGCCTTTTTCATGCTCGTCGTCTTCGCGCCGGTCGTCGAGACGCTCCTCATGGGCGCGATCCTGATGGGGCTGAGCCTTTTCCTGCGGCCGGGCATCGCGGTGATCGTCAGCGCGATCTTGTGGGGCATCGCGCACAGCACGATGGCGCTTAACTGGGGCTTCGTGATCTGGTGGCCCTTCCTGATCTTCTCGCTCCAGTTCGTGACGTGGCGGCGGCGCCATCTCGGCCTCGCTTTCCTGGTGCCGATGCTGACACACGCGATGCAAAATTCGCTGCCCGCGGTGACGATCGCTTTCCCCGGCTTGGTCCCGGCCTAGCCACCCATTGCACCGCGCGCCGCGCGCGCCCATATGGCGGGCATGACCACTGAAACCTTTCCCATCCTCCCGCTGCGCGACATTGTTGTTTTCCCGCAGCGCATCGTTCCGCTCTTCGTAGGCCGCGACAAAAGCGTCGCTGCGCTCGAAGCGGCGATGGATGTCGACAAGAAGCTTTTCCTCGTCGCCCAGCTCGATCCGGCGGACGACGATCCCGATCGCGACGCGATGTATGACCTTGGTGTCGTGGCCACCGCGGTGCAGTTGCTGAAGCTGCCCGACGGCACGGTGCGCGTGCTCGTCGAAGGCGGCCGCCGCGCCAAGTTGGTCGGTCTCCATGACAAGGGCGACTACACCGAAGCCGAAATCGAATATGTCGAAGAGAAGGAAGCGGACGGCGCGGAAGTGCAAGCGCTGATGCGCTCGGTGCTCGACCAGTTTGACAATTATGCCAAGCTCAACAAGCGGCTGCCGGCGGAAACGACCGTGCAGCTCGGCGACATCGAGGAACCTTCGGTGCTGGCCGATGCGGTCGCTTCGGCGCTGTCGGTGAAAGTGTCGGACAAGCAGGCGTTGCTGGGCGAACTCGATCCGCAGAAGCGCCTGGAAATGGTGTTCGCCTTCATGGAGGGCGAGCTGGGCGTGCTGCAGGTCGAGAAGAAAATCCGTAGCCGCGTGAAGCGGCAGATGGAGAAGACGCAGCGCGAATATTATCTCAACGAGCAGTTGAAAGCGATCCAGCGCGAACTCGGCGACGATGCCGAGGGCGGGGACGAGCTGCAGGAGCTCGCTGCGAAAATCCGCAAGACGCGGTTGTCCAAGGAAGCCAAGCAGCGCGCCGAACAGGAGCTCAAGAAGCTCAAAGCCATGGCGCCGATGAGCGCCGAGGCAACGGTCGCGCGCAACTATCTCGACGTGCTGCTGGCGCTGCCATGGGGCAAGAAGTCGCGGCTCAAGCGCGACATCGAGGAAGCCGAGCGGGTGCTCGACGAGGACCATTACGGGCTCGAGAAGGTCAAGGAGCGCATCGTCGAGTATCTCGCGGTGCAGGCGCGGACCAACAAGCTGAAGGGGCCGATCCTCTGCCTCGTCGGTCCGCCGGGTGTCGGCAAGACCTCGCTCGGGCGTTCAATCGCCAAGGCGACGGGCCGCGAATTCGTGCGACAGTCACTGGGCGGCGTGCGCGACGAAGCCGAGATCCGCGGCCACCGCCGCACCTATATCGGTTCGCTCCCGGGCAAGATCATTTCGAACCTGAAGAAGGCCGGGACCAACAACCCGCTATTCCTGCTCGACGAGATCGACAAGCTCGGTCAGGATTTTCGCGGCGATCCGGCATCGGCGCTGCTCGAAGTGCTCGACCCCGAACAGAACTCCAAGTTCAACGATCACTATCTCGAACTTGATTATGATCTGTCAGACGTAATGTTCGTCACCACGGCCAACTCGCTCGACCTTCCGCAGCCGCTGCTCGACCGCATGGAGATCATCCGGCTCGAGGGCTATACCGAGGACGAGAAGGTCGAGATTGCCAAACGCCATCTCATTCCCAAGCAGCTTGAAGCGCATGGCATGAAGGATGAGGAGCTGTCCTTTACCGACGACGGCCTGCGCGCGATGATCCGCCATTACAGCCGCGAAGCCGGTGTGCGGACGCTCGAACGCCAACTTGCCAAGGTCGCCCGCAAGGCGCTCCGCCAGATTCTCGAAAAGAAGGTGGAGAGCGTCGCGCTGACCGAAGAGAATGTCGGCGAGTATCTTGGCGTGCGCAAATATCGCTACGGCATGGGCGAGGAAGAGGACCAGATCGGTGCGGTCACGGGCTTGGCCTGGACCGAAGTGGGCGGCGAATTGCTGACCATCGAAGCGGTCACCGTGCCGGGCAAGGGCCAGATCAAGACGACGGGCAAGCTTGGCGAGGTGATGCAGGAATCGATTCAGGCCGCCATGAGTTTCGTCAAGGCACGCTCGCCCAGCTATGGGGTCAAGCCATCGATCTTCGCGAAGAAGGATATTCACGTCCACTTGCCCGAAGGCGCGGTGCCCAAGGACGGGCCATCTGCCGGCACCGGCATGGTGACAGCGATGATCTCGACGCTGACGGGTATCCCGGTGCGCCGCGACATCGCGATGACGGGCGAAGTAACGCTGCGTGGCCGCGTGCTGCCGATCGGCGGCCTGAAGGAAAAGCTGCTTGCGGCGCTGCGCGGCGGCATCAAGACGGTCCTGATCCCGCACGAGAACGAAAAGGATCTCGAAGAAATTCCGGCTAAGCTCAAGGATGATCTCGAGATCATCCCGGTGCGCCATGTCGACGAGGTTCTCGCCCGCGCATTGACCCAGAAGATGACGGCGATCGAATGGTCGGATGCTGACGAGTTGTCGACCGAGCCGCTTGTCCCGCCAACCGGTGACGAGCCCACAATTCGGCATTAATTTCGATTAATCCCGATTTGGGAGGCATTTTGGCGGATTTTTCGGAGTCTTGCCCTAGACAGCCCTCTTTAGGTTTGTCTTAAAGGCGCATCGAGACTCACGTCGCGTCGCGAGTCTCTCGGAGGCGACGCGCGCAAGAAGCGGGAGAGGCAGGGATATGAACAAGCAGGAGCTCATTGGCGAAGTTGCGGACCGCGCAGGGCTAAGCCGCAACGATGCGAGCCGAGCAATCGAAACCATGCTCGAGGTGGTGACCTCGACGCTCAAGCGCGGCGATGAAGTGCGCCTGGTTGGTTTTGGGAACTTCTCGGTTACACAGCGTAAGGCCTCGACGGGGCGTAACCCGCGCACGGGTGAACCGATGCAGATCAAGGCATCGATGCAGCCCAAATTCAGGCCGGGCAAAGTCCTCAAGGACGCCGTCCAGAAATAGTTGGACAGGTTCGGGCGGGCGCTCTATTGGCCTCGTCCGACCCGGATTTGGGGGCGCGTAGCTCAGTGGTAGAGCACTGTGTTCACACCGCAGGGGTCGCAAGTTCAATCCTTGCCGCGCCCACCATTTCCTGATCCTGTCATTGGATACGAAAAAGGCGCCCCGCGAAGGGCGCCTTTTCCTTTTCGGCAGATTGCTGCGCTTCTTAAGGCAGCAGGTAATCGGGCTGGAAGCTGCCGACCCGCTTGATCTCGTTCCAGTCGGCAAAGCTGATGTTGCGACCTTCGCGTTCGATCAGGCCCTGGCGTTCCAGTTCGGCGAAGACCCGGTTTACGTTGACCGAAGTCTGTCCCGTGATGTCCGCAATCTGCTGCTGCGTGAACGGCAGGCGGAGCGACTGGTTCGCACCGTCGATCCCGCAACGCGCTGCGGTTTCGCACAAGAGGTGCGCGACGCGCGCCGTGCTGTCGCGGCGACCGCAATTGACCAACCATTCGTGGCTGATCGATGCTTCGCGCTGCACCAGCTTGTAGAGGAAGTTGTTGATGCTTGGATGGGCATCGACGATCTTGGCGAAATCTTCGGCAGAACCTACCATGATTTCCGAGCGCGCAATCGCTTGCAGGCCGTAGTCGGCATTGCTCGGAGAGGGTAGAATGCCTTCGCCGGGGAAGCGCAGCGCGACGATCTGGCGCCGACCGCTTCCATCGGACTTATATTTACACATGATGCCCGACCTTACGAACATCACTTCATCTCGGGGGGAACCAGGCTCACGGAAGGGGCGCCGCGGGTCTACATGCACTACCTTGTGCGGCATTTCGCCCAGCGCCTTGGCTGCTGCTGGGTCCATTCCTACCTTAAGCAGGGTCTCTTCGAGTTCGACACCGGTTTCGGCGCGCGACATGGCTCGAATCACAATTATTGCTCCTTAGTGACAGTGGGGCCGAGCTAACACGGTTGCCACTCCTACGCACTTGAAATCTGACGCGATTTCTTAAGAATGCATGTTAATCTATGTTATTGTTAAAGTCACGAAATTATTTTTGGCTGTTTTCTCGGATTTTACTTTATCGTCGCTTCAGTGGCTCTGCGAAGTGCGAGTTTCCGAGCAGAAAATTACCTTCATTTTTGTCAGTAGTGTGGCAAATTGGCTTCACGCTTGCCTTTGTCCCCGCTGCCGCCTAATGAGCCGCTCGCATCCCATGACGGGGTGCTTGCGTGGCGACCGTAGCTCAGCTGGTTAGAGCACCGGTTTGTGGTACCGGATGTCGCGGGTTCAAGTCCCGTCGGTCGCCCCATTTCTTTATCGACTAGCGGTGGCAGCTACATCCATGACCTTCATTTGGGACCGTCCCAACTTCGACGCGCATGAAGCGGTGCATATCGTGACCGACCCGGCGAGCGGGCTGCGCGCCATCATCGCGATGCATTCGACCCATCTTGGCCCGGCCGCCGGTGGTACCCGTTTCTGGCACTACGCCGACGATGGCGATGCGATGACCGACGTGCTGCGCCTGTCGCGCGGCATGAGCTACAAGAATGCGATGGCGGGCTTGCCGCTGGGCGGCGGCAAGGCAGTCATCCTCGCGGATGCGGCGAAAACGAAAACACCCGAGTTGCTCGCTGCATTCGGCCGCGCCGTGGACCGTCTTGGAGGCAATTACGTTACCGCTGAAGATGTCGGGATGAGCGTATCCGACATGATCGCGATTTCGCGAGAAACCGATTTTGTCGCCGGCTTGCCTGTCGATGATGCCGGTGAGGTCGGCGGCGATCCGGGTCCCCACACGGCGCTTGGCGTGTTCCTGGGTCTCAAGGCTGCCGTGAAGCGCAAACTGGGCCGCGATACGCTGGACGGCGTGCATGTCGCGTTGCAGGGCGCAGGCAGCGTCGCCAGCCATCTGGCGCGCCATTGTGCCGGCGAAGGCGCGCGTATCTCCGTCGCAGACATCGATGCCGCGAAGGTAGAAGCGCTAGCCGCGGAAGTCGGCGGCACCGTCGTCGATCCCGCCGAAATCCTGTCGATCGAGGCCGATGTTCTGAGCCCGTGCGCGCTTGGCGCAATTTTGAACGAAGAAAGCATCGCGGCGCTCAACGCCCCGATCATTGCGGGCGCGGCCAACAACCAGCTGGCCCGCCCGGAAGATGGCCAACGCCTGGTGGCGCGCGATATCCTTTACGCACCCGACTACGTCATCAACGCGGGCGGCATCATCAACGTGTCGACCGAATATCTCGACGATGGCGGTCACGAGTTGGTGCGCCAGCGCATTGACGCCATTCCGGGACGTCTCGATCGGATTTGGGACGAAAGTGATGCATCGGGCCGCGACCCGGCAGCGGTGGCGGACAGCATGGCGCAGCGTCTGATCGGCCGCGCCTAATTTTTACGCCCGAAACGCACTGACAAAGCTACTGGTAGCGGCTAAGCCTCCGGCCATGCATCGCTTCGCCAATCCGGCGCGATTCCTCAAACTCGCGCGGCCTGCCACGACTGTTTGCCTGGTGCTCGGGCTGCTCTTGCTGCTGCCCGGCCTCTATGGCGGGCTGTTCGTCACGCCGCCCGATTACCAGCAGGGCGACAGCGCGCGTATACTGTACGTCCATGTGCCCGCGGCATGGCTCGGCATGGCGGCATGGGGCGGCATTGCCGCGGCGAGCCTGTCGACCTTGGTCTGGCGTCACCCGCTTGGCGCCGTCGCGGGCCGCGCCATCGCCCCCGTCGGGGCGCTGTTCGCGTTCCTGTGCCTCGCTACCGGCTCGATCTGGGGTAAACCCACTTGGGGGACGTGGTGGCAGTGGGAAGGCCGGCTGACCTCGATGCTGATCCTTTTCTTTCTCTACCTCGCCTACATCGCGCTGGCGGGCGCCGAGCGTGAGCGCGGCGGGGAAGGCCGCGGCGTCGCGATCCTGGGGGTGGTAGGCATCGTGATGCTGCCGATCATCCGCTACTCGGTCGATTTCTGGCAGGTGCTTCATCAGAAAAACTCGATCGATTTCTTGCGCGGTGAAAGCAGCATTGCCGATGAATTATTGTGGCCATTACCGCTGACGGTGCTGGGCTTCACGTTCCTTTTTGCAGGCATCGTCTTCGTGCGCATGCGCACCGATATCGCGCGGACAAAACGCGAGGCGCGGCTGAGGCGGCAAGCGGGAGACGCGGCATGAACAGCTGGCCCTTCGTCATCGCTGCCTACGCGCTCGTGCTAGGCGCAACGGCCATATTAGTGATCGCGAGCCTTGGGGCCATGCGCCGGGCCGAACGCGACGTGGAGGAACTCAAGCGCCGATGAAGGCCAAGCAACAACGAATGGTGCTCGCGCTTCTCGCGATCGGCGCCGCGCTGCTGGCGGCCGCTTTCGCCATCTGGGGGCTGCAGGATCGCGCCGCCTTCTTCCTGACGCCGCAAGAGGTTGCGGCCGGGCAGGCCGAACCGGGCCAGGCGTTTCGACTTGGCGGCATGGTCTCCAACGGGTCGCTGGTGCGCGAAGACGATGGCATTTCGGTCCGCTTCGAAGTCGAGGACATGACCGGAGGGTCAACGGTACCCGTGCGCTACACCGGCATCCTTCCCGACCTCTTCCGCGAAGGGCAGGGGGTCGTCGCTGAAGGGCGGCTTGACCCCGCCGGCACCTTCGTGGCCGACGAAATACTTGCCAAGCATGACGAAAACTATCTGCCGCCCTCGCTCTCCAAGCAGCACGAAGCGGCGGAGACTCTTCAGCAGTGATCGCGGAGCTTGGTCATGCGCTCCTGTGGCTGGCGGCGGCCCTGTGCCTCGCCCAGCTGGGGTTCGGTATTGCCGGGCTTAGAGGCAATGACGAAGCGGCGAATGCGGCGCTGAAGATTGGCGGCATACAGGGCGTGCTGGTCGTCGCCGCGTTCCTTATCCTGCTCTGGCTGTTCTACGTCACCGACCTGTCGGTGGAGCTCGTTGCGGCGCACAGCCACACCGCCAAGCCACTTCTCTACAAGATCACGGGCGCGTGGGGGAACCATGAAGGCTCGATGCTGCTGTGGCTGATGGTGCTGGTGGGCTCGGGCGCGATGGTCGCGATGTTCGAGAAAAGGTTGGATCTCAGGACACTGTCGGCGACGCTTGCGGCGCAAGCTGCGATCGCTATCGGATTTCTCGCTTTCCTGCTGCTGTCATCGAACCCGTTTGCGCGGCTTAACCCGCCAGCGGTCGAAGGGCAGGGGCTCAACCCGCTGTTGCAGGACCCGGGCTTGGCCTTTCATCCGCCGACGCTCTAC
Source organism: Sphingomicrobium marinum (assembly GCF_026157105.1). Classification (GTDB taxonomy): domain Bacteria; phylum Pseudomonadota; class Alphaproteobacteria; order Sphingomonadales; family Sphingomonadaceae; genus Sphingomicrobium; species Sphingomicrobium marinum. The sequence goes on from NZ_JANPVQ010000001.1 coordinate 1,156,049, forward strand.
GTCGGCTATGTCGGGCTGTCGGTTGCGTTCAGCCTCGCCATCGGCGCCATGCTGACGGGCAAGGTCGGTGCGCCGCTCGCTCGCGCGATGCGTCCCTGGGTGCTCGCCAGCTGGATATTCCTCACCATGGGTATCCTCGCGGGCAGCTACTGGGCCTATTACGAGTTGGGGTGGGGCGGCTACTGGTTCTGGGATCCGGTGGAAAACGCCTCGCTGATGCCCTGGCTGGCGGCGACGGCTTTGCTTCACTCTGTAGGTGTGCTTGCCGCGCGCAATGCATTGAAAGCCTGGACGATGATGCTCGCGCTGATCGGCTTTTCGATGTCGATGGTCGGCACCTTCCTCGTGCGCTCGGGCGTGCTGACGTCGGTCCACGCCTTCGCTGTCGATCCGGAGCGGGGGACCTTCATCCTTGCGCTGCTGGTGATCTACACCGGCGCGGCGCTCGCCCTTTTCGCATGGAAGATCGGCAATGTGCGCGATAGCAAACCGTTCGACCCGATAAGCCGCGAGGGCGGGCTGGTTGCCAACAACCTTTTGCTATCGGTGATCCTTGCGTTGGTGCTTTTCGGAACGCTCTATCCGATCCTGGCCGAAGCGATGGGCGACCGCATCTCGGTGGGGCCGCCATATTTCAACCTCGTCATTGGGCCGTTGGCCCTGCTTCTTGGCTTGTTCCTGTTCGTTGGCCCCAGCCTACGGTGGCGCCGCCACGACAAGCCGCTCGGCAAGATCGTGATTATCGGTGCCCTGGTCAGCGTCGCCACGTTTGTCGGCACTTACATCGTCGGTGCGCAAATGAGCTGGCTCGAGCGCGCGGGGCTTTCCATCGGCCCCGGGCTGATCATCGCCAGCTTCGCGCCGCTTGCCGGTCGGCGCCTGCTGCGTACCCCGTTGGCGATCATCGGCATGGTCGTGGCGCATGCCGGGCTTGGCGTTTTGCTCATCGGTTTCGCCTCCGAAAGCGCGTTCACCGTCGAGCGGTTGGTGCGTGCACAGCCCGGCGAACAGGTCGAGGTCGGTCCGTGGACGGTGGAATTCAAAGGCGTCGAACCGGTCGCGGGACCAAACTGGACCGCGGTCGAAGCAAATCTGCGCGCCAGCGTCGGCAGCGGCGTGGTCGAGCTCAAGCCGCAATCGCGCTTTTTCACCTCACCGCCGATGACGACCAGCGAAAGCGCGCTTGCGACCCGGTGGAACGGCCAGCTCTATGCGGTCGTGGGCGAGGGCAGCATCTCCGAAGGGTGGCAGTTGCGGCTGTGGTGGAAGCCCTTCGTTACGGCCATCTGGCTTGGCGGTCTGCTCGTTGCGCTGGGCGGCATCTTCGCGCTGGCGGGGCGCGTGGTCGGTGAACGCCGCCGGGCGCGTGCCATGGCCACCGAGCCAATCGGCAGCGGGACCAAGGGCTACGCGATATGACGCGCTTCATCCCGATCATCATTTTCTTTGCGATCATCGTGGTTGCGGGCTGGCGGCTTGCCGTGCCGCGCGAGGAGCAGGTGCGCTCGACCCTTGTCGGGCAACCCGCGCCCGAATTTGCGCTTAAGGCAGCGCTGGAGGGCAAGCCCGGCCTTTCGACCGCCGACCTTGCCACCGGGCAGCCGCGCCTCGTCAATATCTTTGCCAGCTGGTGCGTGCCGTGCATTGCCGAGGCACCCTTGCTCGACGGCATGGCGAAGAGTGGCATTCCGATCGATGGGATCGCGGTGCGCGACAAGCCCGAGGATATCGCGCGCTTTCTCGCCCGGCATGGCGATCCGTTCGATCGCCTCGGCAACGATCTCAACAGTGCCGCGATGATTGCCTTCGGCGCCTCGGGGGTGCCGGAAACCTTTGTCGTCAACGGCGAAGGGATGATCACCTATCATCATCAAGGCCCACTGCTGCCCGATGACGTTCCCCGGTTGCGGCGCGAATGGAAGGCGGCACGATGAGATGGCTTGTTGCCTTTTCCGCCATAATGCTGGCCGCACCGCTACAGGCGCAAAGCGACCTGCCGGCGGCCGAGTGGGCCTATGTCCAGCTGCCCGATCCGCAGATGGAAGCAGAAGCGCGCGAACTGATGCTCGAACTGCGCTGTCTTGTCTGTCAGGGGCAATCGATCGCCGATAGCGACGCGGAAATGGCAGGCGACATGCGCCATCTCGTGCGCGAACGGATGCTGGCCGGCGACAGTCCCCAAGAAATCCGCGCCTACTTGGTCGATCGCTATGGCGAATGGGTGACCTATCGCCCGCCCACGTCGTCGCTGACGCTGCCATTGTACGTCGCGCCCATCGTGCTGATCCTTGCCGGCTTGTGGCTGTTGCGGGGCCGTTTCAGGCGGAGGGAGAAGCAATGATGGGCTTTTTCCTATTCGCGGTCGCGGCGCTGCTGGTCGTCATCGCGCTGTGGGTGCTGGGCGTACGCCAGGCTTGGCTTACCTATGCAGCCGCAGCCTTGTCGCTCGGCGGTGTCGGCTATGCGATATACGGTTCACCCGGCCAAGCGGGAACCCCGCGCGAAGCGACGCAGAATGCCCGCGCCCCGATGAGCCTCGACGGTGCGCGCCAGACGTTTTTCGGTCGGTTCAACACGGCCGAGCAATGGGCCACGATGGCATCAGGCTATGCAGGGCGCGGCGATACGCGCAGCGCGGCCGGCGTCCTCAAGTCCGCCGTACGCGAGCATCCGCGCAATTTTGCGTTGTGGACGCTCTACGGCAATGCGTTGGCGGATCATGGCGGCGGTTACACGCCCGCGGCGCGGCTCGCTTATTCGCGCGCCGAAGCGCTGGCAGGCGACACGCATCCCGGCCCGCGCTTCTTCCGCGCGCTCGCGCAGGCGCGTTCAGGCGAACCACGCCTCGCGATCGAGACGTGGCGCGGTCTTCTCGACAATAGCGAGATGAGCGACGACATGCGCCAGTTCACGATGCTCTCGATCGCCGCCTATGCGCCAATGCTCGACCCGCAAGAGGCCCAGGAACTTCAGGCCCAGTCGACAGGCTCGTAGTCGATATCGTCGAAGGTGTCGGCAACCGCCTTGTGACGCACCTTGCCGTCCGAGACATTGAGGCCATTGGCCAAATGCGGATCGTCCTTCATCGCCTGCATGGCGCCCTTGTTGGCGATTTGCACGGCGTGGGGGAGGGTCGCATTGTTGAGCGCGAAGGTCGACGTACGCGCCACCGCGCCCGGCATGTTGGCCACGCAATAATGAATGACCCCATCGACTTCATAGACAGGTTCGTCATGCGTCGTCGGTTTTGACGTTTCGAAGCAACCGCCCTGGTCGATCGCGATATCCACGATCACCGAACCGCGCTTCATGAGCTTCAGCATGTCGCGGGTGACCAGCTTGGGCGCGGCCGCGCCCGGCACCAGCACCGCGCCGATGACGAGATGGCTTTCCGCAACCGCACGCTCGATCGCGGCCTTGGCGGCATATTGCGTCTTGATGGTGCTGCCGAAGTGAAGATCGAGCTCGGCCAGACGGTCGGGGTTAATGTCGTAGATGGTAACATCGGCGCGCTGGCCCGTCGCCATCATCGCGGCGTTCACGCCGGCAACACCGCCGCCCAGGATCGCGACCTTGGCGGGATAGACGCCCGGTACGCCGCCAAGCAGGACGCCGCGGCCGCCCTGTTCCTTCTCAAGATAGTGCGCACCGACCTGCACCGACATGCGACCCGCAACCTCGCTCATCGGTTTGAGCAGCGGCAGCGTTCCCGCGGGGCTCGTCACCGTTTCGTAGGCAATGCAGGTGGCGCCCGACTTCATCAGGCCTTCGGTCTGCGGCTTGTCGGCAGCAAGGTGGAGATAGGTATAGAGCGTGTGGTGCGGTCGCAGCATCGCGATTTCCTGCGGCTGCGGTTCCTTGACCTTCACGATCATGTCGGCCTGCTCGAACACCTCTTCGGCAGTCTCGACGATGATGGCACCGACACGCACGTAGGCTTCGTCGGTGAAGTCGATGCCCATGCCGGCCTGCGTCTCGATGATGACCTCGTGGCCGTGATTGACGAGTTCGGCGACCGAGGTGGGGGTCAGGCCCACCCGATATTCGTGATTTTTGATTTCCTTGGGCACACCAACGCGCATGGCAACTCTCTCCGTCAGATATTCACAACAACGCGCTTATGCTGCGTTTGCTGTTTGAGCAGCCCTCTAGGACTGCTAGACGCTGCGCGCAATGACGAGTCTGCCGTTCTCTTGAGCGCTGCGACGCAAGAACAGAGCAAGAGTGCTCAGACGAAGCTTGCTGCCGGTGCCGTCGGTATCGTGTTCGGCGACATTGGTACCTCGCCAATCTATGCGTTTCGCGAGACTTTTTCGGGTCACCACACGCTCGTTCCCGATGCCCTGCACGTCTACGGGGTCCTGAGCCTGATCTTCTGGTCGATGATGACCATCGTGACGCTGAAATATGTCACGCTGATCATGCGTGCAGACAATAAGGGCGAAGGGGGCAGTCTTGCATTGCTCGCGCTGGTGACGCGAAAAGGCGAAAACAAGGCCTGGACCCGCAGCATTGTCCTGCTCGGCGTGTTCGCGACCTCGCTCTTCTACGGCGACAGCATGATCACCCCGGCCATTTCCGTCCTCTCCGCTGTCGAGGGGCTGACGACCGTCTCCCCGGCAATGCAACCGCTGGTTATCCCGATCGCGGTCGGGATCCTCATCGGACTGTTCAGTGTGCAACGCTTCGGCACGAGCGGCATCGCGCGCTTTTTCGCTCCGATCATGCTGGTCTATTTCGTGACGCTGGCGGGGCTCGGGCTCAGCCATATTCCCGACCACCTCCCGGTCCTGTGGGAAATGCTCGATCCGTACAACGCCATCCATTTTTTCCTGACAGAGCCCACGCGCGCGCTGTTCGCCTTGGGGTCGGTGGTGCTGGCAGTCACCGGGGCGGAAGCGCTTTATGCCGACATGGGGCATTTCGGGCGCGGCCCGATCCGGATCAGCTGGCTCGCATTCGTCATGCCAGCTTTGCTGCTGAATTATCTGGGGCAGGGGGCGCTGATCCTGTCGAACGACCTCCAGACCGCACAGGCCATGGCGCAGAACCCCTTCTTCTTCCTCGCGCCAGAGGCGATGCGCCTGCCGCTGGTATTGTTGGCAACGCTCGCCACGATCATCGCAAGCCAGGCGGTCATCACCGGCGCCTTTTCGGTAACGCAGCAGGCGATCCAGCTGGGCTTCATACCGCGCCTGCGTATCGAACATACGAGCGAGGACGCGGCCGGGCAGATCTACATACCGGCGATAAACTGGGCTTTGATGATCTCGGTGATCGCGCTGGTCCTGACTTTCGGTTCATCGAGCAATCTTGCCGCGGCCTACGGTATCGCGGTCACCGGCGCGATGCTGATCGATACCGTGCTTATTGCCGTCGTGTTCCTTGTCCTGTGGAAATGGAAGAAGCGATACGTGCTGCCGCTGCTCGCGCTCTTCTTCATTGTCGACATCATGTATTTCGGTGCCAACTTGTTGAAGCTGCCCGAAGGCGGCTGGGTGCCGCTGATTATCGGCGCGATCGTTTTCACGCTGCTGACAACGTGGGCCAAGGGCCGGAAGCGGCTGCTCAAACGGATCAACGCCGAGGTGATGCCGCTCGACATTTTCTGCGCCTCCACCGTGAAGCGCGCGACGCGCGTGTCCGGTACGGCGGTGTTCCTTACGACCTCGACGCACGGCGTTCCGCATTCGCTGCTGCACAATCTCAAGCACAACAAGGTGCTGCATGAACGCACCTTCCTGCTGACGGTGAAGATCGCGGACGAACCCCGCGTGCCGTCGAGCAAGAGGATCGAAATCACGGATCACGGTGGCGGGATGTATCGCATTGTGCTGCATTACGGCTTCATGGACCGCACCGACATCCCTGCCTCGCTTCGCAAGCTCAAGAAGTTCGGCGGCCCGTGCCGGGACATCGAGACCAGCTATTTCCTGGGCCGCCAGACACTGTTGGCATCTGGCGCGCGCGGGCCGCGGGCCCTTCGAGAGACGCTGTTTTCTTGGATGATGCGCAATTCCGAAAGCGCGATGACTTTTTTCCGCTTGCCGGCCAACCGTGTCGTCGAACTTGGGAGCCAGCTTAAGCTATGAGTGGTGCCCTGATCGTCACGGCTGCGCTTGAGCGGCGGATTCATGATCGGCTGACCGGGGAGCGCAAGGCGCATTTCCCCGCCGAGCGTAACTATCTCGACGCGCATCTAACCATGTTCCACGCGCTCCCGCCCAGCTGCGAGAGCGAGGCGGAGAGCCTGCTCAAGCGTATCGCCAATGACTGCAAGCCGCCCCGCGCGCGTCTGTCCGACGTGATTTCGCTGGGCAGGGGCGTGGCATATAAGGTCGAATCCGACGACCTGCGGCGCATCCGCGATGTCATCGCCGATCATTTCCATGGCATGTTGTCAGCGCAGGACAGCCAAGGCTGGCGTCCGCACATCACGATCCAGAACAAGGTCAAACCGTTCGAGGCGAAAGCATTATTGGACGAGAAGCGCGAGACCTTCGAACCCCGACCGCTCGATATTATCGGGCTGTCGCTACACCGCTACATGGATGGGCCGTGGGAAAAGCTGGGAAGCTGGCGCTTCCGCGGGCTCGACATCGCCTAGGTGACCGAACCAATGCCTTCGCAGTCCAGCTCGAATGCGGCCATGCCGGTTTCGAGTACGGAGGCCAGCATCGGCGTTTCCAGCAGGACCTCGGTGATCTGGCTTTCTTCGCCAGCCGCTTCTAGCGCCTCGCTCCATTCATCGGCGTCATAATCGCCCTGGCCGACCAGGACGAACGCCAACAGTTCAGCCTGCTGGTCGTCGGCAAGGTCATCGATGATGCCTTCCAGCTCTTCTTCGACGCTGGTGTTGATGTCGTCGTCGAGCACCGAATAGGCTTCGTCATCGTCATTGCCATCGACGTTGTCGGGGCTTTCATCGGCGTCATAATTGGTCGGAACCTGCGCTTCATATTCGCGAGCGCGAATGATGATCCGGCACAAGGTTTCCAGCGGGGTCACAGGTTCCATCGGGTCGGCCTCTTTCTACTCTTTCCATGAAGCCAAACCGCAGCCGAGCCCGCTGGTTCCCGATTGCCGCGAATGTCATGATTGACGGGGAAGAGGGCGGCTTCTATAGGCTCCCCCCGCAGCGCAACATATCGCGCCTGCCTATGCCTTGGGGCGGAGTAGCTCAGCTGGTTAGAGCAGCGGAATCATAATCCGCGTGTCGGGGGTTCAAGTCCCTCCTCCGCTACCAAATAAGGCCCTAAAAACATTGGGTTTTCTTAAGCCTGTGCCTTGCTATGGCTTCCGAGTCACTCTCCCAGATATTTTCGCGGGATTCTTTGGTTTTTCGTTGGTTTCCGTCTGATTCCGGCGTGTCCATGCAACAATTATGAGGCAGGGGATTGGAGCCTGCTGGACGTCGTTCCGACAGGCTTTTGCCACGGACAAACTGCTGGTCTTTAGGCCACAATTTTGGTTCCACGGTGATGGCTGACGGACTTTGCAAAACCATGCAACAGACGGGCTAGGGTGTTCTCGCCTTGGAGCGTTGCAGCTCTGCACAAGCATCTTCCAACTCATGTAGGTTATTCGAGTTCTTGAGGCGATGTCGGCGAGCGCTTCAAAATCCTTAGTGAGCATCTGCCTCAGGGGCTTATTCAGCCTTGTTCGAGTGAATTGGGTGATAAAGTCTGAGGGTAGTTTGCCGTCGGTGTCGGCGCCCGCGTTCTGAAAGGCATCCTTTGCATCTTGCGCTGTCATAAAAAGGAGCCCCAATTCCCTACGTGAGCCAGAACGCATGTCCTCCAGAAGCATTAGCATCAGGTATTTTAAATCTTGCTGCTGACTGGTTTGAGACCCCAACTTCAGTTCCACACCCAAAATCGAGATTGACGACACAAAGAGGCCGTCTTGTTAAGTGACGTTTCCCGCGCCCCAATCATATCTTGTTGGCGCTTCTCGGCCGATGCTCTCAAAGGGGCCCTTGTCGTCCATGCCGGCTGGCTCGTGCAGCAATCTACCCACGACCTCGCCAAGTGCGATTGCGAAAGTGATGTCGAAGATGTGGTTTAGGGGCTCTTCCAGACCTCGCATCTTTGAAAATTGGAATCTGCTGTTCCCTCTCTGGAATATAGACTTCCTCCTTATTGAACGCGATCGCGGGGCACCCGGATATGATCAGCTTCTAATTCCCAGAGGCGCATTGGAATGGATTTCAAGCCGAGATATTTTGGCGTCCAATAGAGCTGCTCCAAAGCATCCCGATATTTTGAGGTCCAAAGCAATTCTTCCTCCTCGTAATCCGACATTCCCGAAAGCGACCTTTTCGAGCGAAATTGCCTAATGATTTAGGAAAATGTCTGTCGCGGGAACAGGCCGACGCTAGCGATAGACCATGTTTGAAAACGCGTTCAACAATATCGACCGCGCCCTTCGCAATGATGAAGGGCTTGCCTCCGAATCGGACTATGTAGAGCAAACCATTTGGCTTCCATGCCTTGCGTCACGCCGCTGCTAGCGCGTGGATTAAGCAAGGAATTGACCTCAAGCGCCTTTCCACATGGATGGGACACCGTTCGGTACAAATGACACTCGATACATATGGTCATCTGATAGAGGATGAGGGAGTCGATTCAATGCTAGCGATCGCAGCCAGCGAAGGCCTAACGTAACTTCTAGGGGAGCATATTTTGGCCTAAAGGACTGCGAACAGGCACAGTAGCACAGAGGATGAAAAGACACCTGAAGTCCAGATCGTCGAGAAGACCAGCGCAATGATTGCGAGACTCATTCGTAAGCCTTTCCAGCTAGGGAACTGAGAGAGTAAACAATCATTTATATTGCGGAGCGTTAATCCGAGTGCGCTTCACACGGGAAGCCCCATCATTACATGATGGGGCTTTTCCGCCAAAGGCTCTGTTAAGCCAAAGCATCGTAGTCCTACCCTGACAGCTCGGGGCTTATTGGAAACGGATCTCCTAATGATTTAGAATTCACTGCGCTGCAGTCCAAACGGCAGCCGAAAAGCATGCTTCGCTCTGTGGGAACTGACCCATCAAACCCACGGCCGTCCAACTTTCAATTTTGCTCTTAATTGGATCTTTCAGTAATATACCGCACGCCCCTTCGAGTTATAATTCGTCTTTGTTGAACCACTGGTCCCTAATTGTTGGTTCAATCTAACAGCGTGCATGAGGGGCTCGCCGCACCTGCGGTGAGCCCTTTTTTCTTTCGCTAATTCAGAGGTGAGGTTTTGAGACCGCCCTTGCTCCTTTGACGTAGAGTTCGTCCACGTCGAGCCTCTTACGTGCAATTCTTCTAGTCTTCAGAAAGATCCTTGTACCGTGGGTCTACCTCCCCGCTCCGCTACCCGATCGTAATCACATTCAAATTGCTCGCATCTCGATGTGGGAACATCCGAAATGGTTTAAAGATTTACTATATACTTTTGCGATCGGCGTAATCCGCGCTTCATGGATTTATCCCGGTCCCCGGATGCACGATCTAGCGTGGAAGAAACTTCGCTTGGAGTGGCGGAGCTGGAAGCGCTCAACTTGAATTCCCCGCCGGGGGTGCGTTGGATCAAGGAACGCTATTTTCCTCTTCGTGCGAAATTTGCGCTCGCCTGTACGCTCGCCTTTTCTTGGATGACTTTAAGCATATGGCTGTCGCTCCCTTGGTTACAGGAACTCGCGTCAGTCATCGGTTTTGTCCTCGCCGTTTTTGTAATCACCTTTATCGCGTACGTCCCGGGTTTCATGAACGCCTTTTTGCTCTCGACGCTTCTGCTCGACCGACAGCCGCGACGAAAGGCTTTGAGTATTTATCCTGGCGTTAGCGTACTTGTGGCAGCGTACAACGAAGAGGACGCTATCTGCGATACGCTCGAAAGCCTCGCGCGACAACGATATCCCGGCGAGGTCGAAATAATGGTTCTTAATGACGGGTCGAGTGATAAGACGGTCAAGCTCGCTCGCAGCAAGATCAGGAGCCTAGGATTCAAAAGTAACATCAAAGCGCGCGTTATTGACTTCAAAGTCAATCGCGGAAAATCAGCTGTACTAAATGATGGGCTAGACAAGTCCAAACACGATCTCGTTGCGACAATCGATGGCGACTCTTGGGTGAAGCATGACGGCTTGCGCAAGCTTGTCGAGCGCCTACTTTCGGACCCGCCGGAAACCGAAGCGGTCGCAGGCGCGGTCATGGTTCGAAACTCGCGCGACAATTTTCTATGCCGCGCCCAGGAGTGGGACTACTTTCATGGCATCGCCTCGGTAAAGCGAATGCAGGGAATGTATCATGGCACTTTAGTCGCTCAAGGTGCCTTCTCCCTGTACAGCCGCAAGGCACTCGTGGAAGCGGGCGGCTGGCCCGAGTGCGTGGGCGAAGACATTGTTTTGTCTTGGGCGATCCTCGACCAAGGGTATAGGATAGGTTACGCGGACGACGCGCTTGCCTTCACAAATGTTCCAGACAACGTTCGGCAGTTTGCTCTCCAACGAAAACGTTGGTCGCGCGGGCTTATGGAAGCGTTCAGGTCTCATTGGCGGTTACTATTCAGGCGGCGCATGTCGACGCTGTTTATCTGGTGGAATGTCTGCTTTCTACCGCTCGATCTCGTATACACGCTAGTTTTCATCCCAGGCCTCGTGCTCGCGTGTTTTGGTAAGTTCTATATCGCAGGTCCACTAACTATCGCGGTCTTGCCTCTGACGATACTCTGGAACGGAATTATTTTCCGCATTCAGTCCGAAGTCTATCGGCGCGAAGGGTTGATCGTGAGACGCAATCTGCGCGGATTTCTTTTCTACGCGCTCGCTTACAGCTTGTTGTTGCAGCCAGTTTGCGTCTGGGGATACGCGGCCGAGCTGCTCGGCCTGAGGAAAAGATGGGATACGAAATGATGCGTTTTCATTTTTATGATGTGCTGCTTTTCGTTGCGGCTTTTATCGCGTTTCCGGGAACGGCAATGGCACAAGAAGAAGTCGACCTGGCGAGGAGTACGGCTAGTCCAGCGGTTGGTGTCGAATTCTGGTTCAGCGAAGACTCGGACGGCACCTCTGTGAAAAAATTTGTTGGCAGAGCACTTTGGGACTTTGAAAACCGCGAGAAATATACTGGCATAGCGGTGGAGGAGGTCTGGTTTGGTCCTGCGACAGGTGACGAGCGTCAGCATAGTCGTATCTATTTAGATCTTGCGGATCACATCGGTTCGGACTGGCGATGGCGCGCCCGCGTCGGCTCGGACGGCGAGACCCTACTTGGTAACGCTGAGCTTCGCCGCACCGATTGGGCACAAAGTATCTTCATTGAACGCGAGATTGTTGAAACTGACCAAGGGCTGAAGCGCGGCATCTATTACACGTTTATCGGTGCTAGTGCCGATCTTCCCGTTAATGATACTAGCCTGCTTGCCCTGACAGCAGGAGTTCAGGCGTTCACCGGAGAGAATGTAAGGCTGCATGTGAGAGGCCGGTACATCCATTCGTTGCGAGAAGAATGGGGTCTAAGTGCGCACCTTGATGCGCGCTATTACCACTCGACCCGACCCGGAGAGTTTGACTATTTCTCGCCGCAAAACTTCGTCCGATTAGTTCCGTTGCTGCAGATGCGCAGGCGAACCACCTCAGGTTGGATTTTTCTCGCTGCAGGCGGAGTAGGAGTGCAACAAAGTACGGATAGTGATTGGTCGCTAGCTCGGTATGGCCAGTTGCGGCTGGAGAGCCCCACTACTGCTCCAAGCCTTCATGCGTTTGCCGAGATACTTCACACCAATGACTCTATTTCAGGTGGAACCGATTACACTTACACAATGGGACGTGCTGGGCTGACCTACGCATTCTGATTATAATGACTGCCCGCTGGTCTAGGGTTAGCTGTTGGAGGAAAAATGCAGACGTGAGGCGCGATTTGAGCCAAGAGTACGGATTATTGAATGGCATGAGCCTCGAAAGCTAGCGTTCCATCCCTTTGCGAGATGACTATTTGCGGCTTCTAGGTGCTAACATGCCACATAAGCTAGCCGGCGCAACCTCATGTAAAACCATAATTGTTTTAATCCTGCCTGCCCAGTCGAGTTTTGCTTCTACCCAACTTTCACCCGGAATGCCCGGAAAGTGCGCTGGATCGAATTTTGTGATCCCTCCGGACGTGTCGAAAAGGATCTGCTTGCCATCGGTGAAGCATGCGTATGTCGCAACGCCTTCTCGCTTCAAAGGCAGCCATTTTGTTGATTTGCGCCAGTTCTCCGCCATCGATCGTCTCTCCAAAAGCGCGGAGCGTAGAGTCCGGTGTTACGAAACACATACGGCACTACGATTAGGAAGCCCTCTCTTGCTTAGAATAACTAGCAGGTTAACTCAACTCCAACAGAGTCATGGGTCATGCCTTGGGAGAGGTGAGCAGCCTTTGAACAATAAAAATGTCCGGAGTTTTAATAGGTTGTTGCTGTATCGGTTCTCAATCACCCAGACCCGGTTTTACTAAATGTTTACCGGCTTTGTTCAAAAGGTCCATTATGGACCAGACGTTAAACAAAGCTGTGATTTTGTCAGCAATCGCTGCCTGTGCAATCGCGTCACCCGCCAGAGCGGATGGCGTGCGTGCAGGCACATTGATCGAAAACACCGCCAGCGCGAGCTACAACAGCGGCGGCACGACGGCCTCGGTCGATTCAAACACCGTGCAGCTGACCGTGGACGAGCTCCTCGACGTTGCCGTCACTTCGCTCAATACCGCACCGTCGGATGGTGGGTCAGATCCGGTCGTCCTCAATTTTAGCGTGACGAACACGGGAAACGGCGAGGAAGCATTCACGCTTTCTGCTGACCCATCGGTGCCTGGCAATGATTATGATACGACTGTCGACCGCATCGCGGTCGATAGCAATGGCAATGGCGTTTATGACGATGGCCTCGATGCCATTATTACGCCGAGCGGCGCCACGCCGCTGATCCAGCCGGACGACAGCCTCACGGTCTTCGTGATTGTGAACAACCCGGCTGGAGTGAACGATGGCGATACCAGCCAAGTTAGCCTGATTGCCGAAGCCGAGACCGGCAGCGGCACACCGGGCACCGTTTTTGCTGGGCAGGGCGAGGGTGGCGGCGATGCCGTTGTCGGTTCCAGCACCGCACAGGACAACGACGCTGGCACCATTATCGTCGGGCTGGCTGATGTCAGCCTCACCAAATCGGTTGTCGTGGTCGACCCGTTCGGCGGCACCGAAGCTGTGCCGGGCGCGGTGCTGACCTATTCCATTGTTGCCAACGTCAACGGAAGCGGGACCGCCGAAGGGCTGCGCATTACCGATGTGATTCCTGGCGGCACCAGCTACCAGAATAATAGCCTAAAACTAGATGGCGCGCTGCTCTCCGATGCCGCCGATGCCGACGCCGGGCAGGCTTCGTCTGCCGGGATCGACGTGCTGTTGGGCGATGTCACCGGCGGTAATTCCAAGACGATCACCTTTAGCGTCATCATCAACTAGGAGCCTGTAAATGCTCGGAAAACCCACCATTTTGATCGCCGTCGCCTCGCTTTTTGCGGCGACCCCCGCCTTTGCGCAATCCCCCGCTATCCAGTTGGATAGCGACGTGGAACTCGCGCAGGAAATCCTGACTAAGGAGGGCGCACAGACCCAGTTCGTTGAGCCGGCCAAGGTCGTGCCAGGTGACAAGCTGCGTTTCACTATCTCCTACCGCAATGTCGGTAGCGATCTGGTTGAAGATTTCGTCGTCACCAACCCTATGCCGTCTGCCGTCATGCTCGCTGCCGAAGGCGCTGCCGAACATGAAGTGTCGGTCGATGGCGGTGATAGCTGGGGTGCACTTGCTGACATGATGGTCACAGACGCCGTTTCGGGCAAGCCACGCGCGGCGATTTCCGCCGATGTGACCCATGTTCGCTGGTTGCTCGCCAAGGTTCAGCCCGGAGAGGTCGGTCAGCTCCAATATTACGCAATCGTCCGCTGAGAGGCGATTGGACCGCCCAAGGTTCGCGGGCGGGCTCGGTAAAGCGCGGACCAGGAATTTGTGAGGACTAAGATAATGAAAACAACCAGCAAATTGCTGGGCGGAGTTAGTGCCATCGCACTTACTTTGGTCAGTGCGAGTCCGGCCATGGCGGATGGCACGCCAGCCGGCTCGACGATTCAAAATACGGCTTCAGTTGATTACAGGGTCAACAATGTAAGCCAAACAGCCGCCACAGGCTCCGACAGCTTTATTGTGGACCGAAAGATCAACTTGACGGTCGAAGAGGTCGGCAACGCCACTACTTCGGTGGGGCCTGGGCAGACCGAACAGGCAACGACGTTTCGTATCACCAATCTGTCAAATGCTGCGCTCGACTTCGACTTGCTTGCTACTCAAGCGAACAATGGTGCGACGACCGCGCATGGCGGTACCGACAGCTTCAACGTCACCAATGTGCGCTACTTCTTGGATAATGGAGACAATGTCTATGGCGCTGGCGATACAGAGATCTTCTATCTCGACGAAATCGCCGCTGACGACGATTCGGTCGTCCACGTAGTTGCTGACATTCCGCTTGGCCTGACTTCCGGCGACGTTGCCGGCGTGACGCTGACGGCGACTGCGGCCGAAGCCGGGACCGCCAACGCGCTTGGCGCAACTGTGACTGAAACAGCGGGTGCCAATACCGCAAACATGGATACCGTCTTCGTGTCGGCCGTAAGCAATGGCGGTGTCGCCAGCGCTTCGGACAATGATGACTATACCGTCCAGGCCGCGGGCATTAGCGTCGACAAGACCAGTCGTCTTATCAGCGACCCGGTCAATGGCGCCAGCGATCCCAAGTTCATCCCAGGCGCGATCGTCGAATATTGCATCGCTGTTTCCAACAGCACCGGCAGCGCGACCGCAACCGATATTGCCGTCTCGGATACGATCCCGACGACCGTCTCCTATGACGCGACGTTTGGCATCCGGCTGAACGGCACGGTCGATGGTTCCGGCGCCTGCTTGGCGGATGGCACCTCGGGCGGCAGCTTCAGCGGCGGGACGGTGTCGGGTTCGCTTCAGGATCTGGCGGGTGGCGACACGCGCACCCTGCTGTTCCGGGCGACCATCAACTGATGAGGGAAAGCGGCGGAACGGCTCGTCCGCCCGCCGCGCCACATCGAGTCCTCGCATGAACCTGACCCGTCCCTTCGGTGTGTTCGCATTGACGCTGCTTCTAGCGGCAACGATGCTGCACGCCGTGGGGGCGGCGAAGGCGCAGGACATCGAGAATATTGCGCGGGCCGTCTGGCAGCGCGCGGATCAATCGATAGAAGTGCTGTCCAATCCCGTTGTTACGACGATTTCCCGTCCCGCCGTCACCGTCGAGACATTCCGCTACGACGGCGGTTCGGGGCTCAGTATCGATCTTCCGCAGACAAAATGTGAAGGTAGCGGTGCTTCGCTTGCGGCCGACACTTCCCGGACCGCTTCGGCCAGCGTTACCCACACCGACAGCTATCGAGTAGGTGAACGCATCGTCTTTCGCTTTGACGCTGCATTTGCTAATACAAGTGCCGATACGGTTAATCATGTTATTGTGATTATTACCACGCCGGCTGGCGATCTCGAAATACTCACCGCGTTCGAAACCGGCGCGAATACGGGCATATTTGCCGGTGAGATCGCGACCACGTCGCGCCCGCCGCAACCGGTCGAACTCGATTGCCGCCTGTCGGTCGCCGCGGGCGACCATGTGCAAGTGGCCCTCCATGCCGATGCCACAGCCGGGCCGATCATCTCGACCCAGGTAAATATCTTGGCCGATCCCTTTGGCATTATCTTCGACAGCGAAACGGGCGACCCGGTCAACGGCGCGCGAATAACCATTGTTGATGCCAATACGGGCCAGCCGGCTACCGTTTTTGCTGATGACGGCGTTACGCCCTGGCCCTCGACCGTTATTTCGGGCGAGGATGTCATCTATGGTGCTGGAAACGTTTTCGAGATTGGCGACGGAGAATACCGCTTCCCGCTGACCAATCTCGGCGAATATAGCTTTATCATCCAGCCGCCGACCCCTTATTCGGCGCCGTCGCAGGTCCCGCCCGAGAAGATCGCGTTGCTGACGCGCCCAGACGGACTGCCTTTTGTCATCAACGACGCCTCATATGGTGGCAGCTTCCTGCTGGATTCCCCGCTGCCGGTGCGTGTCGATATCCCGCTCGACCGGCCCTCCATCGCGGTGTCGATCACCAAGGACGTGTCGCAGGCCCGCGCTTACCCGGGCGATGCGGTCTTCTACACCATCACCGTGCGCAACCAGGATGCTGACCGTATCAAGCGCGATATTCGCGTCACCGACACGCCTTCGCGCTGGCTGCGCCTGCGCCGCGAAAGCATTCGCATCGATGGGGCCGTGGCGCCTGAGGCTGTCACAATCTCCCCCGATGGCGGGACACTCGAAATCGCGCTTGGCGACATCGCCGCCGGTGCATCGCGCACCGTGTCCTACGCAATGATTGTGCGCGCTGACGCACCGCCGGGACGTGCCATCAACAAAGCCGTCGCGACCGACATTTTCGGAAACGAAGTGACAACGCAGGCCTCGCTGCTGGTCGACCGCGAGACGATCGGCAATCGGATGACGATCATCGGCCGTGTCACCGACGGGCCGTGCGTCGCCGACGAGCCGCGCACCGGCATTCCCGGTGTGCGCGTTATGATGGAAGACGGCAGCTTTGCCATCACCGATGCCGAAGGTCGCTATCATTTCGAGGGCGTGGTGCCGGGCAATCACGTGGTGCAAGCGCAGCGCGCAACCTTGCCCGAAGGCGGCGCTTTCATCGATTGCACTCGCTCGACCCGCAGCGCCGGAAACGCCGACAACCGCTTCGTGAGCGGCCAGGGTGGCAGCCTGGTCGTAGTCGATTTCCACGCCGAACTGCCCGAAGGTGTGCTGGCACTGGCGCCGGTCGTCAATGACCCCGTCAGCAACCGTGATGCCGCGGGCGCGGATACCG
Source organism: Sphingomicrobium marinum (assembly GCF_026157105.1). GTDB lineage: Bacteria > Pseudomonadota > Alphaproteobacteria > Sphingomonadales > Sphingomonadaceae > Sphingomicrobium > Sphingomicrobium marinum. The sequence continues at coordinate 1,173,030 of NZ_JANPVQ010000001.1, forward strand.
ACTGGCTGGCGCTCGGCAACGGTCCGATCGAGTTTCTCTTTCCTGGCACACAGCAGAACCCGCGCGCCGCTGCGACCCGCGTCGTCGTGCGTCACGGCACCGATCACAAGGTCGAACTGACGGTCAACAACAAGCCCGTCGACCCGCTGACCTATGACGGCATCCGCACATCGAGCGACGGTGCATATGCCGTTAGTATCTGGCGCGGCGTGGCTATTGAGGACGGTGCGAACCGCCTGCGGGCCAAGGTCGTCGGCGCTGGCGACACTGTGGCAGCGGATCTTGAACGGGTGATCCATTATTCGGGTGCGCCGCTCAACGCTAAGCTGGTGGCCGACCAGTCCAACCTCGTCGCCGACGGCTCTACCCGCCCGGTGCTGGCCGTGCGTTTCACCGATCGCAAGGGGCACCCGGTGCGCTCGGGCGTGAGCGGCCCCTTCACCGTCAGCGCGCCCTATGAGAGCGCGCAGGCCATCGAAGCGCTACAGGCACGCCAACTGTCCGGCATCGGCTCGATTGCGCCGACCTGGACCATCGAGGGCGATGACGGCATCGCCTTCATCGAACTCGCGCCGACAATGGTCAGCGGTTCGCTGAAGCTCGACTTTGATTTCTCCGACCGTGACACCACGCGCCGTGACACGATCGAAGCTTGGATGCTGCCGGGCGACCAGCCCTGGACCATCGTCGGCCTTGCCGAAGGATCGATCGGTGCCAAGACGGTCGCCGACAATATGGAGCGCGATGGCGCGTTCGACAGCGACCTTGGCGAGCATGCCCGCGTCGCTCTCTACGCCAAGGGCCGAGTGCTCGGCCGCTATCTGCTGACCTTGTCCTATGACAGCGCCAAGCAGGAAGACGACCAGCGCCTGCTCGGCACCATAGATCCCAATGCCTATTACACGGTGTTCGCCGATGGTTCGGATCGTCGCTTTGACGCCGCCAGCCGCGACAAGCTCTACGTGCGCGTCGAGACATCGACTTTCTACGCACTCTACGGCGACTTCGTCACCGGCTTCGACGATACTGCGCTCGCCAGCTACGTGCGCACCGCGACCGGCTTCAAGGGCGAAGCGCGGCTGGGTCCCGCGCAGATCGAGGCGTTCGCCGCCGAAATCTCTACGCGTCATCGCCGCGACGAAATCCAGGGGGGTGGCATCAGCGGGCCTTATGCCCTGTCGAGCCGCGCAATTGTGCCCAACAGTGAGACGGTGACTATTGAAACCCGCGACCGTTTCCGTTCAGAGCTGATCCTTGAAAGCGACACGCTTACCCGTTTTATCGACTACGATATCGACCTCCTGTCGGGCACGATCCACTTCACCCGGCCGATTCTGAGCCGCGACGCCGACTTCAATCCGCGATTCATCGTCATCGATTACGAAGTTGATAACGACGGCGAGGCCAAGCTCAACGCTGGCCTGCGCGCCACGGTCGACGTAGTTGAGGACAAGGTGCGCGTCGGCGCGACCGTGATCTCTGACGAAGGCGAGGGCGATCGCACCGACCTGGTCGCGGCCGACTTGCGCGCACGCATCGGCAATGCCACCGAAGTCCGCGCCGAAGTCGGCCTGTCGCGTCGTGATGGGAACGAACATACCGCCTGGATGATCGAAGCCGAACATCACGACCGCAGTCTCGACCTGCTGGCCTACGCCCGCAGCGTAGAGGCCGGTTATGGCGTCGGCCAGCTCAACCGCGCCGAGCAGGGCCGCCGGAAAATAGGCATCGATGCCCGCTACGCCTTCGATGACTCGCTCTCATTCAGCGCCAGTGCTTGGATAGACCAAAGCCTAGTCGACGATAGTGAGCGCCGCGCCGTCCAGCTGCGAGGCGACCTGCGCCGCGGCGATACCGACCTTCGCGTCGGCATCACTCATTTCGATGACACGCTGGCAAACGGCGACAGCGCGCGTTCGACCGTGCTAGAAGTTGGCGGGGTGCAGCGCCTCTTCGACAATCGTCTCGAACTTTCGGCCAGCAGCAGCATCGCACTCGACGCTGCCGAATCCATCGACCTGCCGGCACGCTATCGCCTCGGTGCGCGCTATGCGCTTAGCCAGGACGTGCGCCTGAAAGCCGATTATGAAATCGCTGAAGGCGAAGCAATCGATTCCCGTACCGCTCGCGTTGGCCTTGAACTGACGCCGTGGGATGGCGGCCGCGTGACGACTTTACTTGGCAATCAGATTATCGATGAGCGCGGCCAGCGCAGCTTTGCCGCCTTTGGGGTCGACCAAAGCCTTCAGGTCACCAAGAACTTTATCGTCGACGCGACGTTCGATCATAATCGCACTCTGTCCGGAAGCGATTTTCGCGATCTCATCAATCCTGACCAGCCCGCGGCAAGCGGCGGCCATCTTGGCCAGTCGGGCAGTCTATTCGAGGACTTTACCGCGGTGACGCTTGGCGGTGCCTATCGTTCTGGCCCGTGGAGCGCGACCGCACGCGGGGAGTATCGCGATGGCGAGTTCGCCGACCGCGTCGGCATCACTGGCGGTGTCATTCGCCAGCTGGGCGAAGGCAGCGTGGTCGGTAGCGGCTTCACCTGGACCCGCGCTGAGGCTGATAGCGGCCCGGAGACCGAGATTTTCGATAGTGCCATTTCTGCCGCCTACCGTCCCGACGGGTCCGAGTTCGCCTTCCTGACCAAGCTTGAGTATCGCAGTGATACTGTATCCGGCGCTGTCGCGGGCGAAGCAGGTCCCGCCGGGCGAACCGCCCTCACCGTGAACGGTTATTCGCGTTCACGCCGCCTGATCGGCAGCATTTCGACCAACTGGTCCCCGCGCGATCGCGATGACGAGACCAACGAGCTACTTCGTGGTAGCGAGTTCGGCCTCTTTCTCGGCAGCCGCTATAACTTTGACAGCTTTGAAGGATTCGACCTGTCAGGCTGGTCGCTGCTGGGCGGTATCGATGCGCGCGTCGGCATCAACGATCATGTGAGCCTCGGCGCGATGGGCAGCATGCGCGCCAATGTCACCCACGGCCTCACCAGCTACAGCTTCGGCCCGATGGTGGAGATCGCGCCGGTCGCCGACCTTGCCATCGTGGTAGGCTACAACATCGAGGGTTTCGAGGATGACGATTTTTCGACGGCGCGCTTCACCGACAAGGGACTGTTCATTTCAGCGCGCTTTAAGTTCGACACTGACAGCTTTAGCTTTCTAGGGCTCAAACGATGACGAAAGTGCGCAATTTGATAAGAAGCCGATTCCAATACGGTTTTGCGACGCTCTTATTCGCCATGATGCTGTTCGCTTCGCCGGCCAACGCGCAGCTAAGCTTTCAACTGCGGACCGGCAACAGCGCGACCAATACCCAGTCGATGATTATCGACAGCAACAAATGCCCCAATGACGGTCCGACAGCAATGTTTGTCGGTGGGGTGATTACCAACACCGGCGCGCGCGCAAATGATGTCGTGGCCACTATCAGCGGCCTCAATGCCAATATCTATCTCGCCGGCGGTCAGCCGGCCGCCCAAGACATAGGGACCTTGGATCCAGGCGCAAGCATCGCTGTTTACTGGTTTACGGGCTATTCGTGCAATGAGTTGGCAACAGCGACGCCCCAAATCACGTTATCATCGAGTGCCGGAACGCAGGTTTCCACGCTTGTTCTCACAATCCGCAAAGCGATAAGCGCGAACGCAGGCGGAAATGTGATCTCCTCCGTACTTGGACCGGGCGCAGTCGTTGGGCAAACAATCGCCTTTGACACGCAGTACGACTTTGGTGGAACCGCGGCGGGCGACGAGTATTTTTTGCAGCCTTCCGGCGGGCAAAACTTCGATGCTGCCTGTTTTCGTCTGATGAAGACTGAAGTCACGGGCAGTAATCTGAACGCTGTAACCGTTGGCGCAGTCGATAGGTTGTATTTCGTTCAACCGAACAGACAGCCGGGGAATAATTACTTCATCAATGTGCGGTATAGCTTTCAGTATATGTGTGGCGGCGCGTCGACGACGGCGCGACCCTATGCTGCGCAAACCTCGGGTAACACCAACATAAAATACACTGGCAATTTCGACGGCGCGGGGAGCATCGCCATTAATTTTCCGGGCGCGACGAATCCCTTCACGATTTCTAAGACCGTCAGTGAGACAAACGCCTTCGTTGGAAAAAGCGGCGACCTCATCTACACTATTACGATAAGCAATCCATCCGCGTTCGCATCTGAAATTGGTCGGTTCGTCGATCAATTGCCTAGCGACATGACATTTCAAGGGTTGACTGCACTAAGCGACGTTACCGCCGGAAATTCGAGCAGTATTCCGGTGACAGGTGCAACCGGCATATTGACCTTTAGAGGAAAGCGAGGCCAAAGCTATGCAATTGCGGCTGGTGGCAGCGTTACACTGCAATATCGCGCATCTCGCCCTACTAATGCCGGGACTTACGTAAATAGCGCGCAAGCATATTTCGGCAACGCTACGACACCCGTCGCACAAGCAACATATCAGCAAAGTGAGGTAGTGCCACTCAGCGTCACGAAGGTGAGCTCGGTAGTCAGTGATCCGGTGCGAGGAACCGCGGACCCTCACACCATTCCAGGCGCTTTGATTGAATACGCAATCGTCGTGACGAACCCGAACGACGCTGCTGTAGACAGCGACAGTGTTATCGTCTCCGATTTGACTCCTGAAAATACGAAAATGTGCGTTACCGATATTGCAGCGAATGGTTCGGGGCCGGTTGGCTTCTCTGATGGACCCACCTCGTCGCAGCTGTCATTCAGCTTTATCGAACTTGCAGCAGCGAATGATGATCTTGAATTTTCGAACGACGATGGCGCAAGCTGGACTTACGTTCCTTCACCAGACGTTGAGGGTTGTGACGCAAGCATTGACGCATTTCGGATCAACCCGAAAGGCATGTTTGCTGCTCGGGGTAACTTCACGATAAATGTGCGATATCGCATCAATTGATCTAGTCAATTTTTGACCATATTCCTCGGATTGTCGGAACATTCGAGCCCGAAATCTTCCATTATGGACCGTAGTCCAATACGTAGTTGAAGGATTGAGCCGATCATGACGTAATGATCTGGCTCCTCCTCTTGTGTGTCTGCGAAAAGCCATCACCGGACACGGTTGATGGCGTCTACGCAAGAACAAGAGTCGCTGCTCGGATTGTGAACGCAGGAAGAGCGTCCAGAGCCATGTGGTTTGGTGCTGCTCGCGAAGACCAAACGATAAGCTTTACGAAGACAATTCTAATGACCAAAGAGACCGGCCAGTTAATTGAGCTGCGCCTGACCGAATTTGAGTGACCGAATCATACTCCGGCGATAGCTGCCCAAACAAATATGGCTGCCCCGAGGCACCATTCCACAACGGCAGCCAATGGTGGAACCGGACAGCGCCGGCGATTATAGAAAGCCAAGATGATTTGGTAGGTCGCAAAAACTATCAATACGAACCCCGCAAACCCAGTCATCATGATGAAGTTTGAACGCATGTTCGCTCGTTCGAGCCTCCCGCCTCCAGTAAACGATCATCCAAATAGCATACGGCATTGCATTATGTTGAGCATGAGAACCTGGGTGATCGCGCCCTGATTTTAATCCATCGCATCCAGATCGGTTAAATAGTGAAGACAAATTTCGCGGAAAATCTTCACCTTTGACTGATGAGACCGCGAGCCCCACGAATTGACGTCCAGATGCCCGGCCGAATGAGGGTGGGAGCCCAGTGGACGGACGTAGTCATTCTCAACGTATCCGAACGAGGGTTTAAATTCCGTAGTCCGATGGTCTTCCAGCGCGGCCACTTCGTCGAAATCCGGCGGGGGCCTCACGTATTGGTGGGGCAAATTAGATGGGCCGACGGCGAGTGCTGCGGCGCTCACGCTGATACGGTTCTAAACGTCAATACACTGAAAAGTTTCACACCCTCAAAGGGGGCATACCCTAGCAAAGAACGCCGAGCGCGCCGCCGCCGCGTACAAAAGACTGAGGACAGTGCCAGATGGTTAAGCCGCCTGATTGAGTTTTCATCGCTCGGAGTTGTTGGATTGATTGCAGCCGTTATGGCGGCGCAGATCGTCGATTCTGCGCTTGCCGCTCCGATGGAACAGGTCCGAGCGCATCTTCTTGGCGGCGCGAATGACAATCAAGCCGCACTGAAGGGCAGCCCGGAGAAATAGACGGCAGTCTTTAGGAGATCATTCTAGGAAGGTATCGTACGTATGGCTAAGATTCTCATCGTTGATAATGATGAACTGCAAATAAGACTTGTCAGGTTGTCGCTCGAGCCGGCTGGTCATATCGTAGATGCACTGCAGGATAGTGAACATGTGGTCGAAGTCATTGCCCACCAGAATCTCGACTTGTTGATCTTGAACTGCGATTTGCCGAAAGAATCTGGCGTAGATCTCCTACGCGAGCTTCGCGCGCGCATCACAAAGTTCCCAGTCCTGGTTCTGACGGGTTGGGCAAGCCAGAGGGACGCAGACTTGGTTGACCTAGCTCGAGATGGAGCTGACGACTATTTGACTAAGCCACATGATCCGATCGACCTTCAAATTAAAGTCGAAAGCCTTTTGAAGAAAACCTCAGCACGGCCCTAAACAGTCGGATAGATCCAAACTGGGCCTTTAGTAAACTAACTTATAGTAAGCGGTGTATTAACGCAGTCTCCGTGAGGGAGACAAATTATGCCGACAAATGCATTCTGGAGCAAAGAAAACATCGTCTCGATTGAAAGCCAGCGCGAGCAGGCAGATTTGAATCGTCCGATGAGACCAAACGAAATTGCAGCCGCGCCGATTCCTGTTGATGGATTGCGTCTCGAGATTCAGTTTGTCACCGGCCTGATTAAGTCGAGGTCATGCCGGTCGTCATTCCTCGACGAAAGCTTTTTCGGGGAGCCTGGGTGGGACATCTTGCTCGACCTCTATTTGGCCCATCTCAATCAGACTAAATTGACCATAGGTAGTATTGGCATCGATGCAAAAACGCCCCAGACTACGGTGCTGCGCTGGCTTGATCGCCTTGAGAAAAACAACCAGATCGAGCGAATGAGCGATCCATATGACAAACGCCGAATTTACATAGTGCTAAAAGAGGATCTGGCTGATCAAATGCATGCTTGGTGTGCCCACGAGATGATGAAGGCGCTTCGTTGATGAAGGCGCTTCGTTGATGAAGTCGCATATTAGCGAGGTAAAAATCCCCCGGTGCCTACCTTGCGCTTCGCCGGTCGTCCGATGGTGTTGTAAAGCTAGTCTATTCTGCTAAGCTAACTTAGCTCGGGTAACCTGAAAGTCTCTTTTGTGGGGCAGAAGGATCGATCGTGGCGTCGAGTAACTCAAATGGGCTAAGTGGGGATCGTAAAGCCGCTAACGACGGCGAAAGAGTGCAGGATACGCGTGAGGTCGCGTTATCTCCAGAAGATAACCCAGCACCATTGATTAACCTGTCGGCCAATCAAGCTGACAATCTTCGCCAAGCAGAAATTTTGCTTGAGCTGCGAGCCGCGCGCAGAACTGTGTTCCCTGAATGGCTATTTGGTGAACCTGGATGGAATATCCTGCTCGTACTGTACTCCAAAGAGCTACGCCAAGAACGCGTCGTCGTGTCTGACATCCAAAAAATCGTGCGAGCGCCGGCAACAACCTCGTTGCGTTGGATCGGTTCGCTTGTCAAACGGGGCTATATCGAAGAACATCCTGATCCGCTAGACGGCCGACGAAAGTTTCTCGAATTAACTGGTCTGGCGATGGCCCAACTGAACCAATTTATGAAGATTGTGAGAGAAAGTACGGGTTTCTGAGTCTTAACATCTTAACCCTTTTCGCCTAACGCTTCCGTTGCCAATATCAATGGGACGTAAAACGTTGTCTAAGAATTTCAGCTCAACGCAACCAGACACCAGGATCGATAGAGCTATTGAATTAATGCAAATAGCACTCGAAATACTCGATCGTAATGGCGCTGATCTTGCAGCGATACATTTGGATAGAGCCTTGCATGAGGCCCGAGACGCGCAAGCCACACAAAACTAACTCCGATCTGGAGTTTGATCCAACGCCAAAATAACCATTTTGAGAGACGGTTAACCTCAATCGGTAGATAAGGGTTAGTCGTGCTAAAACTGAAGGTTCGTGAGGTCAGGCTCACAATTCTCGTGGCGATCATATTTGGTCTATTGGCGTGGGTCAGCATAGAGCTCACCCGCCTTGATGGGCGCATCGCTGCGGTATGGGTTGCAAATTCTTTTTTGTTAGCTTTCCTTTTTCGTTGCAATCGTAGGGCGAAAATTGCGCTGATAATGGCGTGCTACTGCGCCAACGTCATCGCCAATCTCGGGGTCGGCGATGCCCCGCTGACCTCGATCGTATTGTCTGCGGCCAATACGGTAGAAGTGCTTACTATTCTGTTCCTTTGGCGGTCGTGGGTAGGTAAGCGCTGGAAGCCGCGCAAAATGGATCATTTCCTAAAAATGTCGGTCGTCTTCCTTCCGGCCGCGGCGATTTCTGGCGCGATAGCCACTTCGTTTCTTGTGATCTCAGCCAATGCTAGCTTTGGTGAGCTATGGTTCTTGTGGTTTAGCGCCGACGCGCTCGGCCTGCTCATTTTGACGCCATGCCTGGTGATGTTTATCGACGGACAAAGATTGCGGAAATTTAGTCGCAAAAACCTCAAAGAGATAGTTCATAGTGGATCCATAGTCGCAATCGCCACTGTCACCGTTTTCCTTCTTTCGGACTATCCCTTCCTTTTCTTGGTTTGTCCGGCAATTATCTATGCGGCCTTCCGAGGAGGGACACTTGCGACAGCTGTGGCAATTGCAATTGCAACGCTCATTGCATCTACTGCGACTGCTTTGAATCTAGGACCGATCACCTTGGTTAGAGGTGGCGTTCATGATCAAATATTCGCTCTACAAGTGTTTTTGGCCTCAAACCTTTTGGCGGGCCTACCAGTTGCGATCAAGCTCGAAGAGCGGATGAGAATTAAAAGAAAGCTGCGAGAAAGCCGCGACTTCAATCAAGCCATTCTAGATAATATCCACGAAGTGATATTTCGAACCGATCAAGAGGGGCGTTGGACTTTTTTGAATCCAGCTTGGGAAAAGCTTACGGGTTTCCGTATTGAGGAGAGTCTTGGTTGGCCAACGACAAAGCTCTTGCATCCTGACGATTTGGAAAGAGATTTGCCAGTCTATATCAAACTGGCCAATGGCGAGATCAATGCGGCATCGTTCGACCAGCGCTTTTCTAACGCGAACGGCGAACTCACGTTCATTGCGGTTTCAGTAAGCCGTCTTACGGATGACGATGGTTCGTTCCTTGGGACCGCAGGCTACATTCGGAATGTCACCGATACGAGGTTGGCAGAGCAAGCGTTGCGAGAAAGCAACCGGCAATTCCAGACTTTGGCCGATTTGGCCCCTGTCGGTATTTTCAGAACTAGCCCAGCCGGCGACTGCACGTACGTCAACGCAGCATGGCAGGCGATTACCGGACTTCACTTTGACGAAGCACAGGGCGAGGGTTGGAGCCAGGCACTGCACCCGGACGACAGCGATCGCGTTTTCCATGAGTGGCGCCACGCGGTGGACAATTGCTGTAAGCTGACCACCGAATTCAGGTGGCTCCGGCCACAAGGCGACGTGCGTTGGGTGTCTGTGTTAAGCCAAACCGAGCACAATGAGGCAGGGGAGATGATTGGCTTTATCGGCGTTCTCATAGACATCACCCACCATAAGAAATTTGAAGCCGCGTTAAAGGAGGCACATGAACGTGCCGAAGCAGCAGCAAGCGCAAAATCGAATTTTCTCGCGAATATGAGCCATGAAATCAGGACTCCAATGAACGGTGTATTAGGCTTCACTGAACTGTTGGCTCAAAGCGAGCTTGATGATGAACAGCGGCGCTATACATCGATGATCCGTCAATCCGGCGAAGCCATGATGACGCTTCTCAATGACATTCTAGATATTTCAAAGATCGAAGCAGGTCATATGACTCTCGTAGAGCGTACGGTAGATCTCCAGAAAGCTTCATCGGAAGCCGTCGCGATAATGGAACCGACTGCAGCGCAAAAGGGCATCACACTTGCCCTTGAATGGCCCTCAGATCTGGCTACCACACACCGAATTGATCCTCTGCGGTTTCGACAGATCCTGCTAAATCTAGTGGGCAACGCCATTAAATTCACCGATGCCGGGAGCGTGCGTGTGATCGCGAGTCTGGAAAAAGAAAACGACAGAGATAATCTCGTTGTGGCTGTGAAAGACACCGGGATCGGTATTGAGGAAAATCGCCTTGAGGAGATCTTCAACCAATTCGTTCAGGCAAGCGAGGGCACTGCGCAGGTATATGGTGGAACCGGACTGGGCCTGGCAATTAGCTCCCGACTTGCTCGTCTCATGAATGGGTCAATACGCCTTTCTAGTACACCGGGCATTGGGTCGGAATTTAAACTTGTGTTACCGCTCAAACTGGCTGAGGCTGGGGACAAACCGATTGAGATAACCTCCGGTGAAACTGCCGGGATTCGCGATGTTTGTCGCGTTCTCGTAGCTGAAGATCATGAAGTAAACCAACAACTCATGAAAGCCATGGCAGACCAAGCTGGCTTCGAGGTTCAAATAGTACAAAACGGCTTAGATGCCGTTAGGGCAATCGAGCAATCTGTGCTTGAAGATGCACCCTTCGATTTCGTCCTTATGGATATGCAGATGCCCGTAATGGACGGTGTCGCTGCCACCCGTGAAATTCGTGCAAATGGGCACGACGCAGAGAGTCTGCCGATTATCGCACTAACGGCAAACGCGTTTGCTGATGACGCGCAGCGCTGCATTGACGCTGGCATGCAGGCCCATATTGCCAAGCCGGTAACTTTAGAATGCTTGCGCCAGCTGTGTGAGAAATGGAGTCGCAAGACTAATCCAGACCGTATTAGACAAACGGCTTTGCCTGACCATCTCCTTGAGCTTTTCGAGAAACAAAAATGCGAGTTACTCAGGCTGATTGAGGAGACGATGAGTGAGCGATCCAGTTTTTTGCGCAGTCGTCAGAACCTCATTGAGCGACTCCATAACATCGCAGGCAATGCTGCCTATTTTGGTGAGGAAGGTTTGGGAAGATTAGCCCGTGAACTTGAGACGCTCTTAGAAACGGACATCCGGAACGAAGGATATAAACACTACCAGAAGAAAGCCGGCGCCTTCTTGAATGCTGCCTAAGATGTGAGTTATTGCAAAACCAGATCTTCGTAAACTCGACACCAAGCCAGACAATTGAGATCCGAGCGAACTCTTTTTGGAGCGAACATGACCAAAATAATTTGCAAAAACCCGACTTGCGGACCGCGAGGCACGCACTCAGTAGAAGTCTGCGTTTTTGGAGAAGATGTTTGCCCGTTAATACTGGATTATTTGGACGATCTCGAGCATTCTCAAGGGCTTAAAGCAAACAGAAGCTAGAATGACCGGAACGGAAAGTGATCAGTATGGCTTCGTCGAAGCGCAGACCGGGGCCTTAAACACGGAGCAGCCTAACTGTGGCACGCGAAGTTCCACTAATTCAATAATTGCATTTTTCGATAGGGATCGTGGAGATAGGAACCGCTGGGTTTCGCGCTGATCGTTAATCAATTTGGCGTCGTCTCGCTAGTCTCGATCATCACCCGGTCTTCTCATGATCTTATTATTGGGAAATAGTAGTCAGCATAAAATATCCATATTGGTGCGTGCGAAAACAACTTCGCTAGCATGCCTTGTTATGTCTTTTTTCTAGAAAGGAAGAGATATGCAAAGTTGGCTTAAATCCGTCGCATCAGAACGGAAACGACGAGAGGTCCGCGAGCCTCGAGTTGCATTGGGCGCGTTAGGAAATCTTGTAGACAATAACGGGAATCATATTCCGGTAGTTGTAGAAAATGTCTCAAAGAACGGTTTCCTGGTGCAGTCCGACTGCACGTTGAGCAAAGATTGCCAATACGAACTGGTCTTTATCAATGACGATAGTGTGACAGTTCGTGTTCGCTGGGTGCAGGGAAAATTTGCTGGCGGAACGATTCAAACCGAACCTAGAAACTTGCAGTAGCCGCGCATCAACTGAGTAACAGAAGCATTCGGTGTAGACTTGCATCTCCCTATCAAGTTCGAAAGGTTTTGACGTGCCAAACATCCAGCGCAAAGAACGACGCTTAACGCTTGTTTGCAACGTGAAGATCCGACAAGCAGGCTGCAGGGAAGTTACGGCAAAGATTAGTGATTTGTCGCGAGCGGGGTGTCGGCTGGATCTTCCATACAATCTGAGAGTGCACGAGACGATTTATGTTCGTCTTCCTGGCCTGATGGATCTCGAGGCTGTGGTTTGTTGGGTTAAAGGGTTTTCAGCGGGGGTCGAGTTTCCTCGACCGATTCATGAAGCCGTTTTCAATCATCTTTGCAAAAACTTTTGATCGTCCTTTCGACGAGGAAGTATATGGCTCGGAGGGGATTAGGGCTTTCCAGAGATGTGACGAGATTGATCGACTTGTCGGACACGGCAACTGGATTTGCCGGCGCGCTGGACGGACGCGGGCCAAGGGTAACAAGCGAGAAATATTGCGATCCACCAATTTGCTCGTAACTCTCGAATCTGGTCCGTGGGAAATTACCTAGGATGATCCATCTATGCCATTTGGTCTGCCATTCCAGGCAGACTTTCAGTACAATTCCTTGCAGACCGAATTCGAGCTTGCCCAGCTCTTCGGGTGGTTTTTACCGCAATGCAGAAATACTACATGCGAACGATACCCGCCGACAATCGATCGCTGCTTGTTGCCTTTGTCGATCGCCCATCCTACACGATATATAAGTTCCAAAACGATACGAAATTTGCCATCATCTTTTAAATGGTGTAAAATCATTACTGCTCGGTTCAACACGCTGAACGTCCAGCGCCAGAATGAGAAACGATGGCATGCATCCCCAAGCCGGGCTCGATAACCAGCATCCGACTTCGTCAAAAGATTGCCCGAATGTTTTCTTGATCGATGATCACGCAGCTGTCCGAGATAGCTTAGACTGTCTCCTTCGACTAAATGGTTACAGCGTGCAGCAGTTTAGCAGCGCAGAGGCGTTTCTTGAGATTGAGCGCTATTTGAAGAGCGGGGTTGTGCTGGCGGATCTTCGCTTACCTAAGATGAATGGGCTCGAAATGATCGAGCAAATTGTTTCAAGACGTTCGGACCTGCATACCATTGTCTTGACTGCGCACGGAGATGTGGACGCGGCCGTATCTGCGCTCCGGCTAGGAGCAAAGGATTTTATCCACAAACCTTACGAACAAGATGAGCTTATGGGGGCCATTTCTCGTCAGTTTGAGGAATTGGCGTGCATGCAGAATAGGGCGAAAAATCAGGCAGAGGCTCGAGCCAAAATCATATGTCTGACGTCGCGCGAACGCGAGGTGGCAGAACGATTAAGCGATGGGCTGTCGAATAAAGAAATCGCTCAGGATCTTAACATAAGTGTCCGTACGGTTGAGATGCATCGTGCAAGAACAATGGAGCGGCTTGGCGTACGCAACCTTGCGCAACTTGTTGCGATAATGATCAGAGCGGGTGAGGCCGCATAACATCACGTGTGCGTTTGCAGTTGATCCGCAATCTGCCGCTGTAAGTTGACGGTCATGCTCACGCGACGAAGAGCGTCGGGCGTAAGTTCGACGAATTTCCGACGAGCGTCGAGTGGGTCATCTCTCTGTATAACCAGCCCTTCGTTCGTAAGCCGCTCCAGCCATCGCCAGGCGGTGGAATACGGGGCAGTTGTAGCACTACAAGTCTCGCGAATGGTGGCACGTTGTTGTTGAAGTTTGCGGAGTGCGAGAAAGATGAGCATTTCCCAGCCTGGTTCGGAAAATAGGATGGATGGTAGATGACGACTTCTTATGTTCCGCCGATCAATGATTGATTGAATATCTTGAACCGTCACTTCATCGACCGCCTCTAAGTGGGAAGGGTGGTGTCCCTCAGAGGATACTTTGAGATTGGGTCGGTTCATCGGATCTGCCTCCTCAAATTGACCCAGAATGGATATTATATGACCGGTTCAAAGAATATATCGGAATACTACTACAGTAATTTGGCTATCTCCGATTGTAGTATTGCTACTGTATGAACACTTCATACTTAACCACATTGCGGTATCCGCCTCATCGAAAATCGATTTTTTCAGATAGCCGTGTGTCGGCTCCTAAGCGTGTAACAATCGCGACGTCGTTTTTCCTTCTCGGTTTTTGTCTGCTTTTAACAATCATGGCCGGAGAATGGGTGTCTGCGCAGCGTGATCGGTTAGTGAGTGAAGCTAGTTTGCGAAACCAGATGCGTGTGGCGGCTCTCGAGCAATTTTCGCTTCGCATCTTGGAAATGGCGAAGCTTTCGATGAGCCAAATCAAACATGAGCTTGACCATAACACGGCTATGGGCTCTTCCCACTTAAATCAGGCTCTTCGAGAAACTAGCGAAATTTCATCTGTGATTGAGCATCTCTATGTAAACGTAGACGGTCGTCGAGGAGCGTCGGACGCGAAGGTTTTTTTGGGTTCGAAAGCCGAGCTGGACCTCCGTTCCGCATACGAAAAATCTGGCTACGATTATTGGGTATCGCCGCCACTTGAAGTGGGATCCGGCGAAGACCTTATCGCGCTAGTTACAAAAGATACTAGGAACGGTACTGATAGGTTTATTGTCGCTTACATGCGTCCGCATGTTTTTACGAGCTTCGGCCAAACAGAGAAGTTAGAGGATGGAGAGTTAATCTCGCTTATAGGGCTGGACGGCATTACCCGTGCCCGACGTACTGGTCACCAATATAGTAGCGGTGAGCAGCTTGCTGGAACGCTAGTGATGCGTAAGCAAAGTGAGGAACCCAATGGAACCTATGTTGGGCCGCACTCGATAACACAAGAGCCGTATATCTTTTCGCATAGGCGCCTGTCCGAGTTCGGTCTTTTTGCGACGAGTGGAATGCGTCGAGATCGCTACCTCCGTCCGTTGCAACATTACAAAATTTTTGTCGGAGCAATGGTTGTCGCTGCTCTAGTTTTGAGCATAGCCGCAGTATTTCTGCTGAACGCATACCTCCGGAAGCAAAGCATTCAGCTGCAGACCATGCGAGCCGCGAACAGGCAGCTTAATCACGCCCAGTTGCTCGGTAAAATGGGAGATTGGAAGTATGACGTCCATACTTCTAAATTGATAATATCAGAAAACCTTTCTCGAACATACGGAGTGAACCAACTTGTCATTGACCACCGGCATCTCATCGAGGTTTTGGATACGGATAATTTTGCTCGTTTCAGCTCAGCGATCGAAGATGTCAAGCGAAACAAGCGCTTAAAAGTTTTCGAATTGAAGAGCAAAATTGCAGACGGAACGCACTCATATAGAAGGGTCTTGGCAAGTCCTGAAATGAATGAAAACGGAGATGTGATAGTCATTTATGGTATCGATCAATCAATTGACGACGAGAAGACGCTCCGTTCCCTTCGTTCGCGAGCTGCTGCGCAAGCAAGACTACAGTCAATGAGCGCGTTGACCGCGACGTTGGCCCACGAAGTCAATCAACCGCTCACTGTAATCTCAAATTTCCTGTCGGCTGCGAGGCGGCAGCTTCGGTCCGATGGCCGGAGCGACCGCCAGTTGAACACCTATTTGCAGAAAGCAAATGATCAAGTCCTAGTATTGGGAGAGATGATCGGTGCCGCTCGCGAGTTGGTTTCTAATTCTGACAAGGAAATGGAAATCTTCGAACTGCAAGATGTAATCAACGAAGCAATCGATCTCCTTGATGTTGACCCCCAGTATGAAGTTTCTTCCGTTATGGTCGTTGGAAGCCACGAGACGCTTTCGATCTGCGGAAGTCGAGCTTTGGTGAAACAAGTCTTTTACAATCTCTTGAAAAACGCGCTCGAAGTCCTCGAAGATGGAAAGCCTGAGATCATTGTAAGTTGGGCCCAATCGAAGTCGTCTTTGATTGAAGTCTCAATCGAAGATAACGGACCCGGCTTTGCAGACGGCGTGCGGCCATTTGAAGCGTTCTCATCTGAGAAGCCGGGAGGGATTGGTCTAGGTTTGGCGCTCTGTCGGACAATTATCGAGGCTCAAGGTGGTCAAATCTGGGTGTCCAATTCTGACAGTCGTGGTGCTCGAATATGCTTTACCCTGACTCAAGCTAACTAAAAGGGGAGCACTATTTGGATTAGTCGTTACTCTGAGGAGGCGCCCGACAGCCCGCGTTGAGACTTGAGTTTAAGCGTACGTCGGCTACTATAGACGTGCAGCGTGTCGAAAATGCTAGGCTAGGGCGCCGTAGCCGGATCCGGCGCCCAAATTTCACGACAACCTAGCGCTGCACGCAACTGAAGCGGTCCCTGACGTTCGTCTCCGTGCCCTACTCAAGACAGCCAGCTATCCATAACTCTTGGTAGATGCAACACAGGTGGAACACGCGCCCCACGAACCGTGTAAATTCTAGGGAAAAAAGCGGAATCATAATCCGCGTGTCGGGGGTTCAAGTCCCTCCTCCGCTACCATTCTTTGATATTTTCGACGGAATAGTTGCCCGGTGTCTTCCTGTCGGCGCCATTTGGCCGCTGGCCTACTGACGCAGTGGCTATAGTCGCCCTTCCTCGGGCCAAGGCTGGGAAAAGAAATGGGCGGCCAACGACCGCCCATATCCTGATTACTACGCCATGGGGAAGTAATAGAGTCTTACTGTCCTTTCGTAGCCTTCGTCGAAGTTCGGATCTTCACTCGAGCTAAAACGAGGCGGCTCATTCTTTTCGAGATCATCCTTTGACAGCGTCTTCAAGCGATAACCGCCCTTGCTTGTGTCGTAATCCAGAGCGTCCCACGGGAGAGGTGTATAATCTTCTCCCATTCCAAACAGACCTCCTGAACCCATTACGACGTAGCGGACGCGCCCGTCATGCTTTGTAAGCATGACCTTTTTGACACTTCCGACCTTCTCGCCGTTGCGATCGAAAACGGTAGTTCCTTCCACCTTGTCAGCCGAGATGAGATTTTGGCTTTCGTCGCGTGTAAGAATGTCTTCTCTTTCTCTTTCAAATGTCGTCGTGGCCATTTCCTTTCTCCCTCTAGTTCACTAGTGCCGGCGCGCCTTTGCGCCGATGCAGTATCAACGCGTCGAAAGATGGAGAGTTCTTCGTTATATCATTGATTTCATTCGAGTTATCGCGCGGACAAAGTGCGCTCGAATAAAATGGCACTTATAGGGGCGATCTGAGATAAGCAGGCGTGACCAAATCTCGCACGCTAGGGTGTCTCGGCGCCTTATTCGCGATCTACCTCGGGATGATCGTCACCATGCCTTTCATTTCCGCAGGCTACGGCGACAGCCTGGTTGAGCGAGTGTTGAGCGCCATTTTTATGCCATTCATGATGTTCATGCCCTTCGCGCCCCCGATCATCTTTGCGGTTTTCTTTGACCAGGTTGGGTCTGACAAAAGCCCCCTGAAGCGAGGCGCCCGTGTAGGCTCTGGGCTGCTGCTGGCGCTAGGAATGATGTATGCTTCATTTGCTTTCGCGATGGCCGGACGGTTCGTCGTCTTGACGGGGGCCGACGGCATAATCGTCTCAGGGCTCTTGCTAGTCTCCGCCGGTTTGGCGGTAATCGGCTTTCGACGCGCGTCGCCCACGATCCGGGAACAGTGATTTGCGTGTCGGGGGTTCAAGTCCCTCCTCCGCTACCATGTTTTGCAGGCAGAAGCCGCACCGCGCTGCGATCTTGTTGCCAAGGCGCGCATCCTAATTCGTTTCGCCGCGACCGTCATGCCGGTCGGTCGCAGCGGACCCCCTCGCAAAAAATTCAGAAAACGTCCAACCGATAGAGCGGCTGCTCCGTATCTAGCTTGTCGGACCACTAGGGTGCGGCTGCCCGCATTGCACCAATGCCAACGCACATGAATGCATAGGAGCCAGTTAATGCGCACCTCCATCAAACCACTATTGGCAGGGGGAGCGCTACTTGGCGCTGCGGCCCTTGTCTTCCAATTGGGCGGCGAACCCATCGTCGCAGCCGATCACCTCGATCCGCCGCAACGCACGAGCCCGGACGCAGATGACACGCCTGATACCGCTGCCGACATCGCCGATCTCTATGTCTTTTTCGATGGGACGACGACCAAGCTCATCCTGACATTTGCTGGCCCGGCCCCGACTGACCAGCCCGCCACATTCGACCCCGATGTGCGCTACTTCATCAACGTCTCCAACGATACCGATCGCGCAACGGTCGAAATTCCCATTCTCGTTCAGTTTGGCGAGGATGATAGCCAGCCGGGCGACCAGTTTGGCGTGCGCGTGAGCGGGCTTCCTGGCGTCACAGGCGACATTATCGGACCCGTCGAAACGGACCTCATGCAAGACGGCGTTACCGTTCGCGCGGGTCTCTTCGATGATCCGTTTTTCTTCGACCTGCAGGGTTTCCGGGAGACGCTCGATACCGGCACACTTAGCTTCGACTCAAGCCGTGACTTCTTTGCCGGTCAGAATCTGACTGCAGTGGTGATCGAAATTCCCAACAATAGCCTCGCACAAGGCAACAACGTGATTGATGTCTGGGCGGAGACGCTCCGGCTCGGAGGGCAACTATAATGACCAACAGCAAATTCAAAACTATCTTGGCACCGCTGGCGCTGCTAGGCGCGTTGGCAGCTTGTGACGGCGAAAATAACAGTCGCGCCCCGGATTCGCTCGTCAATCCGCCGCCCCCACCTCCGCCGATGCCCACCAGCTTTGACCCGACGCCATGCCTGGAACAGGAAATCCCCGGGACAGGTGGCATCACCGTCGCTGACGCAGTCATTCCCGACACCTTGACGGTCAACTATACTGCGGCTTCGGGCTTCCCCAACGGCCGTGCTTTGCCCGATCCTGTCATCGATGTGACGCTGGCGGTCATTTTCCTCGACCTTTCGACGAATGGGCCGGCCACTCTGGCAAACCTGCCGCTCAATCCGTCGGCGAACGATCTCGCGTTCCGGTCAAACTTCCCCTACCTCGCCCCGGCGCAGGGTACACCGCCCGCAGCCGATACATCGGGACAGGCCTTCTCGTTCGACCTTCAACCAAATTCATCTTATGTCCGGGTGGACCGCATGGGTATGCCTGCGGTTTCGACCGCGCTGATCCCGACTGACGGGAAGATCGAGTATAACGATGCGGGACCGGCCGACGATCTTGCCGGTGAGTTCGTGCCCGAACTCTCGATGGTCCTGACCGACCTCACCAATGCCTTGGCAGATGATCTGACAGCTGCGGGGCTAACCCCTTGCGCGCAGCCTATCTAGGCACCTGTCAGGCTAGGGGCCCGCGTGGTGGGTTGCGGGCCCCGTTAATCTCCCCGGAGGCTTGCTATGACCCATTCGAGTTCTCAGATCTGGACGCTGCGTCTCATCGCCGCCTTGCTTGTCATCGCGGCTTTGATTGCCCTGACGCGACCAGGGGAAGCTGACGAATTCGCTTCACTATCCGAGCTTACCGGAAAAGCATTTGGTCCGGCTGCCTTTGAAGATGCCTTGGCACGCGCTGACCGAGACGTCCGGCAATCGGCGGAACGGCAAGTTCTGCAGAGCGACGGTTGGCTCGCCAGCGAAAGCCATGCCATGGCCCTACACCGGCGGGCACAATTGACAGCTGATTTTTCGGATTTGTCAAAGTCATATGCGCTCTTGAAGGCGGCGCGGTCAAATGCGCCGGATGGAAGCGGGCCAGCACTTTCGTCGGCAGTGGTTTCGTTTGCCCTTCACCGACAAGCAGAAGCCGCAGCGCATCTCGACAGGCGGGATGGCCTTGCCGTTCGGGCGTCGAAGATCGAACAGGCCGAAGTCCTCTCGTTGCGCGGCGACCTGGCGCTTTATTCGGGCGACTATGATCGCGCAAAAAGCAATTTTCGAAGAGCGCTGGCGCTCGATTCAGGTGTTTCGTCGGTCATCAGGCTCGCGAACTACTATCAGCGCATGGGAGAACGTGAGGCTGCCCTTAGAGTGCTGGCCGCAGGCGCCAGTCAGGATGTCACGCCGCGCATCGCTTCTCTGTATCTACTCTACGCAGGTGGCGTAGAACTTAAACGCGGTCGTTGGGACGAAGCGCGCGACTATTTCGAAAAGGCCGAAGAGATTTTCCCCGGATATTGGCTGGCCAGTGCGCATATCGCGCAACTTGACGGTGCACAGGGCAACCCCGCCGCCGGAGAAATACGCTATCGCCAGATCCTGAAGAAGCATGAAGAGCCGAGCGTCATGTCGGCCTATGCGGCATTATTGTCTTCGCAGGGGCGCGACGTCGAGGCCAAGGCGCTCGAGGCGCGTGCGCTCGCTATCTTCAACGAACGCGCTCGCGAGTTTCCCGAAGCCTATGCTGATCACCTGCTCGACGCTGCGATAGGACGCGGGGACGGGACGGCTGCACTTAAATATGCCAGAGCCAATCATGCCAACCGGCCTTATGGTGATGCCAAGGTCGGCGTCGCCCGCGCACTTGTTGCGGCGGGCCGGCCGCAAGAAGCCATCGAGATGCTCGATCATGTGGAAGCTAGTGGCTGGCGTTCGACCGAGCAATACATGGCCCGTGCCGATGCATGCGAGGCGCTTGACCGTGGAAAATGCGCGCGCGCCGCAAGACGCGACGCGGAGCGCTTCAATCCGAAAGCGCTTGATCCAGGGTCGGACCTGCTCGCCTTTGGCAACCATTGAGCAGCATCCATTTCGAGTGGATCGAAGGCCTTGGGAACTTGCCGTTGCGGCAACGCGGCGCTCGGGTGGATCGCGAACATCCATGCTGAATAGTGTCGAGTTTGTAACGAGCCAATGACTAGGCGGCGGTAGTTTCTTACTCTACGCACGATAGCGATGGCCAAAAAGGACTCTCGATCTTCCAAACAAGCTCGCGATGAACTCGTCGCGGCAATTGGCTTCACAGCTAGTGGAGATCGGGCCGCTCTGAAAAAGGTCTATGATCGGACCAGTGCTAAACTATTCGGGATATGCCTGCGTATCTGCAAAGAGCGGGAAATTGCAGAAGATGTATTGCAGGAAACATACCTCAAAGTCTGGCGCAGGGCGGGGCGCTATGATGCCGCCAAGGCGAGTCCGATCACATGGCTGAGCATGATTGCCCGCAACAGCGCGATCGACGCTGTGCGACGGCGCAGATCCACGATCGGGGACGAAGCCCTAGCGATAGAGCGTGTCGCCGACGACGCGCCGCTGCCCGACCGACTAGCCGAGGCGGGGGAGATCCGCGAGCGCATCGAGGATTGCCTGGAAGAGCTCGACAGCGAACATCAGAAATGCATTCGCCACGCCTACTTCGATGGGCTGAGCTATTCGCAGGTTGCCGAGCGTATCGGAACACCGCTGGGTACTATCAAGGGCTGGATGGCCCGGTCGATGAAACGGTTGCGGAAGTGTCTCGATGACCGATGACCCGCAGAAAGATCCGGTAGTCACTGCCGCCGAGCTGGCACTCGGGTTGCTGGAAGGAAGCGAGTTGGCCGATGCCAATCGTCGATTGCTGGCCGATGCCGATTTCGCCGAGCTGGTCGACTGGTGGCACCTCAAGTTTGCACATTTGTCACGGCAGTTCGATGCCGTCCCGCCGCCATCATCTATTTGGCCGGCCATCGACAGTCATTTGGCCGGGCAAGACGATATCCCGGCCATTGCCGTGCCGACCGGCAAGGGTTGGCGTAAGCGTGCTGCAGGATTTCTGGGCTTCATGCTCGGCGTTGCTGTCATGCTCTATGTCGACAAGGGCACGGACTTGCTCGGACCAAGAGTCGTCGAGGTGCCAGTCGAACAACCTGTGTCCGTCACGCCGCAGCTTTTCGCTGCCCTCGATGGCGGAGAGACGGGCCCTGATATTTCAACGCGCCTCGACCCGGCCAGCCGCAAACTCGCCGTCCAGATCGCCGGCGTCCCTGAAGCCGAGCTTGGCCCGTCGCGCGCGCCCGAACTATGGGTCGTGCCGGCTGGCGGCGCGCCACAATCACTGGGCTTGTTGCCGTATCAGGGTGGCTACTCGCGCGAACTCGGTGAAGCCGAGGCAGCTTTGTTCGCAGCCGGGGCCACAATCGCCGTGACATATGAAGAGCGAGATAGCGCCCCGCATTCGGCCCCAACGACCGACATTGTGGCTGCCGGCCAACTCATCGAAATCTGATCCGCGCGCGGGAATATTTGTCGATGTCAGACGGGCGGCGAATTCAATCTTCGCTACGTAGACACGTCTATGCGCATCTCCCGTTGAAATCATAATCCGCGTGTCGGGGGTTCAAGTCCCTCCTCCGCTACCATTTTCCAACCTTATTGCTTCGGTCCGCCGTTGGAGGGCCGGACGTGCAATTCCCCACCAGATTGCGTTGTATGCCGCGCCTGAAAAGAGCGCGACTTCTTCTGTGAGATAGGGAATGTCCGGAAGCGGTAGAAATCTCGCATAGACAGCGCACCCAAGGGCGAACCAGATAGCGCCTAAAACAGAGAATATTCGCTTGTGTCGCTCGAAGAGCCGCACGATATCGTCCAACAACTGCTGCACTCCATATCTGTTTGCTCGGCCCTGCCTACCAGGTTGAACAATAGACGATCTAGCTTGCCGCTACCATTTCTCTAGTCGATGAAGTAATGTTCATCCACGGAGGTGCAGGATGACTGATGAAATCAGTCCGGTCGCCAATGGCGATCGGTGCAGAGTGGTCGCTGGCACGCACAAGGGTCGTAGCGGCACGGTCGAGGACCTCAATCGCAGCAAGGGCGGCAACATCACAGTCACGGTACGAGACGAACATCAGGAGCGCTTCAAGACACTCGCGTGCAATGTCGAAAAAGCCTAACCTGAATCTCGTTCACGAGCACGAGCAGGCGCCAAGCTGATTGATTGGAGGCAAAATGAAGGTATCGATAGCGGTCGCGGCTACAATCTCTCTTGCAGGCTGCACTACTCTTCCTCCGGCCAGTCAACACATTGATGTCACGAAAACGATCGTTTCATCGGTTGAACGAGCCACTCCCGGAATGATGGCTGCGGCCTATGCAGCATTTGATAACCCAGGGGCTCAAGATACGCTTATAGAAGTCTCTTGCGATTGTGCGGATCGCGTGGAAATCCATCATATGGTTGGAGAGGGCGAGGATCGGAAAATGGTCGTCGAACCCACGTTTCCGATCACCGCCAACAGCGAATCCCTGATAGAGCCTCCCGGTCTTGAATGGCATCTCATGCTCATGGATGTTAAATATCCGATCCCGGTTGGGACCGAAATCGAAATGACCCTCGTGTTCCGGAATGCGGGGCCCAAGAAGTATCGCTTAAAGGCCGTGAATGGCACCCGCGCTGCTTGGGACGCCTACGACGACTGACACCAAGCGAAGTTCTGCATGCACCCGAAGGATCTCGGCCGCTTCGAGGCGCACCTGAACAGCGGCTCCCAACTACCTGAAGCTATTCCTCGTCGGTTATCCGCACCATTAGGTGCGCATAGGGCGTGCCCTTCCACATGACATAAACCGGGTCTTTGGGATCGGTCGAAATGCCCTCAAGCATCGCGGCATGGGGAGGATCAGCATCATGTGCGGCCCTTCCTTGACCCAATCATTGTCTTCGGTCGGTTCGGTCGCCCGTGGATCGATATTGCTGACCCCCGGCGCATCGCCTTCGCCCGCAAGCATATAGGTTACGCCGAAGCCATCTGGCTTGAAGGGCTCGTCCGCCATGAATGCGGCCAGCATGGCGTTCCAGGTAGCATCGTTGCACATCGGCCCCATTGCAGTGCTCTCGGGAATGCAGGTGAAGCCGTTGGTGCCCGCGCGCAACACATTGCCGTCATGATCAACGATCGTCGCGGCATCGGTCACCGAGGCTGGAGCGGCGCTGGCCGCGCTGGCGATCATCGCTTCTTTGTCGTGCTCGTGCGCATGATTGTCGGCCGCAGCGGCATGCGGATTGGCGACCAGCATGGCAAGAATGGAAGTCAGAGTGAGCATGTGCATCTCCTTCGCGTCGAAATGGTGACGAGGAGACAAACTCCAATGCTCCAATGATAGAAGGCGTTTGCGCACGCTACGGGCCTTGGAGGTCCCTCGAACCAACGGCGTTTTATAAACAAAATGTGGTCGAAATTCCTTCCGCGTCGGCGGACATGGGTAGCCGAGCCAACGGCAGTTTGCTTCGCAGTGGGCGAGGCTAGTTCACCGGCCAACCGCAGGAGGCGTCACGAATTGTCCTGGGCGCGCCTTTGCGTCAAACGCCTCTTGAAGGTCAGGCCGCCCGGTTATGGCTTCGAGGTCAGGGGGGGCATCATTCGAAAAAGTGATGAGCGCTTCCGGATTCTCAGACGCCTCAACGATGAGCATATTTTCAGAGGACATCGCCCGCCTAGGGTAACGAGGTTCGCCGACAATATCATACCGCATGCGGACGCCAGCGATCGGCTGTTCAATCCTAACCTCGATACCAAAATTGGGTTGATCTCGGTGCTGGCTACGAGACTGCCCTCCCTCAAGCTCCTGCGCGGAACACGCCAACGACACCGCAGGAAGTGCTAGAAGCAATGACATTGGGTCTAGTGCCATCTCATCCCCCTCAGGTCTCAGATTCGCATAGCCGTGAGCATTATGGTATATAAAAACATGTCAAAAAGATAGTTAGCGTAGACTGTTCATAGCGTGCTCGCAAACACGATCTCTTGAAGCAATTTAGGGGGATGAGAGATGTCTCTGAAATGTCTAACAGCTTTGATCATATTAAGCTTGAGCTTGATCAGCGCGCCAGCGGCAGCCCAAAATGGCAAGGGGAACGGAAAGGGCAACGGCGGCGGCGGTAGCGAGCCTCCTGCGGCGTTCGAACCCGCCATTGGATATAGATATGAAGGTCGTGGATTTACTGACATTCGGCTAGCCAACCGTGCAGGAGATCAAGCCTGCACAGTGTTGCGCTTCGAAGATGGCGGTCCCCGCTTAAGGGGATTCGGACTGGACGCAGCCAATATGCGTCTCGCCTACGGGCTTGGGAATGATGCTATTTACTTGGCGACCCTGACCTACGTAGGAGAAAATCCATGTCCGGTTGCACTCGAGGAAGATACCGAACTAATCGGCCCGACCTCTAGTAACTCCTTCGATTTTATAGATTTCTCTCCGGACGGCGCTTTGGCGACTTGGACTGAGAGTGACGAAGACTATACCGGCTTGGGAAGCTCAGGCATCATAGCAATCTATGATCTCGAAACCGGCGAAACCACGCATCTCACTTTGGAGCAGTGGCACAATGAACCACGACCAGAGTGGGGTACTAACGGCGAGTGGGCCGTTGGCAGCATACGGTTCAGCCCTGACTTCGCCGCGACCAACGAGATAATCTTTTCGGGGGCGCCCCTTAACGGCTACCAGGGAGCTTACAATAGCATCTGGGCTTACAACATCAACGAGATGGCTGCTCCGAGAAAAATCTACGATGGCGCGGGCATTTGGATTGATGCAATTGTGACAGTCACCAACCCTCAAGGCATGGGAGAGCACAGAGTAGCGTTTACTGACAATGACACTGGAAATATGTTGCAGGTAAGAGTGAGCGATGGTGTCCCTGTAGAAACCTTCCCGGCATCTGAGCCCGCGTATAGCTGCGACAATTCAGAATTGATCCACAACGGGGGGAGGCGAAAGATCTACATTACCTCTGCCGATGGCACGTCGTCCCAACGCTGGGGTGGGTCTGGTATGCGTTTCTTCGATTGGTTTTGCCCTGGCACTGCACCGTAGCGCTACACGTTTCGTAATTCTTCTCTCTTGGCGAGAGACGTGTTGATCTTCGAGAAGTCTATTTTTCATAGCTCTTGAGACAGGATCGTCTTGGCGAAAAACGACGCAAGGGGCTCGCCCGTTGCAGCGCAGCAGCCAACACGAAGATGTGGCCGAGCGCTTGTCCGTCACCCGGGGGTGATCAGTAAAAATGCACCGATGACGGGAGGTCCGGGATTTCAGCACCGTCCATCGTCGCTTCGACCGCTTCCAGTGCGGCGCGCAAACTGCGCTCGACGACCGGCTTGTGCATACATCCGAGCGCAAAGGGTCGACCTTCATCTCCAGGGCAATTCCCCGTCGAGAATAGCACCGGGATCCCGCGGTCTTTCAGTTGCTCGGCAACCTGCAGGCCGCTTTCCCCAAAACCCAATTGGATATCCACCAACGCGATGTCCGGCCGATGGTCTTTAGCGGCCTCAAGCGCCGATTCCAGATTGTCGGCATGTGCGACGGGGACGTGACCGGCTTCCTCGATCATGTACTCGAGATCCATCGCGACAAGTGCTTCGTCCTCTACAATAAGTACATTCAGTGCAAGCTTGCGCTTTGGAGATTGTGATGTGCTGCCCGTCATTTATCGGTCTTTTCGACTGGTATCTTGATATCGAACTGGGCGCCCTCCGGTCGTTGCGGCAGTGACAATTCTCCTCGTACCTGACGCAAAAGCGAAGTGACTATCTTCATGCCCAGCCCATCGGATTTCGCAGGGTCAAATCCGTCGGGCAAGCCAACGCCATCGTCCTTGATGCAAAGGGCGACATGATCGCCTTTGTTATCCAGCCCGATGAAAACTTCTCCGCCCTTTTCGGGCGGGTAGGCATATTTGATCGCATTCGTAATGAGTTCGCTGACGACAAGTGCCAGTGGTACGGCCTGCCGGAGATTCATGACGATCCCGCGATCAATGGCGGTGCGCAGCTCGATATGCTCGCTCGAACTCATCGACTGCATGGCTTCCTCGGCAAGATCGGCGAGATAGTCTCCGAAATCGACATGGTCGTGGTCGCTGGTTGCGTAGAGACGCTGGTGCATCGCGGCGATGACCGCGACCCTGTTGCGCGCCTCCTGCAAGCTTTTTTCAAGGTTCGCATCATCGGCCTTGCGCGCCTGCAGTGTCAGCAACGATGTTACCACCTGAAGGCTGTTTTTCACCCGATGATTGACCTCGTGGAGCAGGATATCCTTGGTTCTCAAGGCCTCGGCCAGTTCGGCAGCCCGCTCTTTCTCGTCCGCGATATTCCGGACTTCGATGATCGTCCCGATGGTGTTCGATGCTTCGTCGCGGATGGGCGACGCTGTAAAGTGAACGGGATAGAATGATCCGTCGCGATGGACGAAAATTTCTTCGCCTTCAGTCTGCGCGTTTTCGGGGAACGCGCGGTCGATCGGGCATTCCTCGAGCGGATAGTGCGACCCGTCGGGACGGGTATGATGAATGACATCGTGCAGGGCCTTGCCCTGCAGCTCGTCGAACGAATAGCCGGTCAGGTCTTCAGCCGCTGCGTTGGCGTACACGCAGAACTGACGCTCATCCATCAGGAAAACGGCCATGCGCGTGTTGTTGAGCACTGCATCAAAACGCCGACTAATATCTATTAAAGCCGCTTCGGTCTGTTTGCGATCCTGGATTTCGGTTTGCGCCGCCCTGTAAAGCCGCGCATTGTCGATCGCGACGGCCGCTTGTGCAGCGATGCCGACCATGAGACGCTCGTGCCGCTCCTTGAACTGGCCCTTGGCGGGGTGGCCGAAAAACAGGCCGCCGATCACTTCGCCCGAGCGCGATTTCACCGGTACGGCCAGATAGCTGGTTACCGGAAGGTGGCCTTCCGGCATGCCTTTATGAGGTGCGTTGCGGCCATAGCGCGGGTCGGTGGTGATGTCGTCCGAACGCACGATGCCGTCGCCATCAAAAGTCGGCGCAAAAATGTCGGTCTTACGCGGCATAGGAAATTGCTCGAACGCTTTTCGATCGACCCCCGATAGGGTGTAGAGCATATACGATTCGCCGTTGGGCTCGTTGACGTTGTAGAAAAACGCTCCGAACTCGGCCCCGGTAAGTTTTACGCCAGCGTCGGTAACCTCCTGGACCACCTGGTCCAAATCCAGCTCTCCGGCAATCACTTCGCCCGTCTGGTTGAGCTTTTCGAGAGTCTGCCGCTCTTCTTCGAGGGCCGTTTCGGCCTGTTTTCTTTCGATAATGACCGCGGCAGTACGGATCACGAAATCGACAAGTTCGATGTCAGCGGCGAGCGGTTCTCTCGGCTGGCGATGATACATCGCAAAGGTGCCGAGCAAATCGCCTGCTGCGGACATGATGGGAATCGACCAGCAGGCAAGCAGACCGTTCTCTAGCGCCAAATCTTTGAAATCGGCCCATTTGGGGTCTGTACGCACATCGGAGACGAAAACCGGTTGGCGTTTGAAGGCTGCCGTTCCGCACGAGCCCGCCTCGGGACCGATCTCGATGCCGTGGATCGCGTCATTATAGGCTTGGGGAAGGCTGGGTGCGGCACCGTGGAGCAGGTGCTTACCGTCTTCGTCGAGAAGAAGGATGGATCCGATGACCTCGGACTGCGACTCCTCTTCTACGGCGTGGATCAGCATGCTGAGCAACTCTTCGAGCCCCTCATTCTGGAACGCCGATTCAAGGAGTCTGCTCTGAGTCGCTTGGTATCGCTCGGCTCGCGTGCGGGCCGTAACATCGGTTCCCTGGATAAAAATCCCGGTCACCTTGCCTGCCTCATCGATAATGGGCTGGTTCACGAAGTCGACGAACATAGATTCTTCGCGATCCGCCAGATGCACTTCCATGGCCTTGCCGGAATAGGCCTCGCCGGTCCGGAACACCTCATTAAGAATGTCGAGGAACCCTTGTTCAGCGGCTTCCGGCGCTACTTCAGCAACGGGTTTGCCGATGATATCCCGGTTGCCGATCAGTTTGCGATACGCGGGATTGGCCAACTCGAAGATATGATCGGGACCACGAAGCACGGCCATGAAACCCGGCGCTTGCTCGAAAAGGTTCGCGAGCAACTCCTTGTTGATGGCAAGCCTAGGTTTTGCCTCGACCCGTTGATCCATGATTGGCTTGCCCCCTTACTCTTGCAACAAAAGCCGCCATGTTATGTGGTTCGCGAAAGAACGCGTCACGGGTGTGTTGGTTTCCCTAAAAATTCTCGCTTTGAGACGAGCGCTCGCTGCCATGGGGTATGGTGAAGATCGGATTGCTGAATTCCCTCGAGCGAGAGCGCGGTTCCTTCTCCAACCATACTCCAAATACAAGCGCCGGATTAGCGTAGTTATATAATTTATGGTAAGTGCCCCCGGCGTCATTCAGACGTTAACGGGGAGAAGCACATGAAATCGCTCGGAATGATCATCGTGGCGGCGAGCGCCACTCTGGCAGCGCCAGCTACCGCTCAGCATTGGTCGGATAAACAGACGGAAGTCTGGCAAGCAGTTGCCGGAAGCTGGGAACGCAACGTCGACAACGGCGCATGGCATACTGACATGTTGGCGAATTCTTATGGTTGGGGTGGCAACGGCGTCGTTCCAAATTCAAGGCAGGATATTCAGCGTGCCAGCGGCATTTTCGGGGCCGAAGGCAAAGTGCTCAATTACCGTTTGAGCCCGATGAACATCTCGGTGCATGGCGACACCGCATTGGTCCACTATTTCGCGGAAATTGTCGAAACCGACCATAAGGGCGATCGCGAGAACAACACCGAACGGTGCAGCGATACGCTCGTCAAGGACGACGGGCGCTGGAAGTTCCTGGGGTGGGGTTGTGCAAGTATCGGCGACGACTAATCGAACATCTGGCCGGGCGTAACTGCCCGGCCTTAAACCGTAACGCGCTACTGCACGTCTTCGGCTGGGCCACCGTCTTCTGCCGAGCGATATTTGATTGATAGAGCCGATAGCGGGGCGGTGAGTTTGAAGGTGAGGCCGCTGGGCTCGTAATCGAGCGCCACGTGTCCGCGCGTCGTGGATCGCACGGCGCTGTCGATGACGGTGGAGCCAAAGCCCTTTCGGTCCGGCGTGCTCACGGGCGGGCCACCGCTCTCGACCCAAGTCAGTTCCAGCATTTGCGCATCGTCCTGCCCATCGACAAGGCGCCAATCGATCGAGACGCATCCTTCATCATTCGACAGCGCACCATATTTGGCGCCATTGGTGGCCAGCTCATGCAGCGCCATACCGACGCTTTGCGCCGCCGCCGCGTTCAAGTGGACGGTCGGGCCATCGATCGAGATCCTCTTGTCGAAGAGGTGATCGAAGTGCCCAAGTTGCGCGCGGATCAGGCTTCTGAGCCGGACGCCAGCCTTGGGATTTTCAACGAGCAGATCGTAACTGGCGGCGAGCGCGGCGATCCGGTCTTCGAACCGCGCAATGTAGCTTTCCGGCCTCGAGGCTACGGTTTGCCGGGCAATGACCTGGATGATGCTTAACAGGTTTTTGGCGCGGTGATTGACCTCGCGCATAAGCAGGCGTTCGCGCTCCTCGGCCATCTTGCGTTCGGTGATGTCGTAAATCGACGCGAAAAACACATTATCCGTTCCACCGAAATACTGCAGGCGCACGGAAACATTATAGTGCGAGCCATCCTTGCGTTGGTGGATCGTCTCGAACTCCAGGTAGGGGACTTTGCCGGCTTTCAGCGGCTTCACGAAGTCGCGGAACTGCGTTTCGCTATATTCGGGCTTGATGTTCCACGGCGTTAGTTCGCGCAGTTCCTTGAGACTGAATCCCAGGTTATCGCGCGCACCGCGATTGACGAGTTCGAAGGTATAATCGTCGCCATCGAATACGAAGGCCTCGCTGACCGAATCCTCGACGATCCGCCCCATGCGTTCATTAGCCGATGCGGTTTCGAGACGTTCGATCTCCGCGGCCGCGCGACCAGCGAACATTGCAAGGATCTCGCGCGCGACCTCGGAATCGTCGATCGTTTTATCGTCGAGTGCGGCGATCAACCCGATAACATCGCCGGTCGAGGCTCGAAGGGGGATGCCGACATAGCTTTCGGCGCCCATCTCGCTGAGCAAGACGTCATCCGGAAAAAGCCGTTGCACGTCGCTCGAATAGCAGCACGCGCCATCACCGATGATCTCTGCACAAGGTGATCCGGCCAGATCGTACGACATGTTGGCCGCGGGACCGTCGTTCCAGACGGCTAGCGTGTTCGCTTTGCTGGGCTCGCGTTCGGAGGGGCGACTGAGAAACACCCAACGCACATCGAGCGATTGCGCAATGGCTTCGACCAGAGCCGGGAAAAACTTACTGCCCACCAGGTCCGCGCTCGCGGCGAGCTTCTCCGTCGCTTTATCGATTGAGATTGATCGCGAGTTCTCTCGAAGCAGTGATTTGGCCAACTGCGTTTCCCTTCGGAAACGAACTTACGGCCAATAAAGTCCACAGGCAAAAGATTTCGCCAGCACGTGGGGCGAGGTCAGATCGTAAAGACAATCCCGGCTTCGGCGCGATGCTCGGCATAGTTTGCCGATACCAGGTTCGAATTTCGGTCGGTGTATCGATACGTAAGCTCCGCGCGCATATTGTCGCGCACGCCGAACTCGAATTCGCCCCCGACGCGAAATCGATTTTCGGTCCGCGGCTCGCCGATTGAGGGTGTGATGACAGAATAGTCGCGTTCGCGATAATCGCTGGTGAGCTTGACCGTCGGCCCATTGGCCGCCTCGTTTAATGGATGCTTGAAGGTCAGCGAAGCGCTGACGCCTTCGAAATCGAGCACGGGGTCTACTGCATCTTCGCGCTCGACCTGCGCACCGGCGAGGAGATAGCCGCGGCCCTTCTTGTGAAAGCGAAACAGATTGATGCCGACCTGCGATACGCTCGCGTCGCGATGATCTAGGTCGGTGAACGTTTTTTCTGCAATGCGAAGGTGCCCGCGCACGAAGATGTCGTCCGCAAGAAAAGCGCTTACGGACGGCGATGCCGATACCAGATTGAGGAATGGGTCGCCTGCCAAACGGATATGCGTGGCATCGGCGCGCAGTCCGATCCTGACTTTCCCGATAGTGTGGGTGACGGACGCATCGACACGGTGGGTCTGCAGGTTGAATTCGTCGAAGTCTGCGTAGAGCGACTGACCGAAGTCGTAACTGACCTTTACGTCGAGCGCGTCTGTGTCGACCGGCCTGAATTCGAGGTTGGCGCCTAACTTTAGTCCGGCATCGCCCGCTTCGCGCGACACGTCAGCCTCTTCGATGACCAGCTGGCTATCGTAGAAGGTCGATGCCTTGAAGGTTGCTTCCCAACGATCTTCGGCTTGCGCAGAAACAGGGATGGCAAGGCCCATGATCGTCAAGAGAAGCGCCTTGCAGCGCGAAAAGGCGTACGATTCGGTCATACGAGCGCTTATCGTCGCAAATCATTGAAGGAAGGTTAGGGGCTCCTTAACCGCCCCTAGAGCGGCACGTCGCCCAGGACGTCGTCAACTGCTTCTTCGACGGTTTCTTCGACGGCTTCTTCAACCGCCTCTTCTACAGTCTCTTCGACGGCTTCTTCAACAGTCTCTTCCACGACTTCCTCCACCGTTTCTTCAACGGTTTCGGCAACGGCTTCTTCGACGGTTTCAGCGACAGTCTCTTCGACGGTCTCGTCAACGACCGAAGCGACTTCGTCGACCGTCTCGCTTACCGATTCTTCGATCGTGTCGTCGATGACGGATGCGACTTCCTCGATCGTGTCACTGACCGATTCCTCGATCACATCATCGGCGACCGCGGCAGCTTCCTCGACGGTCTCGGCTACCGTTTCCTCGACGGCTTCCTCAACGACCGATGCGACTTCCTCAACCGTTTCTCCCACTGCCTCTTCGACCGTATCGTCCACGACTTCCGCTACTTCCTCGACAGTCTCGCCGAGGACGTCTTCGACCGTGTCGTCGACGATCGCGGCGACTTCCTCGACCACCTCGCCGACAGTCTCGTCGACGGTATCGTCAACGATCGCTGCGACCTCCTCAATGGTGTCGCCGACCGACTCCTCCAGGGTGTCATCGACGACTGCAGCAACTTCCTCGACCGTCTCGCCGACGACGGTATCGACCGTATCGTCGATCACGCTGACCACGTCGTCGACGCTGGTGTCGACGACTTCCGTCACGGCTTCAACGGAACTTTCGGCAACGGCTACGACTTCGTCGACGCTTTCCTTCACGACTTGTTCGTCGATGACTTTCACGGCGTCGGTCGCTTCCTTGGAAGTGTCTTCGACCGCTTCCTTGACACTGCTTTCCGCGGTGTCGGCGGTCTCTTCGATCTGCTTGCTCGCATCGACATCGGTTGCCGTCGCTTCCACGGCGGTTCGGGCTCCCGCGAGATGGAAGACATCTTCATTGCCGTCCTCGACGCTTTCACGGGGCAGTGCGGCGCTGGTGGGCGCAGAAAGCACGCTGCCGCTGCGTTCGGCTTCGCCAGGTTCGAGATCCGATCGCTCGCGCTGTTCGCGCTCGATCGAGACGTCAGCGGGCGTAAGCACGATTTCGCCGCTGCGTTCGAGATAGATCGTCGCGATATTGCCGGCGGCGACGTCACGCTTTGCAAGGCGATCGGCGGTGCTGACCTCTACGACGCCTTCGGTCACATGCACCGATGCTCGGTCGGCCTCGACAGTAATCGTGAACTGGGTGCCTTTCACCACCGCGGCCAGCAATGGCGTTTCGACTTCGAAATGCGGCTTTCCTGTGGTCTCTACATCATAGAACACGGACCCGAACCATTGTTTCAGGCGGGTAAAGCCGTCCGCTTTCTTTTCGGCTGGAATGGCGAGACGGCTGTTGGCGTTGACCAGCAGATAGTCGCTTCCGTGCGTCAGCATGGCCCGACCATCGCGGCCCGTTGCCACCGTGTCACCGGCGTGCAGGCGCGCATCGACGTGCAACGACGCGGGCTGCATTCCTGATCGGATAACCTCGACGTGTCCGGATTTCTGCGTGACGGTCCAGGCGCCGTCACTGGCAAGCGCTGGTGCCGCGATAAAGAACAGCAGCAGTCCAAAAAGGACTCGGATCTGCGAGACGAGTTTCTGTGTCATACTCGCAGGATTAAGTCATCAAGGGTAACGATCGTTAACCGAGCGGAGTTATCGAAAATTTAACCGTCTACGTGGCTGAGATCATGCGACAAATTGCCGTTCGGAGTTGCGGCAAAGATCGATGATTTCGTCCGCGGTGAGGGGCTTTCCGATGAGATAGCCTTGAATCTGGTCGCAGCCGATGCCGCGCAGTTCTTCGAGCGTTGCCGCATCTTCCACGCCTTCGGCAACGACGGTCAGTTCGAGCTCGTGCGCCATGTCGATGGTCGAGCGTACCAGAACACGGTCGCTTTCCCTTGTCAGCAGTTCGGTAATGAAGCTTCGATCAATCTTGAGCTCCTGCACCGGCATCTTTTGGAGGTAGGAGAGGGTGGATAGCCCCGTTCCATAATCGTCGATCGACAAGCGTAGTCCCAGCGCGCGCAGGCGGTCGAGGCTGGCGAGGGCCTGCTCGGGTGATCGAATGAAGGCACTTTCGGTTATTTCCAGAGTCAGCACGGCTGGATCGATTTTTGCCGCCTCGATGATCGCAGCAACGTCATCGACGAAATCCGGCTTGGCGAGATCGACCGGCGAGATATTCATCGAGACATGAAGCGGCGTACCGTTCCGCTGCCAGGCTGCTAGCTGCGAGACGATTGATCGAAGGGCAAAGAGCGTGACTTCGGTAATCATTCCGGTGCTTTCGGCCAACGGAATGAAGCTGTCGGGCGGTACATTGCGACCGTCGGTGTCGGTCCAACGGATCAACGCCTCGGCCGAAACGATGCGATTTTCATGGAGCGAATATTTGGGTTGGTAGGCTAACCATACCTGGCCGTTGTCCATCGCGGCGCGCAGTTCGCCCATCAGCCCCAATTCGCGGCGTAGTTCTGGTTGAGCCCCGCCTTCGACAGCAACAAGGTGACCTTCGCGGCGTGCAGTTTCCGCTGCTGCAAGCGCGCGCTCGATGCGTAGGACACCATGAGCGGCGATCCCTGCATCGACGCCGTACGAAAGCTGCACATCGACGGGGCCTTGTGACGTCGAGACCGCTTGGCGAAAGACCTCGTTCATTGAGGAGATGCGGCCCTCTACCGAGTGACCGTCGGCGTCGTGGTCGATCCACCCGATAAGTTCGGGGGCGATCCGGTAGATCGGTGTACCCAGCTGCGCGGATAAGCGGCCTGCGATTTCGAGCACGACTTCGTTGCTGGCGGCGGTTCCCATGCCTTCGCGTATGTCGCTGAAGCGCCGGATCGATGCCACAACCAGGATCGCGTCGCGCGCATTACCTTCAAGCGCTTCTTCGATGGCAAGCCTGTTGGGCAGCGCTGTGTCGGCATCGGTGCGCGCGCGGTCGTGAATGTGACGTCGCACGGTCAAAACCAGTTGGACAGCCGCGCAGAGGACAAGGGCTGCGAGCCACGGCGCGCTCTCGATAGAAAGCGGCACCATTGCCTGCACCGCGACAGGTGCTGCCAAAAGTGCCAGCAGTCCGAAACCTGCCATCGCGGCATATCGCACTGGTTTGACGCCCGTGCGCGGGCGCCAGAGAAATGCAATGAGCAATATTCCTGCTATCGTGACCGGCCAGCCTGTGCTGGCCAGCGCCCGACCTTGGACAAGCGATTCCGCCGCCAACGCCTGGACAACGACTCCCGACATGATGCCGTGTACGGGAACAGCATATCGGTCGCCCAGCTCGATCGCAGTGCTCCCGACGATTATCCGCTTGTTTTCAAAGGCGTGTCCCGGAACGCGGCCTTCGACGACATCGACGAAGGCGTGGCGCGGGATCGATCGAGGGTCGATCGACCAGTCGGGTCGGAACGTACGATCGCCCCAATCGCTGTTTTGCGCCACGACCGTGGCCAGCGATGGCGTCACCTGACCGTCGATATGCGTGGCCGCCGGATAGTCACGCACCGTGCCGCCAGCGTCGGGATAGATGTTCACGGCACCAACCCAGGCGGCACTGAATGACTCCATCGGCCGATTGATGATCGCGCTTTCCTGCCCGTCGCCGCGGCGCGCCCGCGAATAAAAAATCGGTAGCACGACCTTGCCCGACCGCTCGATCGCCGCGGCAAAGTCCGCGTCGCCTTGATGCGATGGCGAGCTGAAGTCGACATCGTAGGCGATCGTCGATGCGCCCGCGGCCGTCAGGCGGTCCACCAGATCGGCGTGGAGCGATCGCGGCCACGGCCATTGCTGCAGCTCGGAAATGCTACGCGAATCGATCTCGACAATCACGACGTCGCCAGTCGCTGCGCGATCGAGCAGGCGTGCGCGTCGGTCCTCGAGCCAGTGCTCCAAGGGCGACAGCATCGCCAGCGCCCATAACGCGGCAATGACGGCGGCGATCAGCAGCGCGTTCAACTTGTCGCTGTGGCGATGAAAGATGTCGTTGGCTCGCAAACTAGTAGGCCCCGCTATCGCCGAGTCCAACGGGTGCGGCGAACGCCTGCGCAACCGGCATATGTAAAATTCTCCGCCATGCGAAAAGCGGTAAGCAAAAATGCCTAATTTAGTCTTATTTTATGCACGTACGCCGGGGCGCTCGGCCAACTCGGTACGGTCAGAATGGACTTCGCCTCAAGCGGGCTAGTGTGCCGGATATCGCTCAAGTGGTCGCAAGCCTGAGCAGCGCGCCGTCGGGCACGCTCAGGCGCTGGGCATCTCGGCGCCGACTTTTTCGAGCAATTCCTCGAAGTCTTCCTTCACGTTGACCTGTGTCGAGCCGCCAAAATTGAGTACGCAGCCGTGCGGCGCCTTGGTGAAGAACAAGACCGTCGACAATTGGACGGCGACTTTGGAGCCATCGCTTCGATTGAGGATGACGAAGTCGGATTGGTCGGCCATGGCTCTTTCCTTCACGAAACTGCTGCCGACGACATGCGCCAGGGCGCGGCTGTTCGCAATCCAAAAGAAGTAGAGATTAGAGCTGCGAGACCGTTAGAGCTTGGTCAGCACCGGCTTGGGTGCATCATCGCCGATCAGGGCGATAACGCCCATCAGGAAGGGCGCACCATTACGGTCGATACATCGCCCATAACTACGCACTCGCTTGCGCCGGCCGGTTTCGCCGATGAGCGTGGCTTCGAACACGAAATCCTGCTCGCGTTGGCGCGCCGCATCGACGACATCGCGGATGTGCTGCTCATCTTCCCTGGCGAAATAGGAAAAGGCGCTTTCCAACCCAATTGGCGTATTGGGCGCCACGTCATGGATCTTGTACGTCCCTTCGGACCAGTACACATCGCCGGTGAGGACAGAAACCATCCATGTTCCCATACCGAGATCTTCTTCGAAGTCGCTGATAATGCCTTCGAAGGACGGCGGCATGAGCTGGATGACCTGCGCGCTATCGCCGGCCTCGTATGAGGACGGCCCAAGGTCAGCAGCATCATCTTCAGGCCAGAAATGTCGCTTTTCTGCGGGCAACCTGCTCTCTTCCTCCAGAACACACGATAGCACAGTGTTCTGTCTAGGGGAGCTACAGGGCCCGGCGCCAACAAATTACGGTCCGCTTTGGACGAGAGCGCTCACGCGTCCTCTTCGACTTTCAGCACACCGCGATTGATCTGGTCGCGCTCGATGCTTTCGAACAACGCCTTGAAGTTGCCTTCGCCAAAGCCTTCATCACCCTTGCGCTGGATGAACTCGAAGAACACCGGGCCAAGTCGCGTTTCCGAGAAAATCTGCAGGAGCAGGCGCGGGGAGCCGCCTTCGGTCGTTCCGTCGAGCAGAATGCCGCGCATCTTGAGATCCTCGACATTCTCGCCATGGCCAGGAAGGCGCTCGTCGAGCATTTCATAGTACGTTTCTGGCGGCGCTGTCATGAAGGGAACGCCGGTTTCCTTAAGCTTGTCCCAAGCCGCGATGAGATCGTCACAGATCAGTGCGATATGCTGGATGCCTTCGCCGTTGAAATCGCGCAGGAATTCCTCGATCTGGCCCTTGCCGCCTTCGCCTTCCTCGTTGAGCGGAATGCGGATCTTGCCGTCGGGCGCCGTCAGCGCCTTGGAAGTCAGCCCCGTATATTCGCCCTTGATGTCGAAAAAGCGGATTTCCTGGAAGTTGAACAGGCGCTCGTAGAAGCGGGCCCAGTGCGCCATGCGGCCGGTGTAGACATTGTGGGTAAGGTGATCGACGACCTTGAACCCGCAGCCTTCGGGGTGCTTCTCCACCCCGTCGAGATATTCGAAGTCAACGTCGTAGATGTCGATGCCGTCTTCGCCATAGCGATCGATGAAATAGATGACCGATCCGCCGATTCCGCGAATGCCCGGGATGTAGAGCTCCATCGGGCCGACGGCGCTGTCGACGGGCTCTGCACCCCGCGCCAGGACGTGCTCATAGGCCGCTGCGGCATCGCGGACGCGAAATCCCATGGCGCAAGCGCTCGCACCATGTTCGGCGGCGAAAAAGGCTGCGGGAGTGTCAGGCTCGTAATTGGCGAGAAAGTTGATGCCGCCCTGACGCCACAGATCGACGTCCTTTGACCGATGCCGTGCGACCTTGGTGAAGCCCATGCTCTCGAACACTGGCTCGAGAATGCCTTTTTCGGGTGCGGTAAATTCAACGAATTCAAAGCCATCAAGGCCGGCGGGGTTGTCGAACAGGTCTGCCATCTTGTCCTCTTGTCTGTCTTCGCGCCGCATCTACTCCGGCACTGGCAGCCGTGCAAGCTTAGCGGATCGCGCACGAAAAACGGGCGGTCCCCCCAAAAGACCGCCCGTTCCCCCTAGAAGCTTGGGAAAAGCGATGAAGCGTTATCGCTTAATGTTCGCGCTTGAACAGCATCGCGCGAAATCCGCGATAGATCATTTCATCAAACGCCTTGAAACCAAGCTTGCGTGCGATGCAGATCGAGGCCTTGTTTTCATGATGGATCATGCAAACCGTGCGTGTCGCGATCAGCCGGTCCTCGGTAAATTCGAGCGCGGCATAGGCAGCTTCCGAGGCATAGCCCTGGCCCTGGAAGGGCTTGGCAATGGTCCAGGAAGCTTCCGGGTGACGATCGAAATCCTCGCCCAGCTCGCGGTGGAAGTCACCATAGCCGACCTCGCCAACCAATCGTCCCGTTTCCTTCTCGAACACCGCAAACAGACCGTAATCAAGGAGCGCCCAATGGCCCGCCTGGCGCAGCAAGCGCGTATAGGCTTCATCGCTCGTCATCGGCCCGCGGGTCGAATAGGTCCAGCAATCGGGATCGGCCAGCATCACTGCATAGGCATCGAAATCCTCCAGCTGGAGCGGGCGCAACGTCAGTCGCTCGGTTTCGATAAAGGCTTCGGCAAAGAGTAGCTCCTTGGCGACATCCTTTGAAATCTCCCGCATCCTGGCATGGGCCAACATGCCACTCACGCGCGGGCTGACTTCGATTGGTTCGGTCCCGTCGAGAACAGGAAACGCGGGTTCACCGCCAATATACGCAGCGGAGCGCCCGCCCTGTTCGTTGTTACGCAACGATCTGCTCCTGGCTCGGGGTGGATCCGGCTTCGAAGACCGCGATGGTTCCTCCGAATGCGCTTGCGGTCATCAAAAGCGCCAGTACTGCAACGAAGATATTGTTGGTCATTTCGCTTCTCCCTGTCTTCCTGTCTCGGCATTCTTGCTTCGACATGATTGGGATAGGCGCATCGGACCCGGACATCCTGACGCCTTCGTGGAAACAATCTGACTCAGAATCTTTTCAGAATTGGCGCAAATCTGCTACTCACGGCTGCGTAACAGGGAGTAGCTCGGCGATCATGGCTCAAGTTGTTGGTAGGGGCTTGGCAATTGGCGAGTTCCGAATTGATCTAGGTGATGAACGCCTGTTAGGTCCGCACGGACCTGTGAAACTTGGAAACAAGGCTTTTCAAGTACTTGTCGCCTTGGCCGAGCGCGACGGTCGCCTGCTTACCAAGGACAAGCTTTTCGAAAGCGTATGGGACGGCATGGCCGTTTCAGAATCGGCGCTGACGACCACGGTCCGCGAATTGCGCAACGCTTTGGGTGATCCGTCGCGCCATCCGCGCTATATCGAAAGCGTTTACGGGCGCGGATATCGGCTGATCGCGTCGGTGCGTCCATGGGACGGCAAGGACCTGCCGTCGGTCCAGCCGAGCCGTGCCGCTCAGCCGGCACCAAAGCCGGAGAAGGCCAAGGGAGCCCCGCCGCGTGTCGTCATGGGCGACTTCAAGGATGAGGCCGTTACCGATACGCATCCGCACGCCGGCGATGCCATGCGCGAAGAGGTGCTGCTTGGCTTGTCGCGTTTCCGTGAAATCCAGGTTATCGCCAACGCGGCCGGCATAAAGGGCGGGGGCGATCGCGATTATCAGCTCGACGCCACGCTGCTGCCCGACGGCAACGACGTGAAGATCGTGGCGCGTGTGCACCGGCTGGGTGACGGCGGCGTGGTCTGGGCGGAAACGATGAAGCTCGACGGTAGCGGGCTCGGGGCGGGGATCGAAAAAATCGTTCGCCAGATCGTGGGGGCAGCGTTGCCCGCGCTCGACCAGGATGTGTCGATCGGGATCGGTGACGCGGCCGGTAGCATTTTCGACCGCTATCTCGTCGCCAAGCGACATAGCGTGGAAGCACAGACCCGCGCGGAAGCCGAAGATGCGGCGCGCGAGCTTGAGGCGATCGTTGCCGAGCAGCCGGGCTTCGCGCTGGCCTATCCGCCGCTCGTGCGGCTCTATAATATCGATTATGGCTATACGGCGTTGGGCTCCACCAGCCCGGTCGAACGCGCGCGCGCGCTTGAGCTCGCCAAGGCGGGGCTCGCGGCCGATCGCAGCCATGTCCACGCCTATACCGTGCTGGGCTTTTGCCATCTCTATCACGGAGAGTTTGATCAGGCGCATTCGTCGTTCGAACACGCCCTGGAACGCAACCCTTTCAACCCGGTACGCCTCAACGAGGTCGCCACCGGCATGCGCTATCTTGGTGATTTCACCCGCTCGCGCGAGCTGATCGAGCAGTCACGCGATATCCAGCCCTTTGCGGACGACAACAGCCAGGAGGATCTTGGCCACCTCTACATGTTGGAAGGCGACTGTGACGCAGCGGGCAAATGTTTCGCCAAGGTGACGGTCGCATCGATCTGGACGGAGCTGTATGCCGCCATCTGCGCGCATCACAAAAGCCCGTCAAAGGGCATCAAGGCAGTCGATAAATGGCGCAAGCGTGTCGTCGATCAGTGGCACCGCCCGATCCCGCCGAGCAGCGAGGAAATCTTCGAATGGTTCCGCTTTCATCATCCCTACAAGGATGATGCCGGCGCCAAGCTGATCGAAGCCGTCAAGGACGCATTGGGCGTCGAGTGATCTCCTCATCCAGTTGCCGGACCCAGCGCGTGCGCGGTGGGTGGGCAGCGGGAGAGGCTAGCGGGCAAGTCAACGCAAATGGAATAGCACCAAGTGCGTCGAGCTGCTTGCGCTGTATGTGGCTGTCTGCAATGGCCTGAAGCGTTGCGCGGTCCGCCAGATCGGC
Organism: Sphingomicrobium marinum; assembly: GCF_026157105.1. Taxonomy (GTDB): domain Bacteria; phylum Pseudomonadota; class Alphaproteobacteria; order Sphingomonadales; family Sphingomonadaceae; genus Sphingomicrobium; species Sphingomicrobium marinum. The sequence continues at coordinate 1,214,387 of NZ_JANPVQ010000001.1, forward strand.
GGCTGCGGCGATCATCGCGGGCCAGTCCCGGTCGGCAAAATGGATGTCGTGCCAGCGAGCTAGAAGCTGCTGCGCCAACGCTTGATCGGGATGGCGTTCGAGCGTGGCGCGCACGTCGACCATTGCCACAGTGATGGCCTTCCATCCGATACGCGCATCGCCGTGGACGAGCGCGACTTCATCGTCGCCTATCAGCTTGCCACTGGCATAGTCGCCGGCGATCTGCCCGAACCCAAGCATGCCGAAGGATGACAGCTCGGCATACCGCAGCGCCCCCATGCTGGCCGCGCCGATAAGCGTTGTCCCCTCTGCCATAAGGGCCAGACATTCCTTATGGGTGACCGCCGCCCGCGTATCGAACAGGCCATCGATCAGCAGCACGCGCTGGGGTGTTTTGGCAACAAGTTTGAGAAAATCACCGGCCTGTGCGGGTGGTCGCCACTCGACCTCGCTAAAAGCGTCGCGCAAATCGCGCGGTATGGACGGTCCTGCAAATACGATCATGCCCGTCGCTCTCTTGCCAGCGACCCCATGCCGGGCACGAAAGCGCGTTCGATCCAGAAGCCGTCACGTTCGAGAATGGAGACAAAGCAGCAGCAATCGAATCCCGTACCCGACAACGCTTCAGCGATAGCTTCGACAGTCGTCGGCCCGGTTCCCCCAGCGTCATAGTGCGACGGAGAAACGCCTGGGTTCGGGGGTGGGGCCAGCGCAAACGACACCACTCGTTCCGGCTGGTCGTAAAGTGACGGAAGGCAGTCGTCGCGCGATGCGGAAATGAAGGTAAGCCTGCTCTGCACGGCTTCGGCCACCGCCTTGAACAAGGCGATCTCGGCATCGGGATGGGCGGCGTGCCCGACGATCGCGCGATACGGACGTGAATCCTTCGAATGGTCGTCGATCGATGCGGCAAAGGCCGGGCCGATCGCCGGCAGGCGGAAGACCCTCAGGCTGCCGCCTGCGGCGGCGATGCGATCATGAAGATCGGCAAACCAGTCATACGGAACGGTGCCGGGCATGATTTCATGCTGGAGCCTCGCAATTATGTCGGTGCCAAGAAATGCACGCAGCGCGTCGCGCTCGATCAATTCGTAGAGCGCCGTACGCCGTGCATCCTCCTGGCTTGTCCCCATAGCCAGTCCGGCGCTCGAACGTTCGAAGAGCGACGGTTCAGGCAGGGTGAAATCAAGGCTCACACACTTGAACGGGACCCAGCAATAACTGGCGTCAATGCGCTCGGCCCGCGTCCATTGTACTTCCTGGTCGGGAGCAGGGGGCGCATTGCGGTGGCGGGCAAAGTCGGCCAGGTCATGTGGCCGCTCGTTCGCATCAAGATCGCGCCACGTGCAGGTCGGGCCATTTGCCTCGAACCGTTCGGCCGCATCGCTTTCGGCAGCTTCCAGCAGGGCCCCAAGCTGCGCGTCCGATGCACGCGCGCCCTTACCCTGGTGTACCGAGAGGGCGCGGCTCATCGGACGAACCGCCTGCCAGACAGGCAAACCGATCCGGTCAAGCCGGGTAATGTCTGCCAGTCGGGTGACGCCGGATGATTTCGCTAGCTGCTGCGCCCGAGCGAGCAGCGAAGCTGCTGCGGTGCGCCGCCCGTCGACCGGGCCCATCGACCTTTAGTCGTCGTCGCCAGTATTGACGCCGCTGAATGCAACGGTGCTGAAATCCACCGCGGGATACCACGTATTAGGGGAATCGTGCACTTCCTGGAATTTATCCGCCATGTCCTGCACGCCCTTTTCCATGGCCGCTTTCCAAGCCTGGTCGGGCTGCTTTTGCGCTGCCTTCGGATCGTAGACCAGCAGCTTACCATTGGTCATGTAATAGGTATCGCCAACCTTGATGACGAAACGGGTATGAGCGTTCGGGCCATTCGGTTTACCGGGCATTTTGGTTCTCCCCACAGTTCCACGTGCTCAGGATAAACACTACGGTCAGCAATAACCAGTGTGAGTTTTGCGCTGAACAAATTTTCATCCCGAAGATCGTCTGGCAGGCGCCACTTAGAGCTCGCCATTGTCGCGGACGCAAAAAAGCCCGGGCAGTGGAGGTGCCCGGGCTTTCTCTTGCGTGACGATTGCTCGTCAGCCCCCAGTTGCTGCCAAGGAAAGAGCAAAGCAGCGAGGCGCACGCTAGTCTCGCTTGATCGCGCTTGTGAAGAGGATTCGGGCGGCTGTGTCACATTAAGGCGCTGCCTGTTGCACCTATGCCACGATTGGCGCTTGTATGGGGACCGCCACTGGGGCAAAGCCCTCGCAATCGCAGCATAAACCGGAGCAATGCCAGGTGCGCCTGTCCCAAGCCTTTCTTCCCGTCCTTAAGGAAACGCCCTCGGGCGCGGAAATTGCCAGCCACAAGCTGATGTTGCAGGCGGGCCTCATCCGCCAGACCGCGGCGGGCATCTATGCATGGCTGCCGCTGGGCATACGGGTGCTGAAAAAGATCGAGCAGATCGTGCGCGAAGAACAGGATCGCATCGGACAGGAAATGCTGATGCCGACTATCCAGCCCGCCGACCTGTGGCGCGAGAGCGGCCGTTATGACGCCTACGGTCCCGAGATGCTGCGGATCACCGACCGGCACGATCGCGAGATGCTGTACGGTCCGACGAACGAGGACATGATCACCGCTCTCTTCAGGGACGATGTGAAGAGTTACCGCGAACTCCCTCGAATGCTTTATCATATCCAGTGGAAGTTCCGCGACGAGGTGCGCCCGCGCTTTGGCGTGATGCGCGGCCGCGAATTCCTCATGAAGGATGCCTACAGCTTCGATCTCGACGAAGAAGGCGCCAAGCTTTCCTATTACCGCCAGCTGCTCGCGTATCTGCGCACCTTCCGCCGGATGGGGATCAAGGCGGTGCCGATGCAGGCCGATAGCGGGCCCATCGGCGGCAAGCTGAGCCACGAGTTCCTCGTCCTCGCGCCCAATGGCGAAAGCGAGGTCTTTTATGACGCCGCGGTCGAAGACGTCGACCTCGACCGTGACGGGCTGTCATATGACGACGACGCTGGCCTCAAGGCGCTGTTCGATGAAGTCACGGGTGCCTATGCGCGAACCGACGAGACGCACGAGGAAGAATATTGGGCACAAGTGCCCGAAGACGCCAAGCGCACCGGGCGCGGCATCGAGGTCGGACATATCTTCTATTTCGGTCCCAAATATTCGGAAGCCATGGGGCTGAAGGTTTCCGGATCGGACGGCAGCATGATCACGCCGATGATGGGCAGCTACGGCGTCGGCGTGTCACGCCTCGTCGGCGCCATCATCGAAGCCAGCCATGACGAAAACGGCATCATCTGGCCCGAGGCCGTCGCGCCCTGGAACGTCGGCATCGTCACCATGCGCGCCGATGATGACGCGACCGTGGCCGCTGCCGAAAGCCTCTATGGCGACCTGCAAGCCGCGGGCCTCGACGTCCTTTACGACGATCGCGACGAACGCGGCGGCGTGAAGCTTGGCGGCATGGATCTGATGGGCTTGCCCTGGCAGGTGATCATTGGTCCGCGCGGGCTCAAGGACGGCGTGGTCGAAGTCAAAAACCGGGCCACCGGCGAACGCGAGCAATTGACGGTTCAGGATACGCTGGCCAAGCTTAGCTCATGATCCTCAATCGCCACGAGCGGATGATCGCTCGGCGCTACCTCCTGCCGCACAAGGGCGAAGGCTTCATCTTCGTCGTCGCGGGCTTCTCCGTCGGCGCGGTCGCGCTGGGTGTCGCCGCGCTTATAATAGTCATGAGCGTCATGAACGGCTTTCGCGCCGAACTCTTCGATCGCATCGTCAGCCTCAATGGCCATGCCATCGTGCAGGGCTATGACGGTCGCCTCGAAGGTTGGCAGCAGGTACGCGCGGCAGCGCAGGGAACGCCCGGCGTCGTTTCGGCGCAACCACTGATCGAACAACCGCTGATGGCGTCGGCTAACGGCCGCGTCGAAGGCATACTGCTGCGCGGCAACGTGATGGAGGATATCAGGGGCAACCCGCTGATCGCCGATAACATCAAGGCCGGTTCGCTCGACACACTCCAGCCCGAAAGCGGCCGTGTCGCCATCGGTGCCAAGCTGGCGGAATCGCTGGGCGCCTATCCCGGCAGCGAAATCTCGCTGATCAGCCCGGAAGGCCGGTCGACCCCAGTGGGTACCGTGCCGCGCATCGTCACTTACGAAGTGGCGGCGATCTTCGAAGTCGGCGTCTACGATTATGACAAGGCATTCGTGATCATGCCGATGCGCGATGCGCAGACCCTGCTGATGATGGGCGACAATGTCGCGATGGTGGAAATCGAGGTCGAAGATCCGGACCGCGTCCAGCAGGTCGTTTCGGCGTTGCAGCCTGCCGTGCAGGGCAAGGGCATCATTGTCGACTGGCGTCAGATGAACACGGCGCTGTTCGAAGCGCTGGAGATCGAACGCGTCGTCATGTTCGTGGTGCTGTGTATCATCATTCTCGTCGCCGCCTTCAATATTGCGAGTTCGCTGATCATGCTGGTGCGCGCCAAACGGCGCGACATCGCGATCCTGCGAACCATGGGAGCAAGCCGCGCGGGGATGAGCCGCATCTTCATGACCGTCGGGGTGTCGATCGGCCTAGTCGGTATCGTCATCGGCGCGATCCTGGCTGCGATCTTCCTGTTTTTCCGCCAGTCGGTCGTCGATGCAATCCAGGCCGTCAGCGGCGCGGAACTGTGGGACCCTTCGGTCCGCTTCCTGTCCGAACTGCCTTCGCGTACCGATCCCTTTGAGGTGGCCGCGATCATCATCGTAACGCTCGTGATGGTATTCCTCTTCACGCTGTTCCCGTCGCGCAAGGCGGCGGCGACCGATCCGGTCGAGGTGCTGCGCTATGAGTGACGTCGTCCTCCAGACCGCCGACCTGAAGCGCAGCTTCACGCAGGGGCACGTCACCATCGATGTGCTGCGCGGCGTCAACCTCGACATTCGCAAGGGCGAAATCGTGGGCCTGCTCGGTCCGTCGGGGTCGGGTAAGTCGACGCTGCTTCAGGCGGTGGGACTGCTCGAAGGCGGGTTCGAAGGCTCGATCCGCATCGCCGGCACCGAAGCATCGCGCCTCGACAGCGATGCACGGACCGAACTGCGCCGCGACACGCTGGGCTTTGTTTACCAGTTTCACCATCTGCTCCCGGATTTCGATGCGCGCGAAAATGTCATCCTGCCGCAGCTTATTGCCGGTGCCAGCCGCGCCGATGCCGAGGACCGCGCCGACAGCCTGCTGACGCGCCTCGGACTTGGCGAACGCCTCGATCATCGCCCGGCCAAGCTTTCGGGAGGTGAGCAGCAACGTGTCGCCGTGGCGCGCGCGCTCGCCAACAAGCCGCCGCTGGTGCTGGCCGACGAACCTACCGGCAATCTTGACGAGGCGACCTCCGAGCGCGTCTTCTCGGCCTTCCTCGAGCTGGTGCGTGAAGAAGGCTCGGCGGCCTTGGTTGCCACGCATAACGAAGGCCTTGCCGCGCGCATGGACCGTGTCGTCCGCCTTCACGAAGGCGTCCTGGCCTAGAGGCGGTCGCCGAAACGAGCGGGTCGGTCAGCGAGCCGCGCTTTGCGGGTGCACGGCGACTGCTACACGGTCGCCAACAGAAATAGGGGGACGAAAATGATCACGACGCTCGTCATGTTGCTTCAGGCTGCTCAGCCAACGCCGGCGCCTACGCCGCCGCCGCCGCCACCTTGCGCTAGCGAGCGCCATGCCGAATTCGATCTCTGGGTTGGGGAATGGGAAGTCTATGCGACCAGCAATCCCGAAACCAAGGTCGCGGACAGCAAGATCGAGCGGCTCTACAATGGCTGCGCGGTGCGCGAGAACTGGATGCCCTTGCGCGGGGCAGGGGGCGGCAGCCTCAACAGCCTGCGAGACGACGGACGCTGGCACCAGCGCTGGACAGGTTCGTCTGGCGAGACGGTCGATTTCGTGGGCGGGCTCGACGCTGCGGGGCAGATGGTAATGACAGGTTGGTGGGCCAATTTCGGCGGACCGGGGCAACACCGCTTCGTGCGGATGACCTACACGCTGAACGAGGACGGCTCGGTACGCCAACTCGGCGAAGTGTCGGCCGATCATGGGGCGACCTTCACCACCGGTTACGACCTGATCTACCGACCCAAGGCCGACGCCGCCGATTAGTTGTGGATAAGTCGGGGCCAGCCGCTTTTCAGCAGGCCTCGCGATGCGCATAGTGCAACAATGGTCTATGTCCCGCTGCGCATCTTTTCGTCCTTCACCATGCTGGAGGGCGCGATCGAACCCAAGGCCATCGCGAAGCTTGCTCGCAAGCACGGCTTTCCCGCCGCGGGGCTCGCCGATCGCAACGGGCTCTATGCCGCGATGGGGTTTTCGGATGCCGCTTTCGCGGAATGCGTGCAGCCGATCATAGGGACGATGCTCGCCGTGCGCCGCCCGCCGGGCATGGGCGGCGACGATATAGACTGGGTCGCGCTCTATGCGCAGGACGAGACGGGTTACGACAATCTGTGCAAGCTCGTTTCAGCTGCCCATCTCGACCGTCCGGTCACCGAAGATCCGCACGTCACTTTCAAACTGCTCGAAGCCCATTCGGATGGTCTGATCGCGCTGACCGCCGGTGCGGAAGGCGCTGTCGCGCGTCTCTATGCCAAAGGACAGGCAGACAAGGCGGGCGACTATGCGCGCCGTCTCGCCCGATCGTTCGAGGGTCGCCTTTATGTCGAGCTGTCGCGCCGCGGAAACGAGATCGAGAAGGCCGCCGAAGACGCGCTGATCGACCTCGCCTATGCCGAAGGCTGGCCGCTGGTCGCGACCAATCCGGCGCACTATGACACGCCCGATTTCCATGCCGCGCACGACACGATGTTGTGCATTGCAGGATCGACCTATGTCGAAAATTCGGACCGCAAGACATCATCGCCCGAAGCCTGGTTGAAGCCCGCCAGCGTGATCGAGCAGCTGTTCGAAGACTTGCCCGAGGCGATCCACACTTCGGGGGTGATCGCGCAGCGCTGTGCAGTGCGCAGCCCCAAGCGCCGTCCGATCCTGCCGACCATGTCCGACGACGAAGACGATGCGCTGCGCAAGGCTGCGCACGAAGGCTTGGAGAAGCGCATTGCGGCCAAGGAGGAGAGCGAAAAAGCGCCCTATCGCGAACGGCTCGACTATGAGCTCGATATCATCGCCAACATGGGCTTTTCGGGCTACTTCCTGATCGTTGCCGACTTCATCCAGTGGGCCAAGGACAACGATATCCCGGTGGGCCCTGGGCGTGGTTCGGGTGCGGGCAGCGCAGTGGCGTGGAGCCTGCTCATCACCGATCTTGATCCGCTCGAGCTCGACCTGCTGTTCGAACGCTTCCTCAACCCTGAACGCGTGTCGATGCCCGACTTCGACATCGACTTCTGCGAAACGCACCGCGACAAGGTCATCGCCTATGTCCAGGAAAAATATGGCCGTGACAAAGTTGCGCAGATCATCACCTTCGGACGCCTCAAGGCTCGCGCCGTGCTCAAGGATACGGGCCGCGTACTCCAGATGAGCTACGGACAGGTCGATCGCTTGGCCAAGCTGGTGCCCAATTTACCCGCCGATCCGTGGGACCTCAAACGCGCACTCAATGGAGTCAGCGAGCTCGCCGCCGAGGTGAAGAACGATCCCGAGGTCAAGAAACTCTACGATCTCGCAATGAAGCTCGAAGGCCTGCCTCGTCACTCGTCGACCCACGCGGCGGGCGTGGTGATCGGCGACCGCCCGCTCGACCAGCTCGTTCCGCTCTACCGCGATCCGCGCTCGGACATGCCGGTTACCCAGTTCGATATGAAGCATGTCGAGCAGGCCGGGCTGGTCAAGTTCGATTTCCTTGGCCTCAAGACCCTGTCGGTCTTGAAGGAGGGGCAGCGCCTCCTGAAAAAGCGCGGTATCGAGCTCGATTACGCATCGCTGCCGTGGGACGACGAGGACGTCTACAAGCTGATGCAGCGGGGCGACACGGTCGGCGTGTTCCAGCTCGAATCCGAAGGGATGCGGCGCACGCTCGCCGCCGTCCGGCCCACCAATTTCGGCGACATCATCGCGCTCGTCTCGCTCTACCGCCCGGGCCCGATGGACAATATCCCGCTGTTCGGCGACCGCAAGAATGGCCGCGCCGAACTCGCCTATCCGCACCCGATGCTCGAGGATGTGCTCAAGGAGACTTACGGCATCTTTGTCTACCAGGAACAGGTGATGCAGGCCGCGCAGGTGCTTGCGGGCTACAGTCTCGGTGACGCCGATTTGCTCCGCCGCGCGATGGGCAAGAAGATTCAGTCCGAAATGGACGCGCAGCGCCAGCGCTTCGTCGAGGGTGCCGCCAAGAACGACATTTCGCCCGAGAAGGCCAACGAATTGTTCGACTTGATCGACAAGTTCGCGGGTTATGGTTTCAACAAGTCGCACGCGGCTGCCTACGCTCTCGTCGCCTATCATACCGCGTACCTGAAGGCGCATTACCCGGCCGAATTTTATGCCGCGTCGATGACCTACGACATGAACCTGACCGACAAGCTTGGCCTGTTCGTCGAGGACGCGCGCAAAGCGGGGGTCGAGGTACTGGCGCCCGCGATCAACGAGGCGCGCGCGACGTTCGATGTTCAGGATGGTAAGGTGCGATACGCGCTCGGCGCGCTCAAAGGCGTCGGTGAAAAGGCGATGGAGCAACTCGTCGCCGAACGCGAGGCCAAGGGCCCCTTCAAGAGTCTCGAGGATTTCGCCGCGCGCATCGATCCGCGCTTGCTCAACCGCCGCCAGCTCGAGGGGCTTGCTTCAGCCGGCAGCTTCGACGGGCTCAACGATGATCGCGCCAGCATCCATGCCGGGGCCGAGACCATATTGCGCCATGCCCAGTCCGCCGCGTCCGAGCGCGAAAGCGGGCAGGCGGCGCTGTTCGGCGGGGCAGGCGATGCGGATAACGAGTTGGCCGAAATCCGGCTGCCAAAGGCCGAATGGACGCTTGCCGAGCGCATGGGCGCGGAACGCGATGCCTTCGGCTTCTATTTCTCCTCGCATCCGGTCGAAGCGCAGCGCCACCTGCTCACCGCGCACCGGGTCAAGACCTTCGCCGAGCTGGGTTCATTGCCAATGCCTGCGGAAGGCGGACGGACGCAGACGATGATGGCGGGCCTGGTTGAAGAAGCGCGGTGGCGCACGAGCCAGAAAGGCCGTCGCTACATGATGTGCACCCTGTCCGATCCGTCGGGCCAATTCGGCGCGATGGCGTTCGATGACGCCGTTACTGCCGCGCTGGAGGAAGCGGCGAAGTCGGGTGAACCCGGCCTCATCACCGCCGAGCTCGATCGCCGTCCGGGCGAAGAAGAACCGCGTGTCGCGGTGACACTGTTCAGGCCGCTATCGCAACTGTCGGAAAGCCAGCGCCTCAAGCTCGATCTTCATATCCCTGACGCTTCGGGCATCGCGCTCGTTCAGTCGGCGCTGGAACGCGGCGGCCGCGGCACCGTGCGCCTGCATGTGCCGATTGCCGACGGCCGCACCGCCGTGATGCTTGTCGGCCGCGATTTTCAGCTCGACGCGGATGTTGCCGATCGCCTCTCCCGCTTGCTGGGCGAACCCAACGTCGAACTCGCGGCGGACATTCCGGAACGTCCGCGCCTGGTGCATTCCGCCGCGGGCTAGGGTTGGTCCGGCACGTCCGGCTGGGGCGGTGGAACGTCATCCGGGTTCGGATCGGCAGGCGTGATCGGGGGATCGGGATCGATCGGCTGCGGCGCAGGGTCGTCCTGCGGCGTCGGAGGGCTGTCTGGCGCAGGCGCCGGCTCGACCTCGGGCGGCTGCTGCGGCGGCGTGGGGGTCGGCTTCGGGTCGGATGGATCGGGGTTGTTCACGGGTGCATCTCCTTCGGCATATACACACGCATCGAGCCCATCGCGTTCCACGATACTCATGCGCGTTGCGATGGTTGACCCGTATCGTGCGGTAAAACCGCTGGGGTTGCGCGCCGGGCGCTCCTTGGGCAGCGGCAGCACTGCCGCGATCGCCGCAGCCTCGCGCCGCGACAGGCTGGACGCATCCTTGTCGAAATAGCGCCGCGCGCCTTCGGTCACGCCGTACGTCCCGATGCCCGTCTCGGCGACGTTGAGGTAAACTTCCATGATGCGCCGTTTCCCCCAAATATTCTCGATCAGGAAGGTGAAATAGGCCTCCATTCCTTTGCGGAAATATCCGCCACCCTGCCACAGGAAGACATTCTTCGCCGTCTGCTGGCTGATGGTCGATCCACCGCGAATACGGCCTCCCTGCGCGTTGCGGCGACGCGCTTCCTCGATCGCTTCCCAGTCGAACCCGTCATGGCTGCAGAACTTGCTGTCTTCGGCGGCGATGACGGCGCGCACCATGTCGCGATCGATCCGCTCGAGCGGGTCCCAATCCTTGGTGAGGCTGCTTTCGTCCATGATCATGGTTGCGGTGATCGGCACGGGCACCCAGCGGTAGAAGACCACCAGCGCAAGACTGCTCAGGAAGAGCAGGAACAGCGTCCAGAACAACCATTTGACGATCTTGCGAACCAATATGACCTCCTTAGCCGCTTGCCGCATTGCACCATGGGCCTTACATCGCCCCCATGACTTCGACCAACGATATTCGCCGCAGCTTTCTCGACTATTTCGAGAGTCAGGGCCACGAACGGGTGCCCAGCGCGCCGTTGGTGCCGCACAACGACCCGACGCTGATGTTTGTCAACGCCGGCATGGTGCCGTTCAAGAACGTGTTCACGGGGCTCGAGCAGGTGTCGTACACGACCGCAACGTCGAGCCAGAAGTGCGTGAGGGCGGGCGGCAAGCATAACGACCTAGACAATGTCGGTTATACCGCGCGCCACCACACCTTTTTCGAAATGCTCGGCAATTTTTCGTTCGGCGACTATTTCAAGGATGAGGCGATCAGCCATGCTTGGACGCTGCTGACCAAGGAATGGGGCTTGTCGACAGACAAGCTGACCGCGACCGTCTATCACACCGATGACGAGGCGTATGATCTGTGGCGCAAGATTTCGGGGCTGCCCGAGGAGCGTATCATCCGCATCGCCACGAAGGATAATTTCTGGGCCATGGGCTCGGACGGGCCGTGCGGACCGTGCAGCGAGATTTTCTACGATCATGGCGACCATATCGAAGGCGGCCCGCCGGGAAGCCCGAACGAGGATGGCGACCGCTTTGTCGAGATCTGGAACCTCGTCTTCATGCAGCATACGCAGGCTGCCGACGAAATTGTCGGCGACCTGCCCAAGCCCAGCATCGACACGGGTATGGGCCTGGAGCGCATTGCTGCGGTCATGCAGGGCGTCCACGACAATTACGATACCGACCAGTTCAAGGCGCTGATCGCCGCGTCGGAAGATCTGACCAAGACGAAGGCCGAAGGCGAGCGGCAGGCGAGCCACCGCGTGATCGCCGATCATCTGCGTTCGTCGGGCTTCCTGATCGCCGATGGCGTGCTGCCGTCCAATGAGGGGCGCGGCTATGTGCTGCGCCGGATCATGCGCCGCGCGATGCGCCATGCGCATATCCTTGGCGCGGCCGAACCGCTGATACACCGCCTGGTGCCCGAGCTGCTGTCCGAGATGGGGAGCGCCTATCCTGAATTGGTGCGCGCGCAGACGCTGATCGAGACCACGCTGCACGACGAGGAAGTGCGCTTCCGCCGCACGCTGGCCAACGGGCTCAAGCTGCTCGACGAAGCGACCAGGGACATGGGCGAGGGCGATGCGCTGCCCGGCGAAACCGCGTTCAAGCTCTACGACACGTACGGTTTTCCTTTCGATCTGACCAAAGACGCGCTGCGCCGCGAGGGGCTGAGCGTTGATCGCGAAGGCTTCGATGCTGCCATGGCGGAGCAGAAGGCCAAGGCACGCGCAGCGTGGAAGGGTTCGGGCGAGCAGGCAAGCGATGAATTGTGGTTCGACCTTGCCGATGAAGTCGGCGCCACCGAATTTACCGGATACCTGTCGGGCGAGGGCGAGGGCGTGGTGCAGGCTATCGTCAAGGACGGTACGCGCGTCGACAGCGCGGGCGAGGGCGACGAGGTGATGCTCGTGCTTAACCAAACGCCCTTTTATGGCGAAAGCGGCGGACAGGTCGGCGATGCCGGCAGCCTGTCCTCAAAGGCCGGCTTTGCAGCGATTGTCAGCGACACGTCCAAGCCGCTCGGCAAGCTGCATGTCCTGCACAGCAAGGTGACCAAGGGTAGCGTGAAGGTTGGCGACAGCCTGCACCAGGAAATCGACGTCGAACGCCGCGACCAGACACGCGCCAACCACTCGGCGACGCACTTGGTGCACGCGGCGCTGCGTAACCGATTGGGCGACCATGTCACGCAGAAGGGCAGCCTTGTCGCGCCCGACCGCTTGCGCTTCGACTTTTCGCATCCCAGCGCTCTCACCGCGGACGAAATCGCCGACATCGAGCGCGAGGTGAACGAAGAAATTCGCGCCAACGAGATCGTCGATACGCGGCTGATGACGCCCGACGATGCCATTGAAGCTGGTGCACTGGCGCTGTTTGGCGAGAAATATGGCGATGAGGTCCGCGTTTTGTCGATGGGTCGCAAGACCGACAAGAGCTATTCGGTGGAACTGTGCGGCGGGACGCATGTCCGCGCCACCGGCGACATCCAGCTGTTCAAGATTATTAGCGAAAGCGCGGTGTCCTCGGGCGTCCGTCGCATCGAGGCGCTGACCGGTGAGGCGGCGCGCATGTGGCTGATCCAGCGCGACGCCAAGTTGCGCGATGCCGCCAACAGCCTGAAGGCCGCGCCCGACGAGGTGCCCGAGCGAATCGCCGCGCTGGTGCGCGAGCGCAAGCAGCTCGAACGCGAACTTGCCGATGCGAAGAAAGCGCTCGCGATGGGCGGCGGCGGCGCGAAGGACGCGCCTGGCCCGGAAGAGGTCGCCGGCATCGCCTTCATGGGCCGCGTGGTGGAAGGCCTTGAGCCCAAGGCGCTGCGTCCCACGGTAGACGACATGAAGAGGGAGCTCGGTTCGGGCATCGCCGCCTTGGTCGCGGTCAATGACGGCAAGGCCAGCGTCGCGGTGGGTGTCACCGATGACAAGACGAACGAAGCGAGCGCCGTCGACCTCGTCAAGGTCGCGGTCGAAGCGCTGGGCGGCAAGGGCGGCGGCGGCCGTCCGGATATGGCGCAAGGCGGCGGGCCCGATGGCGACAAGGCGGAGGAAGCGCTGGCAGCGGTGAAAGACGCGCTGGCCAGCTCGGCAGCGTGACCCCGGGCGCCCGCGTCCAGGCGGCCATCGAAATCCTCGACACGGTGATCGCGTCGGCGCGCGACAACGGTCCGCCCGCCGATGCCATCGTGCGCCAATATTTTCGCGAGCGACGGTATGCCGGGTCGAAGGATCGCCGCGCGGTGCGCGAGCATGTCTTCGCGGCCATCCGCCATTGCGGTGAGATGCCCGAAAACGGCCGTGCCGCGATGCTCGGGCTGGCGAAGGAAGATGCGCCGCTCGCGGGGTTGTTCGATGGGCAGGGGCATGCGCCCGCACCGATCGAAGCTGGCGAAACCGCCTGCGAGGGTCGGCTTCTACCGACCTGGCTGGAAAATGAACTCCATCCGCTCGTATCGAGTGACGAATGGCCTGCCTTGCTGGCGCGCGCGCCGCTCGACCTTCGCGTCAACATAGCGCGCACGACGCGGGATGCCGTTTTGCCGTCGTTCCCGGACAGCAAGCCGACCATGCTTGCGCCTCACGGCATCCGCCTCGACACCGATACGCGCATCGACCAGCATCCGGCGTACCGCGACGGACTTGTCGAGGTGCAGGACGAAGCCAGCCAACTCGTCGCGCATGCCTGCGATCCGCGAGACGGTGCCCTTATCGTCGATTTATGTGCAGGGGCGGGGGGCAAGTCGCTTGCGCTTGCCGCACTAACACCCGACGCTCGAATAGTCGCCGCCGACATCAGCCGTGCGCGCCTGTCGCAACTGCCGCCGCGCGCCGAACGCGCCGGAGCGACAAATATTGAGACACGCCTTCTCGATACGCCGCGAGAAGCGGAGATGCTCGCCGACCTCAATGGCCAAGCGGACATCGTCCTGATCGATGCCCCCTGTTCGGGATCGGGCACGTGGCGGCGCAATCCGGAAGGGCGGTGGCGCCTGACGCCGGAGCGTCTCGACCGGCTCGTCGAAACGCAAAGCCGCCTGATCGACCTTGCCTTGCCGCTGCTCAAACCGGGCGGAAAGCTGGTGTACGTGGTCTGCTCGCTCCTTTCCGCCGAGGGAGAGGCGCAGGCGAGCGCCGCGGCAAGCCGTCATTCAGGCTTGGCGTGGCAAGACAGTCTCGACTTCGGTCGAAAGGCAGGAGCCGGACGATTGCTGACACCCGCCCATGACGGCACCGATGGCTTTTTTATCGCCACTGGCGTGAAGTCGTGATAACGCGCGGTAATATTTGGGAGATTTTGATGCGTATCAGTCCGCTAGTTCTCGTCCTCGGTGTGACCGCATCGACCATGTCGGTTGCCGGCATGGCGCAGCGCCAGCCCGTCGATCCGGCGTCTGCCGCGTTGGTCAAGCAAGCCGAAGAACTGATGGCTCAGGGCAAGCTTGTCGAAGCCGACGATACGCTCGAAGCCGCGCTCGTCATCGATCCCAAAAACGAAGATGCGTTCACCGCGATGGCCAAGGTGGCGATCGAACAGCGTCTCTACGGGCAGGCGATTAGCTATGGCCGCAAGGCGCTGATCATCGACCCCACCGATCGCGAAGCACTCGCGGTGCAGGGCGAAGCGCTGGTGCAGATCGGCGCGACCGACCGCGCACGCCAGAACCTCGCCAAGCTTGCAGAACTGTGCGGTGATGATTGCGCCGAGCGGACCAAGCTCGCGGCGGCGATCCGCCGCGGCCCGGTGCTCGTGGCTGCCGAAACGCCCGACGCGCCCCAACCCAACTAGAGTTTTCTAGCCAATTCGATCCATTCGTCGACGCTGACCGTCTCGGCGCGCCGCGTCTCATCGATTCCGATTGCCGCCAGCGCATCGAGTGCGCCCGGTACGCTCTTGAGACTTTGCCGCAGCATCTTTCGGCGCTGTCCGAACGCGGCTGCGGTCAGTCTGGTCAGAACCGCCGGATCGACGCCCTCGGGGGCTGCTTTTGGAACGATATGCACCACAGCGCTCTCCACCTTGGGCGGCGGGACGAACGCCGAACGGCTGACTTTCATTGCGATGGAGGGCGCCGAACGCCACTGCGCGAGCACGGCCAGTCTGCCGTAGGCGCTGGTGCCGGGTTCGGCGACGATGCGCTGCGCGACCTCGCGCTGGAACATGAGGGTGAGCGAGGCCCAGAATGGTGGCCATTCCCCGCCATCAAGCCACCCCGTCAGCAACGCCGTCCCGACATTATAGGGCAGGTTCGCGACAATGTGCGCGCCGCGCCCGACGGTCGCTTCGGCGTCGATGGCCATGGCATCGCCTTCGATCAGCGTCAGCATGTCGCCATACTCACTCTTGAGCTCTTGCAGCGCCGGAATGCAGCGCGGATCACGTTCGACCGCGATGACGCGTGCACCCGCGTCGAGCAGCGCGCGGGTCAGGCCGCCGGGACCGGGGCCCACTTCGAAAACGGTCTGGTCCGAAAGATCGCCCGGGATCGCCGCAATGCGCGCCAGCAGCTGTCGGTCGAGAATGAAGTTCTGGCCCAGCGCCTTGCTGGCGGACAAGTTGTGCCGCGCGATGACCTCGCGAAGCGGCTCGACACTCACTTGCCGATGGCCATGCCAGTGCGGCCATGTTCGGCAAGACGGCGGCGATGTGCCGCCGCTTCGGTGGCGCAGTGCATGGCAGCGGCCATTGCGGTCGGCGTCGCCAGATCCTGCCCGGCAATATCGAACGCCGTTCCATGATCGGGCGACGTACGCACTATAGGCAGCCCCAGCGTGATGTTCACGCCTTCATCGAAATGCAGCGCTTTTAGCGGGATCAATGCCTGGTCATGATACATGCACAAGGCGGCGTCGTAATTGGCGCGCGCGCGCTCATGAAACATGGTGTCGGCAGGGTGGGGGCCGGTGACGACCCAGCCTTCACTGCGCAGCTGCTCGATGGCGGGTTCGATGATCTCGACATCCTCGTGCCCCAACGCACCGCCTTCGCCAGCGTGCGGGTTGAGACCCGAAATCGCCAGACGCGGCATGTCGATGCCGAAATTGCGGATCAAGCCGCGAAGTGCCGCCCGGCCGCGTGACGCCACGATCTCGACGCTGAGTGCATCTGCGGCCATCGACAAGGGGATGTGCGTTGTCACCGGCACGGTGCGCAGCGTCGGCCCTGCCAGCATCATCGCGACATTGTCGCGCGAGACACCGCAGCGCTCGGCGACGAATTCGGTCTGGCCGGGATGGGTGAAGCCAACTTCGTAAAGCTGCTGCTTCGACACCGGGCCCGTCACGACCCCCGCTACCGAGCCTGAACGCGCCAACCCGACCGCCAGTTCGAGCGAATCGTAGGAACAGCGCGCGCCATCGCTGTTCGGTTTGCCCGGATTGATCTCGCTGTCGCATTCGATTGCGATCACCGGCAGCCCGTTGGCAAACGCCTCGGCGCCTTCCTCGGGGTCTTCCACGACCGCGATCGGGATGTCCGAAACCGCGCTGATGGATTGCGGATCGCCGATCGCCACGAAAGGCGGGAGCCCTTCGACGTGGCGGTTTTCCCAGCACTTGGCGACCACTTCCGGACCGATCCCGGCCGGGTCACCCAGGCTGACGGAAAGCGGCAGCACCGCGCCAGCGCCTAGCGGAATTCGATAATGGCGTCGCGGCGAAGGTCGCGCAGATAACGCTGGGCGCGGCTGTTTACGCGCTGCTGGTTCATCTGGTTGTAGACCTGATCGAAGCTGGGCATGCCGGGCTGCTGCTCGTCGCGTCCGCAGATGACGAGGATGCGGACACCTTCATCGAGCGAACCGAACGGCTGCGTTGCCTGGCCGACCTGCATCGGGATCATCATCTGCTGGAGGGCAGGAGGAAGATCGCGCATGCTGACACCGTCCGACTGGACGACCTGGCCGCCGAAGTTGGCGGCGATCGCGTCTGCACCGCCGCAGCCGCCGACATTTTGCGCCGCCGTGCTGAAGCGCTCGACGCGGGCCAATGCGGCCTGCTCGCTCATGCCCGGATCGAAACCTATCGTGACCTGCTTGAGGCTCAATACTGCATCGCGCGGGTCAGCCGTCAGGATCGTGCGCGAATCCTGGATCGCGATGATCGAATAACCGCCCGCGACGGGGATCGGCACGCTGACCGCACCCGGACGAAGGCTGGTGACAGCTTCGGCGAGTTCGGGGGGCAGCTGACCGGGCTGCACCCAGCCAAGGTCGCCGCCGACCGCTGCCGTCGACGCCTGGCTATATTGGCGTGCATAAGCGGCAAAGCTACCGCCCTGTCCAAGCTGTTCGAGGATATTCTGGGCCGTCTGGCGCACTTCGGCATCGGTCGCGGGGGTTGCCGGGAGATAAATCTCGGCAACACGATATTCGGTCGTGCCCTTGGACGCTTCGAGCCGATCAAGGACGGCCTGCACTTCTTCGTCGCCCACCGAAACGGTGCTTTCGATCTTGGCTTGCTGAAGGCGCTGCCACGCCATTTCGCCCTGCACCTGACGGCGGATCGAGCGGAGCGATGAGCCGTTGGCGGCGAGATATTCGGCCAGTTCGTCGGGGGTGCGGCCATTCTGTTCGGCGACCCGCACTACAGTGGCGTTGATTTCCTCCGGTGTCAGTTCGATTTCTTCCGCTGCGGCGGCTTGCACCTGGAGCGTCTCGTCGATCAGGTTGCGCAGCACCTGCTGGCGCAGGCGGTCGAGCTGTGCGGTATCGATCTGGCCGTCATTCGACAGCGCGACGAGCGCGAGGCGCTGTTCGACGTCGGTCGCGGTGATGACTTCCCCGTTGACGATGGCAGTCGCCTTGACGACCGGCGGCAAGGCCGCGCCAAAAAGTGTCGGATTGTCGGGCAAGGCCAGCGACTGCGCCGTATTGGTCTGCTGTTCAGGCTGAGCCTGCATGGCCATCGCCGCTCCACCGGCGAGCGCCACTGCGGCCATCGAAACCGCGATCCTGCGTGCAATTGTCATGATAGTCGTAACCCTTTGATCTTTTGCTCTTTCCTTGGCGGCATTTAGCTGAATGGCAGCTTAGCGGCCAAGCCCTTTCAAGATCACGCGGATCTGGAATGTGGACCCGCGATCGAATAATCCTGCGCGTTCATAGTCGCGTCTCCACGTCAAGCCAACCTCCAACGCGTCATCTTCGTAGGATACGCCCACGCGGTGCCGTGTCGGCTCGAATCCGTCGGCAAGACTGAGCGGATCTTCATCGCTGTTGGTGAGGTCGAGAACGACCGACCCGAATGCCGACCAGTTGTCGTCGATCTTGACGCGCCCGCCACCGCGCAATTCTTCCTTGTCGCGCAAATCCTCGATCGAAATGTCGATATCGCGGTCGAGCAGCAGGTAGCCGATCTGCGCATAGGTCTCGATGGTGCCGAGCGTGAGATCGAGCTCTGTCCGGCGAATCTTGAGGTCGTCCTTGTCGATCCGGAAGCGGTGGGTGAAATCGAGGAAGCGCCCGTAGCGCACGCGCGTGCGCCCGACGATGTCCGAAAAGCGATCGGTCAGTCCCGTCCCGTCCGGGAAAATGTCCGGCGACTGGTTGAGGCGATAGCTCTGCCCGATGTTGCTGCGGATCGAGACATTGGGAATATCGAGCATATATTCCACGCCGTAGGTGACGCGGCTGCCATCGTCCCAGCGATCGTATCCGGGGAATCGGTTGAGCGCGAAGAGGTTCGAATCCTCAAGGTCGATGGCGCGGGCGTCCTCGTTCGGGATATCGAGATTCTCGGTGCGCGGCGTCACCACGAGCTGGATGCGCGGCACGATGCGCTGCGTGCCACCGAATGCCGGCCCGATCAGCGGATAGCGCATGTCTGCCGCCAGCGCCCCGATCCCGCGGAAATTCCAACCTTCTTCGCCGCGATAGGCCTCGACATTGGTGCTCAGCACGTTGTTGGTGTGATAGACATCGCCGCGGGCATAGGCGGTCAGGGTCAATTCTTGCCCCCAGTTCGTCAGCAAGCGGCGATCCCACCTGGCACCCGCGAATGCGCGCTGCGTATCCTGGCCATCAACGCGCAGGATGGCGAGGCTGTTGGCCTGCAATTCCACCCGCCCGCCAACGGGCAGGTCGCTCAATCGCCAGCGCGCGTCGATCGCCGGCAACGCGACCGGTGTCGTCGCAAGCTCGTCATCGACCCGCAGGCCCTGGAACGCCCAGCCGGCGATCGAGATATAGGCGTCTTCGCTGAAACGCTCGAGATTGAGGAAACTGCGCAGCCGATCATCGCGCGTGATGTCGTAGCGACGGGTAACCGTCTTGTCCGAAGCGACCCGGCCTGATCCGGTCAGGCGCCAGTTCTCATCGAACTGGAGGCGTCCATTAGCTTCGAGATAACCGCGAACGTCGCGCTCCAGAACGGCATTGGGGTTCGAGAGCAGCTCGTCCTCGACCTCGCCATAGGTGAGGAAGCCGCCCACCTGCACCGCGCCTGTTGTCGTCAGCTGGCGATAAAAAGCCTCGATGGAGGGGAAGGCACCCGAATAGACCGTCGGTGTCAGCGTGAAATCGCGGTTGCGTGCCAGGCGCCAGTAATAAGGCTGGCTGATCTCGAGCCCGTTGATGCCCGAAATCGCAACCTCGGGGACGAGAAAGCCGGTAATGCCGCCAATCGGCCCCGGCTGTCCGATCGAGAATGACGGGATCGCGGGAAGCGCCACGCCGAAAAAGGTGAACTGTCCGCCCTTGAAGGTGAGCGTGCCGGTTTCCGCATCGCGGATGACTTGCGCGGCGCGGATCGACCAGCTCGGATTTTCAGGGCAGCCTGCGGCGGGGCTGATCGTGCATGGCGAATATATCGCGTTCTCCAGCGTGAGGTCGCCGTCGACGCTGGTAGCGCGCTCGGCCGCGATACGCCCGCCGGTATCGAGCGCGAGGAGCAAATTCTCGCTCATCCCGTTGGAAAATGCTTCGTCGAGCTCGACGTGATCGCCGATCACGCGGTCGCCCGTGGGCGAGAGCAGGACGACATTTCCTTCGGCCACGATCAGCCCGGTGCTGCGGTCCCAGGTGACGCGGTCGGCCGCGACATAATAGCCATCGCGGTTGGCCCGCACCTGGCCGGTTGCGGTGACGACCTGGTTGGCGCCGTCATAGGCGATCTCGTCGGCGCTGAAGACGATCAGGTCTTCTTGCGCCGCAGCCGCGATCGACGGATCGTCCTGCACGGCGGCAAGGGCAGGGGAGGCCATCCCCAGGATCAGCAGACTCGCGCCGCTCAACAACCGATTTGCACTACCGCTCATCGCCCCCGCTATTGCAGCTTGGCGCAGGGGCGGCAATCCGCCTTTGCCTTTTGACCCGCGCTTGTCTTATGTCGCGCACAAATTATCGAACATTTCGAGGTGTATTTCATGCAGATCCGTTTCGCCGACAACCGCCCCGCCGGGGATTTTGCCCTTGTCCTGCCCGCTTCCGGCCAGGGCGATGACAAGCTGGAAACGCTGGGAAGCGATCTCGACGTCGTCAAGGCCGCGATGCGCCGCCAGCGTTTCGAGGGCAAGAAGGGCCAGGTCGCCAGCGCATGGCTCGCCGCCGACAACGGCCGCCGCCTGCTGGTTGTGGGCGAGGGCAAGGGCGATGGCGAGGCGGCCGAGGCGCTGGGCGCGAAGATCAGCGCGACCTTGCTGACATCGGGCGAAACGCATGGCGTTCTCGATCTCACCGGCAGCGATTTCGATGCCGACGAAGCCGCGCGCATCGCCTTTGGCGCCGCGTTGCGGGCATGGCGTTACGATCGCTATCGCACCACGCAGAAGGATCACCAGAAGGTGACGTTCGTCACGTTGACCATCGTCGGTGCTGCGGACGGTGCCGAAGACGCCTGGACGGGCACCTTCGAAGGCATCGCCAAGGGCGTGGCGCTGACCAAGGAACTGGTCACCGAGCCCGCCAACATCATCTACCCCGAAAGCTTCGTCGAGCGCGTGCGCGAGCATGCCAAGGGCACCGATCTTGTGATCGAGACGCTCGGCCAGGAAGAGATGGAAAAGCTCGGCATGAACGCGCTGCTGGGCGTCAACCAGGGCTCCCGCCGCGAACCGCGCCTGCTGATCATGAAGTGGAAGGGCGGCGACGGCGAAAAATTCGATACCGCCTTCGTCGGCAAGGGCGTGACCTTCGATACGGGCGGCATCTCGATCAAGCCCGCCGCGGGCATGGAAGCGATGAAGTGGGACATGGGCGGCGCCGGCGCTGTTGCGGGCGCGATGGTCGCGCTGGCCGCGCGCAAGGCCAAGGCCAACGTGATTGGCATCTGCGGCCTCGTCGAGAATATGCCCGATGGCAATGCACAGCGCCCCGGCGATGTCGTCACCTCGATGAACGGGCAGACGATCGAAGTCATCAACACCGACGCCGAGGGCCGCCTCGTCCTGTGCGACGCGCTCGAATATGTGCAGACCGAATATTCGCCCAAGACGGTGATCGACCTTGCCACGCTGACCGGTGCAATGATCATCAGCCTGGGGCATGAACATGCGGGCATCTTCTCGAACGACGACGATCTCGTCGAACACCTGATCGAAGCGGGCAAGGATAGCGGCGATCGTCTGTGGCACCTGCCGATCGGGCCGGCCTACGACAAGCTGATCGACAGCCCCATCGCCGACATGAAGAATGTCGGCCCGCGCGGCGCGGGGTCGATCACTGCAGCGCAGTTCCTCCATCGCTTCATTCACGACGACGTGAAGTGGGCGCACCTCGACATTGCGGGCATGGCGTGGAGCGACAAGGACAAGACGACCTTCGGCAAGGGAGCGACGGGCTTTGGCGTGCGCGTGCTCGACCGCTACGTGGCCGACAAGCTGGAAGGCTAGGCGCTGCGCGTCGATTTCTACCAGCTGGACGGTGAGGGTGTCCGTGCTGGCGTCCTCGCCGCCATTGCCGGAAAACTTACCGCCGATGGCGAGCGCCTGCTAGTGGTCGCCGAGGACGAGGCACTGCTTGCCAGTCTCAATCGCCAGCTTTGGGAAGAAGGCGGCAAGGGCAGTTTCCTGGCACATGGCATCGTCGATGAAGGCGATGACCAGCGCCAGCCGATCCTGCTGTCGACGCGGACCGTTGCCGCCAACCGTGCGCGGCATATCGCGCTGGCCGATGGTGTGTGGCGCGCCGCCGCGCTCAATTTCGATCGCGCCTTCTTCATCTTCGACCCCGAGACGATCGATGCCGCGCGCACGGCGTGGAAGGATCTCGCATCCGACGACGGGGTCGAGCGCCACTATTGGGCGCGAGAGGACGGCAAGTGGGTCGAAAGGGGCTAGCGCTCCTCGGCGCTGCTCGCTAAGGGCGCGCCAAATCCCTCAGTAGTGGAGAACTGACATGGCGGTCACCCGCACCTTTTCGATCATCAAGCCCGACGCCACGCGTCGCAACCTCACTGGCGCCGTCACCAAGATGCTGGAAGAAGCCGGCCTTCGCGTCGTCGCCTCCAAGCGCATCCATATGAGCCGCGAGCAGGCCGAAGGCTTTTATGCGGTCCACAAGGAACGCCCCTTCTTCGGCGAACTGGTCGAGTTCATGATGAGCGAGCCGGTTGTCGTCCAGGTGCTCGAAGGCGAAGACGCCGTGAAGCGCAACCGCGACATCATGGGCGCCACCAACCCGGCCGAAGCCGCCGAAGGCACGATCCGCAAGGAACACGCACTTTCGATCGGCGAAAACACGGTCCACGGTTCGGACAGCGATGAAAACGCGAAGATCGAAATCGACTTCTTCTTTAATGAAGACGAGATTGTCGGCTAAGCGCTTACGCCAAGCAAATCAGGAAGGCCGCTGGAGAAACCTGGCGGCCTTTTCTGTCTGGAATGGGGTGCAGAGCGGACCTGCAAAAGGGGAGGGCGGCCTCGCTCAATCCTGGTCGTTGGAGTTCGGAATAATATCCTCATAGAGGCCCTCCGAAACTTGAACTTCGGAATCCATGATCGCATCGATGTACGCTTGAAATTCGGGATAGAAGATTGATTTTCTTTGTTCCCAATACCGAGCGAACCCGGGTTGGTCCCTCACTCCAGCAACAATCACCGCAAGCGAGTTTTGGATCTCTGTGTCGAGCGTGCCTTCTGCATTGAGATAGTAACTGTTCTGCAGGTTCAGCATCAAAGCATGCATATTGAGCACGAATTGATACCACTCTGCAGGCGTGAGCGAATCTGGGGATGACAATGCACTCCAGAATATTGAGCTAGCCTGCTCGTTGTTAGCAATCCGCGAGTACCAGGAACTTATGGAAGCGTTGGTGGCGTTGGCTGATGCGTACTGGGTCGCCTGGGCATTACTTCTGAGTTGCAGCCCAACGAAAATAAGCGACAGGACAATCGCTACCGCACTTATGACTTCCGCGATCTGTGCCCATTGCTTCAATTTGAATTTCATAGCCACTCCCCCAATGGCAAAAGAACATCCGAGCTATTCGGCAACCTTGGTCAGTTCACGAATATCAGAGGTTAAGCAAGAGGCGGCCGCGAGAATTGATTTAGAAATCAACAGCGTCTTGCGCCTTCAAGTGGGAATCGACAGCCATAATTGCCATCGCGGCGTCGCCTCCTAGCGCATCCACATGAGCCGCGAGCAGGCCAAAGGGGACCGTCCTTTCTTCGGCGAACTGGTCGAGTTCATGATGAGCGAGCCGGTCGTCGTCCAGGTGCTCGAAGGCGAAGACGCAGTAAAGCGCAACCCCGCGCTTACTTGATTATAATGCCCTCTTTCATGAGTGTTTTCTGGGTCGCCTCGTCAAGTTCCCTTTTTTCGAGTCTCAATTTGAAGTCGGCACAGACGATCAAGTCAGCCGAGGTCACGCTTAGGAGTTGTGATCGCCGTGAAAGACGAGGGCAACGCGACCTCCAAAATTCCAACGCTGGAACGCTGCCTCGAGAACTAGCGTACGTAACTTTTTCCGCTTCGGAGCGCACTTCAACAGGCCCCAGCCCGTTCCCTGCCAAGATGAAATCAAGCGGACTAAGCGACCTCCACGTTTTTCTGAAGTCAATTGGGCCCTCAGTTCTGCGATCTCTGATACAGTCCAACAGATAATTCGATCGCGCAGAAATTATCGGATTTCGACTTAACATCTTTGCGTACAGGAAAACGTTCAAGGCCGCCGCGGGCGCATCTTCGCAAGTGACCGGCTCTTGTCGCGCCAAGCATATGTCCCTTGCCATCGCTAAGACCAAAAACCGTTTTGTTCTCTCATCGTATGGATCGAGGTGAGCAAAGCTATCTTCAGCCGCCAATTCGTCTTCTCGATGCACGGTCGTAATACATTGCTCCGCCCAAACCTCGACCAAGAGAAGTCTTTCTAACGCCTCCGTAGCCGCATCTCTCTGGGCTAAAGGGGATGGCGCTGCCTCGAAGTAAGCTGCATGTGCTCTGCCGATCTCAGTGCCCATGTAGCCGGACGGCGCAGCGTATGCCGCAAGCAAAAATGTCAGCGCACCAAAGAATGAGAAGCGCGCATTGGGTTTGGAAATCCGGGTAGCATTACCGATCTCGAACTTGTTCAAGCAACTTCTCGACGCTGACAGCCAAAATCGCATAAACCTCACCTGCATACACATCAGTACCGTTGGTGACTTCTAGTCAGGGTTCGCCACCATCCCCACAATCGCGATCCGCTCGCCATCAGGGCTAACCGCAATGCGATAACCACCGTCAATCCCGTGCGCGTCCAAGTCCGAAATCTCTTCCCAGCCGCCGCCGCCTTCGCGCCAGCGGTGGAGCTTGTTGTCCTCGATCTGCAGGATCGATCCGTCCGGGCCCCACGTATAGTTGGCGTTGGTGCCGACGATGGGGGTTAGCGGGCGCACGGCCCTGGTCTCGGGGTCGAACGCCTTGATCCACACCTGCTCGTTTGTCTGGCGGTGGACGAAGCTGAAGGTGTTGGTGCCGGGGATCAAGTGCGGGGTGGAGGGCACCGCGTGGCCCGACACGAAATGGTTGTCGCCATCGGCGTCGGTGTACGCGACGTTGTAGCCAAAGCGCGACCAGTAGAACACGTCGCCCGTCGCAAAGTTGCGCGCGAAATAGCCGACCGGCTCGACCACGCCCGGCGCCTCGAGCGCCCAGCGCGGTGTGCCCGGCGCCGAGCGATCGATCTCCCACACCGATCCGTTGCGCTCGGATACCATCGAGATGGTCCGGTTGTCAGGCGAGGGCGTCGGCGAATATTCATTCTCCGGCGTGTTGGTGATGCGCGTGTGCGTGCCGGCCGCGATGTCATATTCGTAGATATCGATCTGTTTGTCATCGGCACGGGCATAGAGGAACGTGTCGCTGCCCGCCGTGAAGAAAGGCTGGTTGTCGTAGAGCGGCTGGTCGGTGACGTTGAGCCCGCCCGACAGCACGTCCTCTTCATTGTCGGCATCGTAGGCGAACAGGAAGATGTCGGGCTGTGGCGAGGGCGTGTCTTGGGCGTAGGCCGCTCCTGAAAGCGCTAGCAGGCTGCAGCTGGCAATCGTCATGAGGCGGATCGGCATTTCGTTCTCCTGGTCGCTTGAAGGCGTGGCTGCATCTTTCCAACCTCCGTCGCCCGAGCACAAGAGGAAGTAATGTCTCGCATCGTGGCCGTCCGGCCCGATGCTAGTTTCGTCGCTCGATCCACCGGATTGCGAGATCGCAAAAAGAACCGTCGGGGAAGAAGAAACCGCCGCCCGAGTCGCGCTCCCTGGCAGCGCGACAGGCGTCCAGCGCTTCGCCCTGTCGGTCCGATACGATAAGCGCTGGAACCATGGCGGAGATATAGCTGTCCGCGTCGGCGCCACCGGCACGGCACAGGTCGATGAACTGGTCGATCGAATATCTTTCGAGGTCTTTCAGCGATGCATTGGCCAATTCCAACAAGCGCGCCGCAACTGCTTCGGGGTTCTCTGCCTCTTCGATGGCAGTTTCGCGAAATGTCGGCTCCCGGCAGGTGAAGGCCCCGGTCAGGCGGAAAGACAATGGCTGCTGCTTATTTTCCGGCAGACCAACGATTTCCCAGAACAAGGGATCGATCGACATTGGCTTTGCCCGCACCACGCCGCGCGTCGATGCCGCGTTGAGGGCGACGACGGGCGATGCGCTGACGAACCAGTCGTCAAATTCGCGGAAAAGGCATCCCTGACTGGCGCGCCATCCGCTTTTCTTGCTCACGGTACGAACGGCTCTCGCCACGTCGCGGCGAAATTGGGTGCGTTTCATTAATCCGCCTCCTCGGCAAGTGGTTGAGCGTAAGCTCTAAAACTCAGCCGCGGCCTTGTGCAGCTTCGCGACCCGCGCGGGGGCGCATTCGACCCAGCTGCGGTACAGCCAGCTTTCGATATGTTCCCAGTCGGTATCGGGGCGGTCGATGCGGATGCCGATCCAGTTGGACGGGCCGTAATATTGCGGGCGGAAATAGAGGTCGGGATCGGCCTCGATCAGCCCCGCCATCTCGTCCTGTCCCGCGCATTTGACGAGTAGCCCGACATGATCCTCGCCGTGATGGCGGATCCACATAATGGCGAAGAATTTGCCCGAGCTTTTGCTGCCGACGCGCCAGGCGGGCGAACCGTGGCTGGTCTTGGCCAAGGTCTCGGGCAAGGCGAGGGCGCGCTGCGCGACCTGCTCGGTCAGCCATTCGGGATCGCTGAAGCGGCCGAGGTAATCGGACAGGACCTTGGGGTAAAGCTGGTGTTCGGCGATGAGCACGCGATCGGCGAGCGTTTCGACCGTATCGCCCGGCATCACCGCGACCTCGACCTGGCCGAGAATGTTGCCTGAATCGAGTTTGGGGATGACCTTGTGCACGCTGGCGCCCGTCACCTTTTCGCCCGCTTCCAGCACGGCCTCGTGCACGCCGATGCCCTTGTGCTTGGGCAGGAGCGAGGGGTGGATGTTGACGATCTTGCCGTCCCACTTTTCAAGGAAATCGCGCGGGATGATGCGCATGAAACCCGCCAGCGCGATCATTTCGGCGCCGTGGGCCTTCAGCTTTTCGTGCAATGTTTCCCAGAAGCCCGTTGCCTTGCCGTCGAGCCGTTCGACGGCGACACCTTCGGCTTCGGCCAGGTCGAGGCCCGGCGCATCGGGCTTGTTGCCGCTCACCAGCACCGGCTCATAGGGGCAATCCTCGGCCTTTGCGGCGTAAATGAGCGCGGCCATATTGCTGCCGCGCCCCGAAATAAGGATGGCAAGGCGGGTGCGCCTAGGCATCGTGGCTGGCCGACCAGCCATCCCCGACGACACTGCAACCGCGCAGGCCATTCACGATTCTACCGATGCGCAGCACGTTCTCGCCGGCATCTTCGAGCGCCTTGGTGACTGGCCCGACATGATCGGCATCGACCAAGGCGACCATGCCGATGCCGCAATTGAAGGTGCGCACCATTTCCGAATTGGCGATGTTCCCGGCATCGCGCAGCATGGCGAACAGCGGGGGAAGCGTTAGGTTTGACAGCGAGACTTGGGCACGCAGGCCTTCGGGCAGGATGCGCGGAATATTTTCCAGCAGGCCGCCACCCGTGATGTGCGCGAGCGCCTTGATGTCGCCCGCGCGCACCAGCGGCAGCAGCGCCTGCACATAGATGCGCGTCGGTTCGAGCAGCGCTTCGCCGATCGTCCTGTCGGCGTCGTAGGGCAGGGGGTCATCGAGCTTCCAGCCTTCCTGCTCGATGATGCGCCGCACCAGCGAGAAGCCGTTCGAATGTACGCCCGAGCTTTCGAGCCCGATCAGCAGGTCGCCTTCGCTGGCTTCATTGCCGACCAGCGCACCCGCGCGTTCCACCGCGCCCACACAAAAGCCTGCAAGGTCATAATCATCTTCGCCGTACATGCCCGGCATTTCCGCGGTTTCGCCGCCGATCAACGCACAGCCGGCTTCTCGGCATCCCGCGGCAATGCTGGCGACCACCGCCTCGGCGACGTCATTGTCGAGCTTTCCGGTGGCGTAATAGTCGAGGAAAAAAAGCGGCTCGGCGCCCTGCACAATGAGATCGTTGACGCACATCGCGACAAGGTCGATGCCCACGCCGTCATGGCGTCCCGCTTCGATCGCCAGTTTGAGCTTGGTGCCAACCCCATCATTGGCCGCGACCAGCAGCGGGTCCTTGTATCCGGCAGCCTTGAGATCGAAAAAGCCCCCGAATCCGCCCAATTGCGCGTTGGCGCCGGGGCGCGCAGTGCTTTTGGCATGAGGGCCGATCTGGCCGACCAACCTGTTACCCGCGTCGATGGAAACGCCAGCATCGGCGTAGGTAAGGCCTTTTTTCTCGCTCATGCGGGGTGTGCTAGCCATATCGGCCTTGGATTTCCACGCCATTGTCGCCAAAAGCGACATTCATGAGCGGATATCATCCCATCCTAAGGCCCGTCGTCTGGGTCATCCTCCTGATGGTGCTGGGCGGGGTCGCCGTTGCGCAGATGGAAAGCGGCGATCGCGGCATTCCCCCGATCGCCAGCGAAGGCCTGCTCGATGTCGGCGGGATCGAGGTCGATGTCGGCGGCGAAACTGCGCAGGAAGCGCGCCTTGCGGGCTGGCGCATCGCGCAGCGCGAAGGGTTTGCGAAACTGTGGGCGAGCAATAGCGGCCGTCCCGCCAGCCAAGCGCCGCGCCTGTCCGATTCCACCCTCGACAGCTTGGTCAGCGCGATCGTGGTCGAGGAAGAGCGCATCGGTCCCAAGCGCTATATCGCGCGGCTCGGCGTCCAGTTCGACCGCCAGCGCGCAAGCCAGTATGTCGGCCTGTCGGGCGCACGCCGGCGCAGCGCGCCGATGTTGCTGGTGCCGGTCATCGCGACCGCGGGCATGGAATTTTCGATGGAGCGCCGTAACCCGTGGCAGGCGGCCTGGGCGCAATATCGCACCGCAGCGACGCCCATCGATTATATCCGCCTGTCGGGCGTCGGCTCCGATCCGTTGCTGGTCAACGCTGCTGCCGTGCGTCGCAAGAACGCGCGTTACTGGAAATCGGTCGCCGATTTCTACGGCGCCAACAATATCCTGATCGCGCAGGTGCAGCTGCATCACCGCTATCCGGGCGGTCCCGCAACGGGCAATTTCGCGGCATTTTATGGTCTCGACCGTGAGCCGCTCGGCAGTTTCACGCTGACGAGCGAAGGAGAAGACGGCGTGCCCGCCATGATGAATGAGGGGGTCGAGCGCATGAACGGCCTGTTCGCTGCGGCCTTCCGTAGGGGCACGATCAAGGCCGATCCCAACCTTATCATTCAGGAAGCTGCGCCGCCGCCAATCGAAGAGGTTATCTTCGCGGAGATACCCTTCCAGATCCAACTCGTTTCGCCGTCTGCTGCCGATTATGATGCCGGGGTTGGAATGCTGCGCGCCATCCCGGGCGTGACGGCAGTCACCGAAACGAGCCTGGCGATCGGCGGGACGTCCAATCTCGTGATTACGTATCGCGGCACTGCCGACGGATTGCGCAGTGCGATCGGCGCAGCAGGCTGGAGTGCCGAATATTCGGGCGGCGCGCTCAGGGTCTCGCGTCCGGGGGCGTGATGTCCACCCAGATCGCGCTTCCCCTCGATTGGCCGCAGGACGATGATGGCGGACGCTTCATTGCCAGTGCGGCAAATACCGCCGCGCTCGATCATCTCGAACGCTGGGCGCAGTGGCCGGTCAAGGCGACGATCATCACCGGGCCGCGCCGTTCGGGTCGTTCGCTGCTGGCGCGTACTTTTGTCGACCGGGTCGGAGGGCGCCTCTTCGACAACGCCGAAGACCATGACGAGGAAGCGCTATTTCATGCCTGGAACCAGGCCCAGGAGACGGGCCATCCGATGGTCATGGTGGCGGACCGCGTGCCGCCAGCCTGGGAAGCGCAGCTGCCGGATCTTCGCACCCGTCTTGCCGTCACCCCGACGACCGAGATCGAGGACCCCGACGACGCCTTGTTCGGTCAGCTGCTGGCCCTGCACTTTGCCGATCGCGGGCTGCATTTGTCCGAAGAAGCGCAGCGCTATATCGCAATTCGGGTCGAAAGGACCTATTTTGCTGCCGAGCGCATTGTGGAAATGATCGATCGGCACGCGATTGCCGAGAAGGCGCGATTGACGATCCCGACCATCCGCAAGGCGCTGGAAGCCATGAGCGAGGGTGCGCGATGAACGAGATGGCGAGCATTGAAGGAGCGAGCGCGGTCGGCCCCGAGCGCTTCACCAATCGTGAGCTGTCCTGGCTGGAATTCAATCGCCGCGTTCTCGAAGAAGCGCGCAACGAGAACCACCCGTTGCTCGAACGCCTGCGCTTCCTGTCGATATCGGGCTCCAACCTCGACGAGTTTTTCATGGTGCGCGTTGCGGGCCTCAAGCAGCAGCAGGTCCAAGGGATCGAGGAACGCTCGATGGATGGCATGACCCCGACGCAGCAGCTCAATGCCATCAGCAAGGTCGCCGACCAGCTGGGCGCCGAAGCGCAGGCGATCTGGGGCGATCTCAGCGACGCGCTGGAAAAAGCCGGCATCGATATCATCCATCGCCAGGAACTGACCCAGCGCGAACGGACCTATCTGTCGAACCGCTTCGATGCGGAAATACTGCCGGTGCTGACCCCGCAGGCGGTCGATAACGTCAATCCGTTCCCCTTCGTGCCCAATGCGGGCTTCGGGCTGATCTTCAACCTGTTCGATCCCAAGTCTGGCGAGAACATCATCGAATTGCTGATGATCCCGCAAGCATTGCCGCGCTTTTTCACCTTGCCCTGCCGCGGCAGGAAAAAGCGCGTCATCGCCATCGAAAGCGTCATCCGCGAGTTTTTCGACCGAATCTTTCCCGATTTCGAGCGCTTGGAAGCGGGCGCGTTCCGCGTGTTGCGCGATAGCGATATCGAGATCGAGGAAGAGGCCGAAGATCTGGTCATGACCTTCCGCTCGGCGATCAAGCGACGCCGCCGCGGGCGTGTCATCCGCCTAGAAATGGCTGCCGACACGCCTGAAACCCTGCAGCATATCATTCGCGAGGGGCTGGAAGCCGATCACGCTTTGATCGTGGAGAGCGCGGGCTTTATCGGCATCACCGACCTCGCGGGTATCGTCGAAGTCGATCGGCCCGATCTGAAGTTCGAACCCTATTCGCCGCGCTTTCCTGAACGCATCAAGGAATATGGCGGCGACTGCTTTGCCGCGATCAAAGCCAAGGACATCATCGTCCAGCACCCCTACGAGACCTTCGATGTGGTCGTGAGCTTCCTGCGCCAGGCGGCCGAAGACCCCGATGTAATCGCGATCAAGCAGACGCTGTATCGCGCCGGTAAACAGTCCGAAATCATCGATGCACTCGCCGCTGCCGCCGAAGCGGGCAAATCGGTGACCGCGGTGGTCGAACTCAAGGCGCGCTTCGATGAAGAACAGAATTTGCTTTGGGCCGCGCGGCTCGAACGTGCGGGCGTCCAGGTGGTCTACGGCTTCTTCGAATGGAAAACCCACGCCAAGGTGTCGATGGTGGTGCGCCGCGAAGGCGCCAAGATGCGCACCTACACGCACTGGGGTACGGGCAATTACCACCCGGTCACTTCCAAGATTTATACCGATCTAAGCTATTTCACCGCTTCGACCCGTGCCGCGCGCGATGCTGCCAAGCTGTTCAACCTCGTCACCGGTTTCGTCCAGCCCAAGGGTCTCGAAATGGTGACGATGAGCCCCAGCGGGCTGCGCGATCGCATCATGACGCTGATCGACCGCGAAATCGAGAATTCGAAAGAAGGCAGGTCAGCCGCCATTTGGGCCAAGATGAACCAGTTGACCGACGAGGCCGTCATCGATCGCCTCTACGAAGCGAGCCAGGCCGGTGTGTCGATCGATCTGGTGGTGCGCGGTATCTGTTGCCTGCGTCCGGGGATCGAAGGCCTTTCCGAGAATATCCGGGTCAAGTCGATCGTTGGGCGATTCCTCGAACATTCGCGCATTTTCGTGTTCGCCAACGGCGAGCGCTTGCCGCATCGCAAGGCCCGCGTGCTCATCAGTTCGGCCGACTGGATGCAGCGCAACTTCGACCGGCGCGTGGAATATATGATGCCGCTGGAAAACCCCACCGTGCACGCACAGGTGCTCGACCAGATCATGATCGCCAACCTGATCGACAATGAGCAGAGCTGGAGCCTCAACCCCGACGGCAGTTACGACCGGCTGCAGCCCGGCAAACGACGCTTCAACCTGCATCATTATTTCATGAACAACCCGTCATTGTCCGGACGCGGTGCGGCACTGGCGGGCAAGCGCGTACCCAAACTCAAACTCATCCAGCGAGGCGGATGAGCATACAGGTCCCCTTCGGTCCTGTCGGCATCATCGACATCGGTTCAAACTCGGTGCGCCTCGTCGTCTATGGCGGGACCGAGCGGGTGCCCTCCATTCTCTATAACGAAAAGGTTATGGCCGGCCTCGGGCGCACGATCGGCGCGGACGGCAATATGAGCGATGAAGCGATGGAGATGGCGCTTGGCGCGCTGGCCCGCTTTCGTAAGGTCACCCGCCGCATCGGCACGCGCCGCCTGCGCACCGTGGCGACTGCTGCCGTCCGCGACGCCAAGAACGGGCCCGATTTCCTCGCCGCCTGCGCGAAAATCGGGATCCGGCCGGCGCTGATTTCGGGCGAGGAAGAGGCGGTCGGCGCGGCCTTTGGCGTCCTCAGCGCTTTCCCGCGCGCAGGCGGTGTCGTGGCCGATCTTGGCGGCGGCAGTCTTGAACTGGCGGGGGTCGCGCGGGGTGCCGTCGGCAACGTCGTGAGCCTGCCGCTAGGCGTGCTTCGCGTAGGTGAGGAGCCCGATGTCAGGCATATTGCAGACACGCTCGATGCGGCGCTCGATGATAGCCGCCTTCGCGATGCCGCGCGGGGCAAGAAACTCTATCTGGTCGGGGGCAGCTTCCGCTCGGTCGCGATGCTCGAGATGATGTTATCGGGTCACCCGTTACCGATCGTCCATGCGCACAGGCTGGACGTCGGCCAGCTCGATGCGCTTGCCGACTTTGTCGATCGCGCGCGCAAGAAGGACATCAAGCAGTTCGGTCGCATTTCGACCGACCGCATTCCGCATATGCCTGCGGCCATCGCGATCCTGAAGCAGTTGGCTCAAAAGCTCGGGCCGGGGCGGGTGCTGGTTTCAAGCTACGGTCTGCGCGAAGGCCTGCTCTATGCCGACCTGTCGGAAAAGAAACGATCGGAAGATCCGCTGCTCGCCGCCGCGCTAGAGGTGGGTAGGCGTCTGGGCCGTTTCGGCGATCATGGCGCGCTGCTCGATCAATATATTTCGCCGCTGTTCGTGGGCGAGGGGGCAAAGACGCAGCGGCTACGCCTCTGCTCCTGCCTGCTTGGCGATATTGCGTGGAATGCGCATCCCGATTTTCGCGCCGAACGTGCGGTCGACCTGGCAACGCACGGCAACTGGGTCGGCATCAACGCGCATGGGCGGGCCAAGATCGGGCTTGCGCTCTATACCGCGTTCGGGGGCGACGGTGGGTATGACGAGAAGCTCTCATCGCTGCTCTCGCTCAAGGATATCGGGCGCGCGCAGGCTTGGGGCAAGGCGATCCGCTTTGCGCAGCGCCTGTCGGCGGGCACGGCCAATATCCTCAAGAAAACAAGCCTCGAACTGGTCAAGGACACCATCGTGCTGACGCTTCCGGAGAAAGAGTGTACGCTTTATTCGGACGCCGTCATGAAGCGGTTCGACCAGCTTGGTCAGGCGATGGGCAAGGACCTGGCGGTCCGCTTTTCCTAGCCGCAGTCGACCTTCGCGATGTTACCAGCTTCATCGAGATAGACGGTAAGCCGATCGGGGCGGTAGTCCGCGGTCACAACCATATCGTGACCAGCCCAGCGGAAAATGCGGGCCCCCGAAATCGACTGCATTTCCGCCGCCAATTCCTGTGTTCCCTTCTGCCCGATAAAGCGATCGAGTTCCTCGGTCGAACAGGACCCGTCGGCGCCTCTGATCGGGGGTTCGTCCATCTCAGGTACAGCGCAGGCCATCAGCGCCAGCGGCGCGATAATAAGAGATACTCGCATTACTCATCTCCGATCCGGCTCATCTTGAGCTTTCCGTTTTCGGTCGCGAAGGCGAGACGGCCTTCTACCAGATCCAGCGCATCGCGGCCGAATTCTTCATAACGCCAGCCCTTGAGGATATCCAAATCCTCGCGCACCCCGGCGGCAAGCAATTCCAGATCGCTCGCCCGCGCAATCAGGCGCGCCGCCACGTTGGCTTCTTTCGAACGAATCTTGAGCAGCAGTTTCAACAGATCGCTGACAAGCGCCGCATCCTTGGTGAGACCGGGACGGCGCGGTTTCTTGGGCGGCATCTCGTCCGGCGACAGCGGTTCGGCATGTTGCACGGCTTCCATCAGCCGCGCGCCGATATCGTTGTCACGCCAACCCTTGGACAGGCCACGGATCTTGACGAGATCCGACTGGTGCTTGGGAGGGTGATTGGCGATCTCGCCGAGCGAATCATCCTTGACGATACGACCGCGCGGCAGGTTCTTCTCGCGCGCTTCGCGTTCGCGCCAGGCCGCCAGGGCCTTGAGGCGCCCGAGCACCGCCGGATTGCGTCCCGGCAGCCGCAGCCGCTTCCACGCGTCTTCGGGTTCGAATGCGAATGTCGACGGATCGGCCAGCCGTTCCATCTCCTCGTTAAGCCAGCGACCGCGGTCCAGTTCGACGAGCTGGTCGAGCAACTTTGGAAACATCTCGACCAGGTGCGTGACGTCGGCAATCGCATAATCAATCTGGCGCTTGTCGAGCGGACGGCGCGACCAGTCGGTAAAACGCGCGCCCTTGTCGAGCTGGATACCGAGGACAGCCGATACGAGGTTCGCGTATCCGATCTGCTCGCCATAGCCCAGCGCCATGCCCGCAATCTGCGTATCGAACAGCGGAAAAGGGACCTTTCCGGTTAGGTTGTGAAATATCTCGAGGTCCTGCCCGCCCGCATGGAAGACCTTGAGGACGTCCTCGTTCTCGACGAGCAGGTCGAGCAGGCTCGACATGTCTATCCCATCGGCCAGCGGATCGATCGCGGCAGCTTCGTCGGGCGAGGCGATCTGGATCAGGCACAGTTCGGGCCAATAGGTGTTCTCGCGCATGAACTCGGTGTCCACGGCGACGAATTCGTGGGTAGCGAGGCGTTCGACCAGCGCGTCCAGATCTTCGGTTTTGGTAATTAGCTTGTGAATTTTCATACTTGGGGGCCGCTCTAGCCGCTTTCCTTCGCTTGACAAAGGGGGGATGAAACGGTTGAGCGACGCGCGCGACTTTTTCGCAACTGCACATCACCATTTCAGACGGGTTTTTCATGCACGCCTACCGCACTCATCATTGTGCCGCCCTTACTGCCAGCAACGTTGGCGATACGGTCCGCCTTTCGGGCTGGATCCATCGCAAACGCGATCATGGCGGCGTGCTTTTCGTCGACCTGCGGGACCATCACGGCATCACCCAGATCGTCGCCGATGACGATTCGCCGGCATTGCCGATCCTCGAAAAGCTGCGCGTGGAAAGCGTCGTCACCATCGATGGTGACGTGAAAGCGCGTAGCGAAAGCACCGTGAACAAGAACCTGCCGACGGGCGAGATCGAAGTGTTCGCGCGCAAAGTGGCGATCCAGTCCGAAGCCAACGAATTGCCGTTGCCGGTCGCGGGCGAACAGGATTATCCCGAGGATATCCGCCTCAAATACCGCTTCGTCGATTTGCGCCGCGACACCATGCACAAGAACATCGTGTTGCGGTCCAAGGTGATCAGCTCGCTGCGCCGCCGCATGGAAGAGCAGGGGTTCACTGAATTCCAGACGCCGATCCTGGGTGCCTCGAGCCCCGAAGGCGCGCGCGATTATCTCGTGCCGAGCCGTCTGCACCCGGGCCGCTTCTACGCGCTGCCGCAGGCGCCGCAGATGTTCAAGCAGCTGCTGATGGTCGCGGGCTTCGACCGCTATTTCCAGATCGCGCCGTGCTTCCGTGATGAAGACCTGCGCGCCGACCGCAGCCCCGAATTCTACCAGCTCGACTTCGAAATGAGCTTCGTCACGCAGGAAGACGTCTTCCAGGCGATCGAACCGGTGCTTGCGGGCGTGTTCGAAGAATTTGCCGACGGGCGCAGCGTGACCCCCGCGGGCGAATTTCCGCGCATCCCATACAAGGAAGCGATGCTCAAATACGGCACCGACAAGCCCGACCTTCGCAACCCGATCATCATCTCGGATGTCGGCGGCCACTTCGAAGGCTCGGGCTTCGGCCTGTTCGCGAACCTCGTGTCACAGGGCAAGAAGATCCGCGCCATTCCTGCACCGGGCACCGCGGAAAAGAGCCGCAAGTTCTTCGACGAGATGAACGACTGGGCGCGCGGCGAAGGCTTCCCGGGGCTTGGCTATGCGACCCGCAAGGGCGGCGAGTGGGGTGGCCCCATCGCCAAGAACCACGGCCCCGAAAACATGGACAAGATCGCCGACGAACTCGGCCTTGGCCCCGATGACGGGCTGTTCTTCGCTGCGGGCGACGAAAAGGACGCCGCCAAGCTGGCGGGTCTCGCGCGCACCCGCGTCGGCCAGAGCCTCGATCTTATCCCCGAAGGCGAATTCAAGTTCTGCTGGATCGTCGATTTTCCGATGTTCGAGTTCGACGAAGAGCGCCAGAAGGTCGACTTCTCGCACAACCCCTTCTCGATGCCGCAGGGCGAGATGGAAGCGCTGCAAACCAAGGATCCGCTCGATATCCTCGCCTGGCAGTACGACATCGTCTGCAACGGCTACGAATTGTCTTCGGGCGCCATTCGTAACCACCGCCCGGACATCATGTACAAGGCGTTCGAGATCGCCGGCTATTCGAAGGCCGATGTCGACGAGAATTTCTCGGGCATGATCGAAGCCTTCAAGCTTGGCGCGCCGCCGCACGGCGGTTCGGCGCCGGGTATCGATCGCATCGTCATGCTGATCGCCGACGAGCCCAACATCCGCGAAGTCATCGCTTTCCCGATGAACCAGCGCGCGCAAGACCTGATGATGGGCGCCCCCAGTTTGGTGAGCGAGCGCCAGCTCAACGAATTGTCGATCCAGCTCGACTTGCCGCCCGAAGAAGACGAAACTTCGGACGGCGCGCCGGTCGCCGACCTCGTGGAAGAGTAAGGCGCGTGACAGGTCGGATGCGTCGCAAGGGCGATCTTCCGACCAAGGTCTGCGCTGCGTGCGGTCGTCCGTTCACGTGGCGCAAGAAATGGCAAAAGGTTTGGGACGAGGTCAAATATTGCTCGGACCGCTGCCGCGGTGAGCGTAGCAAGGCTTAGTCATCGAGTCGGAAAAAGCGCGCCGCGTTCTCTCGCAATATTGCGCCGCGTTGTTCCTTGGTTAGCCAGTCGATCGCATAGAGTCGTTCGATGATCGCATCGACGGGCAGCATGTCACTGCCGAACATGATGCGATCGCCAAATCCCGCTTTGATCAATCGCGCCAGCGTTGCTTCATATTGCTCTAGTGGCATGGCGCCGTTCGTGATCGAAAGATCGACGTAAACATTGGGATAGTCACCGAGCAGCGACAGAGTCTCGTCCCAATAGGGTTGGTATTCGCCTCGACCCGCGCCGACATGCTGGACCCAGACCCGCAATCCGGGGTGTCGGTCGAGAACAGGCCGGAGCAGCGCGGGATTTCCCATGGCCGGATCGTAGTCGGGGCAACAACTATCGCTTGAGCGCGTGCTGTTTCGAGCACCCGGTCGAGGGCCGCGCTGCGTATGGACGCCCACCGGTATGTCGTAGCGAGCGGCAAGCGCCCAGTATGGCCTGATGCGCGGGTTGTCCGGTGAAATGCCATAGGTGTTGGGATTGAGTTCGTGCAGGGCGTGCACGCGTCCTGCCTTTATTTCCGTTTCGAGCCATTCCAGGTCGGCCCACCCATCGGTGGAAGGAAAACAGATATATCGTGGTTCCGACAGATTTCGCGGGCAGAATGGTCTGACGCCAACGATAAAGCGGGTATGGGACCATCGCTCGGGTTCGTCATAGTCTGTGACCGACGTGACAGCGGTCTCCAAACCGATGGCGTCGATGCGGGCGACGTCCGCAGCCTTGGCCTGCTCCTTGTCGTCATACGCCCATCCTGCGTGCCGATGGACATCGATCACCGGCACCGATTGCAGCGC
The DNA here is from genome assembly GCF_026157105.1 of Sphingomicrobium marinum. Lineage (GTDB taxonomy): Bacteria > Pseudomonadota > Alphaproteobacteria > Sphingomonadales > Sphingomonadaceae > Sphingomicrobium > Sphingomicrobium marinum. Next base: position 1,252,656 of record NZ_JANPVQ010000001.1, read on the forward strand.
GGCTAGTGCGGTCAAAAGCATTTGCCTTCCCCTCGGTGATGCAGATTAGCGCATGGGATAGGAAATCGCCAAGACCTCGTAGAAACGTTCGCCCGCCGGAAGCCGGACCGAGCGCTCGTCGCCGACCTTGGCACCGATGAAGGCGCGGGTGAGGGGGGCTGACCAGCCAATGCGGCCCTTGCCTGCGTCGGTCTCGTCATCGCCGACGATGGTCACGACGCGTTCGACGTCATCTTCGTCTACCAGCGTCACCGTCGCGCCGAAGCGCACTTCATCGCGTCGCTCGGACTTGGCCGGATCGATGACCTTGGCTTCTTTCATGACCTTGGAAAGGTAGCCCAGCCGCCGGTCGATCTCGCGCAGCTTCTTGCGGCCATAGATATAGTCGCCGTTTTCGGAGCGATCGCCATTGCCCGCGGCCCAGCTGATCACTTCGACCAGTTCAGGCCGGTCCTTGCCGAATAGCTGGTCATATTCGGCGCGAATTGCCGCGAACCCTTCTGGCGTGATGTAGCGCGGGCGCTTGCCGCTCAACCCGGGCGCCCCGGCTTGCCGATGTGACGCGACACGTGCACCGCGCCGTAGGCAGGCACGTAAGGGTTGAGCCGGTCGTATACCGCCGCATTCTCGATCACCCGCTGCACGTAGCTGCGCGTTTCGGAGAAGGGGATGCTTTCGATCCACATTATGGTATCGGTTGAGGACGAACGCGGATCGCCGTAGCGCCCGATCCACTGCCGGGCGCGGCCATAGCCGGCATTGTAGCTTGCCAGCGCCAGCGGCACATTGCCGTCCCACTGGCGCAGTCGCAGCGCGAAATAGCTGCTACCCAGACGCACGTTGTAGGCTGGGTCGCTGGTCAGCCGACCGAAATCGTAGCCGATGCCCTCACGGCGGGCCTGGTCGCGCGCCGTGCCGGGCAATAGCTGCATCATGCCATAGGCATTGGCGGGGCTGCGCACATATTGGTCGAAGCTCGATTCCTGCCGCGTGATGCCGTGGGCAAGGCTCCAGAGCTCGCCGCCGGGCGCACCGCTGGAGTGCACGGGGAAAGCTTCGCGGTAATAAAAGGCGTTACCGCTGTTGCGGGCACCGCGTGCCACCCAGACGGCAAGGTCGGGGCGTCCCACCGTGGTGGCATATTGCGTCGCCATGATGCGCTCGTCGCGGCTGTCGACGGCAGCGGACAGCGCGCGCACGAAGTCGGTCTGCTCGCTGCGGCTGTTGGCAAGCCGGGCGATGACCGCAGGCAAAACGCTTGCATTGAAGGCAGCGCGCACTTGCGGATTAACCTCGGAAACAGGCATCGGCTGCGGCACGGGGATTTCGCGTCCCAACCGTTCGAGCGCCAGTTGGCCATAGAACAGCTCGGGCATGTCGGCGGCGCGCGCCCAATAGCCGCGCGCGCCTTCGCTATTGCCGGCGACTTCGAGCGCACGCCCGGCCCAGTAATAACCCTTCGAGGCCACCTGCAGCGATCGCCCGCCGTTGGCGTAGCGATCGAACATCGATGCTGCATCCACCGGGCGATTCAGGCGCGTGAGAGCGGTCTGGCCTGCCAGCCAGGCAAGGCTCGTATAATGATCGCGCACTTCATAGGGCTGCAGTGTCAGGTCTTCGCCGGCCGGGAAGGCATCGTCGAGTTGGCGCGCGATGTTGAACGCGGTGGCGTGATCGCCCCGCTCGGCAGCGCCGTTCGCGCCGATCAGCAACATTTCGTACCACCGCCCCGGATCGCTCGGCCGCGTGGTGAAATTATGCGTCTGCGCGAGGAGGGCGCGAAGCCCGGCATCATCGTTACGCGCGCGAAGGTAGCGCGCGCGATCCATCATCAGGCCGGCATCGCTGAGCGCCAGCGTGCGCACCGCATCATAGCGTTGCTCGGCATCCGCATCGCCGCGCTGGAGCGCGATCCGGGCGCCATCGACCTGGCGGCGCGCGGGCGTGCCCGATTCCAGCCAGCGCAGCGCAGAGCTTGGTTCCTTGTCCCACAGCAGCGCATCGACCCGCGCGTCGTGATCGGCGCGCGTGAACTGGCTGCCAAAGCGCTGGTAAATCATGCTTTCTTCATCGCCAGGCAGGTCGGCGCTTGCCCAGGCGCTACGCGCTGCCGAGAGGGCTTCGGCGCCGCGGCCAAGCTGCTGGTAGCTCAGCGCGAGCCATGCCCAGCCATGCCCGGTCTGCGGTGGGCGCGTGCGGAAAAATTCGGCAACGAGCGCGGGCGGCGCGCTGCTGTTGAGCGCGCGTTCGGCCCGCAGCCGGATCGAATCGAAGCCGCGATCGGAATGGACGCGCGGAAAATTGGGATAAGTGATGGCGAATACCGCAGCGGAGCGGAAATCGGGATTGCGATTATCCTTGAGCGCGCGCCAATCGCGGATCGCGGCGTCGACGGTCGCGATACTGGGCGCCTGGCCCGTCGCTGCCTGCGTGGCCGCCACGTTTTCGAATTGACTAATCGCCGCGCCGGAGAGGGCAAGACATACGGCACCAAGGATCGCAATCGTTCGCATACTGGCTTTCTACAACACACGCCCTTATCAAGCGCTGAACAAAATGAAGCGTTTGCAAGTTTCCAAGGAAACGCCGTTAACTAAGGACTTATTGCATGTTTACCGGGTCAATCCCCGCCCTTGTGACTCCATTCACCGATGGCAAAGTCGATCTGGTCGCATTTGCCGACCATGTCGAATGGCAAATCAGCGAAGGCAGCCACGGGTTGGTGCCCTGCGGGACGACGGGCGAAGTCGCGACATTGAACGCGCAGGAGCATCGCGATGTCGTCGTGACTTGCGTCGAGACGACCAACAAGCGCGTGCCCGTAATCGCGGGGTGCGGCGGCTACGATACGCGCGCGGTCGCGGCCAATATCGAGATGGTGGCTTCGGTCGGTGCCGATGCGGCGCTGTGCGTCGTGCCTTATTACAACAAGCCGAGCCAGGAGGGGTTGGTCGCCCACTTCACACACCTGGCGGAAATGTCGCCGATCCCGATCATGGTCTATAACGTGCCCGGGCGAACGGTGGCGGACATCAGCGTCGAAAGCCTTGGCGAGATCGCCAAGCTCGACAAGATCGTTGCGATCAAGGATGCGACCGGCAATCTCGGCCGGGTAACCGAACAGCGCGCGGCCTGCGGCAAAGACTTTATCCAGCTTTCGGGCGACGATCCCACCGCACTGGCGTTCAATGCGCTGGGCGGGGTGGGCTGCGTTTCGGTTACGGGGAATGTCGCGCCAAAGCTGTGCGCGGAATTCCAGAATGCCATGGCAGCCGGAGACATGGACAAGGCGCGCAAATATCAGGATCGGCTCTATCCGCTCCATGTCGCGATGTTTGCTGATGCTTCCCCCGGTCCATGCAAATACGCATTGTCGCGGGTGCGCGAGGGTTTTTCGACCGAGGTGCGCCTGCCGATGACTGAACCCAAGGGGTCGGCCAAGCATATCGTAGATGCTGCGCTGGAGCATGCAGGACTGATCTGATGGCCAAGCCCTTCAACAAGGTCAAAGTCGTCGCGGATAACCGCAAGGCGCATTACGATTATGCCATCGAAGAACGCTTCGAGGCAGGGATCGAGCTGCAAGGTACCGAGGTAAAGGCGCTGCGCGTAGGCGAGGGCTCGATCAAGGAGAGCTATGCCACCGTGGAAGACGGCGAAGTATGGCTGGTGAACGCCAATATCCCGCAATACAGCCACGGCAACCGTATGAACCACGATCCCAAGCGCCGCCGCAAATTGTTGCTCCACGCGCGCGAGATCAACAAGCTGTTCGGCGGCATCAACCGCCAGGGCATGACGCTGGTGCCGCTGTCGATCTATTTCAACAGCGATGGCCGCGCGAAAGTCGAGATCGCGCTCGCCAAGGGCAAGAAGGCGCACGACAAGCGTGCCTCGATCAAGGAACGCGATTGGAAAAGGGAGCAGGGACGCTTACTTAGGAAGCATGGGTAGGCACCCCTCTTTCCTGCGGCGATTCTTGCACCGCCACGCTCCGTCACGGCATGAATTGGCGGAAAGCCGGTGGCTCAAGCCGGTGAAGAAATACATCCTGGCGTCGGAATATTGGCGTTTTACGCGGCGCAGCGTGCCGCGCGCGGTACTGGCCGGCACCTTTATCGGCATTTTCCTCATGATTCCGGGCCTTCAGATGATCGGGGCGACGATGATGGCGATTCCGATGCGCGCCAATATCCCGCTGGCCGCTGCGATGACCTGGATTTCCAATCCGTTCACGACGCCGGTTTTCCTGATCGGCGCGCTTGAGGTGGGAAGCATGTTCGGTTTCCAGACCGATTTCAGAGCCTTCAACGAGTTGCTCGCGAGCGGCGCAAGCCTACGCGAATGGTCGGACTGGCTGGCCTCGTCTGCAGCACCGTCGATGGTTGTAGGGCTGCTGGTGATCGCGGTCCTCTTGTCGTTGGTCGCTTATTGGGTTTCACTCATCGGATGGCGCTTGTGGGTTGGCCGCCGCTGGAGACAGCGTCTCGCGCGCGAAGGCACTATTTTCTGATCTTCCCAGGGAGGGGATATATGAGCAAGTTTGTTACCGGTCTTTTGGCCACCACGATGCTGGCAATGCCCGCAATGGCGCAGGACGCCGCTAACGACACCGAAACGCGGATCACCGCCGCAGCAGAGCGCGGCAATGAGCTCGGCACTTTCGGGTTCGAAACGACCGGCATGGATCTAAGCGTCGATCCGGGCGACGATTTTTATGCCTATGCCAACGGGACATGGGCCGCGAACACCGAGATTCCGTCGGACAAGTCCAACTATTCGATGTTCGGCGCGCTCGATGACCTGTCGCAAAAGCGCACGCGGGTCATCATCGAGGAAGAAGCAGCCGATCCCGAGAGCCGTATCGGCGCGCTTTATCGCAGCTACATGGATGTCGACGCGATCAATGCGAAGGGTCTCGAGCCCATCCAGGACTTCCGCGCCAGCCTCGCTGAAGTATCCAATCTCGCTGAATATGCCGCCTTCCTTGGTGACAATACTAAATATGGTGTCGGCGCGACCTTTGCGCCTTATGTCGGGCAGGACGACAAGGATCCCACGAAGTATATGGTCAAGTTCTGGCAGGCCGGTCTCGGTATGCCCGATCGCGATTATTATCTCGAAGACAACGACCGCATGAAGGGTTTCCGCGAAGCCTATCTCGCCTACATCACCGACATGATGACGATGGCGGGCGAGGAGAATGCTGCCCAGCGCGCGGCCAACCTGATCGCGTTCGAAACGAAGCTTGCCGACGCGCACTGGAGCCGCGTCCAGAGCCGCGACAGCAACGCGCGCTACAACAAGATGAGCGTTGCCGAGCTGCAGGCGCTCACCGGCGACTTCGACATTGTCACGCTGCTCGATCGCGCAGGGTATCCGACGACCGGCGACGTCATCGTCGCGCAGCCCGATGCGTTCCAGAAGATGGGCCACATCGTCGCCGACACCGATATCCAGGTGCTCAAGGACCTTGTCCTGATGTCGACGCTGACCAACACCGCCGCGATGCTCCCGAGCCAGTTCGACGAACGTCAGTTCGCCTTTTACGGCACGACCCTGTCGGGCACGCCCGAACAGCAGGAACGCTGGAAGCGCGCGGTGGCCTACACCGTCAACACGCTGACTGATGAGGTGAGCGCGGCCTATGTCGCCAAATATTATCCGCCCGAGACCGAGGCGGAGATGCAAAAGCTCGTCGACAATGTCATCGATGCGATGGGCAAGCGCATCGATGGCGTCGCGTGGATGCAGCCGGAAACCAAACAACGCGCCCGCGCCAAGCTGCTCAATTTCACGACCAAGATCGGTTATCCCAGCCAGTGGCAGGATTACAGCGACATCGAAATTACCGAAGGCGACCTCATCGGAACGTCGATGAGCGCTGCTGTCTGGGCACATAACGATGCGCTGTCCAAACTCGGCAGCCCCATCCGCCGCTGGGAATGGGGCATGACGCCGATGACGGTGAACGCCTATGCCAATTTCGGCATGCAGGAAATCGTCTTCCCGGCGTCGATCCTCCAGCCGCCATTCTTCGATCCGGACGCCGATCCGGCGATCAATTACGGTGCCATCGGCGCAGTGATCGGACACGAGATCAGCCATCACTTCGATGACCAGGGCGCCAAGTATAACGAGCGCGGCGAGCTCGACAGCTGGTGGACCGACGAGGACGTCGCGGCCTTCACCGCTGCGGGCAAGCGACTGGTCGACCAGTACAACCAGTACGAGATTTTCGACGGCGAATACGTCGACGGCGAATACACGCTGGGCGAAAATATCGGCGACCTTGCCGGTCTTGCCATCGCGTATGACGCCTACAAGGCCTCGCTGAACGGCGAAGAGGCCCCGGTGATCGACGGCACGACGGGCGACCAACGCTTCTTCCTTGGTTGGGCGCAGGTCTGGCGCCGCAACTATCGCGATGAAGAACTGAAACGTCGCCTCAAGACCGACAGCCACTCGCCGTCGATCCAGCGTGTTTGGGTCATCCGCAATATTGACGCCTGGTACGACGCCTTCGACGTCAGCGAAGACGATGCCATGTACCTGCCGCCCGAAGAACGCGTCAAAGTCTGGTAATGCTCGAGCGTCACGCCGCCTTGTTGGAGCCTCGGCCCCTTGAAGGCGGCGTGCGCTGGCTTGTGCCTGCGCTTGTTGCACTGGCGGCGCTGTCGGGCGCGGTGTTGTTTTGGGCGCTCGGCCAGCCCTATGCGGCGGGCCTGTTCCTCGCCGGCCTTGCCGCCATGCTGGTCGCAGCCTTCGTCATTGATCGCCGCAGCGTTGCGGTCGCTTCAAGCGATGGCATGGCGATCACCAAGCCGGATCTCTCGCTGGTTGCTGCTGCGCTAAGCCTCCAGAAAGAGGCAGCTGCCGTCACCGATGCTTCGGGCGCGCTGTTGGCGGCCAACGCCGCCTATCGCGACCGGTTCGGCCTTTCGACGTCTCCGCTCGGGATCGCCCATGACGAAGAAAGCGCCGAGGCGCTCGACGCGGCGCGCCGGATTGCCCTGCGTGACGGGCTGGGCTCGGCTTCCGGTATCTCGACGATTAGTTCACCCATCAACGTTGATCTCCTCAAGGTGGGTGCGGGGAGCGGCGCGTCGCTCCTGTGGAGTTTTCCCAAGGCGTCCAAGCCCAACCTGCTGAAGGTGGCTGCAGGCCGCATTGCAGGGACAACGGGTAATCGACTTGCAGCTGCCGGCGTCATGGCCGCGTTGATCAACGAGGAAGGCATCCTGCTTGCGGGCAACCAGCCCTTCAGCGATCGCGCGGTTGAAGACAACCACGAAGGTCCGGTTCATTTCACCGACCTCGTCACGACAACGCAAGATGGCCTTCTCCATCTCAAGCGGGAGGGCGAAAGCGGCCCCGCACTGCGCGGCGTGCACATCCCCGTCGATCCCGAAAAAGATAGCGGGGCCGGTACCTTTCTGCTGTTCGATGCGACCGAAAAAGCGAGCCTTGCCAACAGCGACAATGTCCAGGTCCTGCTCGAACTATTGCCGCTTGGTCTGGCACTAGTCGATCGCGATGGGCGCTTCCTCACCATGAACACCGCTTTTCGCGTCGCGGGCGGACTCGATGTCGAGGAGAAGCCGTCTTATCCAGGCGATCTTGTCGTGAAGGAAGACAAGGGTGCCGTTGCCGACGCGGTGCGTCGTCATGCGCGCGGTCCTGCCATTTCTAGCGATCTCGCGGTTCGCCTCGGCCATAATCCCAAGGAACCGGTCGCTTTGACGGTCGCCGGGCTACGCGGAATTGGCGATGCCGCGGTTCTCCTCCTGCTGAAAGACAATAGCGAGGAAGCCAAGCTCAAGCGCCAGATCGCGCAAGCCACCAAGATGCAGGCGGTCGGGCAGTTGGCCGGCGGTGTCGCGCACGATTTCAACAATATCCTGACAGCCATCCTTGGCCACTGCGATCTCATGCTGATGCGCCATACGCCTGGCGACAGCGATTATGACGATATCCAGCAGATCAAGTCGAACTCCAACCGCGCCGCGGGGCTAACGCGCCAGTTGCTCGCCTTCTCGCGCCAGCAGACGCTGCGCCCGCAGGTGCTCCAGCTGCCCGACGTCATCAGCGAGGTCAGTCACCTGCTCAAACGCCTGCTCGGTGAAACCGTCCAGTTGAAGGTGAAGCATGGCCGCGATCTGGGCTCGGTCCGTGCCGATCCCGGCCAGCTGGAACAGGTCATCGTCAATCTGTCGGTCAACGCCCGCGATGCGATGGCATCGAAAGGTGGCGGTACGCTCACCATCCGCACCTTCTCGGTCCGCGCCGAAGAGGTTGCAGATCTAGGCAGCGAAATTCTCCCCGTTGCCGATTACAGCGCGATATCTATCGAAGACACCGGCTCGGGTATTCCGCCCGCCGTGCTCGGCAAGATTTTTGAGCCGTTTTTCACGACCAAGGAGATCGGCAAGGGGACGGGCCTCGGGCTGTCGACCGTATACGGCATCGTCAAACAGTCGGGGGGCTACATCTTTGCCGATAGCAAGGTGGGTGTGGGGACCAATTTCGTCATCTATTTCCCGGTCCACCAGGTACAGGAAGCGGAGGCGGCCGAGCGCACTGCCGTCAAGACCGAAGAAAACGAGCTTTGGGGCTCGGGCACGGTCTTGCTGGTGGAAGACGAACCGATGGTCCGCAAGGTCGCCGAACGTGCGCTGACGCGTCACGGTTATGAGGTGATCACCGCTAACAATGGCGAAGAAGCGCTCGAAATCCTGCGCCGCGGCGAAGAGATCAGCCTGCTGGTTTCCGATGTCGTCATGCCGCTGATGGATGGCCCAACGATGGGCCGCGAGGCGCGCAAGGACCGACCCGGATTGCCGATCCTGTTCATGTCTGGCTACGCCGAAGAACAGCTGCGAAAATCGATCGACATCGATAATGTGGACTTCCTGCCCAAGCCGTTCTCGGTCCAGGAGTTGGCCGAAGCAGTCCGCAAGACGCTGTCGGACAATTGATACTGATTTGAAAAGAAAGAGGGAGCGCTTTAAGATCAGCCTATGGGGGAAGCACGCCGCATCCTGATTGTGGAAGACGAGCCGCTCATCGCGATGATGTTGGGCGACCTCATCGCCGATCTCGGTCATGAGGTCGAAGGGGTGTGCGACACATTGGCGGAGGCGCATGCCGCGGTAGATGCTGGCGGCTTCGACCTGGCGATCCTTGACGTTCACTTGGGCGACGAAGACGTGTGGCCCGTCGCGGAAGCATTGCAGCAGCAAGGAACGCCCTTCCTGGTCGCCAGTGGCGGACATATCGATCCACCTCCGCGGGCGTTCGAACATTGTCCGATGCTGGCCAAGCCCTATACGCGCGAAATGCTCGGGTCACTCTTGCACGAGGCGCTCGCAGACACTTAATGTTCCCCTCTTGTTCTTCGAGAACAAATGCGGTACATGTTCGTCAACCAGGGCGGCAATCACGCCATCCGTTGACGTAGGGGAATAGCCATGGCAGCGCAGCTGAAAGTCGTAGACGGGGATAAGATGAGTACTGACCGGCAGAAGGCGCTCGACGCCGCTCTCGCACAAATTGATCGCGCATTCGGCAAGGGTTCGGCGATGAAGCTGGGCAGCCGCGAAAAGCTCGAGATCGAATCAATTTCGACCGGGAGCCTCGGGCTCGACATCGCGCTTGGCATCGGGGGATTGCCGCGGGGTCGCATCGTGGAAATTTACGGTCCTGAAAGCTCGGGCAAGACGACGCTCGCGCTGCACGCCATTGCCGAAGCGCAAAAGATCGGTGGCACCGCGGCCTTCGTCGATGCCGAACACGCGCTCGATCCCGTTTATGCCAAGAAGCTTGGCGTGGACATCGACGAATTAATCGTCTCGCAGCCCGACACGGGTGAGCAGGCGCTCGAAATCGTCGATACGTTGGTGCGCTCCAACGCGATCGACGTGCTGGTCGTCGACTCGGTTGCAGCCCTCGTGCCGCGCGCCGAGATCGAAGGTGAAATGGGCGACAGCCATGTCGGCCTCCAGGCTCGCCTGATGAGCCAGGCGCTGCGCAAGCTTACGGGTTCGATCAATCGGTCGAAGACCATGGTGATCTTCATCAATCAGGTCCGCATGAAGATCGGCGTGATGTACGGCAATCCCGAAACCACGACCGGCGGCAACGCGCTAAAATTCTATGCCTCGGTGCGTCTCGATATTCGTCGCACCGGTCAGATCAAGGACCGCGACGAGGTGGTCGGCAACTCGACCCGCGTGAAGGTCGTCAAGAACAAGGTGGCGCCGCCGTTCAAGCAGGTCGAATTCGACATCATGTACGGCAAGGGCATCAGCAAGATGGGCGAAGTGCTCGACCTTGGCGTCAAGGCCGGTGTCGTCGACAAATCGGGCAGCTGGTTCAGCTACGATTCCACCCGCATCGGGCAGGGTCGTGAAAACGCCAAGACCTTCCTTCTCGAAAATCCCGAGATGGCCAACGAGATCGAACAGGTGATCCGCGGCAACAAGCAGGAAGAGCTGGAAGACGCGATGATGACCGGTCCCGACTCGGATGACGCCGGCGACGCATAACTCGCTGTCAAAGATTGCAACCGGAGAAGCGGGCCCATCGCGGCCCGCTTTTTCGTATCAGCTGCCGTCGGGGGCGGGACAATGTTCGGGCACGTGAGGGCGCGGGGTGCCCTGGCTCATCAGCCGACCCCGTTCGGTCACCAGCACGATGAAAACGGCGATGCTGCCCGCAATTGCGAACCATGTGAGGTACGGCATCTGCGTCCCGTCATAACTTTGGCCGATGATGAGGCCCAGCGTGCCTGCGCCAATCGTCGCGACGGTGCCGTGTACCGAGGCGGCGGTTCCTGCAACGGATGCCATGTTGGTCATCGCCAGCGTGCCGAAATTGGCCGTAGTGAAGGCGAAGAACACGAAAGTCGCTGACTGGAGCGCGGCGAACAGCCACAGATTTTCGCCGATCGTGGATGCCACGAGCAAGTGGATCGCGCTGACGCCGGCAAAGCCGAACATGCCGATGTGCCCGACCGTTCGCAGGCCGAAGCGTTCGACGATCCGGCTATTGCCCCAGCTTGCCAGGCTCATCGGGGCCGCGATGATCGCGAAGACGAGGCCGATCGTCTCGGGCTGACCGAAGGTCACACCGACGATTTGCTGGATCGACGCCAGGTAACTCGTCAGCGCGCTGAAGACAAAGGTCAGTGCCAGCGTGTAGCCCAGCGACAACCGGTCGCGGAGCGCGATGGTGCTGGCCTCCGCGATCGAACGCAGGTCGAAGCTGCGCCTGAATTCGGGCTTGAGCGTTTCGGGCAGGCGTAGCCAACCCCAGACCAGCACCGCGAGCCCGTAGAATGCGAGCCCGTAGAAAATTACCCGCCAGTCGCCGAATGCCCATAGGATCAACTGGCCGATCGACGGCGCGATTACCGGGACCACCATGAAAACCATCATGGTCAGGCTCATCACCTTGGCCATCTCCTCGCCTTCGTAGAGGTCGCGGGTGATGGCGTTGACCAGGACGCGGCTGACCGAGCCTGCAGCCCCCATGCAAAACCGGGCGGCAATCATCAGGGTGAAATCCTGCGCCGCGGCTGCGACCAGCGCGAACAGGAAATAGAGCGCCGTGCCGCTCGCGAGGATGCGTTTGCGCCCGAACCGGTCGGCGAGCGGCCCCCACAGCATCTGGCTCGACCCGAAGCCGAAGATATAGGCCAGGATGACGAGCTGGCGGCGATTTTCCTCGGTCACATCAAGGTCCGCGCCGATCATCGGGAGCGCGGGCAGCATGGTATCGAGGGCAAAGGCGTTGAGCGCCATGAAGCCTGCCAGCAGCAGGACGATCTCGCGCTGACCGGTGCGTATGGGGCGACTTGTCGGATTCACCCACGCCAACTGGCGCAAAAGCCCTGCTCATGCAACATGAGGCGCAAAGGAGACCTGCCATGATCACCGTGCATCATCTCGAAAACAGCCGTTCGCAGCGCATCCTCTGGCTGCTCGAGGAACTGGGCCTTGAGTATGAGATCAGGCGCTACGAGCGCGACCCCAAGACGATGCGCGCGCCGAGCGACCTCAAGAAGGTGCATCCGCTTGGCAAATCGCCGCTTGTCGAGGAAGACGCCGTCGTGCTGGCGGAGAGCGGTGCGATCATGGAGCATCTGGTGGCACGGCACGGGCGTTTTGGTGCGCCGGAAGACCCGGTTCTGGCGCGGCACCATCATTTCTATATGCATTATGCCGAAGGTTCGCTCATGCCGCCGCTGTTCGGCATGCTGATCGTCAATAAGCTTGGTCTTTTGGGCATGCCGGCGCGAAAGCCCGTGCGCGGCATGCTCGCGGAGCATTTCGCGTTCCTCGACCGCGAATTGGCAGGCCGTAAGTGGTTCGCCGGTCCCGACCTCACTGCCGCGGACATGATGATGAGCTTCCCGCTCGAAGCATCGCAGGCGCGCGCCGGTCTCGATGATCGCTATCCCAACATCACCGCTTGGCTCAAACGCTGCCATGATCGCCCCGCCTATCAGCGCGGGCTCGAGCGCGGCGGTGAATATGCCTATGCCGGTTGACGCGGGCGCTTCATCGGGCTTCACAGTTGGCAGCAAGTTTTAGGCGAGGGGGACCTTCATGGAAGTAGCGGAGAAAAAGGGCGGCATCGGCCTCCAGTGGCAGATGCTGATCGGGTTCCTAGTCGGCCTGATTGCCGGGCTGGTCGTTTACGCGACCTCGGCAGGCGCCGATTGGGTCGACGATGTCACTGCAGTGACGGGCTTCATCGGCTCATTGTTCCTGCGACTGCTCTTCATGCTCGTCATTCCATTGCTCGTATCGGCCCTAATTGTGGGGATCGCGGAGATGGGCGATGCCCGTCAGCTAAAACGCGTTGGCCTCAAAACGCTCGCTTTCACGGTCGTGGTATCGGGCATTGCCGTGGTGCTGGCGCTGCTTGTCGCCAACGTCTTCGAACCCGGCGCGGGTGTCGACCGGGCCCTCGCGGCGCAGCTACTCGAGGATGCAGCCGACGGCGCCGGTGCCATCATCCAGCGCAACGCCGAAACGCCGAGCGGGCTCGATGCCGTGCTTGCGATCATTCCCTCCAATGTCATCGGTGCGATGGGCGCCAACGACATCCTCGCGGTCATGTTCTTCGCGCTGTTCTTCGGTATCGGCCTGCTGTTCACCGACAGCAAGCCGGCCAATGCGCTCCAGAGCGCGATCGAAGGCGTCTTCCACGTGTCGATGAAGCTGATCATGTGGGTGATCCGCATCGCGCCGATCGCCGTCGCCTGCTTCATGTTCAACCTGGCCGCCGTGTTCGGATGGGATATCCTGATCCGGCTGTCGGCCTATGTCGGCGTCGTCCTGCTCGCGCTCGGCACGCACATGTTCGTGGTCTATCCGTTGGTCCTGCGTATTGCCGGCGGGGTCAGCCCGGTCTGGTTCTTCAAGAATATTCAGGAAGCCATGGTGATGGCCTTCTCGACCGCCAGTTCCAACGCCACGCTGCCCTATGCGCTCAAGGTCGCTGACGAAAACCTGAAGCTGCCCCGCGCACCGGCGCGCTTTGTGCTCACGATCGGCGCGACCGCCAACCAGAACGGTACTGCCATCTTCGAAGGCGTCACGGTCCTGTTCCTGGCCCAATTCTTCGGGGTCGACCTGACGATCGGCCAGCAGGTCATCGTGCTCCTGATGTGTATCCTTGGCGGCATCGGTACCGCCGGCGTGCCCGCAGGTTCGCTGCCCGTGGTCGCGCTCATCCTTGCGATGGTCGGGGTGCCGCCCGAAGGCATCGGGATCGTGCTGGGCGTCGATCGTTTCCTCGACATGTGCCGCACGACGCTCAACGTGACAGGCGACCTTGCCTGCGCAACGGTGGTCAGCCGCGGTGAGGAGCGAGCACCCGAACCCGAGCCTTCGGAGCCAATGGCACAGGCCGCGTGACGCTCGACGAGCTACCAGAGCGCTATTCAACCATCCTGTGCGATGTCTGGGGCGTGATCCATGACGGCGCGCGCCTCTATCCCGGCGTGGAGCGACGCTTTGCGCGCTGGCGTGACGAAGGGCGCACCGTCGTGCTCGTCACCAACGCGCCGCGCCCGGCCGATCGGGTCATCAGCGATCTCGATTTGCTCGGGCTGGACCGGGACCTCTATGCGGCGGTGACGAGCAGCGGGCAGGCGGGGATAGCCGCGGTGACCGAACCGCCGCGCGCCGTCGGTTTCTGCGGGACAAGGGACGACTTCGCAGACCTTGAGGAGCATGGCGTCCGCTTTGCCGCTGCGCAGGAGCCGCACGATGAAATCGCGCTGATCGGCCTCGATGAATATCGCAACAGCGTACGCGAATACGAGTCCGACCTCGCGGCGTGGCGGGAGCGGGGGATGCTGCTCCATTGCTTCAATCCTGATCGGATCGTCGTGCACCGCGGCCAACGCCTTGTCTGCGCTGGGGCGCTAGCCGATGCCTATGAGGGCATGGGCGGCAAGGTCATCTGGTACGGCAAGCCCAATGCGCCAATTTTCGATCATGCCATCCGCCTCGCAGGTAGTCCTGACCGAGACAGCGTGGTCATGATCGGCGATGGCCCGCACACCGACATGCTCGGCGCCAAGAATGCCGGGATCGACGGTATCTTCGTCACTGGCGGCATCAATGAGGGTGACAGCCATCAATGGGGCGCCGAGTTCGAAAACTGGCGCCCCATCATGACGATTGCGCAGATCTAGGCGGGCACCTCGTCGCCCCGTTCGCGCTCGACGACGCGATCCGCAAGCGTACCGTTCAGTTCGGCAAGGTGATCATATCGCGCCTCGAAGCTGGCCAGCCCCTGGCTTTGGGCGCGCAGTTCGGCCTCCAGCCCGTCGAGCTCGCTCGAGGGAATGAGCATCTCGACCCGCTCCCATTGATCCCATCCTTCGCGCGGTGTCATGCCGAGCATCTGTCCTCGCTTGGCGGCCAAAGAAGAGCTGATCCGGCTTGCCGAGCTGGTCGGCGCGACAATGTCGATCTTGTGCACCGGTTCGAGCAAATGCGGCGTTGCCGATGCCAATGCCTCCTGCATCGCGATACGGCCCGCCGTCCGGAACGCCAGTTCGCTGCTGTCGACGCTGTGGTAGCTGCCGTCCACCAGCGTCACCGCTACATCGACGACCGGAAAGCCCAGCGGTCCCTTGACCATTGCATCTTTCACCCCGGCTTCGACCGCGGGGATATACTGCTTGGGCACGTTGCCGCCTTTCACCCGCTCGTCGAACTGGAAGCCCGATCCACGGGGAAGGGGGCGAACCTCGATCAGCACGTCGCCATACTGGCCGTGCCCGCCTGATTGCTTCTTGTGCTTGCCGCGCTGTTCGACCGGTTTGCGAATGCTCTCGCGATACGGGATTTTCGGTCGCCGCGAATTGATCGCTACGCCGTAGCGATTTTCGAGTCTTTGCAGCACGACCATGAGATGTTCTTCGCTATTCCCCTTGAGGATAAGCTCGCCTTCTTCCTGCGCGATGGTGAGCCCAGCATCCTCCTCAATGACCTTGGCCAGCGCCGAGGACAGGCGGACGTCGTCCTTGCGATTAACAGGCTCAATCGCGAGCGCCGCATTCTTGGGACGCTTCTCGATGTCAGGCTGCGGGGGAAGTGTGTCACCGCCCGCCCAGTGTCCCGCCTTGAGTTCGTCGGCTTTCGCGATGCCGATGAGCGAGCCGTTCAATGCCGTATCGATCTTCTCCTGATTGCCACCTTGCAGCTTGAGCATCGAGCCGAGCCGCAGTTCCTTGCCGGTGTCGGTGACGACATCGGCGCCTTCATCGAAGCTGCCGCCGAGCACGCGGGCAATCGTCAATCTGCCCACCGGGCTGCCATGATAGGTCTTGGCCGCATAGATGGCGGGCGCATCGAGACCGAGCCGCTGCGCGGTGATCTCCGGCCCGGGCGCATCGTGGCGGAGTGATTTCAATAGCCGCCTGACGCCCCATTCGCCGGTGGCCGATCCGAACAATACGGACACGCCCAGATTTTCCTCGGTCTCGTGATGGAGATCGGCGAAAATGGTGGAGTCATCGGGCTCCTGATCTTCGAGCAGTTGTTCGAGCAGCGTGTCGTCATGATCGGCGAGCTGTTCGAGCATGTGCGTGCGCGCCTCGGCTTCGGCATCAGCCATGTCCTCGGGCATGTCGATCTGCTCGGAGGCCTGACCCGGGCGATAGTGGAACGCCCGCTCAAGCGCCAGATCGACAAAGCCTGTCACCTGGTCATCCTCGCGGATCGGCAATTGCCGCGCGATCAGCGGAGAGACGCTCATCGGCTGCAATGCTTCCAGCAGTTCGCGGATTGAGCCGCGGGCCTGATCGATGCGGTTGACGAAGATGAGATGCGGAATGCCCTGCTCGTCGAGCATCTTGAGGGCAGGGGCGGCCAAGGGGGCGCGTGCAGGATCGGGGTCGACCACGACGATGGCGCAGTCCGCCACTGCGACCGCGCGCGCCGCGTCTTCCGAAAAGCTTGCCGAGCCCGGTGCATCGACGATCGCGAATTCGTCGCCGAGGTAGGAGAAATGCATGAAATTGGTTTCGGTCGATCCGCCGCGCGCGCGTGCTTCGGCGCTTGCATCGCCGACCGTGTTCCCATCATCGACGCGACCCTGTCGATTCACCGCGCCTGCCGCGTGCAACAAGGCTTCCGCCAGACTGGTCTTGCCCGCACCCGCCGGTCCGACGAGTGCGATCAGTTTGGCGCCTTTTTCATCTCCTGCGGCTCTTCCCATGGCGTAATCTCCCCTGGCTTCGTAATCACGAAGCGCGAGTCGCACAGGAAGCGGCAGGCGCTTCTCGAAACGAAAAGCGTCTGCCTGTTGAGCTACTTTGTCTAGGGGGTGGTCCCTATTTTTTAGGCGGCATCGCTAAGGTAGCGCTGCTCTTCGGCCATCTTGATGAGGGCGGCCTGCAATTTCTCGAACGCGCGGACCTCGATCTGGCGGATACGTTCCCGGCTGACGTCATAGACCTGCGACAGGTCTTCGAGCGTCTTGGGGTTTTCGGTCAGGCGGCGTTCGGTAAGGATGTGCTTCTCGCGTTCGTTGAGCGCATCCATCGCCTTGACCAGCAGATCATGGCGAACGCGGGCTTCTTCTTCGTCGGCGACGATCTCGTCCTGCAGCGGCTCGTCGGCGCGCAGCAGGTCCATCCACTGGCTCTCGCCATCGTCGTCAGCATTGCGCATCGGCGCGTTCAAGGAGCTGTCGCCGCCGCGCATCATGCGGCGGTTCATCGAGACGACCTCGTCCTCGTTGACGCCAAGCTCGTTGGCGATTTTCTTGACGTCATCGGGATGGAGGTCACCATCCTCGAACGCTTCGATCTGGTTCTTCATCCGGCGAAGGTTGAAGAACAGCTTCTTCTGCGCCGCAGTGGTGCCCATCTTGACGAGGCTCCAGCTGCGCAGGATGAATTCCTGAATCGATGCGCGGATCCACCACATCGCATAGGTGGCGAGGCGAAAGCCTTTATCGGGCTCGAACTTTTTCACGCCCTGCATCAGTCCGATATTGCCTTCGCTGATGAGTTCGCTGACGGGCAGGCCGTAGCCGCGATAGCCCATGGCGATCTTGGCCACGAGCCGCAGGTGCGAATTCACCAGCTGCGCGGCCGCATCCGTATCCCCATGCTCCTTGAACCGCTTGGCGAGCATATATTCCTGCTCGGGTTCGAGTATGGGAAACTTCTTGATTTCCGCGAGGTAACGGTTGAGCCCGTTCTCGCCGCCTGTTGCGGGAATGGAAATCGCTTGCTTGGCCATGATGTCTCCTGATGCGCCGGAAAGGACCCTCCCGCGCGTGGGGTCAGCTGTATTAGCCGGTCTTCTACTATACGCCAAGTGCTTCTAACAGTTCCGAAAAATCCGACGGAAGGGCGGATGTGAACGACAAACGGTCTCCGCTTGCCGGATGGATAAAACCGAGCTCGGACGCGTGCAAAGCCTGTCGATTAAAGTTCATTTCTTTCAGTAGGTTACGGTGCGCCTTTCTCGTCCGTCCGTAAAAGGGATCGCCGACCAGCGGATGGCCGATCGACGCCATGTGGACGCGGACCTGGTGGGTCCGGCCCGTTTCCAGCTGACATTCGACCAACGCCGCTTCCTTGAGGTTCGTGACCTTGCGCCAATGGGTTACAGCGCGCTTGCCGCGCGGCGCTTCGACCACGGCCATCTTCTTGCGGTTGTGCGATGAACGGGCAAGGTTTGCATCGACCGTCCCTTCGCCGGCAAGCGGAATGCCGGAGACGATTGCCTTATAAAGGCGGTGGATTGAATGGTCTCTGAATTGACGAGCCAGGCCCTCATGCGCCGGGTCGGTCTTGGCCACCACAAGCAAGCCGGAGGTGTCCTTGTCGATCCGATGGACGATACCGGGGCGCGCGACGCCGCCGATGCCCGACAGGCGCCCAGCGCAATGATGCAGTAGCGCGTTGACCAGCGTGCCGTCTGGATTTCCTGCCGCCGGATGCACCACCATGCCTGCGGGCTTGTCGACGATCAGGAGATGTTCGTCTTCATGGACGATGATGAGTGGAATATCCTGCGGCTCGGCGTGGTGCGGGCGTGGTTCGGGTACCGTCAGGGTGAAGATTTCGCCGCCCTTCATCTTTGTTGCCGGATCGCGCAGCGGGCCCTTGGCACCTTCGAGTGCGCCTTCGCTGATCAGTTTCTTGATGCGTTCGCGCGACAGCGTGCCGACAACGTCGGTGACCGCTCGATCGACGCGCCATCCGGCATGCTCCGATCCGAGCGTGATATGGTAAAGCCCCCCAGCCATCGCGCCGATATGGCGGCTCTCGCCTCCGTATCAAGGGTTGAAGCTTGGTCACGCTTCGACCATGCCTGTCGCCATGGACAAATTAGACTTTTCCGCGCTGCTGTGCAGCCGCTTGTGCCACGATCTCCTGTCGCCGGTGGGGGCGATGAATAATGGGCTCGAACTGCTGGCTGACGAGACCGACCCCGAGATGCGCGAACAGGTGCTCGAGTTGCTTGGCGACAGCGCCCGCGCCGCAGCATCGAAGCTCAAATTCTTCCGCCTGGCTTTCGGTGCGGCCGGCGGATACGGCGCCGAGATCGATACCGGCGAGGCCAAGGCCGCGCTCGAAGGCCTGGTGGGCGCCGAAGGCAAGATCGAGCTTGGCTGGATGGTAGCCGAACCTAAATTGCCCAAGGACGCGGTCAAACTGCTGCTCAATATCGCCATGATCGTCGGCGACGGACTGGTACGCGGCGGCAGGCTCGACGTGGGTGCCGAAAAAGGCGCGGGCAGGCTTGAGATGGTCATTCGCGGCGAGGGGCCCCACCTGATGATCGATCCGGCGATCCGCGATGTGCTTAGCAATGGCGCCGATGATGTCGAGCCGCGCACGTCGGCCGCCTATCTCGCGCACAGCCTCGCCGCCAAGGAAGGCGGTGCCATCCAGATCAGCGCTCCGGACGATCAGCATATCGTCGTTGGCGTGACGCTCCCCGAGTGAAACGCAGCTAACGCGCCGTTAACTCCTTTGCGCCATAGGGGAGGCTGTTGTTGCAGTCTCGTTGGGGCCAAGGATGGACGATCTGATCGCCGATTTCGTGGCGGAATGCAGGGAAATGCTGGAAGCGCTGGGCGGCGAAATCGTCGCCTGGGAGGCGGCGCCTGAAGATCGCGCGCGCCTCGACAGCATTTTCCGCTTCGTTCACACGGTCAAGGGCAATTGCGGTTTCTTCGACCTGCCGCGTCTCGAAGCATTGAGCCACGCCGCAGAGGATGCGCTCGCCGATGTGCGCGCCGGCCGCCGCGAACCCGATGCCGCGCTGGTGACCGCGGTGCTCGCGATCATCGACCGCATCGCCGAGATGATCGAGATCATCGACGCTGGCGATGACCTGCCCGAAGGCGATGACAGTGCGCTCGTTGCCGCTCTGGAGCCCTCCGAGGAAGAGACGGCACCGGTACAGGTCGCCGCCCGTCCCGCATCGAGCGATACCGATAACAAGCCCACGGCAGCGCCGCGCACGATCCGCTTGTCGGTCGAATTGCTCGACCGGGTCATGAGCGGCGTGTCGGACATGGTGCTGGCGCGTAACGAACTTGCCCGCCGCCTGCGCGAAACCGAAACCGCGGTCGAAGTCGACGGCGCGTTTGAGCGCCTGTCGGCGATCATCGCCGAGATGCGCGATGCCATCACGCAAACGCGGATGCAGCGGATCGAAAACCTGTTCGTGATGCTGCCGCGCATGGTGCGCGACCTTTCGGCCGAACTCGATAAGCAGGTCATGGTCGATATTGATGGCGGCGACGTGGAACTGGACCGTGAGATGATCGAGATGATCCGCGATCCGCTGACGCATATCATCCGCAACGCTGTCGACCACGGTATCGAAGCACCTGCCGAGCGCCTCGCCGCGGGCAAGCGCGAGATCGGCATGCTCAAGGTATCGGCACGCCAGTCGGGCAACCAGATCCTCATCCTTATCGAGGATGACGGCAAGGGCATCGACGGCGACAAGCTCGTCAAAAAGGCGATCCAGGCGGGTACGCTCGATCCGAAACGCGCGGAGTCTTTCGATCGTCGCCAGCGACTCGACCTCATCTTCGCGGCGGGACTTTCGACCGCGCAGGAGGTGTCTTCGATTTCGGGGCGCGGTGTCGGGATGGACGTCGTTCGGTCCAACATCGAACGCATTGGCGGGGTTGTTGATGTTGAGAGCGAACCGGGGCAGGGAACCCGCATGACCCTCCGGGTCCCGCTTACGCTAACCATCATACCGGCCCTGACCGTGTCGATTGCGGAGCAGCATTTCGCCATTCCGCGCAGCGCGATCGACGAGATCGTGCGCGCCAACAGCCAGGCGGTTACGTTGGAGACTATCGGCGGCGCCGGTGTCGCGACCATCCGCGATCGCCGCATTCCGCAAATCGTTCTCGCTGATGTGCTCGGCCTCGACAGTGATGTTGCGCCTGATGAGCGCACCCTGATCGTCCTCCAGCCCGCTGGCGGCGAGCCCTATGCCTTGGCTGTCGATCACATTCACGATCACGAAGAGCTGGTGGTCAAACCCGCCGCGCCCTCGGTGATGGCCACAGGGATTTACGCGGGTACGACCCTCGCCGACGATGGTAGCCCGATCCTGTTGTTTGATGCGGCAGGCGTTGCCGAAGCAGGCGGGGTCAAGATGGAAGGGCAGCGCGATGCCGCGCCGGTAGAAAAAGTGGAGGACAAATCGGGTCCCAAAGCCGATCTGCTGGTCTTCCGCGGTCTCGATGGCAAGCGCCGCGCGCTGCACCTCGGTCTGGTCGACCGGATCGAAGAAGTCAGCGGCGAGGCCGTTGCCGATAGTGCCGGGCGCCAGCGCGTACAGCTCGGCGAGACCATCCTGCCGCTGGCAGGCCTGTGTGGCGATCTGCCCGTAAAATTGCGTGTGTTCCGCCTCAGTGATGGCGAAAACGAGGTCGCCTATGCGTTTGATCAGGTGCTCGATCAGTGCGTGCTCGAGCATGACGTCACGCCCGCCGATACGAGCGGCGAGATCGCCGGTGTCGCCCTGGTCGGCGCGGAGCCTGCGGAGATCCTCGATATTCACTGGCTGTTCGCCAACATGACGTCGCGCGCGCCTACCCACGCCAAGCGGCGCTGCCGCATTCCTGCCGATGACCCGTGGATGCAGCACATGCTCCGCCCGATCGTCGAGGCCGTAGGCTATGAGGTGGTCACGGACGGTGAAGCGGATCTGGTCATCAAGAGCGAAGAAGAGGCGATCGAGGCCGATGCCGAGGCGCGGTGCCTGGTGATCCGTGCCCGCCCGGAAGGCGACGATAGTACTATCTACCGTTACGACCGCGCCGGCCTGATGCTCGCGCTGAAGTCGGCAGGAGACGCAGCATGAACGAGACACTGCTTCTGGTCGCCTCGATCGCCGGTAGCCGGGTCGCGCTGCCCGCAGCCGATGTCGAAGGCGTCATCGAACTCGACGCCCTCATTCCGGTGCCTTGCGCCCCGCCGCACATCGCCGGACTGTCGGCGCTGCGCAGCCGTGTCCTGACCGTGATCGACTGCCAACGCGCGCTCGGCCTGGGCGAGACCGATTTCACCCGCCCGATCCAGGAAGCGGCCGTCGTTGAATTGGACGGGCATCATTATGCCCTTTCTGTCGATGCCGTCGAGGATGTCTGCGAAGCGCTGGGCAAGCCGACGCCTGTTCTTGCCGCCATGGATGGCGGCTGGGAGCGTGTTGGCAGCGGTATGGTGGAGACCGAACAGGGCCCACTTCTATTGGTCGATATCGCCAAGCTCATTGCCGGCGACGACGACCAGGAGACGGATCGCAAAGTCGCTTAAACCAATCGTTACCATTTGCACGCTACAGCCGTAGCGAAGCACGAAAAGAGGGGCTCGAGTGTTAGTATGAAGACCTGTTTGATCGTCGACGACAGCAAGGTGATCCGCAAGGTCGCCCGCCACATCCTTGAGACGCTGGAATTCAAGGTTGAAGAAGCCGGCGATGGCCGCGAGGCCCTGTCGCATTGCGAAGACTCGATGCCGGACGTGGTATTGCTCGATTGGAACATGCCCGTGATGAGCGGCATGGAATTTCTTCAGCTCCTTCGTAAGGGCGGTCATGAAAACCAGCCCAAGGTTGTTTTCTGCACCACTGAAAATGACATGAGCCACATTCGCGCTGCGCTGGAAGCCGGTGCCGACGAATATGTCATGAAGCCCTTTGACCGCGAAACGCTGCACGTAAAACTCCAGCTCGTCGGTGTAGCCTAAGAGTAGCGCCATGGCCGGCGCACTCGCCTCCAATCATATCCGTAGGCCCAGCGCCCAAGAGCGCGTGCGTCTGATGATCGTCGATGATTCGATGGTCGCGCGCGCGGTTCTTTCGCGCATCGTCAGCAACGATCCGCGGTTTGAGATTGTCGCTGTCGCGGGCACTGCCGAAGATGCCGTCACTGCGCTCCAATATACGCGTGTCGACATCATCCTGCTCGACCTGGAAATGCCGGGAGCAGGGGGGCTCAAGCATCTTCCCAAGATCATCGAGGTTGCGCGGGGTGCACAGGTGCTGATCGTCTCCTCGCTTGCCGACGAGGGCGCCGAAGTCACCGTCCAGGCGCTTGCGCTTGGTGCTGCGGACACGCTTCCAAAGCCCGGCACCGGCAAGTTCCGCGGGCGATTTTCCGAAGTGTTGCTTGGCAAGCTGGGCGAACTTGCGAGCGGCACCGTCGCTTTCGCCGCGTCGCGTGAGCAGCAGGTGTTGCCGCTACCAGACACGCCGGCACCCGGGCTTCGCCTTATGCCGGACGCGCCGCTCGAGCTCTTGGCGATTGGCGCTTCCACCGGCGGTATCCATGCCTTGTCGATGTTCTTCCATTCGCTGCCGCCCAAGATCGGTGTGCCGATCCTGGTGACGCAGCATCTGCCGGCAGCCTTCATGTCGGTCTTTGCCCGGCAGCTCGGCAGCGCCGCCCTGCGTCCTTGTTGGGTCGCTGAAAACGGCATGAAACTTGAGGCGGACCAGGTCTATGTTGCCCCCGGCGAGAAGCATTTGAGCGTCGAGCGGCGGGAAGACGGAGCTTATGCACGCCTTTCTTCTCAGCCTGCGCGCTCGGGCTGCTGCCCGTCGGTCGATCCGATGTTCGACAGCGCGGCCCGCGAATTCGGCGAAGGGGCAATCGGGGTCGTGTTGACGGGAATGGGCCGTGACGGAACCGATGGCGCCGCCAAACTCGTAGCGTGCGGAGGCGCCGTAATCGCGCAAGACGAAAATAGCAGCGCGGTGTGGGGCATGCCCCGCGCCGTTGCCGATGCGGGGCTGATCGCTGCCAGTGGCACACCGGGCGAATTGGCCGACTTGGTCGCCAATCGACTGGAGCGCGACTGATGGAAGTGTCGGACAGCTCGAGCCGCATCCTCGCAGGACTTCTTGAAGGGCGCACCGGCCAGCAATTGACCCTCAGCCGTCGCTGGCGGATCGAGACCGCATTGTCCTCGGTCCTGCGTGCGCGGCGGATCGCGACGCTCGATGAACTCATCACCCTGCTGGTAATGGGCAAGGACCCCGGTCTTGCCGACGAGGTCGTCGAAGCGCTGCTCAACAACGAAACCTATTTCTTCCGCGATCGCACGCCGTTTGACACGATCCGCGACCAGCTTCTGCCCGACCTGATGGAAAAGCGCGCGGCAACGCGCCGCATTCGCATCTGGTCTGCAGGCTGCTCGAGCGGGCAGGAGCCCTACAGCCTCGCCATGATGTTCGCGGACGATCCGCACAAATGGGCAGGTTGGAATATCGAAATCTACGCAAGCGACATCAGCGGCAGCATCATCCGCAAGGCGCGAAACGGTCGCTACACGCAGTTCGAAGTCCAACGCGGCCTCGGCATCCAGCAGACAATTCGCTGGTTCGAAGAAGACGAAGACGGCTGGGTGGTAAGCGACAAGCTGCGCCAGATGGTGAACTTCGAAACGCGCAACCTGCTCGACGATCCGCCAAACGGGTCGTTCGACCTGGTGCTGTGCCGCAACGTCCTGCTCTACCTCAACCACGAACGCCGCCGTGAAGCATTCGATCGCATCGGCTCGGTCGTCGCGTCCGATGGCGCGCTGGTCCTGGGGGCAGGGGAAACAGTTATTGGTCAGACAGAGTTGTTTGCCGCCGACCGGAACATTCGCGGCCTGTACCGCCTGCAGCAGAACGAGAATGCCGACCGCCGCGCCATGAGGGCTTGACCTTACGCCTGTTTTTGGTGGCAAGGTGCGCGCCATGATTGAGCGGCCATCACCCAATCATAACGAACGCGAGCTGCCGGTCTCGATGATCGTGCTGCATTATACCGGCATGGAAAGCGCAGAGGCGGCGCTGGATCGTCTCACCAGCCCAGACGCGCAGGTCAGCGCCCATTATTGCATCGACGAGGATGGCACGACCTACCGGCTTGTCGACGAACGCCGGCGCGCCTGGCACGCGGGCAAGAGCTATTGGCGCGGAGTGACCGACATCAACAGCGCCAGTGTCGGCATCGAACTGGTCAATCCGGGCCATGAATTCGGCTATCGCGAATTTCCCGACGAGCAGATCGCGGCGCTGTTGCCGTTATTGGCCGACATCAAGGATCGCCACGGCATCACGCGGGGCAACGTGGTGGGGCACAGCGATGTCGCGCCGGCGCGCAAGGAAGATCCGGGCGAGCTATTTCCCTGGTGGGAACTGGCCAAGCGACGGCTGGCATTGCCGAGCCCGACCAAGGACCTGATGGACCCGTTCTGGACCGATGCGGGCTTCATGCTGGCACTGGAGCGGTTTGGCTATGATGTGACTGATCCCGAAAAGGCGGTGATCGCCTTCCAGCGCCGCTTCCGCCCCGACATGATCGACGGGATTGTCGATGGCGAATGTCGCGCAAAATTGCTTGCCCTCTTGCTCCCGCGCCCTCAATAGACCATATCGCCCGCCTGCCAGGGGACCGGGCGGCCGCGCGATGAGCGAGGAAAGTCCGGGCTCCACGGGAAAACGGTGCCGGGTAACGCCCGGCGGCCCTTCGGGGTCAGGGACAGTGCCACAGAAAGCAATCCGCCGCTCTTCGGGGCGGTCAGGGCGAAAGGGTGCGGTAAGAGCGCACCGCGGTTCCGGCAACGGCGCCGGCACGGTAAACCCCACCGGGAGCAAGACCGAATAGGGACGGCACATGCGGTTTCCCGCCGCGCCGTCCGGGTTGGTCGCTAGAGGTGAGGGGCAATCCTCACCCCAGATGAATGGTCGCCCATCCTCTCACGAGGTGGACAGAACCCGGCTTACAGGTCTCCTGGCTTAATCTCTTTGGTGGCGGATCCTTCCGCTACCTATTAGGCTTAAGGGCTATGGCAAGACGACAGCGATCCGACGATTGGGGCTTCCCCCGCTGGCGCTCCTACGGGGAGAAGGGCCGCGAGGCGTCCAAGGTGCGACTGTGCGATCGCGTCAACTGCCGCGAGGTCGGCGATCGGCCAGCGCCCAAATCTCCCAACAGCCCCGAACGCTGGTACTTCTGCGAGAAGCACGCGGCCGAGTATAACAAGAACTGGAACTATTTCGCGGGCCTCGATGAAGCCGAAGCCAAGAAGCGCGCACAGGATGAGAGCCGCGATGCGTCGGGTTTTCGCCAGAGCGCGCACTACCAATGGGCCGGCCCTGGTGACGGCAGTCGAAGCCGCGACGAGATGCGCGCGCTCGATGTGCTCGGGCTCGATCCCGATGTGGATTTTGAAGAGGTGAAGAAAGCGTACCGCGCGCTAGCCAAACAGTTTCACCCCGATCGCAATCCCGACGATGATGATGCAGCGGAGGAATTCGCGAAAGTGCAAGCCGCCTACGATGTCCTCAAGACAAATGAGGAAGCGCGACAAGCGCTGGGCTAGGGGTTGCGGATATAGGTCCCGACGACGTTGGCGACCACGCGCTCTTCATCGATGAACGCCTTGCCGCGCACGAACGCGATGGACTTGGTCATCTTGTAGCATTCGCACCGCGCCAGGACGGTATCGCCGGCATGCGCTGGGCGCAGGTAATCGAGCCTGAGGTCCACCGTCGCGATCGGTTCGAACTTGCCCATTTTCTGCCAGACAGCGGCCCCGCCGCACGCATCGACCAGGCTGATGATCGCACCGCTGGCGAGGATGCCCGTTTCGGGAACGCCGACGATTTCGGGCCGGAACGGAAGCGACATTTCGACCCAGTCGTTGCCATGATCCTGGTATTTGTAGCCGAGCGCGGCGCCGTGTCCGTAATGTTCGGCGATATCGAGAAACTTCTTGGGATCGAAGACATCGGCGATACGCGCGTGGTCCTCCGGGTGCGCGGTCATGTGAGCCGCTCGGCGGTCTTGCGCACGAGCGCGATCATGTTGGGCACGCCCTGCGTCCGGTTCGACGACAGTTCACGGGTCAGGTCGAACGGTTCGAGCGCTGCGGCAATGTCGGTCGCCGCAACCTCGGCGGCTGGCTTGTCCTGCACCGCCGCCAGCACCAGCGCGACCACGCCCTTGGTGATCGCCGCATTGCTATCGGCAAGGAAGTGCAGCTTGCCGTCCTGGCTGGTGGGATAGACCCACACGCTGGCCGAACAGCCGCGCACCTTGGTGGCATCGGTCTTCAACGCATCGGGCATCGGTTCGAGCTTGCGGCCGAGATCGATCAGCAGCCGGTAGCGATCTTCGCTATCGAGGAATTCATATTCGTCCTGGAGGTCGGACAAGGTGGGCAAACTCATGCTGGCGGCAATAGCCCCGCGCTAGCGGTCGCGCAATTGCTCGATCTGGCGCGTGAGGCTGTCCTCTTTCTCCACCGCGATCCGTTCAAGGGTCTCGACGCGGTCGCGCAGGCGGGCCACCTCGGATTCCAGTCTCGGGTTGGCTGCCGCATCACTGCTTTCGATCCGGGACTGGTCGCGATACTTATATTTCCAGCGCGCCGTCATCATCACCGTCACCATGACCATGAGCACAATGAAGGCGACCATCTCATATTCGTTCACTTGGCCTTTTCCTTCGATAGGTCTGACGACAGGTCGCTCAGCGCGTCGATTTCAGCGGCCAGACGTGCCGGCTTGTCAGTGGCGATGCGTTCCAGTGTCTCCACCCGCTCGCTGATCTTTTCGAGCCGGTTCATCAAGTCGCGATTTTCCGCGGTCAGTTGTTTGATTTCCTGAAGGTCTTCGGGGTTGCTCTTGTGGATCAGGTTGCCGTCATCGTCAGACAGCGGGTAGCCATTCTTGATCTTCATATAGTCAAGAAAAATCCAGCCGAAGATGGCCACGAGGCCAAGCAACATGCCGAGGATGGGTATCGAAAGCCCGATGATCTTGATGCTCCTACTGGATCTTCTTGGGTTCGCCGCGCAGTGCTTCGATCTCTTTGGCAATACCATGAGACTCGTCGGTGACAATACGTTCGACCGTCTCGAGCCGGTCCTTCATCGACCCCATCTCGGCGCGGAGCTGCGCGTTCTCGTTGGTCAACAGCTTGATGCGTTCCTGGCTTTCCTTGTCGGTCTTGGGCCCGATCGCATTGCCCCAGCTTCCTTCGAGTGGATAGCCGTTGCGGATGCGCAGCCATGTGCTGATCACCGATCCGGCGACCATCAGTCCGACGATCATGGCGACAAAGGGCGCCAACTCGATTGCCAGGCGATATTCTTCGTTCATTTGTTCCTCAAATCTTCGATTTCACGGGCAAGGCTGTTTTCCTTGTCGACGGTGATGCGTTCCAGGACATGCAATCGATCGCGAAGATCGCCGATTTCCTTGCGCAGTTCCCGGTTCTCGGCCTCCAGCTTCGGATCCGCAACATGCCTTTCGCTTTTGCCGGCTGCCTGTCCCTTGGCTTTGGCAAAGCTTCTTAAAACGCCGCCAATGGTGGTGATAAGGATGATGAGGATGACGAAATTGAAAGGAAATCCAAGCGCTTCCATCAGTTCGTACTTTCCTTTCGTTCGGGCAGTTGCCGCAATGCCTCGATCTGCGCCGCGGTTTCCGCACCACTATCGATGGCAAGTTGTTCTAGCACAGCTACGCGGTCTTCAAGAACCTTGTTCTGAACGGCATATTGCGCAGCCTTCTCGGCAGCGTAGTTCGCCTCGATTTGCTGCTTCCGTTCGGCGTGCTTGAACGCGAAGCGGAGGATGTAGACGATCAGGACAAAGGGCAGCAAAAGCGCCAGGGCCGAGATGAGTGTATCGCCCACGGGATCCGCTCCTACTTCAGGTCGTCGATCTGCTGCGCCAGCACGCGGTTTTCGCTGGTGACGAAGCTTTCGATGTCGGCAAGCCGCCGGTCGATGTCGCGGAACTGCGAATGAATCTGGCGGGCTGATTTGCGCGGTGAGGCACGCACGCCTTGCCAGAACTTCTGTTCGTCAGCGGTCTGCCCTTCAAGCTCGTAAGGGCGGTCGGGCACAAAGAAGCCGGCGAGCAGGTAGAACAGGATGGTGGGCGATCCCGGGATCAGGAACGTCATTAGCATGCCGAGCCGGACCAGCGCGACGTCGAAGCCGGTATAGTCGGCAATGCCGGCACAAACGCCGAGGAACTTGGCATTCTTCTTGTCGCGATAGAATTTGGTGTGACGCGGCGGGCCTTCATAGATGGGCGAGCGTGCCATGATCAGCGTCCTTTCCGGCTCAGCAGTCGTTCCTGTTCGGCGAGCAATTCGTCGGCACGGCCCAACAGGCCCGCATCATCGTCTTTGTAACGCTCCATCGGCAGCGCTTTCTGTTTCCAGTCGGGATTTTCGGCGCTCATGATGCGCTCGATCGTTTCGAGCCGGTCATTCAGACGTTTCGCAGCACTGTGAAGCTCGTCTAGCAGTTTCTCGTCAGGCACGGACAGGGTGGCCTGCTGCTTCCACTTTGTGATGTAGTGGAAAATGATCCACGGCATCGCGATGAAGAGCGCGAAGATCCCCAAAATCGGGATGATGATACTTTCGTCCACTTTGTTTTCCCCTTTGCCCGCATAAAGGGCTGGTTAGCTTGATTTCTTGGCCTTCAAGGCGGCTTTCATCGCCTCCAACTCGGCATCGACCTTGTCGGAGGAGCGGAGGTCGGAAATTTCCTGCTCGAGACTCTTAGGCCCTTCAAGGCCGAGCGCTTCGGCCGTGCCTTCCGCCATGTCGGCGCGCTTTTCGAGCATTTCGAAGCGAGAGAAGGCATCCTGCGTGCGGCTGCTGTGCAGCACTTCGCGGGCCTTGGCGCGGGTAATCGCGCTCTCGAGACGGTTCTGGATGGCAGCCTGACGAGCCCGTGCCTCACGCAATTTTGCCTGGAGCTTGGCGATATCGGCTTCGTACTGCTTGAGCGTCTCGTCGATGGCGGCAATTTCCTCGCGCAGTCCGTCGGCCATATCGGCGGCCTTCTGGCGTTCAATCAGCGCCTGTTTGGCTAGATCCTCGCGGTCCTTGGACAGTGCCAATTCGGCCTTTTCCGTCCAGCTGTCCTGCAAATCGTCGAGGCGAGTGAGGGCGCGGCGCATTTCCTTGCCGTCCGCGATAGTCCGTGCGGCCGATGCCCTGACTTCCACAAGTGTCTCTTCCATCTCGAGGATGATCATTCGGATCATCCGCGCCGGATCTTCGGCGCGATCGAGGATTTCGGTCATGTTCGCCGCGAAGATATCTTTGACGCGAGAAAAAACTGCCATTTGGTGCTCCAATTAGGACCCTGTCGAAGAAATATATGCGAGAAACATGCCAAGAACAGCTATATCCATAAATTCCGTAATATCTGCAATTTTTCGACCAATGGCGGTTCGAAAAATCTTGCCAAATGGTGGGATTTCCCACCAAGGAATAGTATGGATCGCGGCAAGCAACTGATTGGCCAAAGCCTTGCATTTCTCGACGCCAGCGAGCGCGCAAGCCGCGCCGCGCCGCTCAACCGCCCCGTGCTCGTTATCGGCGAACGCGGTACGGGCAAGGAGCTGATTGCGGAAAAACTCCACCATTTGTCGCAGCGCTGGTCGGGGCCTCTCGTTACCATGAATTGCGCGGCGCTTC
The DNA here is from genome assembly GCF_026157105.1 of Sphingomicrobium marinum. GTDB lineage: Bacteria > Pseudomonadota > Alphaproteobacteria > Sphingomonadales > Sphingomonadaceae > Sphingomicrobium > Sphingomicrobium marinum. The sequence continues at coordinate 1,283,183 of NZ_JANPVQ010000001.1, forward strand.
CTGAAAACCTGATCGAGGCCGAGCTGTTTGGCCATGAAGCGGGTAGCTTTACCGGCGCCTCGAAAAGTCGCCAGGGTCGCTTTGAGGAGGCAGATAGCGGCACGCTCTTCCTCGATGAACTGGCGACGTTGTCATCGGCGGCGCAGGATCGCCTCTTGCGCGCGGTGGAATATGGCGAAGTGACGCCGATTGGCGCGTCGAAGCCGATATCCGTCGATGTGCGTATCGTGGCGGCCACCAACGAACATCTACCCAGCCTCGTACAACAGGGCCGCTTTCGCGCCGACCTGCTCGACCGCCTGAGTTTCGAGGTCGTCACGCTGCCGCCACTGCGCGATCGCGAGGGCGATATCGAGCTGCTGGCCGATTTCTTCGGTCGCCGGATGGCGGTCGAGCTCGAGTGGCCCAACTGGCCAGGGTTCTCGAAAAAGGCGATAGAACGGCTCGAGAATTATCCGTGGCCCGGCAACGTGCGCGAATTGCGCAATGTCGTCGAGCGCGCCGTCTACCGTGCCCAAGATCCAGAGCGCGAGGTCGACAAGATCAATTTCGATCCCTTCCGTTCGCCCTGGGCGCCGCTCATCAAGATGGACTCGGAAGTCGAAGCTGCTGAATTCGACGCGGCTGAAGAAGAAAGCGAGACCGGCGCGCCCGCGGCTGCTGCCCCTTATGCCAAGCTCGACACGGACGATTTCAAGGCCAGTATCGCAGAATATGAAAAGGCGGTAATCTCGAACGCGCTGGAAAAGAACCGCTATAATCAGCGCGCGACCGCCGAGGCGCTGGGCCTGAGCTATGACCAGCTTCGGCACGCCATGAAGCGCCTTCAGCTCAATGCCGAGGCGACCTAGGCCGAGCGATTATCGCGCGGCAACCCGGTTGACGTGCAACGCAAGGGCGTTAGCTGCGTTGGCCAGTGGAATACATCCCAACAGGAGCAGACAGATGGCCTTCGTACTTCCCGATCTTCCTTTCGCCAAAGACGCGCTGGGCGACAACATGTCGGCGGAAACGCTCGATTATCATCACGGCAAGCACCACAAAGCCTATGTCGACAAGACGAACGGCATGGTCGAAGACGACAAGCACGACATCTCCGACAAGAGTCTGACCGGCGTCATCAAGCATGCCAAGGAACATGGCGAAAAGGGCCTGTTCAACAACAGCGCCCAGATCTGGAACCACAGCTTCTTCTGGTTGGGCCTTGCGCCTGAAGGCTCGACCAAGCCGTCGGAAAAGCTCCAGTCGATGATCGACAACGATTTTGGGTCGACCGATAAAATGCTCGAGGCGCTGCAGAACGAGAGCGCGAACCATTTCGCGTCGGGCTGGGGCTGGCTGATCCTCAACAACGGCAAGCTTGAAGTAACCAGCCTGCACGATGCCGACACGCCGGTGGTTCACGGCATGACGCCGCTCTTCACCGTCGATGTGTGGGAGCACGCTTATTACATCGACTACCGCAATGCGCGGCCCGATTATCTGAAGAGCGTTCTCAACAACATCGTGAACTGGGACTTCGTCAGCCAGAACCTCGACGGCAACGGCATCAGCCGCGCCGATCAGGACGGCTGACCGGTCGCAAGGCCAATGATTTCGGGCGGTGCCTTCGGGCGCCGCACTTAATTTTTGAGGCGATGCCCTGTCTTGAAGATCCACGCGATCAGAGCGAGCGGCACGAGGATGCACAGCGCCATCGCCAGCACGCTCGTCCAGATGGGCACGTCGGCCACCTCGAAGAAGGTCCAGCGATACCCGGACACGAGGTAGATGATCGGATTGATGAGCGTGATCGTGCGCCACGGCTCCGTCAGCGCCGAGACCGAGTAGAAAATGCCGCCCAGGAAGGCGAGGGGCGTGACGATCAGTAGCGGCGCGAACTGCAATTGTTCAAAATTGTTGGCCAGCAGCCCGATGACAAATCCCATAAGACAAAAGCCGGTCGCGATCAGGAAGAGGAAGAGCAGCATCAGCAAGGGCTGCTCGACGCGCACGTCGACGAACAGCGTCGCCGTGGCCAGCGTGACCAATGCGAGGATGAAGCTTTTGGTCGTGGCTGCGCCGACATAAGCTGAAACCGTCTCCAGCGGTGAAATCGGCGCTGACAGGATTTCGTAGATCGTGCCCGTAAACTTCGGAAAATAAATGCCAAAGCTGGCATTCGATATGCTTTGCGTCAAGACTGACAGGAGGATCAGGCCCGGCACGATGAAGCTGCCATAGTCGATGCCTGCCATGTCGCTCATCCGGCTTCCGATTGCCGATCCGAACACGAGGAAATAGAGCGCGGTGGTGATCACCGGCGCTACCAGGCTTTGCCAAAGCGTCCGGCGCCACCGCGCCATTTCGAACTTGTAGATCGCGAAGACGCCGTGCGGGTTCATGCCTCGTCTCCCCGGCGCACCAAGCTGACGAAGATGTCCTCGAGGCTCGACTGGCGCGTGGTCAGGTCCTTCCAGCCGATCTGCAGCTCGTCAAGCTTGCGCATTAGCCGCGGGATACCCGTTTCCTCGGCGTGCCCGTCAAAATCGTAGCACAATGTCGCGCCTTCATCGGCGAGGCTGATCGATCCATCGTCGAGCGCGGCCGGGACCGCCGACATCGGCTGTTCAAGGAAGATCTTGAGCGTGCGGCGGCCCATCTGCGCCATCAGCTCTTCCTTCTTGCCCACTGCAATCAATTCGCCGCCGCGGATGACGCCGACCCGGTCGGCCATTTCCTCGGCTTCCTCGATATAATGGGTGGTCAGGATGATAGTGGTCCCGTCGGACTGCAGCTTGCGCACCAGCGCCCACATGTCGCGGCGCAGCTCGACGTCGACGCCGGCGGTGGGCTCGTCGAGGAACAGGATTTCGGGCTCGTGGCTCAGCGCCTTGGCAATCATGACGCGCCGCTTCATGCCCCCCGACAATTCCATCATCAGGCTATCGCGCTTGTCCCACAGGCTGAGCCGCTTGAGCAGCTCCTCGAGATAGGCATCGTTGCGCGGCTTGCCGAACAGGCCTCGGCTGAAGCTGACAGTCGCCCAGACGCTTTCGAACGCGTCGGTCGTCAATTCCTGCGGGACGAGGCCGATCATGTCGCGTGCGGCGCGGTACTCGCTCTCGATGTCGTGCCCGCCTACGGTGACCGTCCCGGCGCTTTTGGTCACGATCCCGCAGACGATCGAGATCAGCGTCGTCTTGCCGGCGCCATTGGGGCCGAGCAGCGCAAAAATCTCACCTTTCTCGATCTCCAGGTCGACGCCCTTGAGCGCCTCGAACCCGCCGCCATAGACCTTCTTGAGGCCGTCGATGGCGATGACGCTCATTCGGCCTTCTTGGCCTCGGGATCGACGTTCAACCCATGGCGCATCAGCATCGGCACGTTGGCCGCGGCAAAGACGAAGGTGAGGGGAAGCATCCCCCAGATCTTGAAGCCGATCCACTGGTCGGTGGTGAAATTGCGCCAGACAAATTCGTTGAGGATTGCCATCGCGACGAAGAAGAAGGCCCAGTTGCGCGTGAGCAGCATCCAGCCCCGCTCGGACAGGCCGGGATAGGCGCTCCCCAGCAAGGCCTTGAGCAGCGGCCGTCCGGTAAATAGCCCTACGAACAGCACGATCGCGGCAGCCCCGTAGAACAGGGTCGGCTTGATCTTGATGAACATTTCGCTCTGCAGGTAGATCGTCAAACCACCCATGATCAGCACGAGCACGGCCGAAAAGATCTGCATCGTGGTGACATGGCGCACCGCGGCGTAGGTGATCGCCATCGCGACGATGATCGCCACCATGAAGACACCGGTCGCCGCGAAAATCTTGGCCGCGTCCGGCACCGGCGCGAACTTGTTGGCGAGAAAGAAAAGGATCAGCGGCCCTAGGTCGAGCAGCAGCTGCTTGCCTGTCGACAGGCCTTCGCGCTTTTCCTGTTCGATCGAGGGGCCGGGGTTCACGTCACTCATTCGGGGGGCAATCCTGCAATGGCGCGGGCAACCGCGCGCGGGTCGAAGGGGCGAAGGTCATTCACGCTCTCGCCAACGCCGATCGCATGGATGGGGAGGCCGAACTTCTCGGCCGCCGCGACCAGCACGCCGCCGCGCGCGGTGCCGTCAAGCTTGGTCATGACGAGACCGGTCACCTTGGCGACCTCCTGGAAAACTTCGATCTGGTTGAGGGCGTTCTGCCCCGTGGTGGCGTCGAGCACGAGGACGACGTCATGCGGGGCTTCCTCGTTAAGCTTGCCCAGAACGCGGCGGATCTTGGACAGTTCGTCCATCAGATAGCTCTTGTTCTGCAAGCGGCCCGCCGTGTCGACGACCAGCACGTCGATACCGGTCGCGGTCGCCTGCTTGACGCCATCGAACACGATCGAGGCCGGGTCGCCGCCTTCGGCGCCCGCAATCACCGGGGCACCGATGCGATCGCCCCAGATCTTGAGTTGTTCGATGGCGGCGGCGCGAAACGTGTCGCCCGCGGCCAGCAGGACGCCGTAATCCTGCTCTTTCAGATAATGGCCAAGCTTGCCGATTGTCGTGGTCTTGCCCGAACCGTTGACGCCGATCACGAGGATGACGTGCGGCCTGGGAAAGCCATAGATATCCAATGGTTTGGCGACAGGCCTTAAGATCTTTTCGATCTCTTCAGCGAGAATCGTGCGCAGGCCGCGTTCGTCCAGCTGATCAAACTTGCGCGCCGCGATCGCCTCGCGAATGCGGCTCGATGCTTCGGGGCCGAGATCCGAGGCGATCAGCGCCTCTTCGATATCGTCCAGCGTCGCGGTGTCGAGCGCCTGCTTGCTGGTCAGCCCGCTGATATTTTCGCCGACGCGATCGGCGGTCTTGCGAAACCCGCCGGTCAGGCGTTCGAGCCAACTCATTCGAAAACCCCCGTCAAACCCTTGTCGTCAGCATCGATGATTCGCGCCTTGCCGTACGCACCGCGTGCGGCACCTTCAACCGTGATTGGCGCGAAGGCGTCGGTGTGACCCTTGCCGCCATTTTCAATCAGTGCGGGCTGGGTGGTGCCGACATAGGAGCGCAGCCAGGCCAAACGCCGCTCCGCCGCGCGGTCGCGCAGCCGCGCCGCGCGCACCTTGATGAGCCCGCGATCGAGTTGCGGCATGCGCGCTGCTGGCGTCATTTCACGCGAGCTGAACGGAAAGATATGCGCCGCGACGATGTCGCAATCATCAAGCAGTTTCAGAGTATTTAGCGCCATGTCCTCAGTTTCAGTGGGAAAGCCTGCGATGAGGTCCGCGCCGATCGTCGCGTCGGGCCGCGCCGCCTTGATCTTCTCGACAATGTCGACGGCTTGAGCGCGGCTGTGGCGACGCTTCATGCGCTTGAGGATCATATCGTCGCCCGCCTGCAGCGACAGGTGGAAATGGGGCAATAGTCGCTCGTCACCCGCGAGCAGCTCGTAAAGCGGGCCGTCAATCTCGATGCTGTCGAGACTGGAAAGGCGGAGCCGCTTGAGCCGCGGTTCGTCGGCAAGAAGGCGCTGGAGCAGATGCCCGAGCGTCCGGCCGTCATCGTCGTAGCTCGTAATATCGACGCCCGTAATCACGATCTCCGCCGCCCCGCGATCGAGCTCGGCTGCAACCGCGCGGCGCACTTCGTCATAGGGCAGGCTGCGGCTGTTCCCGCGTCCATAGGGGATCGTGCAGAAGGTGCAGCGATGATCGCAGCCATTTTGGACGGCGACAAAACTGCGCACCTTGCCCTGGAACCCCGCCGCCACCGGATCGGCTGTTGCCGCCATGACGTCACTCGGAAGTGCCTTCGATGATTGAAGAATTTTATCCAGGTGCAGCTTGTCGGCATTGCCGAGCAGCGCATCCACCTCGGGCATTTCCTGGAAGGTTTCAGGCTCGATCTGCGCCGCGCAGCCGGTCACCAGCACCTTGGCGTCTGGGTTGCGCTTCTTGGCCTTGCGGATCTGCTGGCGCGTGGTGCGCACCGCTTCGGCCGTCACCGCGCAGCTATTTACGATGACCAGGTTCTCGTCGCGGCCCTCGAGCTGGCTCGCCATCGTCTCGCTCTCGGCAAAGTTGAGCCGGCAGCCCAGCGTGATCGTCTCGACGCCCATACTTACAGCGCTTCCAGGTCGATCTGGCCGGTAAAGACGTGGGTGGCAGCGCCCGTCATGCGAATGGGGCCGCCCGGCTTCCAGTCGATGTGCAGCGTGCCCCCCGGCATCAGTACGATTACCGGCGAGATCGCCTTTTTGCGGCGGATCGCGGCGACTGCGCTGGCGCAGGCACCGGTGCCGCAGGCCTGTGTTAGGCCCGTACCGCGTTCCCATGTGCGGATGCGGATGCCGCGAGGGTCTTCTTCGACGATGTTGACGTTGATGCGCTCGGGGAAGGCGGGATCGGTCTCGATCCGCGGTCCCAATTCGCCCAGCGGCACCGCGTCGACATCATCGACGAAGAAAACGAGATGCGGATTGCCGACATTGACGGCATCGGGCGCTTCCAGATCGTCCCAACCCATGGGCACGGGCGCGGTATCCATCGCATCGGCGATCGGGATCTCGTCATATCGGAAGCGGGGCTCGGGCAGGGTGACCGTTACCGAAAGGTCATTGACTTCACCCTCGAGCATCCCGCCATCGGTTTCGATTTTGCCCGCGCCTGTCAGTGCGACGACGCAGCGCGTCGCATTGCCGCACGCTTCGGCGGGCGAGCCATCGGCATTCCAGATATCCATCCGCACCTGCGCTTCGCTGCCCTTTGACAGGCGGATCAGCTGGTCGCACCCGATCCCGCGATGACGATCACACAGCTTTTTCGCTAATGCCTCGTCCACGGCAATTGCCTCCTCGCGCGCGTCGAGGATGACGAAGTCGTTGCCGAAGCCGTGCATCTTGTGGAAGGTGGTGGACATTGCATGGGGACTTAGGGTGCATGCGTAAGGAGAGCAACAACTAGGGGGAATAGTTATGCTTCGTTGGATCAAGATTGCACTGGTGACGCTCGTCGGGCTGCACGCGTTGTTCTACCTTGCCCAGAACCTGGCAAACCTGGGCGCTGCGCACAGCGCCCTGGCTTATGTGCTCAGCGGTGCCGAACACGAGGTTTACACACAAACCGCCTTTTTCCACTCGGGTAGCTCCTTGTTCGCCTGGATCGCATTGTCCTTCGTCCTGGCTGGCGAGGGACTGACGGCATTTTTCGGGCTCAAGGGCGGGTTTGACATGTTCAAGGCCCGCGGTGCGGCTCCCAATGCATTTCATAGAGCCAAACGGGCTGCAGTATATGCTGGTGCATTCGCGCTGCTGACCTGGTTTGGCATGTTCCTGACCTTCGGCGCCGCCTTTTTCCAGATGTGGCAGACGCAACTGGGTGCCGGCAGTTATGAAGGCGCCTTCATCTATGCGATGGCTTCGGCCGTCACCATCCTGTTCGTCTATCATACCGAGGACTGATGCCGCCAAGCCAGCAGACAATCGAACGCGCACAAGCGCAGGAGCTCATCGACTACTGGTTCGAGGAGGTCGGCGAAGAGGGCTGGTGGAAGAAGGACCGTGCGCTCGATGAGGAAATCCGCGCGCGCTATGGCGACTTGCGTCAGCGCGTGATCGACACCCGGGCGGAGGAATGGCGCAAGGGGCCGCGCCGCATCCTCGCGGCGATCCTCATGCTCGACCAGTTCAGCCGCAACCTCTATCGCGGCAGCGCGGAGGCGTTCGCGCAGGACCCGCTCGCCCGCCGCCTGACGCGCCGCGCCATCGAGAAGGGCTGGGACCAGAAGCTGGAACCGCGCTACCGCAACTTCCTCTACATGCCGCTGATGCACAGCGAGAGCATGAGCGACCAGGACGAAAGCGTCCGCCTGTTCGACGCGCTGAGCAAGGACGGCCGCGACAAGTTCGCCCACCTCCACCGCGACCAGATCGAAACCTTTGGCCGCTTTCCGGGGCGCAATGAGGCACTGGGGCGCGAAAGCACGAGCGCCGAGCGGCAGGCGCTGGAGAATGGAGCGGCGTTTTAAGTTTGAGGGTCGAATTCCGCCTTCAGTTCAAGATAGGTCCTATACCTCATTTCGCGAATTTCCTCAGGAGTGAACGGCTGTTCCCGTACCTCTTGATCGCAGCGATATCTTTTGATCGGTGGATCAGTGTCTTGGCACTCAATAAGCCGAACAAGAAGTTCAGATTTGACCGTATGTCCTGGTTGACTCCATCTTACGTGATATGCGTGGTCTTCCGTAGAACCAAACTCTAGCCCATTCACTGATAATTCGAACTCTTCAAGTTCGGCATCATCGGTATCTGACCGGGTCGCTGAGAGGGTGACAGATGACACCGAGAGGTCGTCAGTCCCTGCGGTAGTAAGAAGTTCTCCATCTACGAACACTTGTAGCGCCAGCATACTATGCCCTTTCCAATTTGAATTGATCTCATTCCCAGTTCTGAATGAACAAACAGTTGCGCTGACGCTTGACCCCGCCGCCTGCCTCGCCTAGAGGCGCGCTCGTCGATTAAGACAGACATATTGGGTGCACGGGCGTTGAAAAGCCCACGCTGGCCGACGAGGTTTCGTCCGCCGGCGTTTTTCGCGTTTTGCGCCCGATAGAGGAGAAGTGAGTTTGTTTGACAGCCTGAGCGATCGCCTTGGTGGGGTCTTTGACAAGCTTCGCGGCCGCGGAGCGCTGACCGAAACCGATGTGCGCGCCGCCATGCGCGAAGTGCGCATCGCGCTGCTCGAGGCCGATGTCGCGCTCCCGGTTGCTCGCGACTTTGTCAACGACGTCACCGAACGCGCGGTCGGCGAGGAAGTCATCCGCTCGGTCACGCCGGGCCAGATGGTCGTCAAGATCGTCAACGATGCGCTGGTCGAATTGCTCGGCAGCGAGAATGCCGAACTCAATGTCAACGCGACCCCGCCCGCCGTCGTCATGATGGTCGGCCTGCAGGGCTCGGGTAAGACCACGACGACCGCCAAGCTTTCCAAGCGGCTCAAGGAAAAGTCGAACAAGAAGGTCATGATGGCCAGTCTCGACGTCGCGCGACCCGCGGCGCAGGAACAGCTTGCCGTGCTCGGTCGCCAGATCGACGTCGATACGCTGCCCATCGTCGCCGGCCAGTCGCCCACCGATATCGCCAAACGCGCGCTCGAGAGCGCCCGCCTGCAGGGCTATGACGTCCTGATGTTCGATACGGCGGGTCGTCTTCACGTCGACGATGCGCTGATGGACGAGATGAAGGCGGTCGCATCGGTCGGAAAGCCGGTGGAAACGCTGCTCGTCGTTGACAGTCTGACCGGCCAGGACGCGGTCAACGTCGCGAAGGGCTTTGGCGAGGAAGTCGATCTTACCGGTGTCGTGCTGACCCGCATGGACGGTGACGCGCGCGGCGGTGCAGCGCTGTCGATGCGCAAGGTCACGGGCAAGCCGATCAAGTTTGCAGGTACGGGCGAGGCGCTCGATGCGCTCGAACCCTTCCATCCCGATCGTGTCGCGGGCCGCATCCTCGGCATGGGCGACGTCGTCAGCCTCGTCGAACGGGCCGCCGAAACGGTCAAGATGGAGGATGCCGAGAAGCTTGCCGCCAAGATGGAGAAGGGCAAGTTCGATCTGGATGATCTGCGCATGCAGATCAAGCAGATGCAGAACATGGGCGGCCTCGGCGCGCTCGCCAAGATGATGCCCGGCATGAAGGGCATGAAGGGCGCGGGCGATATCGACGACAAGGCGCTGACGCGTCTCGAAGCGATGATGAGCTCGATGACCGCCAAGGAACGCGCCAAGCCCAAGCTGATCAACGCCAAGCGCAAGATCCGCATCGCCAAGGGCTCGGGGACGACCGTGCAGGACGTCAACAAGCTCCTCAAGATGCACCAGCAGATGGAAACCACCATGAAGAAATTGAAGAAGATGGGTGGTCTGGGCAAGCTGGCACAAATGTTTGGCGGGGGCGGGATGCCCGGCATGCCCGGCGGCGGGGCTCTCCCCGGCGGCGGCGCGCCTGGCGCCTTGCCCGGTCTCGGGGGCGCTGCTCCCGGCAACCTCCCGCCCGGTTTCGACAAATTTACAAAGAACTAAACTGATACCCGAAGAAGGAATAAGATTATGGCAGTTGCAATTCGTCTCGCCCGTGGTGGCGCCAAGAAGCGTCCTTATTACCGCATCGTCGTGGCCGACAGCCGTCGTTCGCGCGACGGCAAGTTCATCGAACGCGTCGGCAGCTACAACCCGCTGCTGGGCAAGGATGACCCCGATCGCGTCAAGCTCGACACCGATCGCATCAAGCATTGGCTGAGCGTCGGTGCGCAACCGACCGACCGCGTCCTTCGCTTCCTCGACGCCGAAGGCATCATGAAGCGCGAACCGCGCAACAATCCGCAGAAGGCGGAACCGGGCCAGCAGGCCAAGGATCGCGCCGAAGCCAAGGCTGCCAAGGAAGCCGAAGCTGCTGAAGCCGCCAAGGCTGCCGAAGAGGCGCCCGCTGAAGAAGCCAAGGAAGAAGTGACGGAAGAAGCGGCCACCGATGCGACGGAAGCGGCACCGGCCGAAGAAGCGGCTGCCGAGGAAGCCAAGGAAGAGGCTCCGGCTGAAGAAGCCAAGGAAGAAGCTCCGGCCGAAGAAGCCAAGGCCGACGACGCCGACGCGGACGCCGAGAAGGCCGAATAACTGCCATGACGTCACCGGCGGCGGAGGAACAGCGCGTGGCGCTCGCCGCCGTCGCCGGTGCGCACGGCATCAAGGGGGAGCTTCGCCTGAAGCTCTTCGCCGAGGGGCTCGACAGCCTTAAGGCGCATGACACGCTGATCGTTGGCGGAAAGCCCGCTAAGTTGGTCAGCATCCGCGATGGCGGCAAGGTGGCAGTAGCGCGCTTCGAGGGCGTCAATGACCGCGGCGCAGCGGAAAAGCTGCGCGGGACGCTGATCGAGGTCGAGCGCGACCAGTTGCCTTCGCTCGACGAAGGCGAATTCTACTTTTCCGACCTGATTGATCTCCCCGTAGTCGATGACGCGGGCGAGCCCATCGGTCATGTCGTTGGCGTCGAGAATTTCGGTGCCTCCGATATCGTCGAAATTGAAAAACCAAACGGCAAGCGCTTCATGGTTCCGTTGACCAAAGCCGCCGTGCCCGAATGGGATGCGGAAAAGCTGGTCGTGAACGCGGATTTCGTCGATGCCTGACGCAACGCTCAACGTCGCAATCTGCCAGGCCGCGCCTGTGCCGCTGCATATCGACAGCGGTATCGACAAGGCGGTGGGCCTCGCCAAGGCGGCGATCGCCGACGGTGCGCAGCTGGTGGCATTCGGCGAGACGTTCCTCGGCGGCTATCCGCTCTGGCTCGACGAGGCTCCGGGTGCCGCGCTGTGGGACCATCCCGGCTCCAAGGCGATGCACCGCATCCTGATGGGGCAGGCGGTCGTCACTGGCGACGAGCGCCTCGCACCGCTGCAGGCGCTATGCGACGATCATGACGCGATGATCTCGATCGGTGCGCACGAACGCGTGCGCTCCAGCCTCTACAACAACCAGCTGCTGCTGCGCCCCAATCAGAGGCCTTTGGACCACCGCAAGCTCGTGCCCACACACGGCGAGCGCCTCATCTGGATGCGCGGCGATGGCTCGACGCTCGGCGTGCATGACGCGGGCAAGGCCAAGGTCGGCAATTTGATCTGCTGGGAGCACTGGATGCCGCTGGCGCGCGCCGCGATGCACAACCTTCAGGAAAGCGTGCATATCGCCGCCTGGCCCACGGTGCGCGACACCTACGCCATCGCGTCGCGCCATTACGCGTTCGAAGGACGCTGCTTTGTCCTCGCTGCCGGCCTCGTCCAAACCAAGGCCGAGTTGATTGAGGGCATCGAACGCTGCGGCGGCGATGCCGATGCCGATGCGTTGGCACTCGCCCACGAGATCGAAGCCGAGACGATTAACCGTGGTGGCAGCATGATCATCGCGCCCGATGCGCGCATTCTTGCTGAGGCAGGTGAGGGCGAAGAAACCATTCACGCCGAGCTCGATCTTTCGGAGAGCGATGCCGCCAAGGCCAGCCTCGACACCGACGGCCACTATAGCCGCCCCGACATCTTCACGCTCGACGTGAACACCGCGCCCCAGCAGGGCGTGCGCTGGGACGATTAGATGACCTTCCGCGCTTCCATTCTCACCCTCTACCCGGACATGTTTCCGGGGCCGCTCGGGCATTCGCTTGCGGGACGCGCGCTCGAGGACGGCAAGTGGTCGCTCGACGTCACCAACATCCGCGATTTCGCTGCCGACAAGCACAAGACGGTCGATGACACGCCGGCGGGCGGCGGTGCCGGCATGGTGCTGCGCTGCGATGTGCTTGCCGCCGCGCTCGACAGCGTTGCCGATGGCCGGCCGATGCTCGCCATGACCCCGCGGGGACGCCCGCTCACGCAGGCCAAGGTGCGTGATCTGGCGGCGGGCGAGGGCGCCATCATCCTGTGCGGTCGTTTCGAAGGTTTTGACGAGCGCATCTTCGAGGCGCGCCCCATCGAGCCCGTCTCGATCGGCGACTATGTCCTCTCGGGCGGAGAGGTGGCCGCGATGGTTACCCTCGACGCTTGCATTCGCCTGCAAGGCGGGGTAATGGGCGCGGCCTCTAGCGGAGAGGACGAGAGTTTCGAAACCGGACTGCTCGAATATCCGCATTATACCCGACCTCAAGAGTGGGAAGGGCGCACGATCCCCGAAGTGCTGCGATCTGGGGATCATGCGAAGATTGCCGCTTGGCGAAAGGCCAGGGCAATCGAAGATACAAGGTCACGGCGACCGGACTTATGGGAAGCTCATGGGGAGCCTCCGGTCCAATCGCCCTCTGGCGCGCGGTTGAAGAATGAAGAGAATTAGGAAATGAACCTGATCCAAGAGCTCGAAAAAGAGCAGATCGAAGCGCTTACGAGCGAAAAGAAAATCCCGGACTTCCGCCCCGGTGACACGCTGCGCGTTGGCGTTCGCGTTGTCGAAGGCGAGCGGACCCGTATTCAGAACTTCGAAGGCGTGTGCATCGCGCGCGCCAACAAGGGCGTGAACTCCAACTTCACCGTACGCAAAGTGTCGTTCGGCGAAGGTGTCGAGCGCGTCTTCCCGCTTTATTCGCCCAACGTCGACAGCATCACTGTCGTGCGCAAGGGCGCCGTTCGTCGTGCCAAGCTCTACTATCTGCGTGGCCGCACCGGTAAGGCCGCTCGTATCGCCGAGCGCAAGGACAACCGTCCCGCCAAGACCGACGCGTAAGCGACGACAACTTGCGATTTCCAGGGGCGTCCGGCATCAACCGGGCGCCCTTTTTGTTTCCGGAGAGAAGATGCGCATTGTTCTTGCTGCCGCCGCCGCTTTGGTCATGACCACCCCCGCCATGGCTGAAGATCTCACCCTCGAAGCCGTATTCGGCAGCCCGTCACTGAACGGGCCCAGCCCGCGCGCGATGAAATTGTCGCCTGACGGCACGTTGCTCACCATGCTGCGCCCGCGCGACGATGACCGCGAACGCTATGACCTTTGGGCGCTCGACACGTCGAGCGGCGAATGGCGCATGCTGGTCGACAGCGAGGAAGTCGGCACGGGCGCTGAACTGTCCGAAGCCGAAAAGATGCAGCGCGAACGCGCACGCATCGGATCGCTAAAGGGCATCGTCACCTATGACTGGTCGCCCGATGGACAATATCTGCTCGTCCCGCTCGACGGCGACCTTTATCTCGCCGGACGTGATGGTAGCGTTCAGCGCCTCACTGATACGGCCGAAGGCGAACTCAATCCCGTGATCAGCCCCAAGGGCGGCTATGTCAGCTTCGTGCGCGATCGCCGGCTTTACGTAGGTGCGCTGGGCGAAGAGCCGCAGCCCATCACGCCGGCCGAAGAGAACGAGAACGTTTATTGGGGCGAAGCCGAATTCGTTGCGCAGGAAGAAATGGACCGCGACACCGGCTATTGGTGGAGCCCCAACGACGACAGGATCGCCGTCCTGCGGTTCGACGAGAGCCCCGTTCGAGTAGTTACGCGCACATCGATCGGCGCCGAAAGCACCAGTAGTTTCGACCAGCGCTACCCGCTCGCCGGTACCGACAATGTCCTCAATGAACTGTGGATCGTAAATGCCGCCGATGGCGCGCGCGTCAAAGCGGATCTGGGGGACGAGACCGACATCTATATTCCGCGCGTCGACTGGGGCCCCGATGGCAAGACGCTCTACGTCCAGCGTCAGAACCGTGCCCAGACGACACTGGACCTGCTGGCCGTCGATCCGCTTACCGGAGAGAGCCAGCTACTGTTTTCCGAAAAGGCAGCGGAGCGGCACTGGATCAATCTCACCAAGAATTATCGCTTCCTGAAGAATGGCGGCATCCTGTGGTGGTCGGAGCGCGACGGCTTTGGGCATCTCTATCTCGGCGGGCCGGGCAGCTGGCGCCAGCTGACCAGTGGCGATTGGGTGGTCGAGGAATTGCAGGGCCTCGATGAAGACAACAGCATCGTCTATTTCACCGGCAACAAGGATGGCGTGCTCGAAACGCATCTCTATCGCCTCGATTATTCCAATCCTGAAGCGCAGCCGCTGCGCCTGACCGAGCTTGGCTATTCGCACGGCGTGACGATGGACAAGAAGGCAACGCGCGCGATCATTTCGCGCTCGGCACCGGGGCAGCCGCCGCAGCATTATCTTGCCGATACGGGCGGCAACCGGATCGCCTGGATCGAGGAAAATGCGCTCGACGCGGATCATCCCTACGCGCCCTATCTCGACAGCCATGAGGCCAGTCGTTTCGGCACGATCAAGACGCCCGATGGCACGACGCTTCATTACGAAATGATCCTGCCCGCGAACATGGAAGAGGGGAAACGCTACCCGGTCTTCATGCAGCATTATGGCGGCCCGCTCGCCCAGACGGTGCGCAATGGCTGGACCGGTGCGCTGCGCCAGTGGATCGTCGACCAGGGCTATATCTTCTTCCAGCTCGACAACCGCGGTAGCGCCAATCGCGGGGTCGCCTTCGAACAGCCGCTGTGGCGCGCCATGGGCGGGATCGAGGTGGGCGACCAGAGGCTGGGCGCAGACTGGCTCAAAACGCTCGATTATGTCGATGGCGACCGCATCGCGACCTACGGATGGAGCTATGGCGGCTATATGAGCCTCAAGATGCTGGCGGCTGATCCCGGCACCTATGCTGCGGCCATTGCCGGCGCGCCGGTATCCAAGTGGGAGCTCTACGACACCCACTACACCGAGCGCTATATGGGTGATCCGCGCGAAGTGCAGGACGCATACGACGCGGCCTCCACTTTCGACGGCTTCGAGAAGATCGAGGATCCGCTGCTGCTGATCCACGGGATGAGCGATGACAATGTCGTGCTCGACAACAGCACTGCGATGGCCGCTGCGCTGCAGAAGGAAGCCATTCCGTTCGAGATGATGCTGTACCCTGGCCAGACGCACCGTGTCGAAGGCCCCGGCATCTCGGTCCATCTGTGGAACACCATCATGGATTTCCTTGGAGCCAACGGGGTTGCCGGCGGACCTGCCGAGTAGGCTCCCGCGTTGACTTATCGGCTGCGGGGCCTACCTCGCAGCTCAAGGAGATTTCATGGGCTATAAAGTTGTTGTCGTCGGCGCCACCGGTACGGTCGGGCGCGAACTATTGACCATTCTCGACGAGCGCAAATTCCCGATCGACGAGATCGCCGCGGTGGCCTCGAGCCGCTCGGCGGGCGACCGCATCGAGTTCGGTGAGAGCGGCAAGGAGTTGAAGGTCCGCAATATCGAGCATTTCGATTTTGCCGGATGGGACATGGCCTTGTTCGCGGCAGGCTCCGCCGTGTCCAAGCAATATGCCGAAAAGGCTGCGAAAGCAGGCTGCACCGTCATCGACAATTCATCGCTCTTCCGGATGGATCCCGACGTGCCGCTCGTGGTGCCCGAGGTAAACCCCGATGCGATTGACGGCTACAAGGCGAAGAATATCATCGCCAATCCCAACTGTTCGACCGCGCAGATGGTGGTGGCGCTAAAGCCGCTGCACGATGCCGCGAAGATCAAGCGTGTGGTGGTGTCGACCTACCAGTCGGTCTCTGGCGCAGGCCGCGCCGCAATGGACGAATTGTTCGCGCAGAGCCGCGACATTTTTGTCGGCGATCCCGCCGAACCGCAGGTTTTCACCAAGCAGATCGCCTTCAACGTCATCCCGCACATTGACGATTTTCTCGAAGACGGCACCACCAAGGAAGAATGGAAGATGGTCGCCGAGACCAAGAAGATCCTCGATCCCAAGGTGAAGGTCACCGCGACCTGCGTACGCGTGCCTGTGTTCGTAGGTCATTCCGAAGCCGTGAACGTCGAATTCCACGATGAAATCTCTGCCAAGGAGGCGCGCAAGATCCTGCGCGAGAGCCCGGGCATCATGCTGGTCGATAAGCGCGAAGATGGCGGCTACGTCACGCCGGTCGAATGCGTCGGCGATTATGCCACCTTCATCAGCCGCCTGCGCGAAGATCCCACGGTCGATAGCGGGCTGAGTTTCTGGTGCGTGTCCGATAACCTCAGGAAGGGCGCCGCGCTGAATGCGGTCCAGATCGCCGAGCTGCTCGGTCGCAAGCACCTACAAAAGGCTTGATATAGCGCAAGATTGCCATAGGCTCGTTCTCCGATAAGGGGAAACGCCGCCATGCTCCAAGCCGATCTGTTCTGGTCCTTCCGGAGCCCGTACAGTTATCTGGCGACCAAGCGCTACCGGCAGCTTCACAACAATTTCAACGTCGAAATTAAGTTTCGCCCGGTATTGCCGCTCGCGGTTCGCGACCCTGAATTCTTCGAGAACCGGGACCCCAACTGGATACGCTATACGATCCTCGATGTCGGGCGGCTTGCGGCGTATCTCGATTTACCGTTCGGGATGCCCGATCCCGACCCGATCGTACAGGATCTCGAAACCCGCGAAATCGCCGAGGATCAGCCGCACATCTTCCGACTGACGCGGCTCGGGCAGGCGGCGGCGCGCAAGGGAAAGGGGCTGGCTTTCGCCGATGAAGTCGGTCGCCTGATCTGGAGCGGCGCCAAGGGATGGAATGAAGGCGATCACCTGGCGCAGGCATCGGCCCGCGCGAACGTCGACCTTGCTACGATTGAGCGTGAGGTGGCGGGCGATACCAGGATGATCGACGCCGAGATCGAAGCCAATGCTGCAGCGCTCGAGGCGGCGGGACATTGGAGCGTGCCGACGCTGGTGTTCGATGGTGAGCCATTCTTCGGCCAGGATCGCATTGATGTCGCGATCTGGCGAATGGAGCAGGCGGGGCTACGCGAAGCTTAGCCGGGGCTCGACCATTTTCGATACAGGCTTTCGCGCACGAAACGCAGCTTCATGTGGTTTTCCTCGGCTATCTTGTCGCCTTCGAGCGCGGCAATCTCGCCCAGCTCGAACAACATGTGACGCTGGAACGGGTCGGAGACGCGGCTCTCGATAAAGGTGATCGCAACCAGCCGCTCGCCCTTGGTGACTTCGGTCACCTCATGCAGCGCGTTCGACGGATAGACGATGGCTTCCCCGGGCTGGAGCTTGAACTCCATCGATCCTTCGCCAAGCCAGACCTTGAGCGCGCCGCCTTCATATTCCGCCGGGTCATTCAAAAACACCGTGCAGGACAGGTCCGAGCGCACCGTGCCCTTGGGCAGCTGAATATAGGCGGCATCGCCATGCACCCCGTATTTCATCCCTGGCTCGTATCTGGTGAGCAACGGCGGCGCCATCGCCGTCGGGAAGGCGAACTCGTGGAATTCGGGCGATTGCAGCATCGCATTGCGCACGATTTCCGAGGACTTCTGATAGGCCTGCGGGTCGTGCAGCTGCATGTTCTGCTTGGCCGTGTTGGCGGGATTGGAAATCCGCCCATCGACGAATTGGGTCGATGCAGCGATCTGCTTGAGCTGATCGATCTGCGCAGGCTCGAGAAGTTTGAGTATCCGATACATGGCGAACTCTCTTGCCGAGGCCGAGGCCGCCATGCAAGGCACCCCGCATGAACGAAACCCATCACTGGACCGCATCGGACGGTGTCACGCTCGCGTACCACGAAACCGGGAAGGGCGATCCGGTCGTCCTGCTCCACGGCCTGTTTTCCAACGCCGATACCAACTGGATCAAATACGGTCATGCCGCCACGATCGCGGACGCAGGTTTCCGCGTCATCATGCCGGACCTGCGCGCGCACGGTCACAGCGCGGCACCGCGCGATGCCGCGTCATACCCGCACGGTATCCTCGCGCGCGATCTGGAAGAGCTTATCGGCCATCTCGGACTGCTCCCTGGTGAATATGACCTCGGCGGCTTTTCGCTAGGGGCGCGGACGACGGTAAATGCGGTGGGGCAGGGGCTGCGCCCGCGCCGCGCCGTTCTCGCCGGCATGGGCCTGTCGGGACTGACAGGATGGGAAAAGCGTCAGCAATTCTTCCTCGGTGCGGTCGAACGCTATGATATTGCCAAGCGCGGCGACCCGGACTTCATGGCCGTCAGTTTCATGAAGACAATGAAAATCGACCGCGAG
The DNA here is from genome assembly GCF_026157105.1 of Sphingomicrobium marinum. GTDB lineage: Bacteria > Pseudomonadota > Alphaproteobacteria > Sphingomonadales > Sphingomonadaceae > Sphingomicrobium > Sphingomicrobium marinum. Next base: position 1,301,681 of record NZ_JANPVQ010000001.1, read on the forward strand.
GCGGCCCGGCATATGTTGCCCAGCTTCACCGACGCCAAGGCGCAATGGCTCGATGCCTTTACGATGCCAACTGGCGTCGTGTGCGGGGTGGACGATCGCGACAACGGCGATCCTCAGGCCCTTATCGATGCCCTGCCCGATGCCGAATTGTTCGAAATTCCAGGCTCGCATATGAGCTCCGTCACGAAGAAGGAATTGGGTCAGGCAATCGCCGATTTCCTGTCAGATCCTTCTTGATTTTGAACGAACAAGCGTTTCATTTGCCGTTAAGTCGTATTTGCTTAGAGGTGCCTCCCATGAAAAATCTGAAGATTTCCGCATCGCTTGCGGCGCTGGCCATTGCCACGCCGTTCACGGTAGCATTCGCTGCCGCTCACCCCGATACCGAAATGGAAGCGGGTCTCGAACACCCGCTGACGCCCGCGGGGGCGAAGGCCTATGTCGAAGCGGTCGAGGCCGAGGCATTCGAATTCGCCGACATCGCCGGCCGCGCTTACTGGGTCAATTCGACCTATATCAACGAAGATACCGATAAGCTGGCCGCCTATTTCGGCACGATCGCCACCGAAAAGGGCGTCGAATATGCCACCAAAGCTGCTGCCTACGCAGCGGTCAAAGGGCTCGACTATGACACCGCGCGCAAGCTCAACATCATGCGCGGCGGCCTCACGCTGGCGGCACCGACGACCGAGGGCGCAGCGGCCGAGCTCAACACCATCGCCACCGATCTCAATTCGCAATATGGCCGCGGCAAGGCGGAACTGAACGGCGAGGAAGTGCCGGGCAACGATGCCGAAGCGATGATGGGCACCAACCGCAACCCCGAAGAACTCGCCCAGCTGTGGGCCAGCTGGCATGACAATGTCGGCGCGCCGATGAAGGATGATTATGCGCGCCTGGTCGAAATCGCCAACGAAGGCGCGCGCGAGCTTGGCTTTGCCGACACCGGCGCGATGTGGCGCTCTGGCTATGACATGACGCCTGAAGAATTCAGCGCGATGTATGATCGCCTGTGGGGCGAAGTGAAGCCGCTCTACGAAGACCTGCACTGCTATGTCCGTAGCGGCATTTCCGATTATTACGGCGACGAGATCCAGCCCGATGACGGCTATATCCGCGCCGACCTGCTCGGCAACATGTGGGCACAGGGATGGGGCAACGTCTATCCGCTCGTCGCGCCCGAAGGCGCTGGCGATATCGGCTACGATCTGACCGATCTCCTCGTTTCGAACAATGTCGATGCCGAAGGTATCGCGCGTATTTCCGAGCGCTTCTACACCTCGCTCGGGCTCGACCCACTGCCCGAAAGCTTCTGGACCAAATCGCAGATCGTGCGTCCGGAAGGCCGTGAGGTCGTCTGCCACGCTTCGGCCTGGAATATCGACAATGTCGACGACCTTCGCATCAAGATGTGCACCAAGGTGAATGCCGACGACTTCGTCACGATGCACCACGAACTCGGGCACAATTATTACCAACGCGCCTACAACCAGAAGAGTTATTTCTACCTCAACGGCGCCAATGACGGCTTCCACGAAGCCATCGGCGATTTCATCGCGCTGTCGGTGACGCCCGAATATCTCGTGCAGATCGGTCTGCTCGATGCCGACAAGGTGCCGAGCGCCGACAAGGATATCGGCCTGCTGCTCAACCAGGCGATGGACAAGGTCGCCTTCCTCCCCTTCGGCCTGCTGGTCGACAAGTGGCGCTGGGGTGTCTTCGACGGGTCGATCACGCCCGACGAATATAACGACGCGTGGGTTTCGCTGAAGCAGCAGTACCAGGGCGTGACGCCGCCGGTCGATCGTCCCGCCGACGCGTTCGATCCGGGTGCGAAGTATCACATCCCGGGCAACACGCCCTATGCGCGTTATTTCCTCGCGCACATCCTTCAGTTCCAGTTCTACAAGGCTGCTTGCGAGACCGCGGGCTGGGATGGCCCGCTGCATCGCTGCAGCTTCTACGGCAACGAGGAAGTGGGGACCAAGCTCAACAACATGCTCGAAATGGGCGCGTCCAAGCCGTGGCCCGATGCGCTCGAAGCCTTCACTGGCACGCGCGAGATGTCGGCCGATGCGATGGTCGAATATTTCGCCCCGCTTCAGGCGTGGCTCAAAGAGCAGAACGAGGGCAAGAACTGCACTTGGCCGGGGGCGTAAGACTCAACTGCCACCAAACAAAAAAAAGGGCTCCCGGCGACGGGAGCCCTTCTTCGTTATCGGTGGTCTCGCTTAGTAGGCGACCGAACCCGACTTGATTTCCTTCTGGTTGAGCTTGCTGACCGCCTCGTCGTTCATCTCGCTCACTTCGCTGGCAATTTCTTCGTTCGTCGAAGCATGGCCGGTTGCGGTACCGATCTTGCCCTTGCGGTTGAGAAGAAACGCGCCGCCGGCCGCTGCAGCAACAACACCGGCACCGATTGCGGCGCTGGTCTTGGGATTGTCGCGGATGGTGCGATAGCTCTTGCCGAAGACGTCGTCGCGCTGCTCCAGGCTGGACTGGGCCTGCTTGATCTTGCCCTGCTGCGTCTCGTCGATCTGTTTCGTCATTTTATGTCTCCCTCGGAATTACTTGCTATTCAATCAACGAAGGATGCGGCACTTGGTGCCATGACTGATCGCGCGCCGGTCACGTTTCGACGAAGACTAGAGCTGCTGGAGCATCGTTTCGGCGCCTGACACCGAATAATCGCCGGGCGCTTCGACGTTGAGTTCGGTCACGACGCCGTCATCGACGATCATCGAATAACGCTGCGAACGCTGACCCATCCCGAAGCCCGAGGCATCCATCGTAAGACCCAGCGCTTCGGCAAAGGCACCGTTGCCATCAGCAAGCATTTCGATGTCCTCGCTGCCTTGCGACTTGTTCCAGGCGTTCATCACGAAAGCATCGTTGACGCTGGTCCCGACGATCTTGTCGACACCCTTTCTCTTCAGTTCGTCGGCCTTTTCGACGTAGCTCGGCAAATGGCGCGCTGAACAGGTCGGCGTGAAGGCGCCCGGGACCGCGAACAGCGCCACCTTCTTCCCGGCGAAATATTCGCCGCTTTGCACCGGCACGGGGCCGTCATCGGTTGCCAGCGTCAGCTGCACGTCGGGAAGTTTGTCGCCAACCTTGATCGTCATCTTGTATCTCCTTTAGGTGTGGCTGCCAGATAGGAACCTCATGTCAGCGCAACAAGGCTTGCGGGCGCTTGTTCCGCCCTCCACTGTGAGGTTATGGACGCGCCTCCGTATCTAACCGGCCAGTACCTGCTCGCCATGCCCGGCATGGGAGACCCGCGCTTTGCGCAGGCCGTCATCGTGATGGCGGCGCACGACGAAGACGGTGCGTTGGGGATCGGGGTAGGATCGCTGCGCGGCGGTTTGCGTCTCAAGGACTTGCTGCGCCAGTTGAAGATCAGTGCGCCCGATTGTCCCGACGTCCCGATCCACCATGGCGGTCCGGTCGAGCCGGGCAGGGGGTTCGTTCTTCATTCGACCGATTGGTCGGGACAGGACACGGTGCAAATCTCGCAGTTGTGCAATCTCACCGGAACGCTCGATATCCTCAAGGCGATCGCGCACAACGAAGGGCCCAGCAAATATGTCGTTTCGTTGGGCTATGCTGGCTGGTCCGAAGGCCAGCTCGATGAGGAAATGACGCGCCACGGTTGGTTTGCCGCGCCAAGTGACGACAGCATCCTTTTCGACACGCCGACCAGCGATCGCTGGGCCGCGGCCTATCGGTCGCAAGGCATCGATCCGGCACTGCTGGTAGGCCAGACCGGCGCCGCCTGACACGCCGATTGCAACACGGCGCGCCCTGCGCTAGGGCGCGCGGCGAACAATCATCCCCCCAGTGGAGAAGCTTACGTGACTGATTATATCGTCAAGGACATCGCGCTCGCCGATTATGGGCGCAAGGAAATCGAAATCGCGGAAACCGAAATGCCCGGCCTGATGGCGCTGCGCGAGGAATATGGCGACAAGCAGCCCTTGAAGGGCGCGCGGATCACCGGCTCGCTCCACATGACGATCCAGACCGCGGTCCTCATCGAAACGCTGCGCGATTTGGGCGCCGACGTGCGTTGGACGACCTGCAACATCTACTCGACGCAGGACCATGCCGCGGCCGCGATCGCCGACCAGGGCATCCCCGTCTTTGCCGTCAAGGGCGAGACGCTCGAGGAATATTGGGACTATGTCGGCCGCACCTTCGACTGGGGCGACGAGACCTGCAACATGATCCTCGACGATGGCGGTGATGCGACCATGTTCGCGCTGTGGGGCGCGCGTATCGAAGCGGGCGAGGAAATGCCTGCCCCGACCAACGAAGAAGAGCGCGAATTCCATAAGGCGCTGATGGCTTTCATCGAGAAGAAGCCGGGCTACCTCACCGAAACCGTCAAGAACGTGAAGGGCGTCTCGGAAGAGACCACGACGGGCGTCAACCGCCTCTACCAGCTCGCCAAGAAGGGCCTGCTTCCGTTCCCCGCGATCAACGTCAATGACAGCGTCACCAAGTCGAAATTCGACAACAAGTATGGCTGCAAGGAAAGCCTCGTCGACGGCATTCGCCGCGGCACCGACGTGATGATGGCCGGCAAGGTCGCGCTCGTCGCTGGCTACGGTGACGTCGGCAAGGGTTCGGCAGCCTCGCTCGCCGGTGCCGGCGCGCGCGTAATGGTCACCGAAATCGATCCGATCTGCGCGCTGCAGGCGGCGATGGACGGTTTTGAAGTCGTGACGATGGAAGAGGGCGTGAAGCGCGCCGATATCTTCGTCACCACCACGGGCAACAAGGACGTCATCACCGTCGATCACATGCGCGAGATGAAGGACATGGCGATCGTCGGCAATATCGGCCACTTCGATAACGAGATCCAGGTCGAGGCGCTTGAGAACTTCAAGTGGACCGAGATCAAGCCGCAGGTCGACATGATCGAATTCCCCGATGGCAAGCGCATCCTGCTGCTGTCGAAGGGTCGCCTGTTGAACCTCGGCAACGCGACGGGTCACCCAAGCTTCGTGATGAGCGCCAGTTTCACCAACCAGGTGTTGGCGCAGATCGAACTCTACCAGCGCGGCGACCAGTATGAGAATGACGTGCACGTCTTGCCCAAGCACCTCGACGAAAAGGTCGCCGAACTGCACCTCGCCAAGCTGAACGTCCAGCTGTCGAAACTGTCGGAAGAACAGGCCGATTATATCGGTGTCGACCAGGCCGGTCCGTACAAGCCGGAGCACTACCGCTACTAGGTCTCGACCTTCGAAATCTTGCGGCCAGCGGTCCTCATATGGATCGCTGGCCGTTTTGATTCCGTGGTTCACCGGCACGACGAGGATTGATCCATATTAATCTGACAAAAAATTGTTTTCGTTGAGACAGTTGTGCCGACTGTTGCAGCGATGCGACACCTCGCGTTCATTTGACGTTCAAATCACGCTCGACCGTTCCAATTTGCGCCTCGCCCTCTATGCATGGCTCCCGGGAATAGGTTTTCCATTACTCAAAGGGCTCATTTTATGCGCATTACTCATGTGAAAGCGCTGTCCGGTACGTCGTTAGCGGCGGTCGGCCTTGCGTTGTTTAGCACGCCTGCCATGGCGCAGGATGTCGATTGTGACACGATTGAAGATCTCGAAGCTCGCGCCGAGTGCGAAGCTGCTACCGACGAGACGCCGCTCGAAGACACCGGTCCGGCCGCTGTCGTCGAACAGTCGAGCGGGCAGGACATCGTCATTACCGGTTCGCGTATCCGTCGCGATAACTTCTCGTCGCCCGATCCGATCCTCGTGATCGATCCCGGCCAGTCGCTGGTCGAAGGTGACATCGAAACCGCCGAAATCCTGCAGCAGTCGCCGCTCGCCGCCGGCTCGACGCAGATCACTTCGGCGCTGTCGTCGAACTTCGTCACCAACGGTGGCCCGGGCGCGCAGACGCTATCGCTGCGCGGCATCGGTGCCCAGCGTACGCTGATCCTGCTCAACGGCCGTCGTGCCGGTCCGGCCGGTACGCGTGGTGCCGTTAGCTCGTTCGACCTTAACGTCATTCCGTCGGCCGCCATCGGTTCGGTCGAAATTCTCAAGACCGGCGCGTCGTCGGTGTACGGTTCGGACGCCATCGCCGGCGTTGTGAACCTCATCACCAACACCGAATTCGACGGTCTCGACCTTCGTGCCTTCACCTCGCTCACGCAGGAAGGTGGCGGTGACACGTACAACGTCTCGGCCCTCTACGGTAAGACGTTCGACCGCGGTCACTTCCAGGTTGGCGCCGACTACTTCAAGCGCGACGCGCTGCGCCGTGCCGATCGCCAGTTCCTTGAGTGCTCGGAAGACTATCTCTTCACCGAGCCGAACCAGCAGGGCCAGCGTGCCGATCTCATCGATCCGCGCTCGGGTCAGCCGACCTGCGGCAACACCTTCGGTCCGCTGATTCGCGTGATCGATTTCCCGTTCCTGTTCGGTTTTGAAGGCTCGACGCCTTATTACGATCCGGCCAGCGCCGATATTCAGTACAACGATGCGGGCGACCGCTTCGACGAGTTCCTGAATCCGGTTGGAAACGAAGCGCCGAACTTCTACGAAATCAACCTGTTCGGTCGTACCAACGCCGAAAATCCGACGTACATCTACAACTCGGAAGCGTTGATCAACGACAAGTCGACGGACTCGCTGCAGGCGACGGTATTCCCGGATACCGAGCGCTACACGCTGTTCGCCGACGGTGCCTATGAAGTCGCCGATGGCGTCGAGTTCTTCGTCGAAGGTCTCTACAACAACCGTAAGACCGCCAACGTTTCGGAACGTCAGCTGTTCTTCGGTCAGTATGGTGCGGACGCCTTTATCACGCCGCTGCTCTTCGGTGCGGCGCCGCAGGGTGACCCCGTGACCTCGCTGCGCGGCGACGTCTACTACCTGCCCGTCGTGGCCATTCTTTGGGGCCAGGAGCAGGAAGTCGACTATTATCGCGGCGTCGGTGGCGTGCGCGGTAACTTTGCCGACATGGGTGCCACGGGTTGGCTCGAAAACGCCTACTACGAAGGTTACTTCCAGTATTCGAAGTCGGAAGGTCGTTACGAATTCGACCAGATCGCCCAGGATGCTGTCGACATCTTCGAAGAGCGCCAGGAGGCTTGCGCCCCCGGCCAGGTTTCGAGCTACTTCGGCAATCCTTGCGTCGACATCGACTTTGCCAGCCCGCGTATTCTGAACGGCGAATTCACGCCTGAAGAAGAGCAGCTGCTTTTCTGGGTTGCTACCGGTCAGACCGATTACACCCAGAAGACGGCCGAATTCATCTTCGGTAACGAGCTGTTCAACCTGCCGGGTGGTCCGGTCGCCTTCGTTCTCGGTGCGCATTATCGCGAAGACGAGATCGATGACGTTCCCGATCAGGCAACCGTCGACGGCCAGGGCTGGGGCTTCACTTCGTCCACGCGGACGGCCGGTAAACTGCAGAGCTACGAGCTCTTCGGTGAGACTGAACTGCCGCTGATCGCTGGTGAGCCGGGCTTTGAAGAGCTGACACTGTCGGCTGCGGCCCGCGTGACCTGGAACGAAGCGACCCGTATCGATGGCGTGAGCTATTCGGAAGACGGCAACTGGACGTACAAGCTGGGTGCGAACTACGCCCCGGTCGACTTCCTGCGCTTCCGCGGCAGCTACGGCACGTCCTATCGTGCGCCGTCGCTGTTCGAATTCTTCCTTGGTGACCAGTCGGGCTTCGGTTTCCCGGCCGATCCTTGCGAAGATTACGGCAACCCGGACACCAATCCGACTGTCGCCCAGCGTTGCGCGAACGAAGGTATCGATCCGAACTTCGTGTATCAGACGTCGGCCGAGATCTTCTCGACCGGTGGTATCGAACTGGGTCTGGAATCGGAAACCTCGACGGCTTGGTCGCTCAGCGCGATCTTCCAGCCGAACGGTTGGTTCTGGGACGGCTTCGACATGAGTGTCGCGGTCGACTACATCAACATCGAAGTCGAGAACCAGATCGACCAGCTCGGTGCCGCGTTCATCGTTGGCCAGTGCTACAATCCGGAACTGCCCGAAGGTAACGTGTTCTGCTCCGCTTTCACGCGTGAGCCGAGCAACCTCGATCCTTCGCAGCTGGGTCAGCTGGAATTTGTCGACAACCCGTACGTGAACATCGCGTCCCAGCGTAACGAAGCGCTCGATCTTACCGGTCGTTTCAGCCAGGATCTCGGTGATCTTGGTACGCTTACCGGTCTTGCCCAGATGACGTGGCAGCTCAACGACGAGCTCGAAATCATCGAAGGCAACATCATCGACAACAACGGTGAAGTGGGTGATCCGCACTGGGTCGGCGACTTCAACCTGGCCTGGGCGCTTGACGGCATTGCCGTCAACTGGGGCATCGACGTGATCGGTGGCACCAACGACGAGCAGGATGTCCTCGATGCATTCGGTGACATCTGCCCGTTCAGCAACCTGCGCCAGACGGCGGTGTGCCCGGTCTACGACCTCGCGGAACGCTTCTACCACAGCGTTTCGGTCCAGGTTGATGCGACCGAAAACATCCAGATTACCGCTGGTATGTCGAACATCTTCAACACCGACCCGCCGCGCGTGTCGGGTGCCTTCAGCGTCATCGGCGCCTTCGGTCTCGCACCGACGGTCGGCACCTACTACGACTATCTGGGTCGTCGTATGTTCATCCAGGCGCGCCTGCGCTTCTAATCCGGACATACGGAATGAAAATTGGGCGGGGAGCTTCGGCTTCCCGCCCTTTTTCTTTGGGGTAAGCCTGCTAAGACTATTCGGGTCCTGCATCGGAAAACGGACTTGATGACGCTTTCTTCCACTTTGGTCGCTGCCCTGATTGTCATCGTCGCACTATGGCTGGTGCTGGCGGCGGCGTTGCTGATCATTTCCGGTCGGCGACTGCGCCGGGCCAACGCGGTGATCGGATCGGCGCGCTCGCTGGCAAGCTTTCTCGCCGCCGCGCCCGCGCGCCCGGTGCTCTTGCATAGCGATGACCGCATCGAGACTGACGAGGCGTTGGTGCAGGCGCTCGGGCTCGAGCGCTCACCCGAAACGCTGTCGGCCCTCGGCGAAGCAACTGATGTCGATCCCGATGAGATGGCTGAACTGCGCGAGGCGATCGAAGCTGCGCGGCTGTCCGGGGAAACGCTGGAATACCAACTGCACGTCCCCAGCGCCGATCGTGTGTTCGAAGTACGCGGCGCGCCCGCGCGCGATGAGGGCGCGATGCTGTTGTGGCTGTTTGACATGACCCGCGCAGAAGACCAGCGCCTGCGCTTGGCGCGGCGACTGCAGCAAACCGAAGGGGCGCTCGACAGCCTTACCCAGCTGATCGAAAATGCGCCCTTTCCGATGTGGTACCGCAAGCCGGACCTGTCGCTTGGCCTCGTCAATTCGGCATTTGTCGCTGCCGTCGAAGGGTCGGATGCTGCCGACGTCATCGCGCGCGGCAGCGAGCTTATCGATGTCACCGGTGATGACGGCGCTCACGCCGGCGCGCTTCGTGCGCTCGAAACCGGGCGGCCTGTGTCCCGCACGCGCCCTGCGACCATCGATGGCGAGCGGCGGATGTTGCGGGTCGTCGACGTGCCCCTGGCCGGCGGAGCCGTCGCCGGGTTTGCGCTCGACATCCAGGACTTGGAAAATGCGCGCATCGAACTGGCGCGCCACGTCCAGTCGCAGCGCGACCTTGCCGATCGCATGACGGCGGGAGCGGTGCAGTTCGATGCCGACCGCAAACTCGATTTCTACAACCAGCCTTTCATCGTGATGTCGCGGCTCGAACCCGAGTTCCTCGATGATCGTCCCGAATTCGACCGCCTGATCGAAGCCATGCGCGAACAGGGGCGGATCCCTGAAGTCCGCGATTTTCCGGAATGGAAAAGCGAGCGTGGCCAATGGTTTATCTCCGCCGATGAAGTCATTGAGGAAGACTGGATCGTCGCCAACGGCGACCATTTGCGGGTGGTCGGCCAGCCGCTGCCCGATGGCGGCCTGCGGCTCATCTTCGAAGACCGGACCGAACAGGTGCGGCTCGCATCGGCGCGCGACACGTTGTTGCGAGTGCGAGCGGCCACCTTCGACAATCTCTTTGAAGCTGTCGCGGTCTTTGCGTCCGACGGGCGTCTCTATTTGTGGAATCGTCGTTTCTGCGACGTCTGGGGTTTCGAGGAAGAGTGGCTGTCCGAGCACCCGCGCGTCGATGAACTTGTTCCCATACTCGCCAAATCGCTCGTCAACCCGGCAGCAACGGCACAGATGCGCGAGATGGTCCGATCCACCACAAGCGGGCGGCAGACCGGCTCGGGGCGTCTCGCCTTCAGCGATGGCCGCAATTTCGATTTCGCTGCGGTGCCGCTGCCTGACGGAAACGCGCTCTTCACGATGGTCGATATTACAGACAGCACGCGCATCGAAGCGGCGCTTCGCGAACGTGCCGAGGCGTTGGAAGAGGCCGACAAGGTCAAGACCGACTTCGTCGAAAACATGTCGTACGAACTGCGCACGCCGCTAACATCGATCGGCGGTTTCGCCGAAATGCTTGAGCAGGGCTATGCCGGCAAGCTTGAACCCGCCGCGAAAGAATATGTCGATGCCATTATCACATCGGTCGAACGACTGTCCCGCCTGATCGACAATGTCCTCGATCTGACCCGCACCGAAGAGGGTGCATTGGCGATCGAACAGGAGAGGGTGGACCTCGCCGGATTAGTCCGCAACGCCGCCAAGGCAATCGAGGATAGGTCGAAGGAAAAAGACCAGTCTGTAGAGCTGGATATTGCCGATAGTTGTGGTCATGTCTTAGGCGATGCGCGCCGCCTTCGTGAAGCTTTCGAACATGTCCTTCGCAACGCTGCAGACTATGGGGGTGAAGGCGGAAAAATCCTCATCAAGGCCGGCGGGAACGAGGGGCAGGCGATCGTGACCATTACCGATGATGGCCCGGGCATACCCGCTGACCAGCAGGAAGCCGTGTTCGAACGTTTTCACAAGACGCACGGTCGCCGCGGTGAAAGCGCTCTCGGGCTCGGCCTGCCACTGACCCGGCAGATCGTCCAGGCGCACGGCGGCAATGTCGAACTCGTATCGGCCGAAGGCGAGGGCACATCGGTCACGCTCGTCATCCCGCGCCAGTCATGATCCTTAAGGACGAACAGGATGCTGCCGCCGTGGGCGCCAAGCTCGCGGCGAAATTGAAGGGCGGCGACATCGTAACGCTCGAAGGGCCGCTCGGCGTGGGAAAGACGACGCTGGTTCGCGCGATTCTCCAGGCTCTCGGCCACGATGGCGAAGTGCCGAGCCCCAGTTTCGCGCTGGTCCAGCCCTACGACCGGCTCAATCCACCCGTCCTCCATGCCGACCTTTATCGGCTTGAGGATCCCAATGAACTGCTCGAGATCGGCCTCGATGAAGACCCACGCGCAATCCAGCTGATCGAGTGGCCCGATCGCGCCGGGGAGGGTGTTTTTGCGCGCGCGCTTGCGCTTCGTCTTGCCTTTGAGCCGGATGGGGAGACTCGCCGCTTGACTTGGTCGGTGCCGCTGTCATGGGAAGGGCGATGGCCATGACCCCGCCCGCAACTGCGCCCGACTTTCTGGCCCGTCATGGATGGGACGGCGCCGCCATCTTGCCGCTGGCCGGTGATGCCAGTTTCCGGCGCTATTTCAGGGTTCGTCATGATACGCATGGCGATGCCGTGCTGATGGACGCGCCGCCCGCGCACGAAGACGTCCGACCCTTCATTGCCATCGCCGAACATCTCGACGAAAACGGCCTGCGCGCGCCGCGCATCCTGGCGCGTGATCTCGACGAGGGGCTGTTGTTGCTCGAAGATTTCGGCAATGACCGCGTCGGCCCTGCGCTGGCGCAGGGAAAGGCCGATGAGCGCGCAACATACAAGGCTGCGATCGACTCCCTGATCGAACTGCACAAGGCGCCGTTGCCGCGCGAAATCGCGCCCTATTCGGAAGAGGCGCTGACCCGCGAGGTCGCGCTGTTCCCGGACTGGTATGCGCCGGCCACCCAGCTGCCGCCATTCGACCCCGACACCTACTATGATGCCTGGCAACGTGCCTGGCCGGGCCTGCTCGAGCGTACAGAAGCCAATCCCGTGCTAACCTTGCGCGACTATCACGCCGACAACCTGATGATCCTCGAAGAAGGAGGGCTCGGCCTGCTCGATTTCCAGGATGCCTTGGCGGGGCACCCGGCATACGATCTGGTGTCGCTGCTGCAGGATGCGCGCCGCGACGTGTCACCAGCGCTTGAACGCGAGATGCTCGACTATTTCATGGATCGCAGCGAAGTCGAAAATCCTGCCACCTTCGAGGCGGATTACCAGCTGCTCGGCGCCCAGCGGAACGTCAAGATCCTCGGCATCTTCACGCGTCTCTGGAAGCGCGACGGCAAGCCGCATTATCTTGACCTGCAGCCCCGCGTCTGGGGACTGGTCGAGCGTAACTTCGCCCATCCCGCAACCAAGCCCGTGGCCGACTGGTTTGCCGCGCATGTTCCTGCGGAAAAGCGCGCCAGTTTCTGGGAGCAAGCCCGATGAAGAAGGCCGCGTTGTCGCTGCGCCCCAATATCGATTGCGAAGTGCCTTCGACGGCGATGGTCATGGCCGCCGGACTGGGCAAGCGCATGCGCCCGCTTACCGCTACGCGCCCCAAACCGCTGATTGAATTGGCTGGCAAGCCGATGATCGACCACGTCTTCGACCATCTGAAAGATGCCGGCGTCAAAAAGGCGGTGGTCAACGTCCACTATCTCGCCGATGCGATGGAAGGGCATCTGCAGACGATCGACGGTATCGAGATCGCGGTGTCGGACGAACGTGAAGAATTGCTCGAGACCGGCGGCGGTATCGTGCACGCGATGGAGCATATCGACAGCGATCCCTTCATCTCCTGTAACAGCGACAATTTCTGGGTCGACGGACCCACCAACAGCCTCAAAATCCTCGCCAGCCACTGGGACGATGCGAAAATGGATGCGCTGTTGTTGCTGGTGCCGCATGCGCGCAGCTTCAATCACAGGGGCCGCGGCGATTTTCACATGGACCGGCAGGGCCGCATCACCCGGCGCGGACGCACCAAGATCGCGCCTTACGTGTTCACCGGTATCCAGATGTTGTCGAAGCGCCTGTTCACCGATGTGCCCGACGGTCGTTTCTCGACCAACATATTGTGGGATCGCGCGATCGAAGCGGGTCGTTGCTACGGCGTATCGCACCCAGGCTTGTGGTTTGACGTCGGCTATCCCCATGCCATCCAGGAGACGGAGCTAGCCCTGGAGGATGGCTAAGGTCGCCTCGATCCCGGCGCATCGTAGTTTCGCCGATGCGTTATCGACTGGGCTGCTGCGTACGTACGGAGCGGACGGCCTAGCGCGGGGGCGCATCCTGCTTCCGACTAATCGCGCGGTCCGTACGCTCACCGAAGCCTTTGTGCGTCTGTCGGGTGGGGGCCTGTTGCTGCCGCGCCTCATCCCCATCGGCGATCCGGAGCTGGGCGATCGCATCGGTGCCGCGCTCGACCACGCCGACAGCGCGTTGCCCCCGGCGATCCCGGCGCTCGAACGCCAGCTTAAGCTGGCCTCCATGCTTGCCGAAGGAGGCCGCAGCGCCGCCGAGGCCTTGCGTCTTGCAGCCGACCTTGGCCGAACGCTCGACACCCTCGAAGTCGAGCAGGTCGAGCCCGCGGCGCTTCGTGCGCTCGCCTCGGACAGCGGCGAACTCGCCGCGCATTGGGAGCGCATGCTGGGCGAATTGTCGTTGCTTTTTACGCGCTGGCCCGAGGCGCTTGCAGAAGACGGCCTTGTCGATCTTGCGCGTCGCCGCAACCTTCTTCTTGGCCAGCTTGAGCGCCGCTGGAAGGATGATCCACCGCCAGGTTTCACCATTGCCGCCGGTATCACTACCACCGCGCCCGCGGTCGCTGGCCTGCTGCGGCGCATTTCGCGCCTGCCGGGAGGGCAGGTGGTTCTCCCAGCGCTGGCGATGCAGAAAGAGATGCCGGACGCGGAGTGGGACGCGCTGATTCCGGAGGAGGGAGCGCCAGAAGTCACGCATCCGCAATATCACCTTCGCCTGCTGCTCGACCGCATGGGCGTATCGCGCGCCGAGGTGGAGACGTGGGGAGCAGGTGGCCGCGGGGCCGCGCGCGCCGAACGTGGCCGCGCCGCTGCCAATGCCATGGCGAGCGCGCGGTTTTCGGACAAATGGAACCGCCTCGATCCGCCTGAACGCCGCGTTTCGGGGGTGCGCGCGATGGAGCTTCCCGATCCCGCCAGCGAGGCCATGGCGATCGCCATCGCGCTGCGTGAGGCGATCGAGGAAGACGGCGCCACCGCGGCGCTGGTGACGCCCGATCGCGCCTTGGCGGGCCGAACGGCGGCGATCCTTCGCCGCTGGGGTATCGAAGCCGACGATTCTGCCGGGCGTCCGCTGCTGCAATCGCCGCCCGGATCATTGCTTGCCGCGATGATCGAGGCACTTGCCGACCAGTTTGCGCCGGTGCCGCTGCTCGCGCTCCTCAAGCATCCGCTGGTCGGCGGGGAAGGGGAAGCGCGCGGGGAATGGCTTGCTGCAGTCCGCCGCCTCGATATCGCGTTACGTGGGCCGCGCCCGGAAGAAGGCATTAAGGGTATCGACCGTCATATCGCGCGCCTGCAGCGCGGGCGTGAAGAGGCAGAAGCGGCATGGACAACCATCCGCCCGCTGCTTGATCCCCTCGATGCGGCTTTCGCGTCGGTCAAGACGCTTGCCGACCTGATGGCAGCGATGCGCGAAGGGGCGCAAATCCTCGCTGCGGATCGGGTCTGGAAAGGGACAGCAGGTCGCCAGGCTGCCGAGTTGATCGCCCGGGTCGAGACCGCGCCCCAGGCTGCAACGCTCGTGCTCGAGCGCACCGAGTGGCCGACAGTGCTTGGCGAACTATTCGATGGCGAAACGGTCCGGCCCAGTTATGGCGGCCACCCGCGGATCCAGATCCTCGGCCTGCTCGAAGCGCGGCTTCAGCAAAGCGACCTCATGATCATGGGCGGGTTGAACGAGGGAAGCTGGCCGCCAACGCCATCGCCCGATCCCTGGCTGGCACCGCGCCTGCGCCGCGATCTCGGGCTGCCGCCGCTCGATTATCGTATCGGGCTTGCCGCGCACGACTTCATGAGCGCATTGGGCGCGCCGCGTGTCCTTATCAGCCGCGCCTTGCGCGACGGGCGGGCGCCGACCGTTGCGTCGCGCTTCTGGCTGCGTCTGGAAGCAATGACCGACGGCATAACCCGCGAAACGCGGATCCCCGCGCTTGCCGCCATGATTGACAAGGGCGCACCGAAGCCGCCCTTCGCGCGCCCGGCACCGGCACCGCCGGCAGCCGATCGTCCCGGCACGATCTATGTCACCGATGTCGATCGCCTGAAGGCCGATCCATTCGCCTATTACGCCAAGTCCATGCTCCGCTTGCGCCCGCTCGACCCCGTCGATGCGGAACATCATGCCGCTTGGAAGGGGAGCGCGGTGCACGATGTGCTGGAGGCATGGTTCAAGCAAGACAACTGCGATCCTGCGACCTTGCGCCACCGTGCCGAGACAATGGTCAGCGACGATGCCATTCACCCGATGCTTCGCGCGCTGTGGCGTCCGCGACTGTTGGAAGCGATCGATTGGATTGCCGAACGAACCGCGGCTGACCAGCGGGCTGGGCGCACCCCGATCGCGGCCGAAGCCCAGGGCAGCGTTGATCTTGCTGGGGTGAGGTTGAAGGGCATCGCGGATCGCATCGATCGCAGCGACGACGGGCTCGTCATCCTCGACTACAAGACGGGCAAGCCTCCGACGTTCGACGCGGTAAATTCCGGATATCGGCTCCAGCTAACGCTTCTCGGTGTGATCGCCGAGGACGGCGGGTTCGGCACGGAAATGAAATCGATTGCCGGACTGGAATATTGGTCGTTGGCCAAGAACAAGGAAGGCGGGCAGGGCTATCGTCAACCCGCAAGCCGTCAGCCAATCGATGACCTTCTTCAAAGGACGCGGGATATTTTCAGAGCGCTTGCCGCAGGCTTCCTGACGGGCAGCGAGCCTTTCAAGGCCCTCGTGCACCCCGAATTCGCCCCATACGGCGATTACGACCAACTCATGCGCCGCGACGAATGGTACGGGCGCGAATGAGAACGCTAGTCGTCCTTCTTCTTGCCCTTGCGATTGGCATAAAGCAGCGCCGCGACGATCGCAGCCGAGCCGATGCCCACGGCCACGCCCGCCGTCTTGATCGCCTTGCCCCGGTCCTTGGATTCATTGTCAGGCGTGTCGGTCATGATGCTCTTTCAATCGGTGAGGGGATGCGCAGCGCTCTAAGCGCTGCTGCGCTGCATTCCAAGAGGGCTTTTGCATGAGCAGGAACCAACTTTTCCCGTTGGAGGGCAATCAGGAGAAAGCGGCCAACCCCGCTGCGCACGCATCGCTCTCGGCCTCGGCCGGCACGGGCAAGACGCATGTCCTGACGAGCCGCGTGCTGCGCCTGCTTCTCCAGGGTGTCGCGCCCGAATCCATCCTCTGCCTGACCTTCACGAAGGCGGCGGCGGCCGAAATGGAAAACCGCATCATGGCGCGGCTGGCCAGCTGGGTGCGGATGAAGGATGACAGGCTGTCAGGCGATCTTCGCGCACTCGATGAGCTCGACAGTCCCGAGCATCGCGAGGCGGCGCGGCGTCTGTTTGCCCGCGTGCTCGATGCGAGCGGCGGGATGCGGATCCAGACCATTCACAGTTTCTGCCAGCGCCTGCTTGCCGCCTTTCCCGCAGAAGCCGACGTGCCGCCCGGGGTCGAGCCGCTCGAGGAGCGCGCTGCGGACCGTCTTGCCAGGGAAACGCTCGCTGCCTTGGCCAGCGCTGCCGAAGAGGGTGGTGATCGAGCCTTCCTGCAGGACCTTTCAACGCTGTCGTCTCGCCTCGGTGAAGGCGGTGCACTCGACTATCTGATGCGCTGCGCCGATCACAGCGCCAGTCTCGCCAAGCTGCCGCCCGATCCGCAAATTGGATCCATACTGCGCGCAATCATCAATCTGCCCGAGGGCGACGCCGACACCATCCTTGCAGAAAAGCTGGCGACCATCGACGAATTGCTCTTCGAGCGTCTGATCGCCGCCAATCGCGCCGCGGCGTCGGCGAAGACCGCGGCCGCCATCCTCGACCGGCTTGAAGCCTTCAAGCGAGGCGATGTCGAGACACGGATATCGCTGCTTCCGGCACTGGCTGATGGCATACTGCGCAAAGAGGATCGTGAGCCGTGTAAGCCGTTGAAGGGGCACCTCACGGCTGATCCCGATTATCCGATGCATGTCGAACGCTTTGCCCAATGGTGGAAAGCACTGGCGGCCATTCCGCACATGGTCACGCTGGTGGACGCGCAGGCCGCTGGCCTTCGCGCCGGTGCGCGCTTCGCCAAGGCCTATGCCGATGCCAAACGCGCTGCCGGGGCGGCGGATTTCGGCGACCTCATTACCTGGTCGCGGCGTCTGCTCGCGCAGCCCGATATCGGTGCCTGGGTGCGCTACAAGCTCGATCAGCGGACCGATCATATCCTTGTCGACGAAGCGCAGGACACGAACGCCGCGCAGTGGGACATCATCACCGCGATGGCTGATGAATATTTCGATGGAGGCGAGGGCTTTCGCACCCTTTTCATGGTCGGCGACTTCAAGCAGGCGATCTACGGGTTCCAAGGCAGCCGCCCGCAGGAATTCGTCGATCAACGCAATCGTTACAAAGGCTTGGCGCAGGGACTGGAGAGCGCATGGAAAGAGGCAGGCGAGGGTGTTCCCCCGCGCAATTTCCGCGATCTCGACATCACGCGCAGCTTCCGCTCGGCCCAACCCATCCTCGATGTCGTCAACCGTTTCATCGAGACCAAGGGATACGACGCGCTCGGCCTGGACAGGAAACCACCCGACCACGTTGCCGCCAAGAATCTGCGCGGCCGTGTTGAGCTATGGCCCGCTTTCCAGCTGGGCGAATATGACGAAGATGAAGGCGAAGAAGGCTGGCTTCCTGACCGCGACCGCCTTTACGCGCGCCATCTCGCGCAGCAAGTGGCCAAGCTTACCGAAGAGGGTACGCCGCCCGGCGACATCCTCATTCTCCTGCGCTCGCGCCAACTCGCCCCGTTGATCGTCGCGCGGCTTTATGAGGAAAAGGTGCCGGTTGCCGGTGTCGACCGCCTGCTATTGTCGGAGCCGCTGGCGGTGCGCGACCTTGTCGCGACGCTGCGTTTTGCGACGCAGCCGCTCGACGAATTGAACCTGGCCTGCTTGCTCGTTTCTCCGCTGATCGGATGGGATCACGACCAGCTCCATACGCTCGCATTCCAGCGTCGGGGCAGCCTGTGGGACGCGCTCCGCGCCCGCCGCGATGAAAGCGAGCATTTCGCCGAAGCGCATCGTATCTTGTCGCGCCTGCTTTCCATGGCCGATTTCGAGACGCCTGCGCGCTTCCTCGAGGATGTGCTCTCCGGGCCGATCGAGGGACGCCGCAAGCTGACGGGACGGCTCGGTGACGAGGCGCTGGACCCGATCGACGAACTCATGCTTTCCGCGATCGAGTTCGAACGCAGCGAAGGCGGCGGCCTCGATGTCTTCCTCGACTGGCTCGAGCGCGGCGAAATGATCGTCAAGCGCGAGGCTGGGGAGGCGGGCGGTGCCGTGCGGGTCATGACGGTGCACGGCGCCAAGGGGCTCGAAGCGCCAGTCGTCATCCTTGCCGATGCCACGGTTAACCCCAAGCAGCTCGGCGGCCCAGAAAGCCAGCTCATCTTTCCGCTGCCCGATACCGGCCCACTGCCGCTCATCCGCCCGCGCAAGCCCGAGCGGGTCGCGCCCTACGACGACATCATGGCGCTGATGGAAGAAGCCGACCTGCAGGAACATTGGCGCCTTCTCTACGTCGCGCTTACCCGGGCGGCCGAACGATTGATCGTCACCGGCACCTTTCCCGCAAGAGGGAAAGAGCTTCCCGCCGATTGCTGGTGGAACGCGGTCGAGCGCGCACTGCAGGCGCAGGATGCTGCAATGATCGATGCGCCGTGGGGCGGGAAAGGGCTGGCTCACGAAGGCGGAAGCGGCCGGCGTGGGCGCAAGGCCGATATGACGCCGCCGCCCGCACTTGATCGGCCCGCCTGGCTCGATGAGCAAGCCCCGCAGGAAGCGCGCCCGCCGCGCCCCTTAAGCCCTTCGGCGCTCGACGTCGACGAGGACGTCGCCTACCCGCCGCCAGGCCCCGCGCAGCAGGAAGCAGCGCGGCGTGGCAGCCTGCTTCACAGCCTGTTCGAGCGCCTGCCGGGTGTTGCGCCCGATCGGCGCCGCGACGTGGCCGATCAATGGCTCGAACGGAGCGCGGGCATCAGCGATGCGGCCAGTCGCGCCGATCTCATGGACGCTGCGCTGCGGATCATCGACGATCCCGCGTTCGCTGACTTGTTCGGCACCGAAGCCTTGGCCGAGGCGCCCATTGCCGCCACGCTTCCGGACGGCCGCGTCATCGCCGGGACGGTCGATCGACTGCTGGTGCGAGCGGAAAGCGTCGACATTGTCGATTTCAAAACTGGGCGCCTCGTCCCCGAGCACGTTGACCAGATCCCTCCGGCCCACCAAAAGCAGATGGAGGCCTACGCAGCGGCGCTCCGCGTCATCTTCCCGGGCCGCACGATCAGCGCGTCGCTTCTCTATACCGCAGGACCCCGGATGATCGCACTCGACGCTTGAGAATTGGACCCTGCATCCCATATCCCACTGCGAGAGCTTATTTAGGAGATTGATTTCATGGCCACCACCGCCGTCACCGACGCCAGCTTCCAGTCGGACGTACTCGAAGCGGACAAGCCCGTGCTCGTGGACTTCTGGGCAGAATGGTGCGGCCCGTGCCGCATGATCGCGCCTGCGCTCGAAGAAATTGCCGCCGAAATGGGCGACAAGCTTACCGTCGCCAAGGTTAATATCGACGAGAACCCCGAAGCGCCCGGCAAATATGGTGTCCGCGGCATCCCGACGATGCTGTTGTTCAAGGGCGGCGAAGTGGTCGCGCAAAAGGTCGGCGCGGCGCCCAAAAGCCAAATCCAGCAGTGGGTTGAGGGCGCGCTCTAATTCGGCCAATTCGATTGACGAAAGGCGGGGCGCTTCCTACATCGCGCCCCGTCTTATTTTGTGCGCGGGCCGGGGGCTTTTGAGGCGCACTGACCAAGGGAATTATTCGTGTTTGCAGGCCTTGCCAAATCGATCTTCGGTTCATCCAACGACCGTCATGTCGCCAAGCTTCAGAAGATCGTCGACAAGATCAATGCCATGGAGCCCGACTTCGAAGCGCTCGACGACGCGGCGCTAAAGGCCAAGACGCAGGAATATCGCGATCGCCTGGGTGCTGGCGAAACGCTCGATGATCTCCTTCCCGAAGCCTTTGCCACCGTCCGCGAAGCAGCCAAGCGCACGCTCGGTCAGCGTCACTATGACGTGCAGATGATCGGCGGTATCGCGCTCCACAAGGGCGAAATCGCGGAAATGCGCACGGGCGAGGGAAAGACGCTCGTCTCGACGCTAGCCAGCTATCTCAACGCGCTCGAAGGCAAGGGCGTCCACATCGTTACGGTCAACGATTACCTCGCCACGCGCGATGCCGAATGGATGGGTCAGGTGCACAACTTCCTCGGTCTCACCGTCGGGGTAATCGTGCCCAACCTGACCGACCAGCAGCGCCGCGACGCCTATAATTCGGACATCACCTACGCGACCAACAACGAACTGGGCTTCGACTATCTTCGCGACAACATGAAGATGAGCCGGTCGCAGATGGTCCAGCGTCCGCTGCATTATGCCATCGTCGATGAAGTCGACTCCATCCTGATCGACGAAGCACGTACGCCGCTGATTATCTCGGGCCCCACCGACGACAAGAGCGACATGTACATCGCGATCGATCGGCTGGTGAAAGACCTTTCTGAGGAGGATTACGAGACCGACGAGAAGCAGAAGAGCGTCGTCCTCACCGAAGAGGGCACCGAGAAGATGGAGCGCCGTCTCGAACGCGAGGGGCTGATCGAAGGCGGCAATCTCTACGACATCTCGAACGCGCAGATCGTCCATCACGTCAACCAGGCCGTGAAGGCGAACGTGATGTTCAAGCGCGACACCGATTACATCGTCAAGGACGACAAGGTCGTGATCATTGACGAGTTCACCGGTCGCATGATGGACGGGCGCCGCTGGTCCGATGGCCTGCACCAGGCGGTCGAGGCCAAGGAAGGCGTCGACATCAAGCCCGAGAACCAGACGCTCGCCTCGATCACCTTCCAGAACTATTTCCGCATGTACGACAAGATCTCGGGCATGACGGGCACCGCGCTTACCGAAGCGCCCGAATTCTTCGATATCTATGGCATGCACGTGACGTCGATCCCGACCAACGTGCCGGTGCAGCGCATCGACGAGGATGACGAGTTCTACAAGAACATCACTGACAAGTTCGCCGCCATCGCCAAGGAAGTGAAAGAGCGCCAGAAGAAGGGGCAGCCCGTCCTGGTCGGCACCGTGTCGATCGAGAAATCGGAAATGCTCAGCGAATTCTTCCAGAAGGAAGGCATCGAGCATAGCGTTCTCAACGCCCGCTTCCACGAAACCGAAGCGCATATCGTCGCGCAGGCGGGCCGTATCGGCGCGGTCACCGTCTCGACCAACATGGCGGGCCGCGGCACCGACATCCAGCTGGGCGGTAATGTCGAGTTCCGGATCGAAGACGAACTCAAGGACATGGAAGAAGGCCCCGCGCGCGACAAGGCGATCGAAAAGATCAAGGAAGAAGTCGCTGCGGAACGCCAGAAGGTGAAGGAAAATGGCGGCCTGTTCGTGCTTGGCACCGAACGCCATGAAAGCCGCCGTATCGATAACCAGCTGCGCGGTCGCTCGGGCCGTCAGGGCGATCCGGGGGCGAGCCGCTTCTATCTGTCGCTCGATGACGACCTGCTGCGCATCTTCGGCCCGCAGACGGCGTTTGCCAAGCTGATGCGCCAGAACCTGGAAGACGGGGAGGCGATCACGCACCCGTGGATCTCAAAGGCGATCGAGACTGCGCAGAAGAAGGTCGAAACGCGCAATTACGACATCCGCAAGCAGGTCGTCGAATATGATGACGTCATGAACGACCAGCGCAAGGTCATCTACGCGCAGCGCGAAGAGATCATGGATGCCGATCACGTCACCGATGTCGTCGAGGACTTCCGCCACGACACCATCCACGACCTGGTCAACGGCTACTGCCCGCCGGGCACGTTCCCCGAGCAGTGGGACGCCGAAGCCTTCAGGGAAGGCATCAAGGAAGTGCTCAACCTCGATGTGCCGACCGCCGAATGGTTTGACGAGGAAGAAGTCGAACAGGAACTCATGGCCGAACGGCTCGAGAAGCTGGCGGCCGAGGCGATGGCGGAGAAGATCAAGGGCGTCGACAAGGAAAGCTGGCTCGGTCACGAGAAAACCGTGATGCTGCGCACCCTCGACACGCACTGGAAAGAGCATCTCTCGACGCTTGATGCGCTGCGCCAGTCGATCGGCCTGCGCAGCTATGCCCAGCGCAAGCCCATCGATGAATATAAGCAGGAAGCCTTCATGCTGTTCGAGCGGCTTCTTTCGACCATTCGCGAGGAAGTCACCAAGACGCTGATGCACTTGAAGATCCAGCTCGAGCCTACGGCGCCGCCGCCCATGCCCGATCTGCCGGACTTCATCACCAGCCACTTTGATCCGCTGTCGGGCGATGACGACACGGCTGACATCGACGCGGAGACCGGTGCGGTGATGAGCCGTATTCCGCCGCGCCAGTCGCCCAGGCCGGACGCACCGCAGCCGGTGATGGATGCCGCGCCCGAGGGTGAGTTCACCCCGCCCTCCAGCCGAAATGCGCCATGCCCGTGCGGTTCGGGCCGCAAGTACAAGCATTGCCACGGGGCGGTAGCTTAAGAGGAAGCGTGATATGATCGATCGTTCGGCTCTGCGTGCTCAGTATCGCGCGGAAGAAAATAGTCTTGCAAGCCGTAGGATCGAAGAGGCCCGGCTGAGCGACCAGCAACAGCGCGAGGCCGCCGCGATGGCGACCAGCCTCGTAAAGGCCATGCGCGAACACAAGGCCGCGGGCCTCGATGCCTTCCTGCAAGCCTACGACCTCGGCTCCGAAGAAGGCATTGCGTTGATGTGCCTGGCCGAGGCGCTGCTGCGCATTCCCGATGCCGAGACGATCGACGATCTCATCCACGATAAGTTGTCGAAGCGGGGCTGGGCCGAGAAGATGGGCCAGTCACGCTCGACCTTTGTCAACGCGGCGACCTTCTCGCTGCTGCTGACGGGCAAGGTGCTCGATGAGGCCAACGATCCTGCCGAAGGGCTTTCCAACGCCATTGGCCGCGCTGTCGGACGTCTCGGCGAACCGGTGATCCGCACCGCGGTCGGACAGGCGATGAAGATTCTTGGCCGACAGTTCGTTTTCGGCCGCACGATTGGCGAGGCCATCAAGCGCGGCCAGCCGTCGCGCAAGAAGGGCATCACCCACAGCTTCGACATGCTGGGCGAAGCGGCGATGACCTTCGCCGATGCCGAGCGATATGCGCAGGCGTACGAACGCGCCATCGACCGACTGGCCAAGGAAGCGAGGGGCGATGACAGCTTTCATGTCGTCGATGGCATTTCGGTCAAGCTGTCCGCGCTCCATCCGCGCTACGAATGGAGCCACGCTGACGACGCCAAAGCCGGCATCTTGCCCGTCCTGACCGAACTTTGCCGCAAGGCCAGCGCTGCCGACGTCCACCTCACCGTCGATGCCGAAGAGGCCGACCGACTCGAACTCAGCCTCGACATTATCGAAGCCATCGCCAGCAACGACAGCCTGTTCGAAAATGGCTGGGAAGGCTTCGGCATGGCGATCCAGGCGTACCAAAAGCGCGGTGTCGAAACCTGCGATTGGGCGGTGCGCCTGGCTCGCAAGACCGGGCGCAAATTCTTTTGCCGTTTGGTCAAGGGCGCCTATTGGGACACCGAGATCAAGGCTGCGCAGGTTGGCGGGCTCGAAGACTATCCTGTCTTCACCCGCAAGATTGCGACCGATGTCTCCTATCTCGCCTGCGCCAAGGTTTTGCTCGGCGCGCCCGATGCGGTCTTTCCCGCCTTCGCCACCCACAACGCCAATACGATCGCGCAGATCAAGGCCATCGCGGGCCCGCGCAAGGCCGCCCCGGGTTTCGAATTCCAGCGCCTCCATGGGATGGGCGAGGAGCTGTATCAGGAGCTTCAGGCGCTCGAACGCGGCATCGACGAACAGCCGACACCGGTGCGCATCTATGCCCCGGTGGGCAGCCACAAGGAGTTGCTCGCCTACCTCGTCCGTCGCTTGCTCGAAAATGGCGCCAACAGCTCTTTCGTGAACCGCATCGCCGATGAGAATTTCACGCCAGAAGAGCTGGTGCGCGATCCGGTCGAAGAGCTCGAAAAGCTTGAGCCCAAGCGCAACCCGATGATCCCGCTGCCCAACCAGATCTTTGGTCCGGGGCGTAAGAACAGCGCGGGCGTCGACCTGTCCGATCCGCTCGTGCGCGAACCGCTGATGGAGCGTCTCGCCGAGCTCTCCAAGCAGACCTACGAAGCCAAGCCGACCGAAGAGTCGCGCGACGAACATCCGGTTCGCCGTATCACCAGCCCGCATGACGACCGGATCGAGATCGGCGTCGTGCACGAAGCCACCGAGGGCGCCATTGATCGCGCCTTCGAGGCGGCCTCCAAAGCGCAGCCAGACTGGGACCGACTGGGCGGCGAGGAACGCGCCCGCCTGCTCGACAAGGCCGCCGACCTGTTCGAAGAGCATCGCGAAACGCTCTTCAGCCTATGCATCCGCGAAGCGGGCAAGACGCTGCCCGACGCGATCCTCGAGGTGCGCGAAGCCGTTGATTTCCTGCGTTATTACGCATCCGAAGCGCGCGCCAAGTTCGTCCACCCGATCCCGCTCCCGGGCCCGACGGGCGAGACCAACGAGTTGCGCCTGCATGGCCGCGGCGTGTGGGTGACGATCAGCCCGTGGAATTTCCCGCTCGCGATCTTCACCGGCATGCTCTCGGCGGCGCTCGCGGCGGGCAACAGCGTGCTCGCCAAGCCCGCTGAACAGACCCCGATGATCGCCGACTATGCCGTCTGGCTGCTGCATCAGGCGGGCTTTCCCAAGGCGGTGTGCCAGCTGGTTCCGGGCGATGGGAAGGTGGGGGCCTACCTCACTGGCCATCCGCTCACCGCGGGCGTCGCCTTTACGGGGTCGACCGATACGGCGCGCGCGATCGCGCGGTCGCTGACCGACCGGCAGGAAGGTCCCATCGTGCCGCTGATCGCCGAAACGGGCGGGCAGAATGCGATGATCGTCGATAGCTCGGCGCTACCCGAGCAAGTCACGCGCGATGTCGTGTCCTCATCGTTCCAGTCGGCCGGCCAGCGCTGCTCGGCGCTGCGCGTGCTCTACATCCAGGACGACGTCGCCGACGGCATGATCGAGATGATTGCGGGCGCGATGGAAGCGCAGACCATCGGCGATCCGCGCGATCTCAAGACAGATGTCGGCCCCGTGATCGATGCCACCGCGCGCCAGGCGCTACGCCGCCACCTCGACTGGCTCGATCATCACGCCAAGAAGATCATGCGCCGCGACGTGCCCGAGGATTGCGACGCGCACGGCTATTACGTCCCGCCCTCGATGTACGAGATCGAGCATCTTGAGCAGCTCACGGGCGAAAATTTCGGCCCCATCCTCCACGTCATCCGCTGGAAATCGGGGCACCTGCCGCAGGTGGTCGAGGCGATCAACAAGACCGGCTATGGCCTCACGCTAGGCCTGCAAAGCCGCATCGACAGCACCCGCCGCTACATCCAGGAGCATGCGCGCGTCGGCAATTTCTACGTCAACCGCAACCAGATCGGCGCGGTGGTGGAAAGCCAGCCGTTTGGCGGCGAGGGGATGAGCGGGACTGGCCCGAAAGCGGGCGGTCCGCATTATCTCGAGCGTTTCGCGACCGAACGCGTCACAACTATCGACACCACCGCTGCTGGCGGCAATGCTAGCCTGATGGCGGCTATCGAGGGGTAGAAGGCGGGTGGCGCAAATCGATATCGTCAAGGTCGAACAGGCGGACATATCGGCGCTCGCGTCCATCGGGCGGCAGACCTTCATCGAGACGTTCGAGTCCGGCAATAACCCATCCGATTTTTCCGCATATCTCGATGAGGCGTTCGACGAAGCGCAGCTATTGCGCGAAGTGCAAACCGAGGGATCGGATTTCTACTTCGCCAAGGTCGATGGCCAGACGGCAGGCTATCTTAAACTCAATACCGGTGATGCGCAGACCGAAAAAGTTGATGGCGACACGCTGGAGATCGAGCGCATCTATGTTGACGGATCGATGCAGGGAAGCGGGGTGGGCAAGGCGCTCTTCGAGTTTGCGACGGACATCGCGCGGCGCAAGCAGATGGACGCTATCTGGCTTGGCGTCTGGGAAGAAAATCCCAAGGCGATCGCTTTCTACGAGCACCAGGGCTTTCGGCCATTCGGCGTCCATACCTTCATGATCGGGACCGATGCCCAGCGGGACATTTTGATGCGCTTGGAACTCGCGCAGGATTGAGCGGGCAGATTTTCTGGCAAAGCGGGGTCAGGGCGGCCTGACCCCGTCGGTCCTGTCGCGCTATGGCGCGCAGGCCGTCCGCAGTCCGCACGCGCCAGCTCTCACGCAACGACGCTCACTGGCGTTCGCTGTCGTCTCGTTCGGCGGCTTGTGAAGAAAATGGCTCCCCGAGTTGGATTCGAACCAACGACCAAGTGATTAACAGTCACCTACTCTACCGCTGAGCTATCGGGGAGCAGCCCGAAAGCGTGACAGGGCGTATAACGTCCTTGCCGCAGCAATCAAGCCTGTTTTAGCTGGTTGCGAACTGTTCTAGCGCGATCCGCTCGTCGAGCGCGTGGTCGGGGTCGAACAGGATCGTGAGTGCGCGGTCGCGTTCCAGCCATACGTTTACCGTCTTGGCATCGCGGACCTCGAAATGGTCCGCCACCGCGCTCACCGGCCGGTCTTCTGGGGTCAGCACATCGAAGCGCACCGGGTTGTCATCGGGAATGATCGCGCCCGGCCAGCGCCGGGGCCGGAAGGGGCTGATCGGGGTCAGCGCCAGCAGTTTGGCCGATAGCGGCAGGATCGGTCCGCCCGCCGACAGGTTGTAGGCAGTCGAGCCTGCCGGCGTCGACACCATCACGCCATCGGCCACCAGCTTCTCGATGACGAGCCGACCGCGCACGCTGATAGAGATCTTCGCCGTACGCCCTGTTTCGCGCAGCAGGCTTACCTCGTTGATCGCCGATCGCTGGATCTTCTCGCCTTTGAGCGTTTCCACTTCCATGCGCAGCGGCGCGATCTGGATCGGCTTGGCGGCCGCGATGCGCTCGACCAGGCCATCGGCGTTCCAGTCGTTCATCAGGAAGCCAAAGGTGCCTCGGTTCATCCCGAACACGGGCTTCAAGGGTAGCTGGCCCTCGAGCATCGCGTGCAGCGTCCGCAGCATGAAACCATCACCGCCCAGTGCGACGACGATGTCGGCCTCTTCGGGCCGCACAAAATCATGCGCTTTCTCTATCTCGCGCAACGCTTCTCTGGCGCTGGACTTGGTCGACACCATCAGGCCGAGTTTGGTCAAAGCGGGCTCCTGCTTGTCTTGCGCGCGACCATAGCGAACCCGCCAAAAAGCGCCACTGTCCCGTTGCGGGCCAGCGTAAAGCGTCAAATTGCGCGCACTGCCTGGCTCGGCCATCAATCCGATATGGAGAAGTTGGACGTGAAAACACGCGGGAACGACAGGCGGGGGACACCGGCGTCGCTCATAAAGGGGGACGCGGCGCTGGAGGAAGCGATTGCCGATAAGCGTATCGGCATTCGCTTCCAACCACAGATCGAACCGGCAAGCGGCCGCGTACACGCTGTCGAGGCACTCGCGCGCTGGGAAGGGTGCGGCGGCAGCCTGTTCGCCCGCGCCCGCAAGGCCGGGATGGAATTACCGCTGAGCGCCCATGTGCAGCTGGAAGCGTTGCGCCGCGCCGCGCGCTGGACAGGGCCGATGCGCAAGCTCGGCATCTCGATCAACCTGTTGCCCTGCGAATTCGCCAGCGACGAGCGGCTCGAGGGCTTGCTCGATCGCATCGACAAGAGCGGCATCGATCCGGAGCGCCTGACGGTGGAAATCGTCGAATCCAGCTTGGTCGCCGACCGCAAGGCCGCGGCAGACCGCCTCATGGCGCTGAAAGCCTCGGGCATTCGCATCGCAATCGACGATTTCGGTACCGGCTATTCCAGCCTCGCCTATCTCACCAGCCTACCGATCGACTGCGTGAAGATCGATCGCGGGCTGATCACCGACATCGTTGGCGGCAATCGCGACCGGATCGTCGTGCGCGCGATGATCCATCTGGCGCACGAACTGGGGCTCGACGTGGTCGTCGAAGGCGTGGAAAGCGCCGCACAGCTCGAATTGCTCGCCAGTTGGGGTGCCGACCTGTACCAGGGCTTCCACGGTGCCGAGGCGCTCGATGAGGAGGAACTGTCCCGCTTCGTGAGCGCGACGAGTATCGCGGCCTAAGCGGGCTCCTTCGCCTTCTCACCCGATTTTGCGACCCGCGCCAGTCCGCGCGATAGCTGCAATGCGCCTTCCAGGCGATCATGCTCGGTCCGCCAGTTGCGGCTGACGACCAGTTTTTCGTCGGGCCGCAGCTTCGCGGTGCCCTTCAGTCGCTCGATATAGGCCAGCAGCCCTTGCAGATATGGGAAGCCGTCCTTGGCAAAAGTGACGACCGCGCCTTTCGACCCGATGTCGATTTTTGCAATCCGCGCAAGGCGGCAATTCGCCTTGATCTCAATAACCTGTAAGAGGTTCTGCACTTCGTGCGGCAAGTCGCCGAAACGGTCGATCAGCTCGGCCGCGAACTCGTCGATCGAGGCGCGGTCGGTCAAATCGCCGAGGCGGCGGTAAAGCCCCATACGCAAGTCGAGATCGGCGACATAATCCTCGGGGATCAGCACCGGCGCATCGACATTGATCTGGGGGTTGAGCGTCTCCGCGCCCGCTTCGCCCTTCTGCAGAGCAATCGCTTCCTCCAGCATCGACTGGTAGAGTTCGAACCCGACTTCCTTGATATGTCCCGATTGCTCGTCGCCGAGCAGGTTGCCGGCCCCGCGTAGATCAAGATCGTGACTTGCCAGCTGGAAGCCCGCGCCCAGATTGTCGAGGTTAGCGAGCACTTGCAGGCGTTTGGACGCGCTTTCGGACACCAGCCGCTCCTCCGGCGTGGTCAAATAGGCATAGGCCCGCGTTTTCGAGCGTCCGACGCGCCCGCGGAGCTGATACAACTGCGCCAGCCCGAACATGTCGGCGCGGTGGACGATCAGCGTGTTAGCGCTCGGGATATCAAGCCCGCTTTCGATGATCGTGGTGGCGAGCAGCACGTCATACTTGCGGTCGTAGAAAGCGCTCATGCGCTCCTCGACCATCGTCGGCGTCATCTGGCCGTGCGCGACGACATACTTCACCTCGGGCACTTCCTCGCGCAGGAACTCTTCGATGTCGGGCAGGTCGGAGATGCGCGGCACCACGTAGAAGCTTTGGCCGCCGCGATAATGTTCGCGCAGCAGCGCCTCGCGGATCACCACCGGATCGCGCGGCATCACGTAGGTGCGCACCGCCAGCCGGTCGATCGGCGGCGTCTGGATGACCGACAGTTCGCGAAGCCCCGTCATCGCCATCTGCAACGTGCGCGGAATCGGCGTCGCGGTCAGCGTGAGTACGTGAACGTCATTCTTGAGCTTCTTCAGCCGCTCTTTGTGCTTGACGCCGAAATGCTGCTCCTCGTCGACGATGACGAGGCCCAGCTGCTTGAATTTGACCGTCTTGCCGAGCAGCGCGTGCGTACCGATGACGATATCGACCTGGCCTTTTTCGAGACCTTCCTTGGTCTTCTTGGCCTCCGCCGACGGGACGAGCCGCGACAGTCTTCCGATCTTGATCGGAAAACCCTGAAATCGCTCGGTGAAATTCTCGTAATGCTGGCGCGCCAGCAGGGTGGTAGGGGTGATCACCGCGACCTGCATCCCCTCCATCGCCGCCACGAAGGCTGCGCGAAGTGCGACCTCGGTCTTGCCGAAACCGACGTCGCCGCACACCAGCCGGTCCATCGGCTTGCCCGACCCCAGGTCGTCGAGCACGTCGCCGATCGCACTCTCCTGGTCGTCGGTTTCCTCATAGGGAAAGCGGTCGACGAATTGCGGAAACGCGCTGTCGGGCTGCGCGACCTCGCCCTTGCGGGTGGCGCGCGCCGCCGCGACCTTGATGAGCTCGTTCGCGATTTCGCGGATGCGCTCCTTCATGCGCGACTTGCGCCGCTGCCACGCCTCACCGCCAAGCTTGTCGAGCGGGACGCTTTCCTCACCGCCGCCATAGCGGGTCAGCACGTCGATATTTTCGACCGGCACGTAGAGCTTGTCGCCGCCAGCATATTCGAGCGCGACGCAATCGTGCGGTGCCGATCCCACCTGGATCGTGGTCAGGCCTTCGTAGCGCGCAATGCCATGCTCTTCGTGAACGACGAGATCGCCCGGCGTCATCGCAGAGAGTTCGGCCAGGAAGGCATCGGCGCTCTTCTTGCGCTTCTTGCGGCGAACCAGCCGGTCGCCGAGCATGTCCTGTTCGGACAGCACCGCGACTTCAGGACCAGTGAAGCCGTGGTCGAGCGGTAGCACCAGCAGCGCGGGGCCCTTCGCACCCAGCGCCTCCTGCCAATTGTCCGCGCCCGTCAACTGCTTGACGCCATGATCCTTGAGCAGCCCGGCAAGACGCTCGCGCGCGCCCTTGGAATAGCTTGCCAGCACGACTTTACGGCCGCTTTTGCGCAGCTTGGCGACATGATCAGCGACGGCTTCGTAGACATTGGCGCCTTGCGCGCGCTCGGGTGCGAAATCGCGCGGGCCCGCGACGTCGAGGTCGACCACACGATCATTTTCGGGCTCGGGAAAGGGGCTGGCGAGGTGGATCGGCGTCTCGGCCTTCATCGCCTCCCAGTCATCGTCCTCGAGGTAGAGACGATCGGGCGGCAGGGGCCGGTAGCTGCCTGCCTCCGCAGCCTCCACGCGCTTTCTGTTCTCGTAATAGTCGCGGATCGCTTCGGTTTGCGCGGCTAGAGCCTGGTCGGCATTGGCATCCCGCAAAATGACGTCATGACGGCGCAGATAGGCCGAGAAATCCGCCAGTTCTTCTTCGAAAAGCGGCAGCCAATGCTCCATACCGGCAAGCCGGCGCCCGTCGCTGACCGCCTGGTAAAGCGGGTCTTCAGTCGCATTGGCACCGAACATTTCGCGATAGGATGACCGAAACCGCTTGATATTGCCTTCGCTCAGCAGGCTTTCGGACGCAGGCATGAGCGTAAAGCCCTCGGTGCGGCCGGTCGAGCGTTGGTCGGCAGGATCGAACGCCCGTAATGTCTCGATCTCGTCGCCGAAGAAGTCGAGGCGCACAGCGTGGCCAAGCCCGGCCGGGTACAGGTCTAGGATCGCGCCGCGCACCGCGAATTCGCCGGCATCGTGCACCGTATCGACGCGCGCATAGCCTAGCTCGGTCAGCAGGGTGACCAGTTCGTCGCGGTCGATCTCGACACCTTCTTCGAGCCGCCGGGTCATTCCGGCAATCCGCTCGGGCGTTAGCAGGCGCTGCACAACCGCGTTGACCGTGGTGACGAGCAGTTGCGGGCTGTCGGGTTTCTCGATCAGCCGCGCGAGCGTTCCCAAGCGCTCGGTCATCACCCGGAGCGCAGGGCTCGACCGGTCATAGGGTAGGCAATCCCATGCCGGCAGGCCCAGCACCTCGACATCGGGCGCGAAGACTGGCGCGGTGTCGGCGATGGCGCGCATCGCCGCCTCGTCTGATGCGATGACGACCGCGCGGCCACCTTTGTGCGCGGCAGCGCGCGCCAGATCGGTTGCCAACCACGGGAGATAGCCCGTCGGCACGCTCGATAGCGTCAGGGGTTCGTCGGCCTTCAGTATCTTGGGAAGTGCTTCGCTCATCGGCGGATCTCGATAAAGTCGAGCTGTTGCATCGCTTCCATCATCGGCCCTTGGTAGCGCTCGGGCACTTCCTGCGTGCCGATTGCCCAGGCCATGATGTCGACGTCGGTTTCGGTCAGCAGCGCCGCGAACAGCGCCAACTCATGCTCACCCCACGTCTCGTTATAACGATCGAAGAAGCCGCCGATCATCATGTCGGCTTCGCGTGTGCCGCGATGCCAGGCACGATATTTCAGGGCGCGGCGCAATTCGTCCATCGGGGTCTCTTCCATAGCAACACAGCCCGCAGCGATTTCGCAGCGAGCTTCAATGATTACCCATGTAGGAACTGCGGCCCGAACTTGCTAGCTGGACTTTATGCGGCCTGAATTGCTCCAGCCACTATTCGCCGAAACTGAGGCGCTCAAGGGCGTGGGTCCGCGCATTGCCAAGGCGTTGGAGCGCCTCAAACTCACGCGCGCGCTCGATCTCGCCTTCCACCTACCCACCGGTCGTATCGAGCGCATCAGGACAGATGCGGTGTCGCACGCCATGGTCGGACAGATCGTGATCGTCGAGGTCGAGCCATTCGAGCTTCGCGAGGGCAGGGGCCGAGCCCCGACCCGCATTTTCGCGCGCGATGCCGACGACAACACGATCACACTGACCTTCTTC
Source organism: Sphingomicrobium marinum (assembly GCF_026157105.1). Classification (GTDB taxonomy): domain Bacteria; phylum Pseudomonadota; class Alphaproteobacteria; order Sphingomonadales; family Sphingomonadaceae; genus Sphingomicrobium; species Sphingomicrobium marinum. Next base: position 1,334,486 of record NZ_JANPVQ010000001.1, read on the forward strand.
AACAATCCGGGCTGGGCGAAGAAGCAGCTACCGCTTGGCGACAAGCGCGTAATCGTAGGCAAGCTGGATGCCTACGGGCAGGAACTGCAGATCGTGCACCCCGAGGTGCTTGAGGCGGGCGTGGAGCCGCCGCTGCGCGAGCCTGTCTACCCACTCACCGAGGGCATCACCAACAAACGCATGCGCGAACTGGTCGCCGCGGCATTAGAGCGCGCGCCCGAACTGCCCGAATGGATCGAACCTTCGCTTCTCAAGCGCAACGGGTGGCGAGAATGGCGCGCTTCTCTTGCTAAGGCCCATTCAGACGAAGGCGCAGATAATGCGCGTAACCGCTTGGCCTACGATGAGATTTTCGCCAACCAGCTGGCACTCTTACTGATACGTCAGGCCAATCGCCGTCGAAAGACGGTTCCGCTTGCAGGCGATGGCCGCCTGGTCGACAAGCTCTCGCTTCCATTCACGCTAACCGCGGCGCAGCAGCGCGTCATCGGTGAAATCACGGGTGACATGGCGCAGGACCGCCCGATGCTGCGCCTTCTCCAAGGCGATGTGGGTTCGGGCAAGACGCTGGTGGCGCTGATCGCGATGCTGCACGCGGTGGAGGCCGGTGCGCAGGCTGCGATGTTGGCGCCGACCGAAATCCTAGCTCGCCAGCACCTCGATAGTCTCAAACGCCAGTGCGAAGCGATCGGCGTCACCGTCGCGATCCTGACCGGCCGCGAGAAGGGCAAAACGCGCGAGAGCATCCTCATGGGCCTCGCCGATGGCAGTATCGACATCTTGGTCGGCACGCACGCTATCTTCCAGCAAAAGGTGGCCTACAAGAACCTGGGGCTGGTGGTGGTCGACGAGCAGCACCGGTTCGGTGTCTCGCAGCGCCTCTTGCTCACCGAAAAGGGCAGGACGCCGCCGCATCTCCTCGCCATGACCGCGACGCCGATACCGCGCACGCTTACGCTGACCCGCTTTGGCGAGATGGAGGTAAGCCAGATCGACGAGCTCCCGCCCGGCCGCCAACCGATCGACACGTTGGTCGTTTCCGACGAGAAGACCGCCGACGTAATCGACGGTCTGGGCCGTCACATTGCTACTGGCGGGCAGGCCTATTGGGTCTGCCCGCTGGTCGAGGAATCCGACGGTATCGATGCCGCAGCAGCCGAAGACCGCGCGCAGATCCTCAAGACCCGCTTCGGAAGCGACCGCGTCGGTCTCGTCCACGGGCGCATGAAGGGCGAGGAGAAGGATGACGTCATGGCGTCATTCGCCAATGGCGACCTCTCGGTGCTCGTGGCGACAACCGTGATCGAAGTGGGGGTAGACGTGCCCAATGCCACACTGATGATCATCGAGGGCGCCGAGCGTTTCGGTCTCGCGCAGTTGCACCAGTTGCGCGGGCGTGTCGGTCGCGGGGAGGGCAAGAGCCGCTGCCTCCTGCTTCGCGGTCAAACGCTGTCAGAGACGGCGCGCGCACGGCTCGCATTGATGCGCGAGACCAATGACGGCTTTCGGATCGCCGAAGAGGATTTGCGCCTGCGCGGCCCCGGCGAAATCCTCGGCACCCGCCAGTCGGGCGAACAGGCCTTTCGTCTTGCTAGCTCGGAGCAGGTCCGCGACCTTGCGCCAGCGGCCCAAAGCGACGCGCAGCTTCTGCTCGATCGCGACGGCGGCCTTGAGGGCGAACGCGGGCAGGCGGCGCGCACCGCGCTCTATCTCTTCGAAAGAGATGCTGCGGTCGGCCTCCTCAAAGGGGGCTAGGGCAGCAGCAGCCCGTGCTTCTTCTTGCCGAGGCTGATCTTTACCGGATCGCCAGCCACGTCGATCTGCAGTTGCAGGTCGTTGACGACTGCATCGTCGAGCTTGACCGCGCCTTCCTTGATCTTGCGCTTCGCTTCGCCGTTGGATGCAACGAACCCCAGTCGGTTGAGCGCGTCCATGACACCTATCGATCCGCCGGTCTCGACGCTGGGCAGGTTTGCGTCGCTTGCGCCTTCTTCAAAAGTCTTGCGCGCCGTCTGTTCAGCCTGGTGGGCAGCATCTTCTCCGTGAAGCATCGCGGTCGCGGCATTGGCCAGCGCGATCTTTGCTTCGTTAATGGCAGCGCCTTCCAGCTTTGAGAGCCGATCCACGTCATCGAGGGGGATGTCGGTAAACAATTTGAGGAACTTCACCACGTCGGCATCGTCGGTATTCCGCCAGAATTGCCAATAGTCGTAGGCGCTTAGCTGGTCTTCATTGAGCCACACCGCGCCCGATGCGGTCTTGCCCATCTTCTTGCCGTCTGCCGTCGTGATCAGCGGCGTCGTCACACCGAACAGCTCTTCGCCGCCGCCCATGCGCCGGGTCAGTTCGATGCCGTTGACGATATTCCCCCATTGATCGGATCCGCCCATCTGCAGGCGGCAGCCGTGCCGCTGGTGCAACTCGCGAAAATCGTAGGCCTGGAGGATCATGTAGTTGAATTCGAGGAAGGTGAGCGGCTGTTCACGCTCGAGGCGCAGCTTTACGCTATCGAAGGTCATCATCCGGTTGATAGTGAAATGCGGCCCCACATCGCGCAGCAGATCGAGATAATTGAGATCGCCCAGCCAATCGTCATTATTGACCATGATGGCGCCGGTTTCGCTATCATCAAATCTCAAGAACCGTTCGAAAACCTTTCTGATCGTTGCAATATTCCGGTCGATAAATTCTGGCGTCAACAGCTGGCGGCTCTCATCCTTGCCCGAGGGATCACCAACCTTGGTAGTCCCGCCGCCCATCAGCACGATCGGGCGATGGCCGGCCTGCTGGAGCCGCCGCAGCAGCATGATCTGCACCAGGCTGCCGACGTGCAGGCTCGGCGCGGTGGCATCGAAACCGACATAGCCGGTAACAATTTCCTTAGACGCGAGCGCATCGAGACCATCGGCATCGGTGGTCTGGTGGATATAGTCGCGGCCCGAAAGCAGCGTCAAAAGATCGCTTTTGTAGGTCATCGCGAACGCACTAGCAGCGCGCTTCGTCGTCTTCCACGGCAAATTTGCCTGCAAACAACTGGAAAAACCGCGATATTCGTGCAAAACAGCGCCGCGTGAAACCTGTAGAACTTTATTCGCATCCTGACGGCCCCGAACCCAAGACCGTGGACAGTATCCGCGGCTCGATCCGGCGACCCGATCCGCACCAGCTCGTGATCACCTACGAAGTCCACGATCCGGAGCAAAAGATGATCATTCCCAAGGGCACCGGCATGCGCCGCGACGACCTGTGGCGTGAGACCTGTTTTGAATTTTTTCTCGGCCGCGCCTCGGGCGACGATTATCGCGAATTCAATTTCTCGCCCGGCGGCGATTGGGCGGCCTATGAATTCGATCGGTATCGTCAGGGCCAGCGCCACCACCTGATGCCGGCTGACCCGAAAATCCGCTGCTCGCGCGATGGCGATACGTTGACGGTAGAAGTGTTGCTGACCCTTGCCGACATGCCCGAGAACGGCAGCTGCCAGCTCGCCGCGGTAATCGACGAACAGGGGCGTGCACTGGTGCATTGGGCGGCGCTGCACGCGCCGGGCAAGCCCGATTTCCATGACCGCCTCAGCTTCGCGGTGCCCTATCCGAAGCTGGAAGCCGCATGATGCTGGGCATCGATCGGCTGCTCGCCGATCCGGAACTGCGCAAACCATTGGAAGGCAAGCGGATCGCGCTGCTGGCGCATCCCGCGTCGGTTACGGCCGATCTGACACATAGCCTCGATGCCTTGATCGCAGCCGGGATCAATGTGACCGCCGCCTATGGCCCGCAGCACGGCATCAAGGGCGACAAGCAGGATAATATGGTGGAGACTGAGGACGAGACCGATCCCGTCCACGACATCCCCGTGTTCAGCCTCTATGGCGAAGTGCGCCGCCCGACCGGCCAGTCGATGGGCACTTTCGATGTCGTCCTCATCGATCTTCAGGATCTGGGGTGCCGCATCTACACCTTCATCACGACGTTGCTCTACATGCTCGAAGCAGCTGCCGAGCATGGCAAAAGCGTCTGGGTACTCGATCGGCCCAACCCTGCCGGGCGTCCGGTCGAAGGCACCATCCTCCAGCCCGGCTATGAAAGCTTTGTCGGTGCCGGCCCGATCCCAATGCGCCATGGCCTCACCATGGGCGAACTTGGCCAATGGTTCATCGACCATTTCGATCTCGACGTGGATTACCGCGTCATCGAGATGGAGGGCTACGATCCCGCCGCAGCTCCCGGCTTCGGATGGCCTAGCGATCGCCTGTGGATCAATCCGTCGCCCAACGCCGCCAGCCTCAACATGGCGCGCGCTTATGCGGGCACGGTGATGCTCGAAGGCGCGACGCTGAGCGAGGGCAGGGGCACCACTCGCCCCTTGGAAGTCCTGTTCGGCGCGCCCGACGTCGATGCGCCGGCGGTCCTGCGCGAAATGGAACGCTTCGCGCCCGACTGGATGCGTGGGTGCCGCTTACGCGAATGCTGGTTTGAACCCACGTTCCACAAACATGCCGGCGAGCTGTGCAATGGGCTTATGGTCCACGCCGAGGGTCGCTTTTACGATCACGACGCCTTCAAGCCGTGGCGCCTGCAGGCGCTCGCTTTCAAGGCCATCCGCAACATTTTCCCGGCTTATGAGCTGTGGCGCGGTGAGGACTTCAAATACGAATATACAGAAGGCCACCTCGCCATCGACATCATCAATGGCGGACCGGGACTGCGTGAATGGGTCGATGACGAGGGCGCCAATGCCGGTGACTTGGACGCCTTAGCAAATCCTGATGAGCAACGCTGGATGGCAGAGCGCGAGGGCGTGCTTCTCTACTAGCTTCAGCTTTTACCGGGATCGCGGTGCTGGGCTCAATGTTTGCGGCTCAAATCGCGCATCGCCTCATCGAGCCCGTCGAGCGTTAGCGGATACATCCGGTCGCCCATCAACTCCTTGAGGATCTTGGTCGACATCGAATGGTGCCAATATTCCTTCGGCACGGGGTTGAGCCATGCGGCCGAGCGATAGGCATCGGTGAGCCGCTTGATCCAGGTGGCGCCAGCTTCCTGGTTATAATGCTCGATCGCGCCGCCCGAATGGGTGATCTCATAGGGGCTCATCGCGGCATCGCCGACGATGATGACTTTATGATCCGGTCCGAACTTGTGGAGAATATCCATGGTCGGCGTCTGCCCATCCCAGCGTCGCCTGTTTTCCTTCCACACGCCTTCGTAGATGCAGTTGTGGAAGTAATAATGCTCGAGATGCTTGAATTCGCTGCGCGCTGCCGAAAACAGCTCTTCGACCTGCCGCACATGGCTGTCCATCGACCCGCCAATATCGAGGAAAAGCAGTAGCTTTACCGCATTGTGCCGCTCGGGCCGCATGCGCACGTCGAGCCAGCCTTGCTTGGCGGTGCCGCGGATCGTGCCATCGAGATCCAGTTCCTCGATCGCGCCTTCGCGGGCAAAGCGCCGCAGCCGCTTGAGCGCAACCTTGATGTTGCGGGTGCCAAGCTCGCGCTCGCCATCGAGATCGCGGAACAGGCGCTTTTCCCAGATCTTGATCGCGCGGCCATGCTTGCCCGGTCCGCCGATCCGCACGCCCTCGGGATTGTAGCCGCCATGGCCGAAGGGGGAGGTGCCGCCGGTGCCAATCCACTTGTTGCCGCCCTGGTGCCGACCTTGCTGTTCTTCCAGACGCTTCTTCAGCGTCTCCATGATCTCGTCCCAGTCGCCCAGGCTCTTGATCTCGTCCATTTCTTCTTGGGTGAAGTAACGCTCGGCGACTGCACGGAGCCAATCTTCGGGCAGGGTCTGGGCCAGGTCTTCGCCTTCGGCGCGTTCCAGCCCCTTGAACACCTCGCCGAAAACCTGGTCGAACTTGTCGAGCCCGGCTTCGTCATGGACGAAGGTCGCGCGCGCCAGATAGTAGAACTCGGTCGGATCGGCCGCGATGACGTCGCGGTCCAGCGCCTCAAGCAGCAGCAGATGCTCCTTGAGGCTGGCGGGCAACCCGGCGCGCCGCAATGCTTCGACAAATCCGATAAACATGGGCGCTTCTTAGCGAAGGTGCGGCGCGGCATCCATGGTTAACGAAGAAGTAGGGGTTTAGCCCGTAAGGAGAGGCCGAGTATCGGCTTATTCATGGGGTGAAGATGGCCACCGAAGGTATCAAGGAAGTCACCGAAGACGCCATCCGCCGCGTTGCACGCGATTGCGGATTACTGTCGATGGAATGTAGCGACGTCGCGGGTTATGTCGAAGATGTTGCCTCCACCATTTCAGAACATCTGGGCAAGCTGGACGAGCTGGAGGAAGTCACCGAGCGCCTGCTTGCCGATCAGGCACGCGTTTCCGACAGCACCGATGAAGCGCGGCTCCTGTCCGAACAGGCCAAGGCCAAGCTCGAAGCCGGGCGCGGTGCGATCGAGGAAACAATTGCGGGCTTCAAGGGCCTGACCGACCTTGTCGTGCAGCTGGGCGAACGCATGGCCGGGTTCGCTACCGCCATGAACCAGGTCCAGTCGGTCAGTTCGACCATCGAGGTGATCGCGCGCAAGACCAACATGCTAGCACTCAATGCGACCATCGAAGCCGCGCGCGCAGGCGAGGCAGGGCGCAGCTTTGCCGTCGTTGCCGCAGAAGTGAAGAAGCTGGCGCACGATACGCGTTCGGCAACCAGCGAGATTGCCGAAACGATCGGTGAACTGACCCGCGAGGCCGGGTCGGTCACCGCCGAGATCAAGGAAGGCGTCGATCGCAGTCGCGCCGCCCAGACGCAGTTCGGTGTCATCGGAGCCACGGTCAACGAAGTCAGCGAGATCGTCGGCATGGTCGACCGCCAGACCGAAGGCATCGCGCATTCGACCGGGATGATCCAGACCAGCGTCGATCGCATGAAAGCGGGCCTGAACGAATTTGCCGAAGACGCGCGCGGCAATGGCGGGCAGCTTGTCCGTGCGCAGCGCCGCCTCGGCCACCTCGAGATGCTGACGGGCACGATGCTCAACACGCTCGCAAACTCCGGGGCGGAAATTGACGACACGCCGATGATGCTAAAGGCGGCCGATTACGCGAACCGCATTCGCGCGCAGGTCGAAGCCGCGATCGATGCCGGCGAGATCGATGTCGAAGCGGTGTTCGATCGCAATTACCGCGAACGCGAAGGCTCCAACCCGCCGCAGTTCGATACGCAGTTCTGCGACACGGCGGACCGTGTGATCCAGCCCATCCTCGATGAGGTCGTGCAAGGCGACAATCGCATCATCGGCACCACGATCGGCGACGAGAACGGCCATCTGCCGACGCACATGTCGAGCCGCTCGCAGCCCCAAGGTAGCGATCCTGTCTGGAACGACGCCAATTGCCGCAACCGTCGCATCATGATGGACGACCAGACGCGCTTCGCGCATGGCAGCGACAAGCCCAGCCTGATGACCTATCGCATGACCCGCGGCGATGAAGCGATCACGGTGAAGAATGTCTACATTCCGCTCGTCATCAAAGGCCGTCGCTGGGGCAATTTCGAACTCGCCTACCGCGACGACAATTAGGTTCGTCCCACTACGGGAATTACACTGATTCCCGTCAGCTTGCGCGAGCCGCTTCGAAATTATAGTATCGTTTAAACCGCTGGCCTTAACGAAGCGGCATCGGGGGGTGTATGGCTGGATATAAGACGCGCGCAGGCTGGCTTGCCTCGGCCGTCGTGATCGTGCTCGTCGCCGTTATGGCGCTCTTTATCGCGCAGGTGCTGGGCGCCGACTGGTTGGGCGCAAATGACGGGTATTTCTGGGCCTCGCTGCTTCCCATGCCGCTCTATGTATATGCGATCGGCGCCACCTATCGCGCGCTCCAATCGATTGCCGGGGGCGTGCGATCAGGCATTCTCGGGAAGTTGCTGCGCCGCGTCGGTCTTGCTTTGCTGATCGGTAGCCTGCTCGAAGTCTTTGGCGTGGCCATGCTTGCCAAGCTGCTGGGGGCGGGCGGTCCGCTCTTCACTTACGATCTTACGCCCATCACGCTGGGAATTCTCGGCGCTGTCCTGCATTTCGTGTCGCGGCTCATGGCTGAAGCCGAACAAGCGCGCGCCGAATTGGACGAGTTCGTCTGATGCAGATCGTGGTGACGCTCGACAAGATGCTGGCGATGCGCAGCATCACCGGCAAACAATTGGCCGAACGTGTCGGCATAAGTGAGACGCAAATGAGCCTGTTCCGCTCAGGCAAGGTCAAAGGCATCCGCTTCGCGACGCTGGAAAAGATCTGCGAAGAGCTGCAATGCAAGCCCGGCGACCTGCTCGACATCTCCGATGAAGGCTAGCGCCGGTATAGGTCATTAGGGCTGCGAGGATGCAGCAATAGCCTGGACAATATCGGCCTTGAGGTCGTCCAACTCCTCTAGCCCCACGCTAAACCGTACCAGCCTTTCGCCGGCTTCTGGGGACGGTCGTGAAAGCCCGCGATAGGCCATGACCAGGCTTACGGGCCCACCCCAGCTATACCCGATTTTGAAAAGTTCGAGCGCGTCGACAAAGCGCTCGACCCTCGCGCGGGACCAATCCTTGAAGATCACCGAGAAAATGCCGGCAGCGCCAGAAAAATCGCGCTTCCAGATGTCGTGTCCAGGACAAGCGGGCAAGGCCGGATGCAATACGCTGGCGACCTCCTCATGCTGGTCGAGCCAGGTGGCAAGCTCCAGTGCGCCGCGCTCGACATGTCGCAGGCGCAGGAAGAGAGTCCGCAATCCGCGCAGCACCAGGGCGGCGTCATCGGACGAAACGCAGCTGCCAAGATGTTCGGCCGCTGCACGCAGTTCGGCGAGCCGCGCTGCATCGCGCGTGGCGACGGCCCCCATCAATACGTCGCCATGCCCGCCCTGATACTTGGTCAGCGCCTGCACCGAAAAATCCGCGCCATGATCGAGCGGATTGAACAGCAGCCCTGCTGCGTAGGTGTTGTCGACGGCAACCAGCGCGCCATGGCGATGAGCCCGCTCGATGATGGCCGGCACGTCCTGTATTTCCATGCTGATTGAGCCGGGACTCTCGCACCAGACGAGCCGGGTATTGGGTCGGAAGTGTAGCTCGATGTCGGGTCCGATGAGCGGGTCATACGCCTCGACCTCGATCCCGAAACGCTTCAGGAAATCGCCGAGCCTTGTGTTGGGAGAATATGCAGATGCGGGGATCAAGACATGGTCACCGGCCTTGCAGGCAGCCAGATAAGTGAGCGATAACGCCGCCAGTCCACTAGGCGCCAATTCGACACCAACAGCCCCCTCGATCTCGCAAAGCCGCGCCTCCAGCTCCCGCGTGGTTGGCGTTCCCATGGTGGCATAGCGGTAATGCGCGTCGCGTTCCTGCTCATCGAAGACCGCGTCGATCGTGTCGAACAGCACGGTGGAGGCGCGGTGGATGGGTGGGCTGACCGCTTCGAACTTGGCCGATGCGCGCTTGAGCGGATGGATCAGCCGGGTCTCGATGCCGCGCCGATCCTTGGTCATTTAGCGACCCTCGCGCCGGCTCATGAAGGCCAGCTTCTCGAACAGCATCACGTCCTGCTCATTCTTGAGCAGCGCGCCATGCAGCGGCGGAATCGCTTTTTTCGGGTCGGCGTCCGCCAGCACTTCGAGCGGCATGTCTTCGTGCAAGATAAGCTTGAGCCAGTCGAGCAATTCGCTGGTCGAGGGCTTTTTCTTGATGCCGGGCACCTCGCGCACCGCATAGAAAAGATCGAGCGCCTTGCGCACCAGCATCTTCTGGATGCCGGGGAAGTGGACATCGATGATCGATTCCATCGTCTCGCGATCGGGGAAAGAGATATAGTGGAAGAAGCAGCGGCGCAGGAACGCGTCGGGCAGATCCTTCTCGTTGTTGGAAGTGATGACCACCACCGGCCGATCCTTGGCCTTCACCGTCTCGCCGGTCTCGTAGACATGGAATTCCATGCGATCGAGTTCCTGGAGAAGATCGTTCGGAAACTCGATGTCGGCCTTGTCGATCTCGTCGATCAGCAGCACGGGCAACTTCTCGGAGGTAAAAGCCTCCCACAGCTTGCCCTTGCGGATATAATTCGAGATGTCGTGAACGCGCTCTTCGCCGAGCTGCCCGTCGCGCAGGCGCGCTACCGCATCATATTCATAGAGGCCCTTTTCGGCGCGCGTTGTCGATTTGACGTGCCATTCGATGAGCGGTGCATCGATGGCCGCAGCGATCTCGTGCGCCAGCACGGTCTTGCCGGTGCCGGGCTCGCCCTTGACGAGCAGGGGGCGCCGCAATTTGACGGCGGCATTGACCGCGACCTTGAGGTCATCGGTCGCGACATATGAGGAAGTACCTTCGAATTTCATGGCCCCGCTCTATGAGCGCGCGGCCCTGAGCGCAACAGGACGAAAGGTCAGACGATCCCGTCGGCCTTGTCGCGCGCAACCGCGCGGGCTTCGAGCAGGTCGAACAGGCCGCGATGCTGGAGCAGCAGCTGCTCGGTGCCGAAGGTGAGGGCGCGCTGAGCCGCAGGGCCCTGGATGGCAGCGTTGATGACCTGTGCGCAATCGGTTTCGCCCGGCAGGACCGAGGCCGGAACCTCGATACCCGCGCGCTGCGCGGCACTATCGAGCACGGCGCGGACCACCGGCCAATCACCGACCAGCGCGGTGGCTGCGCCAAGCGAACAGCCTTCGCGCTCGCTACGCGCTAACGTTTCCACCGCGCGGCGCTGCGCCTGCAACACGCTTTCGGTCTGATGGGCGCCCGGGGTGGAGGGAAGGGGGCCAACAGCACTCGTCAACCGAACCAGGAAGAGACGTTCGCGCTCGAAAGCGTCGGCAGCGCCCATCATCCAGTCGCGGACCGGGCCTGCGGGCGTATTGGCCAGCGCGAGTTCGATCATGCCCGGATGACGGCCATAAACCTGGCAAAACAGGTGGACCGCGTCGGCAAGGTTGCGCGCCGCGCTATGGCTGTGGTCAGTCTGGAGGGCGCGGGCAAATTCATGCTGGCAGCAGCCATCATTGGCGATGCGCGCAAATTGCGCATCGGCGACAGGATGTGCCTGCCGGTTCATCGCCACGTCTCCACCCATCGCCTCATTCTCCCCAAATCGTCGAGCGTCATATTCCCTGTAGCGATTGATCCTTACCCAAGGCTCGTAAAGACGAGGTTTATGCGGCCTTCACCTTTTGGTCAGACGGGTTAATTTGTGGCTCGTTTCGGGACAACCGAGTGCGCCTCGGGGCGCTCGGGTACAAAAAAGGGGCCGCGGCGAACCGCAGCCCCTCTCGTTGCGTCACAGCCTGGCGGGTCAGGCGGCCTTGGGGAGGGCCTCTTTCTCGACCCTTTCGGGTTCGGGAAGTTGGGTGACGCTTGCCGATGCTTCGGCTTTGCGGGCTGGCACCAGCATCCGGGTCACGAACAGGATGGCGCCGAGGCCGAAGTAGAGCATGACGAGCTCCATCGGGAACCAGAACAGCGGAAGGATGAACGCAAGCCGCAAGAAGAGCGGGTTGATCCCGAGATCTTCGCCGAGACCTTCGCACACACCGAAGATAGTGTCGTTGCGGGTGAAGAGGTTCTCCTGACCGAACATCTTGCTCAAACCATTGCTGACGGCACTGGCAGTGGCGCTGGCGGCTTTATTGATCAACTGCAACATCGTATTTCGTTCCTCTCGGCCTGGGGTGACGCGTTCCCCGTGGATGATGTCCCGATAGAAAGCATCAACCATGCCAATCCAAATTAATCCCGGTTTTGTGTGGAAAACACCGTATTACTTTGAAACTGAACGACTGCAAAACGGTGTAGTTCCCCACATCCGGTGGTAATTCCCACTAGCTGGGACCAGCGAAATGGCGCCATCGCCGCTCGACCAATGGACGCGGGCGTTCGACCCATCGGCGAATGGCGGGATTTGGTCTGCAAGCTGCGGAGCGTTTTCGCGTCTTAAATTGAAGCCTTGGCCAGATAGTCGTTCGCTTCGGCAGGCTGGTCTGGAGACATCGGGATCGGGCCACCGTCGGCAAGGGCGGTCCACTTGTCGTACCCAAGCGGTCGCAAAAATTCGATTACATCACCGATGTCATGCCCGAACCGCTGGGCGTTTCTGTCACATTCGAAAATAAGGACGGGCTTGGTTGCGGTGAGGGTCTGTCGCGCTCCTTCGAAGAATTGCAATTCGGCACCCTCGATATCGATCTTGATGATGTCCGGTGGAGCAAGGCTTGCCTCGGCAACCAAGTCATCAAGCCGGCGCGCTGGCACAACTAGTTTGGTGGCATCCGCCTCGCGGGCCACCAGGCTGGCCTGAACCGCGTGGCGCGGGAGGTAGAGATCGACTTCGGCGTGCTTGTTGCCTAGCGCTACCGCGAAGACATCGACCCGGTCTCCCAGTCCGTTATGCTCGATCGACTGTGCGAGCGCCTGCGCAAGGCGCGGGAGCGGCTCGAACGCCAGTATGTGTCCCAGATTTTCAAATTCGCGCGCCATGACCAGGCTGATATAGCCGGCATTGGCGCCGACATCGTAGAAGGTGCTGCCGGACGGAAGGGCGGCGATCTCCTGGCGCAGCGCCGCGAGGATATGCGCTTCCCATGTCCCCGTACGCGCGACGTGCGCGCACATGTCGAGGACACGGCCATCCCACAGCAGATCGAGCCCGTTACCGATGTCATTTTGCCAGAGCCGCTCACCCAGCAGGCGGCCAGCCAATCGGGGCAGGGCGCCCTTGGCGCGCGGGATGACATTTGACAGCGCCAGCGCGCCTTCGATCAACAGATGTTGCCGTATAATCGGCCGATTGCCGCCTTCGATGCGCAATGCGCCCGCGGGGCAACCCCTATTGATCGAGGAAGCTTCGCATTTTCCGGCTGCGGCTCGGATGCTTCAATTTGCGCAGCGCCTTGGCTTCGATCTGGCGGATACGTTCGCGGGTGACCGAGAACTGCTGCCCAACTTCTTCCAGCGTATGATCGGTGTTCATGCCGATCCCGAAGCGCATGCGCAGCACGCGCTCTTCACGCGGCGTCAGCGAGGCTAGCACGCGAGTAACGGTTTCCTTGAGGTTGGATTGGATCGCGGCGTCGACCGGGATGATCGCGTTCTTGTCCTCGATGAAATCGCCCAGGTGCGAATCTTCCTCGTCGCCAATTGGCGTTTCGAGGCTGATCGGCTCCTTGGCGATCTTCATCACCTTGCGCACCTTTTCGAGCGGCATCGACAGTCGCTCGGCCAGTTCTTCGGGAGTCGGCTCGCGGCCGGTTTCGTGGAGGAATTGGCGTGACGTACGGACCAGCTTGTTGATCGTCTCGATCATGTGGACCGGAATACGGATCGTACGCGCCTGGTCCGCGATCGAACGCGTGATCGCCTGGCGGATCCACCACGTCGCATAGGTCGAGAACTTGTAGCCGCGGCGATATTCGAACTTATCGACCGCTTTCATCAGGCCGATATTGCCTTCTTGGATAAGGTCCAGGAACTGCAGGCCGCGGTTGGTATATTTTTTCGCGATCGAGATCACGAGGCGCAGGTTCGCCTCGACCATTTCCTTCTTGGCGATGCGCGCTTCGCGTTCGCCCTTCTGGACCTGGTTGACGATGCGGCGGAATTCGGGAAGCGACATGCCGGTCGCCTGCGCGATTTCGGCGATCTCGCCGCGAATACGCTCGACTGTATCGACTTCGTTTTCGGCGAACTTCTTCCACTTGGCATCGATTTTGGCGACCGATTTCAGCCACTGGTCGTCGAGTTCGTTGCCTTCATATTCCCGGAGGAAGTCGGCGCGCTTGACCTTGTGCCGCTCGGCAAGGCGCAGCATCTGGCCGCCCAGCGCCATGAGGCGACGGTTGTAGCTGTAGAGCTGGTCGACGAGATATTCGATCTTGGCGTTATGGAACTGGACGCTTTCGACCAGCGCCGTCAGTTCGCCCGACAGCTTCTGGTAGTTTTTCTCACGGACCTTTGAAAATTCCTCGCCGGCTTCCAATGCCGCAAGACGGTCGGTCTGCAGCTTCGAAAACTTCTTGAAGAGCGCCGTAATCTCGGCGAATTTTTCCAGCGCGACGGGCTTGAGCGCCTCTTCCATCTGGGCGAGCGAGAGCGTGTTGTCGTCGTCATCGTCATTGCGGATCGGGCGACCGTTGGCGTCGGTCTTGGGCTTGTTGCCGCCTTCTTCGTCGTCGCCGTCTTCTTCCTCGTCGTCGACATCATCGTCGTCGGTGATGGTCGGACCGGCGGTTTCCTCGCTAATCTCGTCCTCGTCATCGTCCTCTTCGGACTTGGCAAGTTGTTCAGCGGTCGGGCCCTTGGAGATCATCGCTTCGAGATCGAGGATCTCGCGAAGCTGCATGGTCTCTTCGTTGAGCGCATTCGACCACTCAATGATGGCGTTGAAGGTGATCGGGCTTTCGCACAGGCCCCAGATCATGAAGTCGCGGCCGGCCTCGATACGCTTGGCGATGGCGATCTCGCCCTCGCGGCTGAGCAATTCCACCGCGCCCATTTCGCGCAGGTACATGCGAACCGGGTCATCGGTGCGGTCGGCGCGTTCCTTGGTGTTGGTGGTTGCCTTGACGGTCTTGGGGTCGGACTTCTTGGCGCCGTCCTTTTCGTCGATCGCCTCGACATCGTCGTCTTCTTCATCCGAATCGACGATGTTGACGCCCATTTCGCTGATCGAGGACATGATGTCTTCGATCTGGTCAGGACTCATCTGGTCGCTCGGCAGCGCTTCGTTGACCTCATCATAGGTGAGGATCCCGCGCCGCTTGCCGCGTGCGATCAGCTTCTTGATCTTGGAATCATTGAGGTCGATCAGCGGCGCATCGCCGTCATCAGCCTTCGTTTTCTTTTTCGTCGCCATACCCGCGTTTGCCTAGTCACTCTCGGAGAGGGATGCCAGCCTCTCGTTAATTTCGTTTTTCGCCGTCAGCAGTCGCTGCTGTTCGGCAAAGGCTTCGTCGGACAACTCAGCCTCAAATCTCGTCGTCGCTTCGTTCAAAGCGGTTTCGACCTCCGCGGCTGCGGCGATCGCTCCCAGGGCCGCGCCTAGATCCTGCCGCGCTTGCATTTCGTCTGCGCCGGCACGGGTAAAGCTAAAGCCCAATAACGATTTGGAGGGTGCCCCCAAACCGTCGGATGCCAATATGGTGGCAATGCCGTCGCGATCAAGCGACTCGGAAGAAAAAGCTGCATCGACCAATTTATCGCGCGTGCGCGCGAGGAGCGGGTCGCTGATCGGAAGCTCCGCCAGCGTCTCGACATCGTCCTTCAACGCCGCCGGGAAAAGCGCGTAACCGCGCAGCAGCGCCGCGACCTGCGGGCCGCCAATTCCGGTGCGGGCGATATCGCGCGCGGCCGCCGAAGCGGGCGGGGGAGGGGGTGTCCACTTGCCGCCTCTCTTCTGCCAGCCACCGCGCGCTTGCCCGCGCTGCTGCCCGCGGCCCAGCAATGCATCGAAGCGCTTCAGCCACTCTTCGCGATACAGTTGCGCCAGGCCCTGGTCCTCGATCGCCTTGGCGTGCTGGAACAGACGCTGCTTGAGACCGGCACGTTCTTCGGGCGTATTGAGCGGCGAGGCATCGCGCTCGTGCCGCCACAGCCGTTCCACCAACGGTTCGGCCTTCTCGAGCACCGCTTCGAACGCGGCCTTTCCGCCGGCCTTCACCACGTCATCGGGATCCTGCCCCTCGGGCAGCGTCACGAACGACAGGCTCCGCTGCGGGCCAAGCAAGGGGAGGGCACGTTCCGCCGCGCGTATCGCCGCCTTCTGCCCGGCCGCATCGCCATCGAAGCACAGGATCGGCGTCTCGCTCAGACGCCATAGCAATTGCAATTGCGCTTCGGTGACTGCCGTGCCCAGCGGCGCGACCGCTTCGCCGATGCCCGCCGCATCGAGCGCGATGACGTCCATATAACCTTCGACCACGATGATGCGGTCGGCCTTTCGCGCCGCCTGCTGCGCGAGATCGAGATTGTAGAGCTGGCGCCCCTTGTCGAAGAGCGGCGTGTCTGGCGAATTCAGATATTTGGGCTCGCCGTCACCGATGATCCGTCCGCCAAAGGCGACGGTGCGCCCACGCGGATCGCGGATCGGGATCATCAGTCGTCCGCGAAAACGGTCGTAGGGCTCGCGATCCTCGGGCGCTGTAAGCATGCCGCTTTCGATCAGCTTGGGAACGCCGAATCGATCGAGTGCCTTCTTGAGCTTGCCCTTGGCATCGGGCGCATATCCAATCCCGAACTTGTCGAGCGTCGCGCGGCTTAGGCCGCGGCCCTGGCAATAATTGCGCGCCGCCCCGCCATCGATCCCGTCAAGCTGCTCGCGGAACCAGTCGGCGGCAGCTTCGGTGACATCGATCAGGCAGGCGCGGCGTTCGGCGCGTTCCTTCGCTTGCGGATCGGGCGCGGGCACTTCCATGCCGGCTTTCGCCGCCAGTTCCTTTACCGCATCCATGAACGCCATGCCGCGCCCGTCGACGAGGTAGCCGATCGCATCGCCGTGCGCCGAGCAACCAAAGCAGTGATAAAAGCCCTTCTCGTCATTGACGTAAAAGGACGGTGTCTTTTCGGAATGGAAGGGGCAGCACGCCTTATATTCCTTGCCCGCCTTGATGAGCTTCACATCCTGTCCAACCACCGCAGACACGCGGGTGCGCGCCCTCAGTTCATCAAGAAAGGACGGGGGGAGGCTCACCCCGCCAGCTTGGCCTTGGCAATCGCGCTCGCCTTGGCCGGTTCGATCGTCGCGCCGTGGCGGGCACGCACTTCGCCCATGACGCGGCCCATGTCCTTCATGCCTTCAGCGCCGACATCAGCGATGATCGTCGCGACGGCTTTCTCGGCTTCGTCATCGCTCATCTGCTGGGGCAGAAACGTTTCGATCACCGAAATCTCTGCCTCTTCGAGCGCCGCGCGATCCTCGGCGCCGCCCTTGCGGAACATTTCCGCCGATTCGCGGCGCTGCTTGACCATTTTCTGGAGGACCGCGGTAACGTGCGCATCATCGTCGGCAATCTCGCTGCCGCGAAGCTCGATATCCTTATTCTTGAGCTCGGACTGGATGAGACGGATCGTGGCGAGCGTCTCCATCGCCTTGGTCTTCATGGCTTCGATCTGGGCGGCTTTCAGCGTATCGCGAATCATCGCTTGTCGGTCTCCATTGGGGGGAGCGATCTACCTAGCCCAGAACTTCGCGCAATCACAGCGTTGACCTTTCCCCCAAATCCCCGCTACTCGCTGTGGCTTAGCAACATCGCCAAACTTCTTACGGAGCTTCGACCCCATGGCCGAACCGACGCCCGCGCGCGCACCCCAACCCAATGGCGCTACGGGAGTCATCGTTTTCCCCGACGGGCGGACGATCTGGGGCAGGGGCTTCGGCGCTACCGGCGAAATGGTGGGGGAGCTGTGCTTCCACACCGCGATGACGGGCTACCAGGAAATCATGACCGACCCGTCTTTTGCGCGGCAGGTCATTGCCTTCACTTTCCCGCACATCGGCAATGTCGGCGCCAATGCCGAAGATGTCGAAGCCGGCGAAGCCCATGGGCTCGGCTGCCTTGTCCGCGAAGCTGTTACCAGCCCGAGCAATTTTCGCAGCGAATTGGATTTTCCCTCGTGGATGGCCGCCAACGGCCGTATCGGCATTTCGGGCGTCGATACGCGCGCGCTGACCCGCCTCGTGCGCAGGGACGGCCCGCCCACCATCGCCATTGCGCATGATGAGAATGGCGATTTCGATCTCGACGCGCTCCAGAAAATGGCCGCCGATTGGCCCGGCCTCGAAGGCATGGATCTCGCCAAGGAAGTGTCCTCCAAGCAGCTGTTCGACTGGTCTGACGGCGGGTGGGAGCTGGGGCAGGGCTACCGGCTTGACCACGCCGATCCAAACGCGCCGCACGTCGTCGCCATCGATTATGGCGCCAAGCGCAACATCTTCCGCAACCTGGTGGAAGCTGGCGCGCGCGTGACCGTCGTGCCGGCACAGGCAAGCTTCGAGGACATCATGAAGCACGATCCCGACGGCTTCTTCCTCTCCAACGGCCCGGGCGATCCCGCCGCGACTGGCGATTATGCGATTCCCGTGATCAAGCAACTGCTCGAGACCGGCAAACCGCTCTTCGGTATCTGCCTCGGCCACCAGCTGCTCGCGCTCGCCGTGGGCGGCAAAACGTCGAAGATGTTCCAGGGCCACCGCGGCGCCAACCACCCGGTCCAGCGCTGCGAGGATGGTGCGGTCGAGATCACCAGCATGAACCACGGCTTCGCGGTGATGCGCGAAGGGCTCCCGAACAACGTGAAGGAAACCCACGTCTCGCTGTTCGACGACACCAATTGCGGCATCGAACTCACCGACCGCCCGGCCTTCAGTGTGCAATACCACCCCGAAGCCAGCCCAGGCCCGATGGACAGTTTCTACCTGTTCGAGAAATTCGTGGGGATGATGCGGTGAAACAAGCCGCGGTACTGACCTTGATGCTGGGCTTGACCGCCTGTGCCTCCACGCAGCGCCCGGTGTTCAACACGCCCGCGCAATTGAACAGCGCCGCCACCAATTGCGGCCTCGCGCTGGGCGAACTTGTGCAGGAAGAGGATGCGCGCGAACTGCTCTTCGTCATCCGCGAAGCACCGGGCCCGCAGGAACGCCTCTGCATCTACAAGTTCGCCGACGCCAACAACCTCAAGGTCGTCCTCATCGACGACATCGCGATAGAAACGGAATAAATGCCCGCACGCTCCGACATCTCGTCCATTCTCGTCATTGGCGCCGGTCCCATCGTCATCGGGCAGGCCGCCGAGTTCGATTATTCGGGCAGCCAGGCCATCAAGGCGCTGAAGGAAGAGGGCTATCGCGTCATCGTGGTGAACTCCAACCCCGCGACGATCATGACCGATCCCGGCATGGCCGACGCGACCTATGTCGAGCCGATCACCGCACGCGTCGTCGAGAAGATCATCGAGAAGGAAAAGCCCGATGCGGTGCTGCCCACCATGGGCGGCCAGACGGCGCTCAATTGCGCGCTCACGCTCAACAAGCTCGGCATCCTCGAAAAGCATAACGTCAAGCTGATCGGCGCGCAGGCCGAAGCGATCGACAAGGCCGAGGATCGCGAAAAATTCCGCAAGGCGATGGACAAGATCGGCCTTGAAAGCGCGCGCAGCGGCATCGCCCATAGCATGGAAGATGCGCTGGCGGTGCTGGAGACCACCGGCTTGCCCTCGATCATCCGCCCCAGCTTTACGCTCGGCGGCACTGGCGGCGGGGTCGCCTATAACCGCGAGGAATTCGAAGCCATCGTCAAGGGCGGGCTCGATGCCTCGCCCACCAACGAGGTGCTGATCGAGGAAAGCCTGTTGGGCTGGAAAGAATATGAGATGGAAGTCGTGCGCGACCGCGCCGACAACGCCATCATCATCTGCTCGATCGAAAATGTCGATCCGATGGGCGTGCACACGGGCGACAGCATCACCGTCGCCCCCGCGCTCACCCTGACCGACAAGGAATATCAGCGCATGCGCACCGCCTCGATCGAGGTGCTGCGGGAAATCGGCGTCGAAACGGGCGGCTCCAACGTCCAGTTCGCGGTCAATCCCGCCGACGGGCGCATGATCGTGATCGAGATGAACCCTCGAGTGTCGCGTTCTTCGGCGCTGGCATCGAAAGCTACCGGCTTCCCCATTGCCCGCGTCGCCGCAAAGCTCGCCGTCGGCTACACGCTCGACGAGATCAGGAACGACATTACCGGCGGCGCCACGCCCGCCAGCTTCGAACCGACGATCGACTATGTCGTCACCAAGATCCCCTATTTCGCGTTCGAGAAATTCCCGGGTGCGAAGCCGCTGCTTTCGACCGCGATGAAGTCGGTCGGCGAGGTCATGGCGATCGGGCGCAACTTTGCCGAAAGCCTGCAAAAGGCACTGCGCGGGACCGAAACGGGGCTGACCGGCCTCGACCGCGTCGAGGAACTGGTCGGTGCATCGCCAGAAGAGATCGAAAACGCGTTGGGACGCGCCAACCCGTTCCGCATTCTCGCCGCGGCCGAAGCGCTGCGCCAGGGCTTCACCGTCGAACGCGTCAACGAGATCAGCCATTTCGACCCGTGGTTCCTCGACCGGCTGAAAGAGATCGTCGATGCCGAGAAAGAGGTGCGCGACGAAGGCCTGCCGCGCGATGCCGCCGGTATGCGCCGCCTGAAAGCCATGGGCTTTTCCGATGCGCGTCTCGCCCAACTCGCCATACGAAGTGCGCACGCGGGCACGCGCGAGGCCGAAAGCCAGACGATGGGCATCGTACACGATGCGCTAAAGGCAATGGCGGGCGCCACGACCGAGGCCGAGGTCCGCGACGCGCGCCTCAAATTGGGCGTCCGTCCGGTCTACAAGCGCATCGACAGCTGCGCCGCCGAATTCGATGCCGTCACACCTTACATGTATTCGACCTATGAAGGCCCGCTGTTCGGCGAGCCCGAGGACGAAGCCGATGTCGAAGACCGCGAGAAGGTCATCATCCTCGGCGGCGGTCCCAATCGCATCGGGCAGGGAATCGAGTTCGATTATTGCTGCGTCCACGCCGCCTTCGCGCTGGGGCGCAAGCGCGAAGGAGACAAAGGCGAACATGTCGGTAATGGCCTCCAGGTCATCATGGTCAACTGTAACCCTGAGACCGTTTCAACCGATCCCGACACGTCGGACCGCCTCTATTTCGAACCACTGACCGCTGAAGACGTCCTTGCAATCGTCGATGCGGAAAAGGCCAAGGGGACACTGCGGGGCGTCATCGTCCAGCTCGGCGGGCAGACCCCGCTCAAGCTCGCCGCCGACCTTGAGAAGGCTGGCGTCCCAATTCTCGGCACCAGCCCCGACAGTATCGACCTTGCCGAAGATCGCGAACGTTTCGCGCGCCTGGTCGGAAAACTCGACCTCAAGCAGCCTGAAAACGGCATCGCGCGCAGCCGTGAAGAAGCGCTGAGCGTTGCCGATAGTATCGGCTATCCCGTCCTCCTGCGCCCGAGTTACGTGCTCGGCGGCCGCGCCATGGAGGTTGTCGATGGCCCCGAACAGCTCGATCATTATATCAACACCGCGGTGCAAGTCTCTGGTTCTTCACCGGTTTTGATTGACCGCTATCTGCGTGACGCCATCGAGGTCGATGTCGACGCGATCGGCGATGGGGACGACGTCCAGGTCACCGGTATCCTCCAGCATATCGAGGAAGCCGGGGTTCATTCGGGCGACAGCGCCTGTTCGATCCCGCCTTACAGCCTGCCGCCCAAGGTCATCGCCGAAATCGAGCGCCAGACCGATGCATTGGGCAGGGCGCTAAACGTGCGCGGGCTGATGAACGTCCAATATGCCATCAAGGATGGCGAGGTGTATCTCATCGAGGTGAACCCGCGTGCCTCGCGCACCGTGCCCTTCGTCGCCAAGGCGATCGGGCGCCCCATCGCCAAGATTGCCGCCAAGGTCATGGCGGGCGCCAAATTGTCCGAATTCGACCCCATCGACCGCAATATCGATCATGTCGCGGTAAAGGAGCCCGTCTTCCCCTTCGCGCGCTTCCCGGGCACCGATCCCGTCTTGAGTCCAGAAATGAAGTCTACCGGTGAAGTCATGGGAATTGCGAACAATTTCGATGCGGCATTCGCCAAAGCGCAGCTGGGCGAGGGCACCCGCCTGCCAACCGAAGGGTGCGTCTTCATTTCGGTAAAAGACAGCGACAAGGACCATATCCTGCCCGCCGCGCAGATGATGGACCTCGCCGGGTTCAACATCATCGCGACCGATGGCACGGCCTCCTACCTCGAGGAAAAGGGGGTGCGGGTCACGCGGGTGAACAAGGTCGCGCAGGGCCGCCCGCATATCGTCGACAGGCTCAAGGACGGTGACGTCAACCTTGTCTTCAATACGACCGAGGGCTGGCAATCGCTCAAGGACAGCCAGGATATCCGCGAAGCCGCGCTCAAGAACCACGTGCCCTACTTCACGACGGCATCGGCATCGGCCATCGTTGCGCGCATCATCGGCCGCGCCAATCCGGAAACCCTTGAAGTTCGCTCGCTTCAGTCTTATTATTCCGGGAAATAAATCTCACCACAACCGGGCCGTCAGGCGCTCCACTTCGGGGCGGAGGTCGGGTTTTGACGAAGGAAAATTGTGCGATGGCAAGCGAAAAGGTGCCGATGCTGGCTGAAGGCCATGCCAAGCTGAATGAAGAGGTCAAGCGCCTCAAGACCGTCGAACGCCCTGCGGTGATCGATGCGATCGAGGAAGCGCGCGCCCATGGCGATCTCTCCGAGAATGCAGAATATCATGCTGCCAAGGAGCGGCAGGGCCAGATTGAAGCCACGATTAGCCACATCGAAGACCAGCTTTCGCGCGCCATGGTGATCGACCCGACGACGCTGTCGGGTGACAAGGTCGTCTTCGGCGCGACCGTTCACCTGGTCGACGAGGACGACAACAAGAAAGTCTATCAGTTGGTCGGCGAAAGCGAAGCCGACGCCAAGAGCGGCCGGATCAACTTCAATTCGCCGCTGGCGCGCGCCCTGATCGGCCGCAGCGTGGGCGACGAAGTCGAAGTCATGACCCCCGCCGGCGATCGCTACTACGAAATCGAAAAAGTCGAATTCGTCTAAGCGATGGAAAAGACTGTCACCCGCACCGCGACCTTCGCAATAGGTGCGGTGACGGTTTTGACGTCTATCATGGTGATCGTGCTGGGCTGGTTGCCGCAGGCGGCCGTCAGCGGCGGTGTGATCCCCGCGCGCTTCGAAGGTTTGGAGCAGCTCGATGCGCTGCTACCCTCGACGACGCTACCGGCTTTCCTGACGCCGCTGAGCGCGACGCTCCTGCACGCCGATTTCCTGCACCTCGGGTTCAACATGCTGCTCCTTTTCTGGTGCGGCATCGGCGTTGAACGCGTGCTGGGGAAGGGGCCGGTTGTCTTTCTCTATGTGCTTGGCGCTTACACGGCGGCCACGGCGCAGGTGCTGGTGCAAAGCGACACTTTTTTGCCGATGATCGGTGCATCGGGCGCGGTCAGCGCGCTCATCGGTGCGTTTGCCGTGGGCTTCGGGAAACCGCGCGAAATCAGCAAGAAGGATACGCTCAACCGCTTCTTAAACGGTCTGTGGTTGTTCGTCGTCTGGGTCGGGATCCAGTGGGGCTTTGGTTTCGCGTCGAGCGGCGCAGGGCAGAATATCGCCGTGGCTGCGCATATCGGCGGTTTTGTCGCCGGGCTACTGGCGTGGCGGCCCTTGCTGATCTGGCGTTACCGACGCGCCTGATGGCTTAGCCATCGGTGGGGTCGGGGTCGACGTCGGGCTCGAGCAGTCGGTGCAGGTGCACGACTACATATTTCATTTCGGCATCGTCGACCGTGCGCTGCGCCGCGCCGCGCCAGGCTTCTTCAGCAGAAGCATAGCTGTCGAACAGGCCGACGAGATCGATTGATTCCAGATCGGTGAATTCAAGGCCGCGCGGGTCTT
Organism: Sphingomicrobium marinum; assembly: GCF_026157105.1. GTDB lineage: Bacteria > Pseudomonadota > Alphaproteobacteria > Sphingomonadales > Sphingomonadaceae > Sphingomicrobium > Sphingomicrobium marinum. Next base: position 1,357,945 of record NZ_JANPVQ010000001.1, read on the forward strand.
TCACGCGACCGCCAAAAACGAGGTGGAGCTTGCTCATACGCGGCTCGCTAGCAGCATTTTAACGCCGATGCGAGCCGCGAAATGCATGCCTATTTCTTCGCCGCGCCCTTGGCTGCGCTACCCGCGGTACGCGCCGCTTCGCCGACGCCTTTAACGACATTGCGAATGACGTCTTCGGCCGACTTGGCGGTCAGGCCTTTCTCCTCGAGCTTCGAATGGCCGGCCGATTTGGCTGCATCATAGGCGCTGTGGGCACGATCATTGAGCTTCGCGCCGGTGCTCTTGAGCGCTTCCCGCTCCTTTTCCGAACGCGGGATCAGGAGGCCGGCCACGAGGCCGACAATCATGCCGCCGGCAAGAGCAATCAGGGGCTGTTCCTTGATACCGTCACCGGTGCGCACTTTGGCACGGCGCGCCCGTTCACGGCCTTCATCATAAGCTGCAATCGCGGTTTCGCGCGCGCTTCCGTACGCCTTCTCGGCGCTCTGTTTTGCATTTTCGACGGTCGAACCGGCGCGATCGCGCGCGCTTTTCGCAGTCGCTTTGATTTTTTCACTGGCCTCGCGGGCACTGTCCTTGACGGTCATACTTGCTTCTCCACTTCAGATTTCTTCTGTTTCCTCTTCGGGGCGACGCGCTTGGCGCGCCGCGCCACTGCCACCGGCGAATTGGGGGCTTCCTTTTCCAACGCATCATCGGCCTTTTCGGCCTCATGGGCGCGTTTGGCGATGCGGCCATACGTCTCGACCGCGGCACGCCCGACCGGCTTTCGCGCGAGGAACAGCGTCAGACCGGCTACCAGTCCGCCGACCAGCCATGGCTTGCGCTTGGCGAGATCGACCGCATCTTCGGCCATCTGCGCACCCTTTTCCTTGGTCTTCTCCCATGCCTGTTCGGCGAGGAGATCGGGGGCCAGGCGGCGTTGTGCTTCACCGATCGCGTGGCTGACGCTGCGCATCAGCTTGGCGCGCTTGGCTTCGACATTATTCTGCGCATCGATGACGCGGGGATCCAGATTGCTCATCGCAGCCTCACGATCTTGCCGCGCGCGGTAAGCGCAAGGATGCCGGCGATCGCAAGAGCGACGCCAGTAGCGACAAGCCCACCCCCCAGCGGACCGATGAGTTCGGCCAGCCAAAGCGCGAGCGTGATGCAAAACGTCGTGATCGCGGCGACGAAGAAGAGCGCCGCCAACACCAGGAGTACCAGCGGCGCACGGTAAGGCGTAGCTTCGCTGATGGCCTTGGCCTTGATCAACGCGACTTCGGCCTCGGCCAGGTCACGCGCATCACCGACGATCCTGCCCAGCAGGTCCTCGATTGGTGCATCTTTGCCCGAATGCGCGGGCTTAGGTTCCCCCTTTTCTTCCATTAGAGGCGGTCGGTTTCCGCATCGAGGCCCGACTGGATAAGCCGCGCGACGGCAAAGCCGATGATCGCGGCGCCCGCGAGCGCGATGCCCGGGCTCTTGCGAACGAAGTTGCGCGTGTCCTCGATCAGCTCGTCGGGGTCCTTGGCGGCAAGGCTCTGCGCTGTTTCATCGAGATAGCTGGCGGCCTTGCGGGCATAATCGCCATATTCCTTGCCCAGATTGTCATCGAGGCCTGTCGCGGTATCGCCGACCAGCTTGGCAACATTGCTGACGGTATCGCTGCCGCGTTCGAGACCCTGGCTCACGAGACCGCGAGCCTGGCCGGCAGCTTCGTGCGCAGCCTTGTCCTTGGTTTCCTTCACCTTGGCGACGACCTTGTCCTTGGTGGTCTCGCGTTCGGCGACCAGCGTATCGGTGTGATCGGTCTCCATCGCGCCGTCGATAATCTGGTCGGTGCGCTCGGGCAGGTTCTTTTCATTATTGGCCATGTTCTCGCTCTCCACAAAAATGCTTTCCCTACCAACGCGAGATGGGGTGCGACGTTCCGTGAAGCAAGCAGGGCGTTGCAACATGGCCAGCGCTTTCCTACTGGCGTGTCGAAACCATTCATCCTTTCGTCGAAAAGGTCCGATCCCCAATGAGCACCATTACCGATCTCCATGCACGCATGATCCTCGATAGCCGGGGCAATCCAACGGTCGAGGTGGAGGTGCTGCTCGAAGACGGCGCGACGGCGCGCGCGGCGGTGCCCTCGGGTGCCTCGACCGGGGCGCACGAAGCGGTCGAACTACGCGATGGCGACAAAAGCCGCTGGCTCGGCAAAGGCGTCGACAACGCCATCGCCGCGGTCAACGACATGATCGCCGAGGCGCTGATCGGCGAGGAAGCGGACTGGCAGTCGGACATCGATGCCAGGATGCTCGAGCTCGACGGCACGCCGAACAAGGCAAAGCTGGGGGCCAACGCCATTCTCGGGGTCAGCCTCGCGGTGGCCAAGGCCGCGGCGCAAAGCCATGCGTTGCCGCTCTACAGCTATGTCGGCGGCGTGGGGGCCAACCTGCTGCCAGTGCCGATGATGAATATCCTCAACGGCGGCGCGCACGCCGACAATCCGATCGATTACCAGGAATTCATGGTGATGCCCGTCGGCGCGGACAGCTTTTCCGAAGGGCTTCGCTGCGGGGCGGAAATCTTCCAAGCGCTAAAGTCTTCGCTCTCGAAGCAGGGCTTGTCGACTTCAGTCGGCGACGAAGGCGGCTTTGCCCCCAATATCGCGTCGGCCCGCGAAGCGCTCGACCTTATCTGCGAAGCGACGCGCACCGCTGGCTACACGCCGGGTGACGATGTCCTCATCGCGCTCGACGTCGCGTCGACCGAATTTTTCCATGACGGCGCCTACAAGCTGGAAGGCGAGGGGCGCAGCCTGTCGCCGCACGACATGGCTGCAGAACTCGCCCAGCTGACCAAGGACTATCCCATCATCTCTATTGAAGACGGCATGGCCGAAGATGATTGGGAAGGCTGGAAGGCGCTGACCGAGATGGTCGGGGACAAGGTTCAGCTGGTCGGCGACGACCTGTTCGTCACCAACACCACGCGACTTGCCGACGGTATCGAGAAGGGCGTCGCCAACTCGATCCTCGTCAAGGTCAACCAGATCGGTACGCTTACCGAGACGATCGAAGCGGTCCGCATGGCCCACAATGCCGGCTATACCAGCGTGATGAGCCACCGGTCGGGCGAAACCGAAGACGCCACCATCGCCGACCTCGCCGTCGCGCTCGATTGCGGCCAGATCAAGACCGGCAGCCTCGCGCGCTCGGACCGCACGGCGAAGTATAATCAGCTCCTGCGCATCGAGGAGGAGCTAGGCAATGCAGCGCGCTACGCGGGCCGTTCGGCCTTAAAGGTTTAGCTTTAACGTGAATTTACTTGCATCGTGCAGGTGCTTGTGATTCAAAGAAACTATGAGCGTTGGGGCCAAATCGAAATCATTGTTGAAGCGGGCATTGATTCCCGCGCTTGCGCTGATCGTCATCGGTAATTTCGCTGGCTACGCGATCGCTGGCGATAATGGCCTGCTCGCCTGGGGCGGCTATCACCGTGATGCCGAAGAACGCCAAGCCGAGCTCGATGCCCTCAAGGCGGAAAAGTCACGCCTCGAGCATCGCTCCGCGCTGCTCGATCCCAAGGCCGCCGATCCCGATATGGCGGAAGAACTGGTGCGCAAGGACCTCGGTCTCGTCCGCGATGACGAAATCATCATCCCGCTCGATTGATCTTTTCGCATAGCTATTCACTGATGCAGGCAATTGCATTTGCCGTAGCGTCACCCTTATAGAGCGCTCCGACAACAGGAGAGATTATGGCCCGCAAGCCTGCGAAAAAGGCGCCTGCCAAGAAAGGCGCTGACAAATCACCGGCACTTTCGAACGTGCCGACGCCCCCCGAACCCAAGCGATACAAGGCCAGTCAGGAAGAGCTGCTGGAATTGTACAAGCAGATGCTGCTTATCCGCCGCTTCGAGGAACGGGCAGGCCAGCTTTACGGCCTCGGCCTGATCGGCGGCTTTTGCCATCTCTATATCGGGCAGGAAGCGGTTGCGGTGGGCTTGCAATCGGCGATGGAAGTCGGCAAGGACAGCGTCATCACCGGCTACCGCGATCATGGCCACATGCTCGCCTACGGTATCGATCCCAACGTCATCATGGCCGAGCTGACGGGCCGCGAAGCGGGCATTTCGCGCGGCAAGGGCGGCTCGATGCACATGTTCTCGGTGGAGCATGGGTTTTACGGCGGGCACGGTATCGTCGGTGCGCAGGTCGCGCTCGGCACCGGGCTCGCTTTCAAGCATAAATATGCCGAAGATGGCGGCGTGAACCTGGCCTATTTCGGCGATGGCGCGGCCAATCAGGGGCAGGTCTATGAAAGCTTCAACATGGCGGAATTGTGGGATTTGCCCATCATCTACGCCATCGAGAACAATCATTACGCCATGGGCACCAGCGTCAAGCGTTCGGCCTCCGAACCTGATTTCTACAAGCGCGGTCTGAGCTTCCAGATCCCCGGCATCCAGGTCGACGGCATGGATGTCCTGGCGGTACGCGGTGCAGCCGAAGTGGCGCTCGAATGGACCCGTTCGGGCAAGGGCCCGATCATCCTCGAATTGCTTACGTATCGCTATCGCGGCCATTCGATGTCCGATCCGGCCAAGTATCGCACGCGCGACGAGGTCGACAGCTATCGCGGCCCCAAGGATCCGATCGAGCAGGCCAAGGCCGAACTCATCAAGATGGGCGCGAGCGAGGATGATCTCAAAGAGATAGACAAGGAGATCAAGGAGCGGATCAAGAAAGCCGCTGCTTTCGCTGAGGAAACGCCTGAGCCAGAGGGGCACGAACTCTACACTGACGTGCTGGTGGAGACCTATTGATGGCGATGGAACTCAAAATGCCGGCACTGTCGCCCACGATGGAAGAAGGCACGCTGGCCAAGTGGCTGGTCAAGGAAGGCGACGAGATCGCGGCGGGCGACATCATCGCCGAGATCGAGACCGACAAGGCCACCATGGAATTTGAAGCCGTCGACGAGGGCGTACTGCTCAAAATCCTGGTCGATGAAGGCACCGATAACGTCGCGGTCGGCACCGCCATCGGCGTGATCGGTGAAGAAGGCGAAGATGCGGGCGAGGTTGCTTCCGCGCCTGCCGCCAGCGAACCCGTCGATGACGTGCCGGGGGAGGGAAAGGACGTGGGCCGCGACGATGCGCCGATCGCTGCTGCCAGCGATGCGCCCAAGGTCATGCACGCCGACCCCGATCTGCCCGAAGGCACCGAGATGAAATCGACCACCGTGCGCGAAGCGCTGCGCGATGCCATGGCCGAAGAAATGCGCCGCGACGAGCGCGTGTTTGTCATGGGCGAGGAAGTTGCCGAATATAACGGTGCTTACAAGGTGACGCAGGGGCTGCTCGACGAGTTCGGGCCCAAGCGCGTCGTCGACACGCCGATCACCGAATATGGATTTGCCGGCCTCGGATCGGGCGCGGCGATGGGCGGGCTTCGCCCCATCATCGAGTTCATGACCTTTAACTTTGCCATGCAGGCGATCGATCACATCATCAACTCGGCGGCCAAGACCAATTACATGTCGGGCGGGCAGATGCGCTGCCCCATCGTGTTCCGCGGGCCCAACGGTGCGGCAAGCCGCGTCGCCGCGCAGCACAGCCAGAATTACGGCCCCTGGTACGCCAGCGTGCCCGGACTGGTTGTCATCTCGCCCTACGATGCCGCCGACGGCAAGGGCCTGCTCAAGGCCGCGATCCGCAGCGAGGACCCGGTCGTCTTCCTCGAAAACGAGCTGCTGTACGGCCAGAGCTTCGACGTGCCTGACACGGACGATTTCGTGCTACCCATCGGTAAGGCGCGCATCATGCGCGAAGGCAGCGATGTCACCATCGTCAGCTATTCGATCGGTGTCGGCGTGGCGCTCGATGCCGCGAACAAGCTTGCCGAAGAAGGCATCGACGCCGAGGTCATCGATCTTCGCACGCTGCGCCCGCTCGATACCGGCACGGTGCTCGCCAGCCTCGCCAAAACCAATCGCATGGTGTGCGTCGAGGAAGGGTGGCCCGGCTGCTCGATCAGTTCGGAGCTGGCGGCGGTCGCCATGGAGCAGGGCTTCGACGATCTCGACGCCCCGGTGCTGCGCGTCGCCAACGAGGACGTGCCGCTACCTTATGCCGCCAACCTCGAGAAGATGGCATTGATCGATGCCGACAAGGTGATCGCAGCGGTCAAGAAGGTCACCTATCGCTGAGGGGGCGCTGACGCCCGACCGGGCGCTGGCGCTCACCCATTTCCCGCAAGCCTTGCGCGCGGCCGTCGAGGCGGTGCTGCGCATCGATGCCACCTTCGCCGAAATCGTGGCCGGCACCAGCGAACCGCAGGTCGGCCTCATCCGGCTCGCCTGGTGGCGCGAGGCACTTGAACGGCTCGATCATAGCGATCCACCCGCTGAACCGCGCTTGTCGGCAATCAGCAAGCAGTGCCTCGTCCGCGGCATTTCCGGCGCCATGATCGCAGAGATTGAAGACGGCTATGTCGGCTTGCTCGAGACGCCTGCCGATTGGCACCGCGTAGGGAAGGGCGGCAGCGCTCTTTTTCGCGTGATCGCCGCGTTGCTCGGGGAGCAGGACGACAAGCTGGACGCCGCCGGCGCGCTCACCATGCTTGCGCGCACGCGCAACCTCGCGCCCGAAGACGCCAAGCCAATTGCGCTAGAGCAGCTGGCGACGTTGCGCGGTCACCGCTTCGCCAAGCCATTGCGCCCCTTGACCAATCTGGCGCGCCTCGCGGCTCGCGATTTCCTGCGCGCCGAATCCGAACCCGAAGCCACGCCCGGCCGCGCATTTTCCCTCCTTAGCCATCGCCTTTCTGGGAAGGTGACTTGAGGACGACAGCGCGCTATTAGGTCCAAGCCGGATCGATTATTAGGGGAGCCAGTTATGGCCCGGATCGCTGCCGGTATTGCCGCCATATTGTTCATCGCCGCGGGCATATTCATGCTGACCCGCTCGAATGCTGCTGCCGACGAACCGCGTCTGGAGGACACCCCGCCGCCCGAACTGGTGCAGACCGCCGATGCGCCGCGCGAACTGCCCGTCATCCCCGAACTGGGCGAGCCGCCCAAAGCGGACCCGCTGACCAAGGAAGAGAAACGCTTCAACCGGGTTGATCGCGATCGCAACGATCTCATTTCGCTGGCCGAAATCGTCCAACCCCGGCGTAGCCGCTTCGCCAAGCTCGATCTTGATGGTGACGGAGTCCTGCGCTTCGAGGAATGGGCGATCACCACCATCGACAAGTTCGAAGGCGCGGATGCGGACGGGAATGGGCAGCTGACCCGCGCCGAATATGCCACGACCGCTCCAAAGCCGCGCAAACCCAAGCCCAAATGTAGCTGTTAGGCCGGCTCCAGCGCCTTTATCGACACGCCCTGCCGCTCGCTCCAGTTGAAGAAAGCGGCGCGTGCACGCTCGGTATATTTGAGGCGGCGATTGGCCTTCTTCATCTTGCCTTCGATCGGCGGCATCAGTCCGAAATTGATATTCATGGGCTGATAGGTGTCTGCCTCTGCCCCGCCGGTAATGTGACCCAGAAGGGCACCGAAGGCAGTTTCTACCGGCGGTGCCACGAAGGTCTCGCCCTTCGCTTCGGCCGCGGCAAAGCGCGCTGTCATCAAGCCGACGGCCGCGCTTTCCAGGTAGCCTTCGCACCCGGTGATCTGCCCGGCAAAACGAATATGCGGCATCGATTTCAATCGCAGCTCGTTATCGAGCAATTCGGGCGAGCGAATGAAGCTGTTGCGGTGAATGCCGCCAAGCCTTGCGAACTCGGCTTTTTCCAGCCCCGGGATCATTCGGAAAATCTCGGTCTGCGCGCCATATTTAAGCTTGGTCTGGAAACCGACCATGTTCCACAACGTGCCGAGCGCATTGTCCTGCCGTAGCTGCACCACGGCATAAGGCCAGCGCCCGGTGCGTGGATCGTCGAGCCCGACCGGCTTCATCGGTCCATGGCGCAGCGTATCGACCCCGCGCTCCGCCATGACTTCGATCGGCATGCAGCCTTCGAAGTAGGGCGTATCCTTTTCCCACTCCTTGAATTCGGTTTTCTCGCCCTCGTTCAGCGCCTGGATAAAGGCTTCGTACTGCGCCTTGTCCATTGGGCAATTGATATAGTCCTTGCCGTCGCCCTTGTCCCAGCGCGACTGGAACCAGGCCACGTCGAAGTCGATCGAATCCTTGTGCACGATCGGCGCAATCGCATCGAAAAAGGCGAGCGCGTGCTTGCCCGTCGCTGCCGCGATGCTGTCGGCAAGCGCGGTTCCGGTCAGGGGACCCGTCGCGACAATCGTCATCCCGCTTTCGGGCAGCGCGTCGATCCGTTCGCGCACCACCTCGATATTGGGATGGCTGGCCACGGCATCGGTGACGCTTTGCGCGAACAGTTCGCGATCCACGGCGAGCGCGCTTCCTGCCGGTACGCGATGTTGATCGGCGCAGCGCATGATCAGCGAGCCCAAGCGCCGCATTTCCTGGTGCAGCAGCCCCACCGCATTGCTGTTCGCATCGTCGGAGCGGAAGGAGTTCGAACATACCATTTCGGCAAGCCGGTCGCTGTCGTGCGCCGGCGTCGTGTCCCCGCCGCCGCGCATCTCGCTCAGCCTGACTGTCAGCCCCGCCTCCGCAAGTTGCCACGCCGCTTCCGACCCGGCGAGTCCGCCGCCGATGATATGTACGTCATGTGTCATGGCCGCGCATGTAGGCGCATTGCCGGCATAAAAAAAGGCGACCCGTAGGCCGCCTTCTTCGTGAAGATCAGGTCAGGACTTCGGGCGGTGCCTCTTTCTCGGTCTCGCCCTCGATCAGCTCCTCGATTTCCTTGAGGGGCTGGTTGGTCATTTCCTTGTCGATCTGCAGGATCGTACGCTTTTCGGTTTCCTTGTGCAGCTTGGGGCGCAGTTCGCCGAGCGCCTTGGGCGGGGCGATGATGACAAGCTCTTCGAAATCGTTCTGCAGCGCGCGCTTGTTGACCAGTTCCGCTGCCTCATGAACCCAGCGATCTTCTTCCAGCTGGTGGAAATCGGTTTCCTCGTACGACGAGCGGCCATTCGATCCCGACTGGAACATCGAGCCCGGCGCATCCGTCGTCAGTTCGGCATTGGAGGCGTCGTCGCGCCGTTCCTTCTGCTCCACGACCAGCTTCATATACTCGCTGTCGCCCTCATTCCTGAGGAACAGCATCTTGCGGCCGTCGGTGACGAGAACGAGCGTGTCGTTGGCAATACCCATGGGCATTTCTCCTGATTTTCAAACATTCAGGATGTCAACGAGCGCCCATGGGATGCCGTTCCGTCTATTCGCCGCCCTCAGGCCCCGCTGCGTCGTCCGAGCCGACATCGCCGTCCTTGGTCGGTGAAATGGTCTTGTCATCGCCCTGCAGGTCACCTTCGACCAGCTCTTCGGCTTCGTTCTCGGCGTCCTCTTCCTCGTCGATCAACGCGACCGAGACGACTTTCTCGTTTTTGGCGACGTTGAAGATCGTCACGCCCTGCGTGTTGCGCCCGGCAATGCGGACGTCGGCCAGCGTCGTGCGAATGATCTTGCCCTGGTCGGTGACGAGCATGAGCTGCTCGCCCTGCTTGACCGGGAAGCTGGCGACCACGCCGCCATTGCGATCGTTGGTGACGATATTCGCCACGCCCTGGCCGCCGCGATTGGTGACCCGATATTCGAAGGTGCTGGTGCGCTTGCCGTAACCGTTCTCGGTGACCGTCAGGAGGAACTCCTCCTTGTCGGCCAGGTCGGCGTAGCGCTCGGCACTCAGCCCTTCCGCACCGTCATTGTCGCGCCAGATCGGCGACTTGAGATACGCATCGCGCTCATCGCGGGTCGAGCCGGTCGATGCCAGGATCGACATCGAGATGACCTTGTCATCACCTAGCAGCTTGATCCCGCGCACGCCCTTGGATGCACGCCCGGTAAATTCGCGGACCGCGGTCGCACCGAAGCGGATCGCCTTGCCGTTGCGCGTCGCCAGCAGCACGTCGTCATCCTCGGTGAGAAGATCGACGCCGACCAGGCGATCGTCGGGCTTGCCGTCGGGACCTTCATCGAACTTCATCGCGATCTTGCCGTTCGAGGGCACGTTGGTGAACGCGTCCATCGAGTTACGGCGCACCGTACCTCCTTCGGTGGCGAACATGATGTGCAGCCCGCCCCATTCGTCCTCGTCCTGCGGAAGCGGGAGGATGGTGGTGATCTTCTCGTCTTCGGACAATGGCAGCAGGTTGACCATCGGTCGGCCCTTCGCGGTCGGGCCGCCTTCGGGCAGCTTCCACACTTTCATGCGATACACCTTGCCGAGGTTGGAGAAGAACATCACCGGATTGTGCGTCGTGGTGACGAACAGGTTGGTGACGACATCCTCGTCCTTGGTGCTCATGCCCGCACGACCCTTGCCGCCGCGGCGCTGGGCGCGGAAAAGGGCGAGGGGGGTGCGCTTGATGTAGCCTGTGTGGGTCACCGTCACGACCATGTCCTCGACCTCGATCAGGTCTTCATCCTCGATGCCGTCGGCTGCCGGTGCCAACTCGGTGCGGCGCGGGGTCGCGAACTCTTCCTCGACCTCGTCGAATTCCTCGCGCATCACTTCGTAAAGACGCGCGCGGTTCGACAGGATTTCGAGCAATTCTTCGATCGTGACCGCCAGTTCCTTGAGCTCGTCGCCAATCTCGTCGCGACCAAGCTGGGTCAGGCGGTGCAGGCGCAATTCGAGAATCGCCTTCACCTGCGCTTCGGACAGGCGATAGACGGTGCCCTTTGCTTGCGGTTCGACAGCCTCGACGAGCTTGATGTAGGGACGGATCTCGTCGCCCGGCCATTCGCGCTCGAGCAGCTTTTCGCGCGCCTCCGCGGGCGTTTTCGACCCGCGAATGATCTTGACGACCTCGTCCATGTTAGTGACCGCCACCACCAGGCCGAGCAAGATGTGGGCACGCTCACGAGCCTTGAACAGTTCGTATTTCGTCCTGTTCGTAATGACTTCTTCGCGGAACTTTACAAAGCTTGAGATAATGTCGCGGAGATCGAGCGTCTCGGGCTTGCCGCCGCGAATGGCCAGCATGTTGGCCGGGAAGGAGCTTTGCGCCGGCGTGTGCCGCCACAGCTGGTTGAGTACCACCTCTGGGGTTGCATCGCGCTTGAGCTCGATGACGATGCGGATGCCTTCGCGGTTGGATTCATCGCGAATGTCGGACACGCCCTCGATGCGCTTGTCCTTGGCGGCATCGGCAATCTTCTCGACCAGACCAGACTTGCCCACCTGGTAGGGAATTTCGGTCAGCACGATCGATTGCTTGTCGCCCTTGCCGTCTTCGACATGCGCCTTGGATCGCATCATCATCGAGCCGCGACCCGTAGTGTAGGCAGCGCGAATGCCGCTGGCGCCGAGGATTTGCCCGCCGGTCGGGAAATCAGGGCCTTTTACATGCTCCATCAGTCCTTCGACGCTGATCGCCGGATCTTCGATATAAGCGCGGCAGGCGGCCAGCACTTCGCCGAGGTTGTGCGGCGGGATATTGGTCGCCATGCCGACCGCGATGCCGCCGGCGCCGTTGACCAGCAGGTTGGGGAAGCGCGCGGGCAGGACCTGCGGCTCGCTCTCACTGGCGTCGTAGTTGGGCTGGAACTTGACCGTATCCTTGTCGATGTCGCCCAAGAGGAAGTTCGCGACCTTGGCAAGGCGCGCTTCGGTATAGCGCATCGCGGCGGGGGGATCGGGGTCGATCGAACCGAAGTTGCCCTGGCCATCGACAAGCGGCACGCGCATCGACCAGTCGGCCGTCATGCGCGCCAGCGCGTCATAGATCGCGCTGTCGCCGTGCGGGTGATATTTACCCATGACGTCACCGACGATGCGGCTCGATTTGCGATAGGGACGCCCCGCGACATAGCCTGCTTCCTGGCAGGCATAGAGAATGCGCCGGTGCACCGGCTTGAGGCCATCGCGAACATCGGGAAGCGCGCGCGCCACGATCACGCTCATCGCGTAATCGAGATAGCTCGACTTCATTTCATCGACGATGGAGATCGGTGCGATATCGCTCGTAGGTGGGGCGTCGGTGGGAGGTGTGGAAGCCACGGAAATTCCTGCAAAAATTGCTGACAAACGCCGGGCAACAGGACGCGCCCGACTCACTGACTGCAAGCTAGCAGCGGAGGCACCCCAACACCACCCCGCGCGCGCGTACGCGTGAGGTTTTTTCACGCCGCTTTACGTTTACGTTAGCCTTCGCGGACGAACAGCGGCTTGTCCGGCTCCGAGCCTTTTTCGCGATAGACCCAACCATCACGATCGAAGCGCTTTAGTGCCTCGGCGTCCTCGATGCGCTCGTCGCACACCCAGCGCGCCATCGCACCGCGCGCCACCTTTGCGGCGAAGCTCTGGAATTGCAGGCCCTTGGCGATTTCGACGCGGAAATCGGGCGCGATCACGCGGGTCTTTTTGAGCAGCTTGCCGCGCACCACGTCGAAATATTCGTTGGAGGCGAGATTGAGGATCGTGTTCGATCCCTCCGCCTTCAATTCCTTGCGCAGTTCCTTGGCGACCTTGTCACCCCAATGATCGGTCAGCTTGCCGTCGGTGCCTTCCTCAGGGTTCCAGCGCGTGCCCATCTCGAGACGATAGGGGCGCATCCGGTCCTTGGGCTTGAGCATACCGTAAAGCCCGGATAGGATCCGCACATGGTTCTGCGCGTAATCGATCACATCGGGCTCCGCGCTCGACACATCGAACCCGCGATAGACGTCGCCGGCAAAGGTGCGGATCGCGGGGCGGGTCTCCTTTTTGAAGAAACGGCGATAGCGTTCTTCATTTTCTTCGGCGAGCTTGTCGGAAATGCCCATGATCTCCTGAAGATCGTCGGCGGACAGCTTTGCGGCGGCACGTGCGATCTGCGCGGCCTGGCGCTCGAAGCGCGGGATGCTCGGCTCTTCGGGGGCGGGACTGTCGAGATCGAGGCTTTTTGCGGGGGAAAGAAGGATAATCATGGGCGCATCGCTAGCGGCTTGGGGCGGCCCAGTCAAAAGCTTGGCTGAACGATATATTCAATCACTGTTCACGGGAAATTCGCTACCCTTGCGGGGCAATGATGAGAGGGGGTATATGCGCCCTCGACCTATTCCAATCAGGAGCAAGTGTTTCATGAAATTGACGATGACCGCGATCGCGCTGGCTATGGCCGGCATGACCGTCCCCGCCACTGCGGCCTACGCTGCCGTGCAGGAAGAGGCTGCCGAGGCGCCGACGCCCGAACTGTCCAAGAACGACCGTAAGGTCCTGGCCCCGCTTCAGGAAGCGATGAACGCGGGTGACATGGCCGCTATCGATGCTGCATTCGCTGCTGCCGTTGCCGGTGTCGACACGGCGGACGGCAAATATGTGCTCGCGCAGCTGCGCTTGAAGCACGGTATCGACAATGACCTTCCCGCGCAGATGGAAAAGGCCGTCGACGAGATGGCCGCCAGCGGCACGGCGCTGACCACCCCCGCGAAGGTCGGTGAAATCTATCGCCAGCTCGGTTCGATGCGCTACCAGGCGGACGACTATGAAGGCGCGCTGCGTCTTTACGACAAGGCGGTCGGGCAGGTCCCCACAGACACCCAGGCGATCATTCTGCGCGCCGAAGCGCTGACTCACCTCAATCGCACCGACGAAGCGATGAAGGCTTATATGGATGCTATCGGCAAGCAGCGCGCCGCAGGGCAGCCGGTTGATGAAAACTGGTATCGCCGTGCGATCGTGGAAGCTTCGGACGCGGGCCGTCCGGAAGTCATTCCGCTCAGCCGCATGTGGCTCAGCGAATATCCGACCGATGAAAACTGGGCCAGCGTGCTTGGTTTCTACCACAACAGCGCCGATCACACGGACGAAGTTTATCTGAACCTTTTCCGCTTGCGCCGCGCTGTCGCCGCGCTCAGCCGTGCGGCCGACTATGCCGATTATGCGCAGCTCCTGCTGCTCGACAATAATCCGGGCGAGGCGCTGTCGGTGCTGACCGACGGACAGGGCGCCGGCATGATCGACGAAGGCACGCTGCGTCACAAGGAATTGATGGCGGCCGCCCGCGCCGGTGAAGCCGAAAGCGAGCGCGGGACGCTCGACGCGGACGCCGAGCGTGCCAAATCGCGTGATACGGGCGTTGCCGCCTACAACATCGGCAATCTCTATTACGGCTATGGCGATTACGCCAAGGCCGCCGAGATGTTCGCCGTTGCCGTGGAAAAGGGCGGCGTTGATGCCGATCGCGCCAAGCTTCGCCTTGGCATGGCGCTGGCTCGCGCTGGTGATGCCGAGGGGGCCAAGGCTGCCCTTGGCGCGGTCACCGGTACCTACGCCACGCTGGCACAATATTGGATGCTGTACGCAGACACGCGCCTATAAGCGGGTCCTGCTAACTATGAATGAGGGCGCTGGCGGTTTCGCTGGCGCCCTTTTTCTTTGGGTTTCCGCCGAAATTGCCGTCGCCGGCACCCGTCCCGAAATGGGATGGTTAATGTGATCGCACTGTCGCGTACTCGCGCGCGTGGCGCACAACTGCCCAATCGAGAAGGACAGGAGCAGTTTTTGCGTTTCGACGATCGCATCGCGACCATTTTGACCTTGCCCGGCAGCGACCCGCACGATGTTGCGGTGCGCTGGCGGCAGCTGGTCGACGTCGTCTCGCGCGCCGGCCCGGACGAGGAGACGAGCGCGCCCTTCATTGCTGCACTGGCGGTTATTCGTGCCGATGCCGAACGCGTCCCCTTGGCGGCCCGTGCCGCTGCTGCGCGGGCGATCGCGGGGCGACCGCTAAGCGACGACCTCATCGCCGTCTTCGCGGCAGATCGGCTCGCGGTGAACGCACCGATCCTTGCTGCGGTGGCCGACAATGCCTCGCTGCGCGAACGCTTGCTCAAGGTTGCAGGAAACGACACGCGCCGCTTCCTCGAGACGCTAAGCGGGGAAGAAGACCACGAGGAAGAAACCCAAAAGAACGAAGAAGCAAAAGAAGAACCGATCAAGGAGCCCGCACCCGCGCCCGACGTGGCGCCCAGCGGCGATCCGATTTCGATCCAGGACATGGTCAATCGCATCGAAGGCCACTTGCAGGCGGGTCGCGTTGCCAGTGGGACCGATGTGTCGGTCGCGCCAGAACCGATCTCGCCGCCCAAACCCGCGCCCGCCGCTACGCCCAGCACTACGGCGCCCGCGTCAGAACCCGCAGCACAATCGGCTCGTTTCAGCTGGACCAGCGACCGTGATGGAGAAATAACCCACGTCGAAGGGGCGCCGCGCGCTGCATTGATCGGCCGCGACCTGACGAGCGGCGCACCCGAGGCAATGCGACGAGCGCTCGCCGCCAACAAAGCCTTCGCGGACATCATTCTACCTGCGATGGGCGCCGACTGGCGATGGAACGGGACGCCGGTAACCGATGCCGACGGCAACTTCGCAGGCTATGAGGGCTACGCCGAGCGCCGCGTCGAGGCGCCAGCCCAAGGCGCGTCCAAGCGCGATCCGCAATCGCTGCGTGAACTGGCCCATGAAATCCGCACACCGCTCAATGCCATCATCGGGTTCGCGGAGATCATCGACGGTGAATATCTGGGCCCGGCCGACACACCCTATCGCCAGCGCGCCGCCCATATCGTGGCGCAGGCGCGCATCCTGCTCGGGGCAATCGAGGATCTCGATTTCGCAGCGCGCCTTCAGGCCGGCCAGGAAGACGAGAAGCCAACGCCGCTCGGCGAGCTCATCAAGCCTTTCAAGCCGGTATGGAAAGCTGCGGCGAAGGATCGCGGGGTCGGCCTTAGCGTCCCGAAGCGCAAGACGATGCAGGATGCTGTCATCGATGCGGGTCTTGCGGGTCGTCTGATCGACCGCGTCATGACAAGCCTGATCGGTGCCGCCGAAGAAGCGCAGCACACCGGTCTTCTTCACGATATCGAGCGCGATCATGTCCGCATTGCATTCCTGCGTCCTGCGAGCCTCGCCGGTCTTGCCGCGACCGACCTGCTCGATCCGGCGCTGGATTTCGACGGCAAGCTCGTCGGCCTCGGCTTCTCGCTCCGTCTGGTCCGCGGCCTTGCGCGGATTGCCGCAGGCGACCTGATCGTCGACCGGGATGCTCTGATCCTTATTTTGCCGCGCGCGGCCTGATCCCGCTTGGCAAGCACAGTCGTGCTGGTTAGGGCGAAGGGGAAGGGGGCCCGTAGCTCAATTGGTTAGAGCTGACCGCTCATAACGGTTAGGTTGCAGGTTCGAGTCCTGCCGGGCCTACCATTCCTCAGGCAGGAGCCATCTGCGGCGCTACGGGCGATGCCGCCTTTCTCTTGCCTGCGTTCCAAGCCCACCAGCTGATGATTGCTCCAACCGCTAGTCCGGTGATCGCCAAGGGAGTTGGCGACAGTGCACCCAGTGATTCGTAGGTTGGTCGCCATCCGGAAAATAGCGGCGCCAGCTCGAATGCGATCCATTGAACGGAAATCACGCCGACAACAACTTTCATCGGTGGCTTTCCCTGAATAGGCGCCATCTTCCACAAAGAAGCGGCAATAAGCACACTGACCGCCAGCGTAATGCGCAGGCCCGTTTCGAATGCTGGACCGAAGTCCCAACCGGCTGCAAAGAATGGTATCGGCATCACGCGCCCCAATGCAGGTCCCAGGAGCAACAGCGATGTCGCGATTAGATAGCGGGCGTGCACATGGACCTTTCGCCGCTCCTTGATTGCCTGCGCGTAAAAAAAAGCGAAAGCGGCACTGCCGATAATGTCATAAATGCCGAGGCGCGCGCCCATAAGATCATAAAAGACAAAACCGTCAGCAGGCAGGTTGGCAGCGCCCGATGTCTTCCATGCCATCGAGTGGATGATCAGGAAGGACCCTGCCAAGAAAATCGGAAACAAAAACAGGCTGGCGACACCGAGCTTTCGATGCAGCGGCAGCCAATTCTTGCGGTGCGCGCTCCAGCTTTGCGCAACGAGCAGCAGCATCCACGCAAAGGCCGACAAGCCATGAATATGATAGCTCACGCTCGCCTCGGTGAAGACCCCAAGATAGAATCGCCAGAACGCGAAGATCGACAGCGCGATCAACGAAATCATCCAGATATAGGCATGTTTGAAAGGCAACGCGCATCCCCCTTTGTTGTGTTTGGGGAAAGCTAACGTCGGTTAGGTTTCGTGGCAAGAAAGGCCATCGTGCAGCCCACGCGACATCCGTCGGCGACCATCATCCAGCACCGCTGCAATCGTCCCCCGAACGATTGCTCTAAAGCTGTGCTGGATGATGGTCGGGGAGACAGGATTCGAACCTGCGACCCTCTGCTCCCAAAGCAGATGCGCTACCAGGCTGCGCCACTCCCCGAGCCGCGCAGCCCCTAACAGCCTTGGCCGCGCATTGAAAGCTAGTTCGCGTGACCTTCGACGTGGGTCTCGACTTCGGTCTCCGCCGGATCGGCCTCGGCCGCCATCTCGGCTTCCGCTTCATTGGCTTCCTCGGCCAGTTCCTGACGAACATCGGTGACGCCATCCTCGACGATGGCACCGACATCATCGGCAATGTTCGCGGCTTCTTCGGCATCGTACCCGATGGTGATTTCGTTACCGCCCGGGCTCTCATTGTCGACCGAACAGGCCGTGATCGCGAAAGCCGGCAGGATCATCAGAATGCGCATGTCAAACTCCCTTTTTCTTTCAAAGGGCAAACGCACTAGGGGCGCATCGGTGCCGTGTCAGAGCCTTGAACGTTGAAGGTCGATGTCAGCCTTAGCCCAGACAATCGCGAAATTGCGCTCGACTTCCTCGGAGGACTTGCCCTGTGCCGCTAACGCCGCGATCAAACCTGCCATCGACCATCCGTTGCGCGGATAGTCTTCCAAATCCTTGCGATAAACGGCTTCGGCATCGGCGGCCCGGCCGCTTTCGAGCAAGGCCTGTCCGAGCGATTGGCGCGTCGGGTAATACCAGAAGGGCGGCTCCATGTAGGGCAGGCCATCCTGCAATGTGACTGCCTCCTCGAACAGCGAGATGGCGCGGTCGTTGCGGCCCGCCGCAAGAGCGACTTCGCCGGCAAGCAGGCGGTGCGCGATATTGAGCAGCACCGAAGCCGGGTAGTCCGCCGCATCGAGGAAGCGGATCTGCACCGTATCCTTGGCGGCTGCCAGGGCTTCGAGCTCGCCTTGCGCTGCCTCGGCATCACCCAAGTGCACATGCGCGATGCCGCGCGCATAATGCGCGATCGCCCGGCTGTAATCGCGCGGGGTAGGGGGCGCGGATTCAGCCAGGATATCTTGCCAGCGCCCGAACTGCACCTTGGTCAGAAGCGGGATTGTCTTGAAGAATTCGACCGTCGGGAACTGCTCGATCTGTTCCATGCGTACATTGTCGGCCAGCTTTTGCGCCGATTGCATGGCCATCGCGCTTTGCCCCGACATGCTGGTCGCGGCCCACAGGAAGTGGATATTGTGCGGGTAATAGGCGGCTGGATAGAAGCCCTGCGCATTGCATGCCGCGATATATTCCTCATCCACCGCCGCGGCGCGAACATTGGCCTGCGCAGCATCGTCATAGCGACCGACGCGCCAGTAGATATGCGCGGGCATGTGGACGAGATGTCCCGATCCCGGCACGAGACCCAACAGGCGGTCCGCCTCATCCTCGGCACGGCCCGGGTTCGCCGACGCTTCGACGGCGTGAATGTAGAGGTGCAGCGCTAGCGGATGGTTGGGGCTGCGCTCGATGATCCGCTCGAGCGACGCAATGACCTTCCTGGTGTCCTCCTTGGGCGTCGTCGGGTCGGACCAATAGTCCCATGGCATCAGGTTCATCAGCGCTTCGGCGTATATTGCAGCCGCGTCGTCATCACCCGGGTAAGCCGCGACATATCGCCCCATTGCATCAGCATAGGCCTGGTCGAGCGGTTCGCGCGCCGTGTCCGGATCGCCATTGTAGCGCGCGGCCTGCGCTTCGATGAGCGCCCGTTCCTGCATGCTGGCATTGCCGCGCAATTCCATCGCCTTGTTGATCGCAGCAAAGGCGGAAGCCCGCGCCTCAGGGCTCATCACTGCCTTACCTTTGGACGTCACGTTGATGTTCGGTCCGGTCGCCAGCGCTTCGCCCCAGAAGCACATGGCACAATTGGCATCGAGCCGCTGCGCCGCGCGGAACGATCGTATCGCCTCGGCGTGATTGAAACCGAAGGCGAGCACCATGCCCTGATTGAAGTAGCGCTGCGCGGCCGGGCTCGTCGTCGTGATCGGACGTCGGTACGCGCCCATGCCCTCAAACAAGGGCGCGCCGGCAGCCTCGGCAAGGGAAAGGTCATCGGACTGGGCCAAGTCGTAGGTGAGCGGTGCTGCATCTTGCACCGCGTCATCGGTCATACAGCCACCCAGGCTCACCAATAGCGCTGGCAGGCTCGCACCTGCGATCCATTTCATCTTGCCGAGCATTTGCTGATCCCCTCGTGCTTTCGATCCAGTCGATAGCCCACCCGGGAGGACGCTATAACATAGATCAGCAAATTTGGGGAGAGCTACTCCTCGTTGACTGGGCCCGCCATCACCATCAGCATGGTCGTCCAAGCGGCGACATTTTGCTGGAACTGGTCGCGATCGACCTTGTCGAGCGTGTCGTTGGCGGTGTGGTGTAGATCGAAATATCGCGTACCGTCCTGTCGCAGGCTCAGTCCCGGTGCGCCTTCCTGCATCAACGGCCCGATGTCCGCGCCGCCAGCGCTGGTGTAGCTGCCGGGTACGATGCCGAGCGGCGCGAGCGCAGCGCGCAACCGATCGGCTTCGTCCTTGCGATTTTCGCCAATATTGGTGTCGACGCGCCAAACGCGATCGGCACCGAAATCGCTTTCGGCGACGACATGGTAATCGGTACCGTCATGCCGCGCGGCAAAATCGCGCCCGCCATGGATCCCGACCTCTTCGGCACCGTACCAGACGATCTCGATGGTGCGCTCCGGCTGTCCCATATCCATGATCCGCTTGGCCGCCGCCGCGACAATGGCGCAGCCCGCGCCGTCATCGAACACGCCTGGTGCATTGTCCCAACTGTCGAGATGGCAGGCGACTAACACCTTCTTGGCATCGGGATCGCGTCCCGGCACTTCGGCGATCACATTGCCGCTGGTCTGCGGTCCGATCTGCTGGGGCGTCATCAAGAGATCGATCGTGATGGGCTTGCCGAGCGCGAGAAGTCGGCGAAGCTGTCCAGCATCGGGAACCGAGAGCGCGCCCGCCGGGATGGGCGTCGCATCGCCGAAATTGGTCATACCGGTATGCGGCAGCCGGTCGTTATCCGTGCCGATCGATTTGACGAGGATTGCCGCTGCCCCGCGGCGCGATGCCTCCGCCGGTCCGAAGAATCGCGCGCCGCCAAAAGCGCTATAGCTTGATCCGTCCTGCGTCGGCGTCATGTCATGCCAGATGAAGACGATCTTGCCCTGCTGCTCGCTCGCGGGCGCAGCGAGGAAATCGGCATAGCTGTCATATCCCACGACCTGCGCCTTGATCCCGTCAATACCCGTCGACCCCGAATTGCCGAGCGCGGTGACGATCAGTTCCTGGCTGTGATCGCCAAGCACCCGGGCTTTTTCTTCGCCGCGTACCCAGGTCGGCATGGTGAATTCTTCCACGCGCACGTTGGAAAAGCCCAGCGCATTCAACCGTTCGACCGACCATGCGCGCGCCCGTGCCTCAGCGGACGTGCCGCCCAGCCTGGGTCCGACCTCAGTCGTCAGATCGACAAGGATCTCCCACGCGATTTCGTCTTCAAGCGCATCGGCCTGGATGTCGGCGAGGGGTTGGGCGGAAGCGGCGGCGAGCGCGGAAAGCGCGATAAGGCTGATCATGGGCGCGGACGCTAGTCGCGCTTTACAGAAGCCGCAACTGGTCGCCGCTCGGCGGCTCGAACAGGTCGGTGCGCAGCTTGAACTTTTCGCGTCCCAGCCCGTGGTCGCGGCACGCCTTGTCGAACCGCTTGCGGAACAACTGCGCCCACACGCCCTTGCCGGTCAGGCGGCTATGAAAGTTGGGATCATTGTCTCGCCCGCCGCGCATTTCGCGGATCGTTGCCATCACCTTGCCCGCGCGCTCGGGATAATGCGCATCGAGCCAGTCGCGGAATAGCGGTGCAACCTCGTGCGGCAGTCGAACTGGCAGTGAAAAAGCATTGCCCGCACCGGCCTTGGCACCTGCTTCGACGATGGCTTCCATCTCGTGATCGGTGATATGCGGAATGACGGGCGACACCGACAGGTACACGGGCACGCCTACCTCGGCGAGTTGGCGGATCGCGGCAATCCGTTTGCGCGCAGCGGGGGCGCGCGGCTCCAGGGTGGCATGGACCTTCGGATCGAGCGAGGTGACCGACAGCGCGACCGCCGCCAGCCCCAATTTGGCTGCCGGGGCGATCACATCGAGATCACGTAGCACGCGGTCCGACTTAGTGGTGATCGTGAAGGGATGCTTCAGCTCCCACAGCACCTTCAAGATCTCGCGCGTGATCTGCCACCGCCCGTCGATGGGCTGGTAAGGGTCGGTGTTGGTGCCGAGCGCGATCGGGGCAGGCGTATAGCCTTTTCGCCCGAGCGTCTGGTGCAGCAATGCCGCCGCATCGGGCTTCACGAACAGCTTGCTTTCGAAATCCAGTCCCGGTGAAAGGTCGTGATAGGCATGGGTAGGGCGCGCGAAGCAGTAGATGCAGCCATGTTCGCACCCGCGATACGGATTGACCGACCGGTCGAACCCGATGTCGGGAGACTTGTTGCGCGTCAGGATGGTGCGCGGTTTTTCGATGGTGACCGAGGTCCGCCGCTTCGGCGCCGGCCCATCGATCTGCATGCGCTGATCGAGCCAATCCCCGTCCATTTCCCGCGCCTGCAATCCGAAGCGAAGAGGGGTGGTATTGCGCGTTGCTCCGCGCCCTTTGTGCGACTCGACTGGCATACCCCAAGCCTATGCCACCCACGAGAACATAACAAGAACGTTATAGGTCGGGGTAAGTCGGCCAGCGGTGTTCGACGAGATCCTTCAGCGCCGCCGGAGTCGATCCGGCCTGCGCATGGTAGACAAAGTAGTTGCGCAGCACGGCGGGCACGTAGAAGCGCGTTTCCCAATAGCTCAGGCTTTCGATCCAGAGCAGCGGATCGCCCTTGTCATTTATGCCGTTCCAGCGCCGCACCGGCACTGGCCCGGCGTTATAGGCGGCGATGATGCGCGGCAGCTGGTCCTGCAAATAGCGATCGCCGCGCACTTCCTCGATATAGGCCTGGCCATAGTCGAGATTATATTCGGGGATCTTGAGCGTCTCCACTGAAGGCGGACTGTCGCCGCGCCGCCGTGCGATGTCGCCCGCCGTGCCGGGGCGCACCTGCATCAATCCGACGGCATTGGCCGGGCTGACCGCCTGGGTGCGGAAATCGCTTTCTTGGATGATGTGCGAATAGGCCATCAGCGGGTCGATCCGCCACCCGTTGTTGGGCCGCCATGCCGGCGCCGGATAGCGCGCCGATATGTTCACCTTGGCACCCCGCGGGCCATTGGTACCAAGATAATATTGCGCCGATCCCAGGCTCAACCGCCGAGCGATTTCGACAAGTGCCGGTTGGTCGGTCGGCTCGCCGATCGCGGCCTGGTGGCGTAGCAGCTCATCCGCCAGCGCGCGTCGACCAAGACCGGCCATGACGATCGCGCGGCGTACGTTGGGAAGCGCCTCGACGCGGCGCAGCGTCTGCTCCGAAGGCGCCTCCACTTGCACCGGTAGGGTGCGCACCATGCCCAGCGTCTCGCGCGCGATCTGGCCGTAAAAGCTTTCGGGATCGACCGACGCTGCGCGCATGCGCGGTGCCACTTCGTGGGGCCTGCCGCATGCCTGTTCCGCGCGCGCCGACCAATAATGCCCGGCTGCTGCCAACTCGCTGTCGCGCGTGCCGAGCGCGGCATAGCGGAAGGCCCCCGATGCGCTGTTGCAATCGTTGAGTCGCCACGCCGCCAACCCTTCAACCCATGCCGCCTGCGCGCTCCATTCGGGGGCCTGGTAGCTGCGTCCTTCGCGCGCCACCCGAAGCGCGTCATGGTCGCGCCCTTCGGTATAATAAAGCCACGCCACACGCTGGGCGATTTCGGCACGGCCACCATATCCCATCAGCGCGATGGCTTCGCGGTAATGCGCCTCTGCGCCTTCGGGATCGTTGGCTTCGACGAATTGCTGGATGATCGGACGCAGGCGATCGGCTTGGGCATCGCCGCTGACCGTTCCCGGCCGGAAGCGGCGCGGGGCAGCGCCAAAGCTGATCATCCGCTGCCGCGCGATAACGGGGATGGGGTCGGCACCGCGACGCTGCGCCAGGCTCGCCAGTTGCGCCGCCTGCGGCAGTTCGCGGGCGCGGACGATTAGATCGGTAAGCGCTGCCGCCGACACTTCGGGCGAACCCGCAGCCAAATAGAGTTCGGCGCGCACCAATGCCTCCACCGGATCGCGCCTGTCGAGCCGATCGACCAGCGCCGACGCGACCGCCCATTGCCTGGTGTAAATGGCGTTGAGCGCATTGGCCGGCGTCGCTTCGGGCAGCGCGATCTGCTCGACCACGGGGGGAGGGGCATCTTGCGCAGGCCGGGGGGCAAGCGGATCGACTTGCTGGGCCAATGCCAGCAGCGCCAGGGTCAGGCTCATGCGTCCTCGGCAGTAAGTATGAGAAGATCGGCCCAGGCCATTGCCTTGTCCTGCGGGCGCTTGAGCAGCCAGCGCGGATGGAAGGTCGCCACCGTGCGCACCCCTTCCACCTGGTGCAAGCGGCCCCGTGCCTTGGCCAGCGGCTCACCCAGCAAGGCCCGCGACGCCGCATCGCCGAACAGGAGCAAGCGTTGCGGCTTGAATGCCTGCACCTGCATCCTTGCAAGTGCCGCCAATTCCTCGAGAGCCTCGGGCGCGACCTTTTCGCCGGGTCGGTGCGCCGGTTCCAGCAGGGCGCGCGCGCAATCGTCGCGTTTCAGGTCGAGCGCTTTGAGCATCCGGTCGAACAATTGGCCGGCTTCGCCGCCGAACGGCTTGCCAACCGCCGCGTCCGCCTTGTCCGGTCGATCGCCGAGAATCATCATCGGCGCCCCGACGGGGCCAAGCGCCGGCACGTGCCGCGCCTTCATCGCTGCCGATCGCATTTCGAGGAACGCCGCGACATCTTCGCTCGATTGGGGAAGCCGTGCCGCGCGCACCTTGGGCGGCGCGCTGACGGGCTTGGCGCGCGTGAGTTCATGCACCTCCAGCCAGGAGGGCGGCTCGTTACGCACCGCGACATCCACGCCGGCTTCGTCGTAAAATTCCAGCAAGGCGCGCGCTGCGTCGCGGTCGATTCCATCCATGGACGCACGATTGGCCATGTTGACCGCGCGGTCAATTCGCTGGCAGGGGTTGATCAAGCCCAAAAGAGGGCAAAATGCGATCAAGGGAATGAGTATGAGCGACCGGGAGTCGATGGAATATGATGTCGTGATCGTAGGCGCGGGCCCCGCCGGCCTGTCCGCCGCGATCCGATTGAAACAATTGGCCGAGGAAAAAGGCCAGGACATTGAAGTCGCCGTGCTCGAAAAGGGCTCCGAAGTCGGCGCGCATATCCTCTCGGGCGCGGTGATCGATCCCAAGAGCCTCGATGAATTACTGCCCGACTGGCGCGAAGACGATAGCTGCCCGCTCAAGATCGAAGTCAGCGAAAACCATCACTGGGTGTTGACCGATAGCGGCCATGTCAGCGTACCGCATCTGCTGACCCCCAGCTTCATGCACAACAAGGGCTGCTTTACCGGCAGCCTTGGCAACCTGACCCGCTGGCTCGCCGAAAAGGCGGAGGGTTTGGGCGTCGAGATCTTCCCGGGCTTCGCGGCTGCCGAGATCCTCTACAATGAGGACGGCAGCATGAAGGGTGTCGCTACCGGCGATGTCGGCATCGGCCGGAACGGCGAACATCGCCCCGATTATGAACGCGGCATGGAATTACATGCCAAATATACGCTGATGGGCGAGGGGGCCCGCGGCCATCTGACCAAGCAGCTCACCGACAAGTTCGGCCTGCGCGAGGAGAGCGGCCCGCAGGTTTATGGCATTGGTATCAAGGAGTTGTGGGACATTCCTGCCGAAAAGCATAAGCCCGGACGCGTGATCCATACGCAGGGCTGGCCGCTCGAGGACGCATGGGGCGGGGGCTTTTTGTATCACCAGGATAATGGCCAGGTCGCGCTGGGGTTCGTCGTCGCGCTCGACTATGACAACCCGTATTTGCGTCCCTTCGAGGAAATGCAGCGCTGGAAGACTCATCCGGATATTCGCGCCGAGATCGAAGGCGGCAAGCGCGTGTCCTACGGTGCGCGTGCCATCAACGAAGGCGGCTACCAGGCCATCCCGCAGCTGGCTTTCCCGGGCGGCGCGCTGATCGGCTGTTCGGCAGGGTTCGTCAACGTACCCCGCATCAAGGGCACGCATACCGCGATGAAGACCGGCATGATGGCTGCAGAACATGCTGCCGAAGCACTCGCCAGCCAGCGCAAGAACGACACGCTCGAGGGCTACGAGCCCGCGGTGCGCGCAAGCTGGGTCGGCAAGGAGCTGAAGAAGGTCCGCAACGTCCAACCGATGGTGGCGAAGTTTGGCGGCCAGTTTGGCAGCTTCCTCGCGGGCATTGAAATGTGGCTCAACCATCTTGGCATCGGCACGCCGTGGACGATGAAGCACACCGCCGATCACAAGCATATGCGCCATAAGGATCATGTCGCGCCGATCCACTATCCCAAACCCGATGGCGTGCTGACCTTCGACAAATTGTCCTCGGTCTACATCTCGAATACCAATCACGAGGAAGACCAGATGGTTCACCTCCAGCTCAAGGACCCGAGCGTCGCGATCGAGGTGAATTACAAATGCTATGACAGTCCCGAGCAGCGCTACTGCCCGGCAGGCGTCTACGAAATCGTGGGCGAGGAAGAGGGCAATCCGAGGCTTCAGATCAACGCGCAGAATTGCGTGCATTGCAAAACCTGCGACATCAAGGACATGACGCAGAACATCAACTGGGTGGTTCCGGAGGGCGGCGGTGGCCCAAATTATCCGAACATGTAACGCCGGTCTGGCCGCGCTCCTGGCGCTGGCCGTTGCCGCGGCTCCTGCTACAGCGCAGCAGCGCAATGACCGGCTCGGTCTATACCTGTCTGCACGCGGCGCGGAAGCGATCGGCGATGAAGATCGCGCCGCCATGCTGTACGGTCGCCTGCTGGAACGCGACCCGGCCAACCCTGTTATCGTGGCCGAAGCGATGGGCAGCGCGATCACCACCGGGCGCTTCGATCTTGCGCGCGCGGTCGCCAAAAACGCCGATGTCCGCCAATTCGACCTGCAGGGTCGGCTGTTCCTGATCGCCGATGCGCTCGCCCGCGAAGATGATGCCGCGGCACTTTCCGTTCTCAGCGACGACGCCGCCCAGGCCAATGTCGATTTCGTCGCACCATTCGTGCGGGGCTGGATCGATGTCGCAAGCCGCCGTCCGGCGACGCGCGAGCGTGGCATCCGCACCGTGACCGGCATTGGGGAGGACGCGCCAATGGCCGCGTTCGTCGCCGAACAGGCCGCCTACATGCACCTTGCCAACAAGGATCCAGCGGCGGCGGCGCCATTCATCGAGCGCGCCTTACCTCTTTCCGCCGGGCGCGAAACCGCGCTGCGCATCGCTTTCGCCGATGGGCTGGCAAAAGCCGGCGACAGCACCGCCGCACAGGCCTTGCTGGCGGGGGACAATCCATCGCTCGCCGCGGCGCGTGGTCGGCTCGAACAAGGTCAGTCGCTCGGCTTCGCGGTGGACACGCCTGCGAAGGCGTTCTCCCAGCTGCTGCTGGCGCTTGCCATCGACGTCAACCGCGGACAGCGGCTCGACCTGCCCCTCGCGCTGACGCAGATTTCGCGCGCTGCCGATGGCAAGAATGCCCAGGCCGCCATCGTGACGGCGCTGCTTTTGCACCAGTTGGATCGCAGCGACGAGGCGTTGCCGCTATTGTCGGCCATTCCTGCCAAGCACCTGCTCGCCAGCAGCGCCCGCGATAGCGAAGTGCAAGTCCTCATGCAGACTAACCGGCTCAACCGCGCGCTGGCGATCGCGCAGGAGGGGGTGCGACAGACGCCCGATGCGCCGGGCGTCCATGGACGCGTCGGTGACGTGCTTGGTGCGCTGGATCGTCATGCCGAAGCTGCCGACGCCTATGCCCGCGAGCGAGGCGGAAGCCTTGATGACTGGACGTTGCTGTTCCTTGAAGGGGCGCAGCGCAACGACGCCGGGCAATGGGAGGCCGCCGAAACCCTCCTGCGCCATGCGCTTGCCGCTTCGCCCGATCAGCCTCTGGTGCTCAACTATCTCGGCTACACCATGCTTGAGCGCGGCGAAAATCTCGAAGAAGCCACCGCGATGATCGCGCGGGCGCACAAATTGCGCCCCGATAACGCCTCGATCACCGACAGCCTTGGCTGGGCCCAGTACAAGATGGGCGAAATCGACAAGGCTGTCGAAACGCTCGGCCAGGCGGTCGCGCAAGAATCCGCCAATGCCGAGATTTACGAGCATTATGGCGATGCGCTTTTCGCGGCGGGCTATCCGATCGAAGCACGTTTCGCCTGGGGCAATGCGCGCCGCGTGGCCGACGAAGACGAGGGCGAGCGCGTGGTGCGGCTCGACAGCAAGCTCGCCCACGGGCTCAGCAAGGCCAACGCAGCCCCCTGATGCGCGAACCGGCACCGGCCAAACTCAACCTCGCGCTCCATGTCCGCAAGCGGCGCGAGGATGGTTATCACGAGATCGAGACCATCTTTGCCTTCTGCATTGATGGCGACTGGATTGAAGCAGAAGAAGCCGATGATCTATCGCTGACAATCAAAGGACCGTTCGCGGACGGGCTCGATGTCGACGATAATCTGGTGATGCAGGCCGCGCGTGCGCTCAGGGAGGCCAGCGGCAAAAAAAAGGGCGCCGCACTGACGCTCGACAAGCGTCTTCCGATTGCTTCGGGCATTGGCGGCGGATCGGCCGATGCAGCAGCAACGCTGCGTTTGCTGACGTCGCTGTGGGGCACCGACACCGCGCACATCAGCCAGATCGCGACGGCCTTGGGGGCCGATGTGCTCGCCTGCGTTTTCAGCCTGCCCGCCAAGGGCGATGGGGTAGGGGACACCCTCTCGCCCTACGACCTCTCCGAATATTCAGGCGCACCGGTTCTCTTGGTCAACCCGGGCATCGGCGTTTCCACCGCCGACATCTTCCGCGCCTGGGATGGCACCGATGGCGGCCCGTTGCCCGACGACTGGCGAGAGGGCCGCAACGACCTCGAACCGATCGCGCGCGCTCGCACGCCCGAGATCGGAGAGGTGCTGCGCTGGCTGGACGAGCGCGTCGGCTGCCAGCACGCGCGCATGTCGGGCAGCGGCGCTACCTGTTTTGCGGTGTTCGAGACCCATGAGCAGCGCGACGCTGCCGCGACTTTATGCCCCGAAGGCTGGTGGCATCTCGCTACCGAACTGCGCTAAGGCGCGGCGTATGACGCGACCCATTCTCACCGCCGAGGCCATGCGCGAGGCCGAACAGGCAGCCATCGATGCTGGAACGGCTGAAACCGAACTGATGGAACGCGCCGGCAAGGCCTTGGCCTATGCCGTCCACCGCATGAGCCATTGGCGCAGCGCGCTGCTGCTCACTGGTCCCGGCAATAATGGCGGCGACGCCTATGTCGCCGCGCGCTATCTCAAGGCGCACGGTTTCAATGTTCGCATCGCCGCGCTTTCGCCACCCAAAAGCGATGCTGCGAAGTGGGCAGCCGACCAATGGGGAGGGGAGGTCGAAGAGCTGGGAGCCGACACCCCAACGGCTCCGGTCGTCATCGACGCCATGTTCGGCACCGGCCTGAAGCGCCCGCTCGAAGATGAACTTGCCGCCAACGCCCGCCGACTGATCGATGCCGCCAAATTCGCGGTCGCGTGCGATCTGCCGAGCGGCATCGACACCGACAGCGGTGAGATCCTGACCGATCTTGGTGCATTGGACGCGACAGTCACGTTCGGCGCGCTCAAACCCGCGCATCGCCTGGCACCGTCGATGCACCGCATGGGTCGCGTTTTACTGCGCGATATCGGGCTAGGCGAGATTGACACCGACTGGCACGAGATCGCCGACATACCGCTGCCGCCGCTCGACCCGATGGGCCACAAATATAGCCGTGGGCTCGTCCACTGCCTGTCGGGCGCCATGCCAGGCGCAATCGCGCTGTCCGCCAAGGCCGCCGCGCGCGCTGGCGCGGGTTATGTCCGCGTATCGACGAGCCGGATGATCGACGGCCTGCCAAGCGCCATCGTCCAAACCGAAGCCGCCGACGCACTGGATGACGATCGCATCGGCTGCCTGCTGGTCGGCCCGGGCATGGGCGACATCCCGCCCTTGTTCACCGTCGCGCTGACCAAGCACCATCCGCTCGTCATCGACGCGGACGCGCTCAAGCATGTTGGCGAGCCTGAACGCCTGCAAGGCCATGACGCCATCCTGACGCCGCATGAAGGCGAGTTCAAAGCGCTCTTCGGCGACATCGAAGGCAGCAAGGCGGACCGTGCCCTGATCGCCGCTCAGCAGACGCAATGTGTCGTCGTCTACAAGGGCCCCGACACGCTGGTCGCATCGCCCGACGGTCGCCTAGGCTTTGCGCCGCCGGCACCTGCATGGCTCGCCTCGGCGGGCACGGGTGATGTCCTCGCCGGCATTATTGCCGCGCATCGCGCCCGCGGGATGGAGCCATTCAAAGCCGCTTGCAGCGCGGTCTACCGGCATGGCCGTGCCGCGGAGCAAGCAGGCGAGGGAATGATCGCCGACGATCTGGTCGACGCCTTGTGAGCGAGGAAATCGTTCGCATTGCCGCGCGCGGCGATGGCATCACTTCATCGGGCAAATTCGTTGCGGGCACAGCTCCCGGCGACACGGTCGACAATGGAAAGCTGCTCGCCAAAGGTCCCCACCATCAAAACCCTCCCTGTCGGCACTTTCCCCAGTGCGGCGGCTGTCAGCTCCAGCATCTCGATGATGAAGCCTATGCGGCTTTTTGCGAAGACCGGATCCGCTACGCGCTTACCCAAAAGGACCTGGTGACGACGATCCGGCCCGCGCACCTTTCGCCGCCGCGCTCACGCCGCCGCGCCAGCCTAAAGGCCGCGCGGGTCGGCAAGCGCATCGCCATCGGATTTTCCGAATCGAGGAGCCATCGCATCATCGACATGACGGAGTGCCATATCTTGCGCCCCGAGCTACTTGCGCTGCTCGAGCCGATGCGCCAACTTCTCGGCGGCCCACTCGATATGGGGCGCACCGCCGCCATCCAGATGACGATGGTCGATCAGGGCATCGACCTCACGATCGCAGGCGTCGAGGCTCACGGGCTTCAGGCTGCCGAAGCGCTGCCGGCTTTTGCCGGAGCACACCGGCTTGCGCGCCTCTCGCTCGATGAGGGTCTGGGTCCCGAGCCGCGTTACGAGCCACGCCCCGTAACTATCACGCTCTCGGGCAATGCCGTCGCTTTCCCCTCGGGCAATTTTCTCCAGGCTACCGAGGATGGCGAGGCCGCATTGGTGGCCGCCGCACAAGAAGCCGCGTGCGAGGGACCGATCCTCGACCTGTTTGCCGGGCTTGGCACGTTCAGCTTCGCACTGGTCGACCAGGGCGACGTGACAGCTGCCGAAGCCGACCGCAGCGCCATCCTGTCGCTCATGGCTGCTGCCAAGCGCACGAGTGGCACCATCGCGGCGCAGCATCGCGATCTCTACCGCAATCCGTACCAGGCTGACGAGCTCGCACCCTATAGAACAGTCGTGCTCGATCCCCCGCGATCGGGCGCGCAGGCACAATGCGAAACGCTGGCCCGCGGCGGCCCCGCGAACATCGCTTATGTCAGCTGCAACCCCGATACGTTCGCCCGCGATGCGCAGGTGCTTGTCGCAGGGGGCTATACGCTCGAATGGGTTCAACCCGTCGGCCAGTTCCGCTGGTCGACCCATGTCGAGCTGTGCGCCGCGTTCACGCGCTAGAGGTGGGCGATATATTCCATCGCCGCGTGGAGGGTGAGCGCGATCAACAGCAGCGATGACGTCACAAAGGTGATGCTGCGCGACTTGCCGAGCGCCTGGACGACCGAATGCGCGATACGCAGCCCGACATAAGCCCATGCGAGCACCACGTTGACTATGTGATCCTGGTCCATCAGCACCAGCGCAATGACGATCGCGTAGAACAAGGTCGGCTGCTCAACGAGATGCTCGTAATTCTGCCGCGCCCAGAGATATTTGGGGTCGATCCGACCTTCGAGATCGCGCCCGCGCGCGCCGCGCGGCGTCCCGCGCAGATCCGCACCGCTTCGGATGCCGGTTTGCATCTTGAAGGCTGCCAGGAACAGCATGACGATTGTCCAGGCGACCAGCGCGATAATCGGACCCAGCAGGGGGTTCACATGATCCATAGTCAGGCTCCTATTCGAACGTAGCGAAGAAGACGGCGAGGACCAGCTTGCCGATCAGTCCGAGCAGGCAGATCGATCCCAGCGCGAACAGCGGGAAGCGCACCGCGACCCGATTGGTGAGCGCCTGTTCCAGGCTGTGCGCGACGCGAAGGCCAACATAGGCCCAGGCCAGCACCATCGAGATCATCGAGGCGTCGCCCATCAGCACGAGCGCGATGATCGTCGCGTAGAACAACGTCGGCTGCTCCATCAGGTGATTATAATTGTGCGCCTTCCATTGCGCCTTGGGATCGATGACACCGTCGAGATCGCCGCCGCGCGACCCGACGCGTCCTTTCAGGCTGATCCCCTTGGCCTTCATAGCACTGAAACGGGTCACGTAGAGCCAAAGCAGCATGACGCCCGACCAGGCGATCAAGGCGGCAAGCGGCTGTAACAAGGTCAACATATACGGCATAAGAAAACCCCCCACGTTTGATGCGTGAGGGGTCTTCTTGAACCAGGTCGTTTCGAAAGTGAACCTATTCGAACATCTTGGCGAAGCGGCGCTTCTCGCGATGTTTCCACGCGCCGCGATGATAGGCGTCGCTGGCCAGCAGCGGCAGCACCGACGTGGCTTCGGCATAGACCATCTGCTCGAGCGCAGTGTCCACCTTGCCCCAACTGCACGCTTCCTGGAGCGTTGAGGAAGAACAGGCACCGTCGCGCACGTCCGCCACGGTGATCTGCACCGCATATTTGTGCATCTCGACATCGTCATGGCCAAGTATTTCGGCGCACACCACCGTGTCCTGCGCGAAATTCTTGGGTACACCGCCGCCGATCATCAAAAGGCCGGTCGACCCTGCCTTGATCTTGATGTCGGTCAGTTCACGAAAATCGGCGATGGCATCGAGCACCATATAGTCCTCGCCAGCCTTCATGCGGTCGACCTGGTGCTTGACGAGACCGAAGCCTGCCGAGCTGTCGACGAAAGCCGGGCAGAAAATCGGCACATCATGCTCGTAGGCGAGCTTGACGAGGCTGTTCTCTTTCTTGCCGTGCTCGCTGAGATATTTGCCCATCTCGCGGATGAAAGCGCGGCTCGAATAAGGCTTGGGGTCGAGCGAGTTGGCGATATCAGCGATCGTGTGATCGGTATCCTGCAGCGCTTCTTCGTCGATATAGGTGTCGTAGATGCGGTCGATGTAGAGCGAACGCAGCACCTTGTCGTCGGGGATTTCGAGCGCCTGGTAGTGCTTGTGACCGAGCCCTTCGAAGAAATCCATGTCGACGATGGTGGCGCCGGTGGCGACGATGGCGTCGACCATGTTCGACTTCACTAGCTCTGCATAAAGATCCATGCAGCCGCCGGCCGAGGTCGATCCCGCCACGACGAGGATGATCGAGCAATCCTTGTCTTCGAGCATCTGGTTATAGATGCGGGTTGCGCGCGCCAGGTCACGGCTGGTGAAGCTCATCTTGCCCATCGAATCGATGATCGGGCGCGCATCGAAGCTGGTGATGTCGATATGCTCGACGACGTTCGACAGCAGTTCCGCCTTTTTCTGGCGATCGATCTGCTCTTCGTGCGGATGGGTGGCGAGGTCCTCGCTCATTTCTCTCTCCAATTGTTAGTCGCGCTAAGCCCTTACAGGCGAACGACGTTTGACTCGTCAGGGCGTTCCGCGCTGAAGCTGTAAAGGCTCATCATCGGCTCGTCCGATACGGTGATGCGATCTTCGACACCGAAGCCATTGAACCCGGTCCGCATGGCGCAGCCATAGGCGCCCAGCATCCCGATCTCCAGATAGTCGCCGGTCTTCACGTCCTCGGGCAGGACGAACGGACCTTTCATGTGATCCATGTCGTCGCAGGTCGGCCCGTAGAAGCTGAAATGCGCGAGGGGGGCATCGCTCTCCTCGGCGCGCACCAGTTCGGTCGGATAGCGCCAACCGATATGAGCCGCATCGAACAGCGCGCCATAAGCGCCGTCATTGATGTAAAGATCGTTGCCACGGCGACGCTCGACACGCACCAACACGCTTTCATATTCAGCGCACAGCGCACGCCCCGGCTCACACCAAAGTTCGGCCGAATAGCTAATCGGCAGGTCCTCGAACTTCTCGTGGATAGCCTCGAAGAAGCTTTCGAGCGGCGGGGGCTCCATGCCGGGATAAGCCGACGGGAAGCCGCCGCCGACATCGATGATGTCGATGGTGACCGAACTTTCGATGATGGCGGTGCGCACGCGTTCCATCGCTTCGGTGTAAGCTGCCGGCGTCATTGCCTGGCTGCCGACGTGGAAGCAGATGCCCATTGCGTCGGCAACCTGGCGTGTTTCCAGGAGAAGCTGGCTCAGCTCGTCGGAATCGGCACCGAACTTCGTGGCAAGGCTCAGCTTCGAATGCTCGCTCGACACCTTGAGACGGACCAGCAGGTTGAGATCGGTCGCGCCGCGTGTGGCCTTGCGGATCTTCTCCAGCTCATCGAGGCTGTCCAGGCTGAAGGTCTTCACGCCGTGGCAGAAATAGGCCTCTTCGATCACCTCTTCGGCCTTGACCGGATGCATGAAGCACATGGTGGCTTGCGGAAGCGTCTGGCTGACAACGCGCACTTCGCCGATCGACGCGACGTCGTAATGCGTGATGCCGCCATCCCAGAGCACTTCGAGCAGGTCGGGAGCGGGGTTGGCCTTTACCGCATAGAGCGACTTGCCCGGAAACTTCTCGACGAAGAAACGGGCTGCACGCCGGGCGGCATGCGGGCGGACAAGAGTAATCGGCTGGACGGGCTTGCGCCTCGTCGCTAGCCCCAACGCGGAATGAAAATCTTGCAACTCAAGGGACCTCCGAAGGTGTCAGTTCAAACAAGCTGCCTTGCGGTGGAAGTCCCTTGGGGCAGCGTGGCGCGATATATGGTGCAGACGAGATGAAGTAAATATGAATTTCGCGTGCGAAAAAAGCGCTAGGAAATGGCAGGCCGCTGCGCTTTTCTGGGCTTGAGAGGGAGATAGGATGGCAAGCGTGACGCGAGAAGACGTGCTGCAGGCCGCAGACCGCATCAAAGGCGCGGTTCGCCGCACCCCGCTGACCATTCATGACATTGGTGGTGCCAAGGTCGCCATCAAGTGGGAAAATCGGCAGACCGGCGGCGCGTTTAAGCTGCGCGGTGCATCCAATCGCCTCTTGGCCTTGTCTCCGAAAGAGAGAGCAGAAGGCGTCGTCGCCTTTTCTTCGGGCAATCACGCCCGGGGCGTGGCGATCGCTGCGCGACGTCTCGGCATGCACGCCGCCATCGTCATGCCCGCCGATGCGCCCAAGGCAAAGATCGAAGGCACGCGAAGCGAAGGCGCCGAAATCTTCACCTATGATCGCCTGACCGAAAGTCGGGAGGAGATCGCCGCCCGTCTTGCCGAAGAACGCGGCGCTACCCTCGTGCCGAGTTTCGATGATCCGTGGATCGTCGCCGGGCAGGGGACATGCGGCCTCGAGATCCTCGAGCAGGCCGGTGAACAGGGCTTTCCGGTCAAGCGCATCATCATCTGCTGCGGTGGCGGCGGACTATCGTCTGGCATTGCGCTGGCCTGTCCCGATGCCGAGATCGTAATCGTCGAACCCGAAGGCTGGCACGACATGGCGCTCAGTCTCCGAGCCGGAAAGCCGAAACGCGTCCCTGCTAATCCGCCACCAACGCTGTGCGATGCGATCCAGACGCTCATGCCCGCCGAGTTGACCGTCGACATCCTTCGAGCACGAGGCGCGAAGGGCGTTCAAGTTGGTGAAGACGCAGTGAGGGACGCCATCCGCTGGGCTTTTGCCAAGGGCGAGGTGACTGAACCGGGCGGCAGTGTTGCGTTAGCCGCCCTGTTGTCGGGGTCTGTCGAGCCAAAAGATGGCGATGTTCTGCTGGTATCGGGCGGCAATATCGATCCAGCTTTGCATGCCGAAATGGTCGGCGCCTAAGCGACTTGCGCCTTGAACGGGCCGGGCGTCAGCCTGTTGGGGCTGGATCGCTCGACGGCCTGCGTCAGTTCCTCAAGCTCTGCCGCCAGGATCTGGAGTTCGGCCGCCAGCGCCTTGGGATCGGCGCGGGCCATATCGGCAGACGCGTCCATGAGGCTCTCCAGCATCATTGCGATGCAGGGCAGGATCGTTTCTTCGATCCGCTCGAACGCCTCTTCGAGACGCGCTTCTGGTGCAGGACTAGCCATGCGCGCGATGATGACGCAAAAGCGGTAAGAAATTATTAAAAGAGCTCCATGTCGACAATCGCCGCCGCTTTGCTTTCGATCGGAATGGTCGCCGCGTTCCTGCTCGCGTTCGTCGGCACCAAACAGGCCATGCAAAAAGAAGACCGCACGGCAAGGCAGCGCGGTCTCCTGATGATAGCCATGGCGATCATTTTAGTCGGAAACGTCCTGATCTGGACGCTTTGATCAGCGGATCGGGCAATCCGGATCGAGGCGGTAGTCGAGATAGTCGTCGATCACCTTGAACAGCTCCGGGATTTCGTCCTGGAAAAAGTGATTGGCGCCCTCGATTTCTTCATGCGCGATGGTGATGTGCTTCTGGGTCCGAAGCTTGTCGACCAGCTTTTGCACAGCGCTTGGCGTTACCACCTCGTCAGCGGTGCCCTGGATGATGATACCGCTCGCCGGACAGGGGGCGAGGAAGCTGAAATCGTACAGGTTGGCCGGCGGCGAAATCGAGATGAAGCCGCGAATTTCGGGGCGGCGCATCAGCAACTGCATGCCGATCAGCGCGCCAAAGCTGACGCCAGCGACCCACGTCACTTCAGCTTCGGGATGGATTTGCTGAACCCAGTCGAGCGCGCTCGCTGCATCGCTCAGTTCGCCGATGCCGTTGTCGAAAGTGCCCTGGCTCCGGCCGACCCCGCGAAAGTTGAACCGCAGCGTCGCAAAGCCGCGGCGGACGAAATCCTTGTGCAGCATTTGGACCAGCTGGTTGTTCATCGTTCCGCCAGCCTGCGGATGCGGGTGGAGGATCAGCGCTACCGGCGCGCGCGGGCGCGGTCCGGGGGTGAAACGGCCTTCAAGACGACCTTCGGGTCCGGGGAAAATCACTTCGGGCATAGATGAGCAACTCGGCAAATTGATATAATGTTGCACGAAGGGCTTCCGTGCGCGTGCGGCTCCTATATAGGGAGGATGAAACGAAGGGCAATCACGAAGAGGACATGATGACGGAGGCACGCCTCTATCTCGATCACGCTGCGGCAACACCGCTTCACCCCGAAGCGCGCGAGGCCATGATCGCTGCGTTCGACTGCTGGGCCAATCCCAACAGCCCCTATGCCGAGGCACGCCAGTGCAACGGCATCATGGAGCAGGCGCGAAAGATGATCCTTACGGCGCTCAATTGGCAGCATGACCTCATTTTCACTTCCGGCGCGTCCGAAGCGGTCGTCATCGCGGCCCAGCGCGCCAAGGTGCCGGGGCGCATCCATTGCTGCGTCGAACACGACATCGTGCCGCACGGCATGGGTGAGGGCAGCATCGCGCTCGAAGTCGATGAAAACGGCATCGTCGACATGGCTGCGCTCGACGCTGCGCTTGCACAGGGGCCGGCGCTCGTGGCCATCCAGCTGGTCAACAACGAGACCGGGGTTATCCAGCCCATCGACGCAATCTACGACCGAGTTCGGGCCGCGGGATCGCTGCTTCTATGTGACGCGGCGCAGGGCGCGGGGAAGATCGATCTTCCGGACGCCGATTTCATTACCGTTTCCGCGCACAAGCTGGGCGGCCCGGCGGGTGTCGGCGCGTTGCTGGTAAAGGATCTTAGAACGCTCGAAGCCATTGGCGGCCAGGAAAAGGGCTATCGCCGCGGCACGCAGAACGTCCCCGATGCCGCTGGCTTTGCTGCGGCGCTCGAAGCTGGTCGCTTTCGTAAAGCGATGCCGCGCCTGAGGGAGCTTCGCCAACGCTTTGAAAGTGCAGTAAAAGATTTGGGCGGCACCATCATTGCCGAGGCGGCACCACGGATCGCGACGATTGGTGGTATCGCCATGCCGGGTGCGACGTCTGCCGCGATGCTCGTCCAACTCGATCTTGCCGGCATTGCCGTGTCATCGGGTTCGGCTTGTTCGTCAGGCGCCATGAAAGGCAGCCGCATCGTCGCCGCAATGGGGCGCGAGGATCTGGCCAACCACTTCCTTCGCGTCAGCTTTGGGCCGGAAACGACCGACGCCGATATCGATCGCCTGCTGGAAGAGCTTAAAAAGTTCGCATGATCTATCTCGACTATCAGGCGACCACGCCAATGGCGCCCGAAGTCGAACAGGCCATGCTTCCATGGCTCGGCGAGAAGTTCGCCAATCCCCACGCGCCCTATCGTGCGGGCAGGGAAGCCGCCGCTGCCATCTCGGTCGCGCGCGATCGCGTTTCAGCTCTGATGGGGCAGGGGGGAAAGCTCGCATTCACGGGCTCGGCCACCGAGGCGATCAACTGGGCGATCAAGGGCATTGTGGCCAAGTCCGAGCGCAAGCACGTCGTGACCATCGCGACCGAACATGCTGCCGTGCTCGACACGGTGGATTGGCACGGGCGACATCATGACGTCACGATTTTGCCGGTCGATTCCAGCGGTTTGGTCGATCTCGAGGCCGTACGCGCTGCGGTCACTGAAGACACCGCTCTTGTCGCTGCAATGCTCGTCAACAACGAGATCGGTGTCATTCAGCCGATCGCCGAGATTGCCGCCATCGCGCATGAAAAAGGCGCGCTGATGCTGTGCGATGCGGTCCAGGGCTATGGCCGCATGCCAATCCCTGACGGCCCGGATCTGATTGCCGCAAGCGCGCATAAAATTCACGGACCCAAGGGCGTCGGCTGTCTCTGGATGCGCGAGGGTTGCGAGCCGGAGCCACTCATTCACGGCGGCGGGCAGGAGGAGGGGCTGCGCTCGGGCACACTCAGTCCAGCATTGTGCGTAGGCTTTGGCATGGCCGCTAAGATTGCGTCTGAACGCATGGAAGAAGATCATGCGCACGTGGCCGCCTTGTGGGAAGCGGCAACCGCGCAGCTTGGCGAGTGGACGGTGAACGGCAGCACTGATCGACGCTATAGAGGCAATCTTAATATCCGCCGCCAAGGGCTTGATAGTGCAAGGCTAATATCTGAATTACGCGATATCGCGATATCGCTCGGCAGTGCGTGCGCCTCGGGGTCCGGTCGACCCAGCCACGTGCTGCGCGCACTCGGGCTGAGCGACATGCAAGCGAAAAGCTCGATCCGGATCGGCTTTGGCCGCTATACGACCGAGGAAGAAATCACCGACACCCTGGCGCGCATCAACGAGGCAGCTGCCAACCAATGACACTTGTCCGATTCCTGAGGCCCGACGGCACACTCGACCGCGAGGTGGAAGCCGCGCCCGGCACCAATCTGCTCGACCTTGCGCAAAACGAAGGACAGCCGCTCGAAGGCGCCTGCGAAAAAGCCATGGCCTGTTCAACCTGCCATGTGGTGCTGTCGGATGAGGACTTTGCCAAGAATCCCGTAGCCAGCGAGGAAGAGGACGACTTGCTCGATCTGGCGGCCCATGTGACCCGCAATTCGCGTCTCGCCTGCCAGGTGGACATTCCCGATCAGGAGACGTTCACGGTCCGCATGCCCGGTGGCAGCGTAAACCTTGAAGATCGCTGACTTGCATCCGGCAACACAAATCGCCATATGGCCTCTCGGAAGTCGGCGGACGATCTGTCCGTGAACCTGGTCAGGCCCGGAAGGGAGCAGCCACAGCGGTTTCGGTCGGGTCGTCGGCTTCCACCTCCCAAAACTACCAATCACCACCTTGGCGACCACTCCGGCACCGCCTAGGTTCGGCCCGTGAACGACGAATCGCCCCCGACGGAAGACGCGCCCGAACCCGACACGATGACCATGGGTCTTGGCCTCGATGAACCCGAGCAGCCGCAGCAGCCCAAGGTCTACCAGGTCCTAGCCCGCAAATATCGCCCGCAAACGTTCGATGAACTTATCGGACAGGATGCGATGGTCCAGACGCTCGCCAATGCAATCGAGCGCGATCGGATCGCGCATGCATTCATCATGACCGGCGTCCGCGGGGTGGGGAAGACGACCACCGCGCGGCTGATCGCCAAGGCCCTGAATTGCATCGGACCAGACGGGCAGGGCGGTCCTACCATCACGCCGTGCGGTCAGTGCGAGCCGTGCCAGGCCATCGCCGAAGGCCGCCATATCGACGTTGTGGAAATGGATGCCGCGTCGCATACCGGCGTGGACGATGTGCGCGAGATCATCGAGGCCGTGCGCTATGCCTCGGTTAGCGCGCGCTACAAGATCTATATCATCGACGAAGTGCACATGCTGTCGAAAAGCGCCTTCAACGCACTGCTCAAGACGCTCGAAGAGCCGCCGCCGCACGTCAAATTCATCTTCGCCACGACCGAGATCGACAAGGTGCCCGTCACCGTTCTTTCGCGCACGCAGCGGTTCGATTTGCGCCGCATCAGCGCCGAGCAGTTGCAGAACCACTTCGCTAAAATCGCCAAGGCCGAGGGAGTGCAGGCCGAGGACGAGGCGCTGGCGGTGATCGCCCGCGCTGCCGAGGGGTCGGCACGCGACGGGCTGTCCCTGCTCGACCAGGCGATTGCGCATGGCGAAGACACGGTCACCGGTGATGCCGTTCGCAAAATGCTCGGGCTTGCCGATCGCGGCCGCATCCAACGATTGCTCGACGTTGTTCTCAAAGGAGACGCGGGCAAGTTGCTCGCCGAGCTCGACGAGGCCCACCAGCTCGGCATCGATCCCTCCGCTGTGATGCGCGGGCTGATGGAATCGGCACATACCATCAGCCGCGCCAAGGCCGGCGGGGCAGGCGACGTCATGCGTTCGGAAGAAGAGCGCGCCAATGCTGCCGCCCACGCCGAAAAGCTGGGATGGCCGCAGCTCCATCGCCTGTGGCAGTTGATGCTCAAGGGTCTAAGCGATGTACAGATCGCGCCGGACCCGCGCGAAGCGCTCGACATGGCGCTGCTGCGGCTCGTCCACGCCGCGGGCATGCCCGATCCCGGCGCCGTCATCGACGCGCTCAAGAATGGCAAACCTCTTCCCGCAGTCGCCGCCGCGAAAAATGGAGGCGCGCCGACTCCAGAAGCGCCGCAGGCACAGGTTGAACCGACGCCGGCCGAGCCGCAGATGCCCGCCGACTTCCCGGGTTTCATCAAAGCGCTTGAAGACGCCGGGAACATGGCGCGCGCGATCGAACTGCACGACAAGGTCGGTCTCGTATCCTACGAACCGCCCAAACTCGTGCTGCAGCCCAAGGCGCCGCTCGACCAGGATTTTGCCCGCGACCTAGCGACCAAGGCAAAGGATGCGACCGGCGCTGCATGGGTAATCGAACTCGCGCAATCGGGCGGAGACGCCTCTTTGCGCGAACAGGAACAGATGGCCGAGGCGCAAGCGCGCGACGCCGTATTGAACGACCCGATGGTCAAAGCCGTCACGGACGCGTTTCCGGACGCAGAACTCGAAACCGTTAACCAGAAAGGGGCCTGACATGCCCGATATGAACGACATTCTCAAAATGGCCCAGCAGGCGCAGCAGGACCTCGCCAAGGCGCAGGGCGAACTCGACAATATCGAAGTCGAAGGCGTGGCGGGCGGCGGTCTCGTCAAGATCAAGACCACCGCCAAGGGCCGCATCGTCGGCATCTCGATCGACGACAGCCTGATGAGCGTCGACGAGAAAGGCATGCTCGAGGATCTGATCGCGGCGGCGTTTAACGACGCCAAGGGCAAGGCCGACCAGGCTGCGGCCGATCTGATGAAGCGCGCGATGCCGGCCGGTTTCCCGGTTCCAGGCCAGGCCGGCTCACCCTTCTAACACTCTTGCGATTCCGTAGCGGCGTGCCATGCTGACAAAATTGTTGGCAGGGAGAGATGCGTCATGACCGTTCGCCTAGGCACCATGCAGGATTGGCCCATGCACGTCATGCGCCTCGTCGACCATGCCGAGCGCGAACATCCCGATGGCGAAGTCGTTTCGGCCTGGGCCGACGGCACGACGAGTCGCACCAACTGGGCCGAGGTCGCGCAAAAGGCGCGCCAGATGAGCCAGGCGCTGGTCGCTGCAGGAGTCAAGAAAGGCGACCGCGTCGCCACGCTCGCGATGAACCATGAGCGCCACCTCATCGCCTGGTATGGCGCCATCGGCATGGGCGCGGTCCTCCACACCATCAACCCGCGCCTCTTCCCGGAACAGCTCGCCTACATCGCCAACCACGCGGAAGACAGAGTCCTCCTCTACGATGCGATGATGAAGCCGCTGGTCGATGCCATGAAGGGCCAGTGGAAAACCATCGACACCTATATCTGTTTTGACCCGCCCGAAGGCTGGGACGGGGGCCAGGGTTTCGAAGACTGGATCGCGCCGCATGACGGCGACTTCCAGTGGACCGAAGCGGACGAGCGCGATCCCATCGGGCTGTGCTACACGTCGGGCACCACGGGCAATCCCAAGGGTGTCATTTACGAGCACCGCTCGATGATCCTGCACGCGCTCGCGGAGATACAGCCCGACTGTTTTAACCTCGGCAATCGCGACTGCGCGCTTCCCATCGTGCCGATGTTCCACGCCAACGCCTGGGGCCTGCCCTGGGCCGCGCCGCTGGTCGGCTGCAAGATGGTGCTCTCTGCCGATTATACCGCCGAGCGCATGGTCGACCTGTTCCGCGAAGAAAAAGTCACGCATAGCGCCGGTGTCCCGACCATCTGGGTCGACGTGATCGCGCATATCGAAAAGACCGGCGCGGACCTCGGGCCCCTTCATACCGTGACCATCGGCGGTTCGGCCGCACCGCGCGCCATGATCAAGTGGTTCCGCGACCGCGGCATCGAGGTCGGCCACGCCTGGGGCATGACCGAACTCAGCCCGATCGGCAGCCTCGCGGGCAAGCCCAATGGCTGGGAAGACATGTCCGATGAAGGGCAGATCGAATATACCGCCCGCCAAGGCCGCGTACCCTTCGGCATCGAGATGCGCATCATCGATGATGAGGGCAATACGCTGCCCCGCGACGGCAAGTCGTCGGGCGACCTGCAGGTGAAGGGCGCCTGGGTGATCGAACGCTACTTCAAGGCCGATGAAAGCGCGCTTACCGACGACGGCTGGTTCTCCACGGGCGACGTCGCCTGCCTCCATCCCGATGGCTCGATGCAGATCACCGATCGATCGAAGGACGTCATCAAGTCGGGCGGCGAATGGATTTCGTCGATCGAGCTGGAAAACGCCGCCATCGGCGTCGATGGCATTGCCGAGGCCGCCTGCATCGGCATCTTCCACCCCAAATGGGACGAGCGCCCGTTGCTCATCTGCGTCAAGGACGGCAGCTGCGATGTCGACGGCGATAAAGTGATCGAGGGCATCAAGGACCAGGTCGCCAAATGGTGGCTGCCCGACGCGGTCGAATTCGTCGACGAACTTCCCCACACGGCGACCGGCAAGCTATCGAAAAAGACGCTACGCGAACAATTTGGCGACTATAGTTTCGAAGGCGTGGAAGCAATGGCGGGGCGCGACTGATCGTCGCTGCGGACGTAGTGCTGGAAATCCCCGACGCCTTTCGCTACCTCGCCTGCAAATCCCACTATCCAGTCTAAGGAATCGCGACCCATGGCCGCACAGTACGCCTTCGTCATGAAGGACATGACCAAGTCCTTCCCCGGTGCCCAGAAGCCGGTGCTATCGAACATCAACCTGCAATTCTATCGCGGCGCCAAGATCGGCATCGTCGGCCCCAACGGCGCGGGTAAATCGACGCTCATGAAGATCATGGCCGGCATCGACAAGGACTTTCAGGGCGAAGCGTGGCCGGGCGAAAACATCACCGTCGGCTACCTCGCGCAGGAACCCCAGCTCGACGAGAGCAAGACCGTGCTCGAGAACGTCAAGGACGGCGCGCGCGACATCGCCGACAAGGTCGATCGCTTCAACGAGATCACCACCCTCATGGGCGACCCGCCCGAAGATGCCGATTTCGACGCGCTGATGGCCGAAATGGGCGAGCTTCAGGAAGCGATCGACGCGGTCGACGGCTGGACGCTCGACAACCAGCTCGAAATCGCAATGGAGGCGCTACGCTGCCCGCCCTCGGACAGCCCCGTCACCAACCTGTCGGGCGGTGAAAAGCGCCGCGTCGCGCTGACCCGACTGCTGATCCAGAAGCCCGACATCCTCCTCTTGGACGAACCGACCAACCACCTCGATGCCGAAAGCGTCGAATGGCTCGAAAACCACCTCAAGGAATATGAGGGTTCGGTCCTGATGATCACCCACGATCGCTACTTCCTCGACAACGTAGTGGGCTGGATCCTCGAGCTCGATCGCGGTCGCTATTTCCCCTACGAGGGCAACTATTCCACGTATCTCGAAAAGAAGGCCAAGCGCCTCGAACAGGAAGCGCGCGAGGAATCGGGGCGCCAGAAATCGCTGCAGCGCGAACTCGAATGGATCCGGCAGACCCCGGCGGCGCGCCAGACTAAGTCTAAGGCGCGTATCCGCAAGTTCGAACAGCTGCAGGACGAGCAGATGGAGCGCAAGCCCGGCAAGGCGCAGATCGTCATCCAGGTCCCCGAACGCCTTGGCGGCAAGGTGATCGAGGTCGAGGGCCTGTCGAAGGCCTATGACGACAAGCTGTTATTCGAAGACTTGAGCTTCACGCTGCCGCCCGGCGGCATCGTCGGCGTGATCGGCCCTAACGGCGCAGGTAAATCGACGCTGTTCCGCATCCTCACGGGCAAGGAAGAACCCGACAGCGGTACGGTCGACATCGGCGACACCGTGCGCCTCGGCTATGTCGACCAGAGCCGCGATGATCTCAATCCCGACAACAATGTCTGGGAAGAAATTTCGGACGGCCTCGATTACATGCAGGTCAACGGCCACGACACGAGCACGCGTGCTTATGTGGGCGCGTTCAACTTCAAGGGGCAGGACCAGCAGAAAAAGGTCGGCAAGCTATCGGGCGGCGAACGCAACCGCGTCCACATGGCCAAGATGCTCAAGCAAGGCGGCAACGTGCTGCTGTTGGACGAACCAACCAACGATCTCGACGTCGAGACGCTGGGCGCCTTGGAAGAAGCCATCGAAAACTTCCCCGGCTGC
This sequence comes from Sphingomicrobium marinum, assembly GCF_026157105.1. Lineage (GTDB taxonomy): Bacteria > Pseudomonadota > Alphaproteobacteria > Sphingomonadales > Sphingomonadaceae > Sphingomicrobium > Sphingomicrobium marinum. The sequence goes on from NZ_JANPVQ010000001.1 coordinate 1,402,580, forward strand.
GCCGTGGTGATCTCGCACGACCGCTTCTTCCTCGACCGCCTCGCGACGCATATCCTCGCCTTCGAAGGCAACAGCCATGTCGAGTGGTTCGAGGGTAACTTCGAGGCGTATGAAGAGGACAAGCGCCGTAGGCTGGGCGATGCAGCGGATCGGCCGAGCCGGGTGAGCTACAAGAAGCTGTCGCGCTAGAATTGCTTTGGGGCGCTTTCTCAGGCCCGCAAAATCTTTTCCATCGCCTTGCCCTTCGCCAGCTCGTCGATGAGTTTGTCGAGGTAGCGGATTTCGCGCATTAGCGGGGCTTCGACTTCTTCGACCCGCACCCCGCACACCACGCCCTTGATCAGCGCGCGGTCGGGGTTCATCGCGGGGGCCTGGGCGAAGAAGGTGCGGAAGTCGGTCTTGTCGTCGAGCACGCGCTGCAGCCCCGCGGTGTCATAGCCTGTCAGCCAGGCGATGATCTCGTCAACTTCCGCCTTGCTGCGCCCCTTGCGCTCGGCCTTGGCCACGTAATGCGGATACACGCTGCCAAAGGACATCGAGTAGATTTTGTGCTCGTCCTGCGCCTTCGCCATGCCGCCCTCCCGCTATCGCATTGCACAAAGCTACCGCGCCGCGTTGCCGAAGCAAAGCCGATTAGGGGGCGATCCAGCTTCCCGTGAAATCGGGCGCCGCCAATGCCGCGCGGCGGTGCCCCGTATGCGCAAGGTGGAACCAGTCGATGTGTGTCAGTTCGACCAGCAGCACCGCGAAGTTCTCGCGCCCTTCGGCGACGCGCGCCGCGTCGGGTTCGACGCCTTCGAGGTCGTCAGGCAGGTTGCTCGTCGGTTCGGCCGCCTGCGCGCTCGGCGCCAGCGGCGCGAGGTAGCAACGCTTGGCGAAGTTGGAGGATTCTTCCCACGCCGCGTCGGCGACCGGGCCGGTGCGCTCGATCCGCCCGTTGCCGCGGCAGCGGATCTGCACCTTTTCCTTCTTGTCGTAGAAGAGCAGCGCCATCGCCGGATCGGCGTCGATTGCGCGGACTTTTGGCGCCCGAGCGTCGGTATGGAACCGGCATGTCCGCGTTTGCGGATCGTAGGCGCGCAGCACCATGATGCGCATGTCGCCATCCGCCGTTCCCACCACCGGCACATGCATCGGATTGGATCGGTAGGACGCCGCATCGGCGAGGCGGCGATCGATGTCGGCCAGCACGTCGCCGAGCGTTTGCGGAGTATCCATGGGGCAGGGGGCCTACCACCGCACCGGGAAAGCGAACAGCCTATTCGCCTTGCGCGACCTGCGCACGCGCTTCGGCCTGCAGCCGTTGCTCCAGCCCCGAAACTCTCGCGATTAGTTGCGAATAGCGTTCCTGGCTGATCGCGCCGCTTGTCCGCAGCGCTTCGATCTGCGCCTTGGTATCGGCGATTTGCTGCGCTGCCTCGGCCTGCGCACGGGCCAGTTCCTCATCGGTGCGGGCAATCGATTGCGGCACTTCCACGCCGCCCTGCATCGATGCCTGCACTGCCTGCTGCACCGCTTCGCGCTGCGTCAGTTCGCCGGCGTCGACTTTTGCCTGCAGGCGGTCGAGCGCGCGCGTGAAGTCGGGGTTGGCGCCGTCGATGCTGCGCGAAACAGCGCGGTCGATCGCGTCGATGCGGCGATCATTTTCTTCGACGATGCGGTCCACCGCGGCCACGCGCTGTTCGACCAGGCGATCGACCTGATCCACGGTGCGGTCGACGCGTTCGACCGCGCGGTCGACGCTTTCGACCTGCGCATCGACATGCTCGATAACGCCGTCGACGCCGGTGCCTTCGCCGAGCGCTTCGACCCAAAACGCCCAGCCACCGACCATCACCAAGGCCGCCGCGGGGATGACGATCAATCCTGCAAGTTTCTTCACGGAACACCCTCTACTGTATCACTCACCTCATACAGTGAGTTCGGGCGCGGGCCAAGGAAAAAGGAGTGTGGGAGCGCGGGGACGCGGTGACCTAGTTGCGCACCGCATCGCGCACGGTGTCGCGAATTTCATCGCGCAAATCCTGCGCCGCCGCGCGGATTTCCTCGCGTTCCTCGTCGGAGACGTCGTCCCCGGCTTCTTCCGCGACTCGCGCCAGCTCGGAAAGCGCGCCCGCGACATCGGCGGAAACCTGTTCGCCCGGCGCGGCGTCGGCATTCTCTTCGGTCAGCGACTCCAGCCGTGACACCGCTTCTTCGCGTTTGGCCAACGCGGCGGAAAGTTGGCTTGCGCGCTCGTCAGCCGACAGTTCTTCATTGTCGGCAATTGCCAGCACTTCGGCATCGGCCTGCGACAGAGCCGCCGAAGCCGCCTCGATCGCTTCCAATTGCGAGGATGCTGCGTCGCTTGCCACGCGTTCGCCGGCTAGCGCCGCATCGATTTCCGCCTGGGCGCGGTCGAACGCGGAATCGCCGCGATCGCGGCCGCCAATCCGGATGGTATCGCCGTCATTCTCGATCGTGATTTCCGACCGAACTTCATCGAACGCATCCATGATTACCGGCGCCTGTCGCACGGTGCCGCCGACAAGAGCCGCCGCCCCGCACGCCGCGATCCACATAAAACCCTTCATGCCACTCCCTTTTCGATAAAAGATATATCGGCGTGGGTGCCCGCATTTTCAACTGAAACTCGACGAAGCGGGGAAGCGGCACGAAAAAGGGCGCGAGCCCGAAGGCTGCGCCCTTTCCCATCAATTCCGACCGAAGGTGTGTGCTACAAAAAGCGACGGCCGGCCGAGCAGTGTGTCAACGATCGCCTCGCTTGTCCGAAAAATCAAACATTCCGTGATCGATCATGTCCTGTTTTGTAACGCCCTCGGTCGCATCTGGATCCGAAACCCGTTCTTCTGCGGCCTGCGTGCCGACATCGGTGTTAAGGTTGCCCTGGTTGCGACCCTGCTGCGACGGCGTGTCGATCGCGTCGTCGATCACATCGCTATCGTCATTGCGTTTGGCGGTTTCAGTGCGTCGATTGAGCTTGTTGTTCGTCATGATCAAAGCTCCACGTCCGCACGTTTGTCGTCGTAGTCGGGCCTTTCGACATCCTTGCCGAGCGCCTCGAGCGCCGCCTTGACCAGGTGCTCCGGACCTTCGTTGAGCCAGACATTGGCGATCCCCGTATCAAAGCGCAGCAGGACGAGATTGGGGTTGTCCTTGTTGCCTTCGTACCAGGGCGCGATCATCGGATTCCAAAGGCGGTCGATCACTGCGCGGTCATTATCGATCACAAGGTTGCCGTGAATATGCGCGAAAAGGTCGTGACCCTTCGAGACAAAGGTCGCCACGGCATCCGACGTTTCGGACAGGCCTTTGACGAGATGCTCACGCTTGTCGGCAAAGAAGTAGATGATCTTGTTGCCATCCACTTCGTCAATCTGGGCAGTCATCGGACGCGTCCGGCTGTCCTCTACGCCGTTGAGGCCGAGCATCACGAAGGGGCTTTTCGAAGCGAGCCCGTCCCACAGCTTCTCTTCGAGGTCGGCGCGCACTTCGGCGTCCGTTTTTTCGTCCTGGAAAAACATAAAATCTCCTTTTTCTTCAGGAGATCAACGTATTGGCGACCGATTAGACCCTCGGCCTACCGCAGTCGCTTCACGATCAAGCGATTGTCGTCGCCCTTTTTGACGTCGAAATTGTCAAGCTCGCTGACGAGATCGGACAAGCGCGTATAGCCGTAATTGCGCACCGCGAAGCTCGACACCGCCTTGGCGCGTTGGCCGATTTCCGACAAAGCGGCATAGCCTTCTTCATCGCGCTTGGAGGCCTTCCACGCATTGCCTAGCAATTCGGTCAATTCTTCATCGACCCGGGGCCCGGCATTCTTGCCTTTGTCGCTTCCCCCGTTGCCTTTGCCGTTGCCCAGCTTGTCGACGTCGAAGAAGCGCGTGCAGGCCTGGCGGAAACCAACGGGCGTCTTGTCCTGGCCAAAGCCATAGACCGGAAGCCCGTCTTCGCGGATGCGCTGGGCGAGGGGCAGGAAGTCGCTGTCCGAGCTCATGATGCCAAAGCCCTCGACATTGCCGCGGTAGAGCAGGTCCATGGCGTCGATCACCATGCGCATATCGGTCGCCGACTTGCCCTTCGTGATATCGAACTGCTGCACCGGCACCAGCGAGTGGCGGCCCGTCAGCGTGCCCCAATTCTTCAGCTGCGTCTTAGACCAGTTGCCGTAGATGCGGCGAATATTGATCTCGCCCAACTCGGCAAGCACTGTCAGCACCTCGTCGAGATGGTCGGGCGAAGCGTTATCGGCATCGATCAGCAAGGCGATATTGAGCTCGCGTTCAGGAGGATCGTTACGGTCAGTCATGTCAGGTTCAAATCCTTTGTGAGAACCATAGCGCATCGAGTGCTGAAGCAAAGCGGCGTGTGCGAAGGTTCATTCGCGGCGCCATTGAAAGATGGAGCTACTGATGAAGAAACCACTCTTGCTGGTCGCAACTGCCAGTCTCGGTCTCGGTGCGTGCGCCACCAACGATTATGGCTACGGCTATGATCGCTATGACGATCGCCGCTCGGGCAATGGTGCCGTCGAGGGCGCGGTGATTGGCGCAGTTGCAGGCGCTGTCGTCGGTTCGGTCGTCGATGGCATTTCAACCACCGAAGGTGCGATTGCGGGCGCTGCGGTAGGCGCCGTCGCAGGCGGTGTGGCGGAACGCCGCCGCTACCGCCGCGATAGCTATGGCGATTGCTACTATGTCGATGAGGATGGCTATCCGGTCTACGACTACGACGCGCGCTGCTAGTCGGGTCTGAACTCGCCGCTTTCTTCGTCGAGGATGGTGAGCAGTCCTTTTGCGATGCCGAAATGGCAGCCGTGGAGCGTGAGCGTTCCCGCGGCTTCGCCTTCCCTTACGTTAGGAAAGGTGCGCAGGTTTGCGAGGCTGTGAACGATCGCCGCCTGCTCCAGCGCGGTCTGCTTGTCCTCGCAGTCACTATCGACGACCGCATCGCGCGGCTCCTTGATGAGCTTGATCCAGCTATCGACAAAGCTTTCGCCCTCTTCGCCTTGATCGCCGCCAGCAAGAGCTGCGGCAATGCCGCCGCAACTGGCATGACCCATGATCACGATGTGCTGAACCTTCAGGCCTGTGACGGCAAATTCGATCGCCGATGAAACGCCATGGAGCCCGCCGTCAGGCTGGTAGGGGGGAACAAGGTTGGCAACGTTGCGAAGAACGAAGGCCTGCCCCGGCTCGATATCGAAGATCGTCGCTGGATCGACCCGACTGTCGCAACAGCTGATGATCATCACCGGCGGAGCCTGTCCCTCTGCCAATTCGGACCAGCGCGCACGCTGGCGCTGATAATCGTTGCGACGAAAGCGATGGTAGCCGTCAAGCAGCGTCGTAAATCCGTTCATGGCGCTCCAAATGCCGCACACCCTTGTGGTGTGCAAGGGGCATCGCTAAGTCGCCCTCATGAACGCGCCGCTCAATCCTCAGTCCCGCAAGCGCAAGCCCGACTGGATTCGGGTCAAGGCGCCCGTCAGCGAGGGCTATAACGAGACTCGCAAGCTGATGCGCGGGCTCAACCTCACGACCGTCTGCGAAGAAGCCGCTTGCCCCAATATCGGCGAATGCTGGACCAAGAAGCACGCGACGGTGATGATCCTTGGCGACACCTGCACGCGCGCTTGTGCGTTTTGTAACGTCAAGACCGGGATGCCGCGCATCGTCGACCCGATGGAGCCCGAAAATGTCGCCACCATGGCGGCGGAAACGGGGCTCAACCATATCGTCATCACCTCGGTCGATCGCGATGATCTTCCCGATGGCGGGGCAGGGCAGTTCGTCAAGGTGATCGAGGCGCTGCGCAGACGCACGCCCAAGACGACGATCGAGATCCTGACACCCGATTTTCGCGGCAAGCACGAACAGGCGATCGAGCGCATCGTCGATGCCAAGCCTGACGTGTTCAATCACAATCTCGAAACGGTGCCGCGGCTCTATCCCACGATCCGTCCGGGCGCGCGCTATTATGCTTCGATCCGGCTGCTGGAAACGGTGAAGAAACTCGATCCGACCATCTTCACCAAGTCGGGTATCATGGTCGGGCTGGGCGAACAGCGGCTCGAAGTTCACCAGGTGATGGATGACATGCGCTCGGCCGACATCGACTTCCTGACGATGGGCCAATATCTCCAGCCGACGCCCAAGCACGCCAATGTCGAAGAATTCGTGACGCCGCAGACGTTCGACGCCTACGCGACGATCGCGCGCGCCAAGGGTTTCCTCTTGGTGGCGGCGAGCCCGCTGACACGCTCGAGCTATCATGCCGGCGACGATTTCGCGAAGATGCAGAAGGCACGCGAAGCCAAACATGCCAAGGCATAGCGAAACCCGGTTTCTCCCATACACGCCCGAACAATTGTTCGACCTGGTGGCGGATGTCGGTCGCTATGACGAATTCCTGCCGTGGGTCAGCGCGGTGCGCGTGCGCTCCAACAGCGAGGAGGAGATGGTCGCCGACCTCATCGTCGGCTTCAAGGCCTTCAAGGAGCGCTTCACCAGCCGGGTGCAAAAAGAGCGCCCGGACCGCGTTACCGTCGACTATGTCGAAGGCCCGCTGAAATATCTGCATAATGTCTGGACATTCAAACCGGCCGAGGGCGGTACCGATCTTTGTTTCGAAGTGGACTTCGCGTTCAAGAACCGGATCTTCGAAAGCCTCGCCGGACAGATGTTCGACCGCGCGCTGCGCCGGATGACGCAAGCGTTCGAGGACCGGGCGGCTGCGCTCTATGGTTCGAGCAACGACAAGGCCGCCAGCGCCGCCTGAAGGCGCACGCCGCCGCGGCCGGTATTGGCGAACGCTTCTTCAGCAACCAAGACTTTCTGTTCGCCGCGCGTTGCGCGCGCGAAGATAACCGTGCCCACGGGCTTTTCTTCACTGCCACCGTCCGGACCGGCAACACCGGTGATCGATACAACCACGTCGGCACCTGAAATGCGCAGCGCACCGCGCGCCATGGCCTTTGCGGTTTCGGCGCTCACCGCACCGCAGCGATCGAGCGTTTCGGTGGGCACGCTGAGCTGCACATGCTTGGCACTATTGGCGTAGGTGACGAGGCTGCCGATGAACACATCGGATGAGCCCGGGATCTCGGTCAGCGCAGCGCCGACGAGACCGCCGGTGCAGCTTTCGGCGAGCGCGATACGGCGACGCGCATCGCGATTTTTCTCGATAATGTCGCGAGCTTTCTCGACCAGTTCTTCGGGAAGCAGCGTATCCATCATTTCATCCTCACATTGGCGACGGCCTGGCAGGCGATCCCTTCGCCCCTACCGGTGAAGCCGAGCTTTTCGGTAGTCGTGGCCTTCACACTGACCCGGCCCGGCACAAGGCCGAGAATGCGGGCGATATTTTCCTGCATCGCAGTGCGGTGCGGGCCGACCTTTGGGGCCTCGCAAATCAGCGTCGCGTCCACGCTGTCGATGATCGCGCCCATGTCGCGCACCAGATTGGCGGCGTGGGCGAGGAATTGCTCGCTGTCAGCACCTTTCCATTTGGGGTCCGAAGGCGGAAAGTGAAGACCGATATCGCCAAGGCTGACGGCCCCCAGTAGCGCGTCGGTGATGGCATGGAGCAGGACGTCGGCATCGCTATGGCCCGACAGGCCTTTTTCGTACGGCACCGCGATGCCGCCAAGCATCACCGGACCATCACCCGCAAACTGGTGGACATCGAAGCCCATGCCGGTGCGCGGTATCAGAACCTGCCCCGCAATCGCTTCGGCGCGCGAAAAGTCGCCAGGGGTCGTGATCTTGTCGAGCATCTCGTCTCCTTCGACCAGCGCTACATCGATGCCGGCGGCGGCGGCAACGCGCGCTTCGTCGGTGGGGGCACCGTCATAGCCGTCATAGGCCTTGCGGATGACATCGCTACGAAAGGCTTGCGGTGTCTGGATACGCACAACCGTGTCACGGTCCACCGCGTCGCCAAGCGTTTCGCCACTGGGCCGGGCGAGCGTATCGACCGAGCGCAGCATCGGCGTCGCCGCATCGTGCGTCTCCATTGCAGCAACGAGCCGATCGATCACCGCTTCGGGACAGAAAGGTCGCGCAGCGTCGTGGATCAGCACGTGGCTCGTCTTCACCGCGGCGAGGCCGTTGCGCACGCTATCGGAGCGCGTTGCGCCGCCGATGACCAGATTGACCGCCTTATCGCCAAGGACGGCCCGCGCCGTATCTTCCTGATCGGCCGCGATTACGACATGAACCGCCTCGATCGCGGGATGGGGGAGGAGGGCATCAACCGCGTGCACCAGCACCTCCTTGCCGCCAAGCATCTGGAATTGCTTGGGGACATCACTTCCCATGCGACTGCCGCTACCGGCGGCAACAATGAGTGCGGAGAATTCCATCGGATCGCGCTATGGCGGGCAAATCCTTGCTCCTCAAGGGGCTAGGCGCTAAAGGGCCGCCACCATGGCATCGCTGAAGCCCATCAACATCGGTCCGATCAGGATCGACGACCCTGTCATCCTTGCGCCGATGACGGGGGTTACCGACGTGCCGTTTCGCAAGATGGTGAAGCGCTTCGGTTGCGGGCTGACCGTATCCGAAATGATCGCGTCCGAAGCGATGATCCGCGAAACGCGCCAGTCGCTGCAGAAAGCGACGTGGGATCCTTCGGAAGAGCCCGTGTCGCTCCAGCTCGCCGGCTGCGAGCCTGAGCGCATGGCCGAGGCCGCCAAATTGAACGAGGACAAGGGCGCCGCGATCATCGACATCAACATGGGTTGCCCAGTCAAGAAAGTCGTCAACGGCTTTGCCGGATCGCACCTGATGCGCGATCTCGATCTCGCCGGTCGCCTGATCGATGCGACAGTCAAGGCGGTCAGCGTTCCGGTGACGTTGAAGATGCGTATGGGATGGGATCATGACAGCCTCAACGCCCCCGAACTGGCCAAGATCGCCGAAGACCTTGGTGTGCAGATGATCACCGTCCACGGTCGCACCCGCTGCCAGCTGTACAAGGGCACCGCCGACTGGGCCTTTATCGCCAAGGTGAAGGAAGCGACCAGCCTGCCGGTAATCGCCAATGGCGACATCAATTCGATTCCTGAAGCGCGCGAGGCGCTCAAGCAATCGAACGCCGACGGCGTGATGATCGGGCGCGGCGCCTACGGCAAGCCGTGGCTGCTTGGCCAGGTCATCGCCAATTTGCGCGGCGAGGAGCCCAAGCCCGATCCGAGCCGCGAAAAACAGCTCGAAACGATCCTTGAGCAATATGACGACATGCAGGCCCTGTACGGCCCGCGCGTCGGCACACACTGCGCGCGCAAGCATATCGGCTGGTACACCAAGGGCATGACCGGCTCGGCCGAATTTCGCCAGAAGGTGAACCAGGAAGAAGATCCTGGAGTGGTCAAGGCGATGCTGCGCGAATTCTATCTTCCGCAAGCCGAGCAGGAAGCGGCCTGAACGCCCTCGATAGGCGCGATCACACACTGTGTTTTACGGGCAACACTTCCGTGCTAGTGCGGAAGGTATATGGACGCCCCCCGCACTGATTCTGTGACCCACATCGACGAGCGGCCGCGCTATAACCGCTGGCTCGATATCGCGATGGTGGCGTCGGCGGTGATCCTGGTGGCGATGCTCGTCTACTCGGGTGATCTCATGCTGCACGAGCATAATGGTGCAGGCCTTCTGTCGCCGCCGATTATTGCCACACTGATGGTTGCCACGCTGGTGCCTGCGATCGTCCTGATGGTCCTCATTTCGCGTAAAGTCGCCTACCGGCGCAGCGCGAAGCAAGGGCTTGGATCCGGCAGGCTGCATACGCGGTTGGTTGCCATCTTTTCCATCATCGCTGCTGTTCCAACCGTTGTCGTCGCGATATTTGCGTCGCTGCTCATCCAGTCAGGGCTCGAATTCTGGTCATCCGACAGGGCGGAAAACCTCGTGACGCAAGCGGTCGAGGCCGCTGACGCGATATACGAGAACGAATTTGTCGATGTCACCGACGAAGCGGCGGCAATGGCCGGCGACATCTCGAACTTCGTGCAGACCGAGGGCGTCGACAGTCCGGACTTTGGCGATTTCGTCGCGTACCAGGCGTATCTTCGTAGCCTCAACGAGGCTGCCGTATTGTCGATCGATGCCCAGGAACAGACAGTTCAAGCGATCGGTGTCGTGAATGGCTTCGAAGGGATCGACGACAAGACCACCATCCTTCCGCGGGTGGAAGAACTGGCGCAACTCGAGGATGGCGACGGCGTATCGGTCGAGTTTCCCGACCGTATAGCGGTCTTGACCAAGCTTCCGCAAAGCGAGGACGGCTATCTCCTCGCCATTCGCTACCCGGACAGTTCCATAACCGGACAAGTCGGCCGCGCTGACAATATCGTCGATGCCTATAATGATTTGCTTGCCAAGTCGCGGACCAACCAGCTGCGATTCAATGCAGCCTTGCTGTTGGGCGCTATCATCATTGTGGGACTGGCAATCCTTGCCGCGCTAGCGCTAGCCGACCGACTGGCGCGCCCCATTGGACAGCTCGTTACCGCAGCTGGTCGCGTCGAAGAGGGGGACTTCGGTACCCGCGTTCCCGAACTCAATTCGGGCGACGAAGTCGCTAAGTTGGCCACTGCCTTCAACCGCATGACCTCGCGCATCGAGGACCAGACGGGCGCCTTGCTGACCGCGAACGAGCAACTCGACCTGCGCCGCGCTTTCATGGAGGCCGTGTTGTCTTCGGTGACCGCCGGCGTCATCGCGCTCGATGACCAGGATCATATCCTGCTGACCAATCGTTCGGCCGCGATGCTGCTTGGCGATGAAGGATTGGAAGGCCGCTATCTTCACGAGGTTTCCCCCGAACTGAGCGAGTTCATGAGAGGGGAGACGCAGGAAGCCACGGCCACAATCATGGCCGACACCGGCCCGCGCACGCTCGCGGTCAAGCGAGTGCGTTATGATGACGGCGCGGTTCTCACCTTTGACGACATTACCGACCAGCTATCGGACCAGCGGCGCGCCGCCTGGTCCGATATCGCGCGGCGTATCGCGCACGAGATCAAGAACCCGCTCACGCCCATCCAGCTCGCCGCCGAGCGCCTCCAGCGAAAATATGGCGACGAGATCAAGGACGACACGTTCGGGCGCCTGACCGATACCATCGTGCGACAGGTCGGCGACTTGCGCCGCATGGTCGACGAATTCTCCAATTTCGCACGGATGCCCAAACCGACATTCCGCGACGAGAATGTCCACGACATCGCGCGCGCCGCGCTGTTCCTGCACGAGGTCGCGCATCCCGGCGTAGCCTTCTCGATGGACCCGCCGTCCGCCGATATCCGCATGGTTTGCGACCGTCGCCAGCTCGCGCAGGCGCTGACAAACATCGTCAAGAACGCGGTCGAGGCTATTGAAAGCAGGCGGAAAACCGGCGGCGACCATCCGGACGGCGACCGCGTTGACCTGACGATGACGGAAGGGTCGAGCGAGCTGCGCATTGATATCATGGATACCGGCGTCGGGCTTCCCGAAGACCGCGAACGATTGACCGAACCCTATATGACGACGCGGGTGCGCGGCACCGGCCTTGGCCTCGCGATCGTTAAGAAAATCGTCGAGGAACATGAAGGCGAGATCGCCTTCCTCGACCGCGACGGGGGAGGGACGCATGTCCGCATCCTCTTCCACACCGATCGGCTGGCCGAAAAAGCCAGCGGAGAAGCCGGCGAGCCGCTCGAGAAGAGCGGTGAGGACGGCGAATATGATGAGGGTGAAGAATGAGCCTAGAAGTGCTGGTCGTCGACGACGAAGCCGATATTCGCGAACTGGTCTCCGGTGTGCTGGAGGACGAGGGCTACCAAGTCCGCACCGCGGGCAATTCCACCGAAGCGCTCGACGCGATCGAGGATCGCCGCCCGCAGCTCGCCTTGCTCGACGTCTGGCTGCAGGGATCGAAGCTCGATGGCCTGCAATTGCTCGAGGAAATCAAGCGCCGCGACAAAACGCTGCCCTGCATCATGATTTCGGGGCACGGAAATCTCGATACGGCGGTGGCCGCGGTGAAGGCCGGCGCGGTCGACTTCATCGAAAAGCCCTTCGAAGCCGAAAAGCTGCTCCACCTCGTCGAACGCGCGACCGAAACGCAGCGCCTGCGCCGCGAGAATGAAGAATTACGCGCGCAGGCCGGGCAGGAAGACCAGCTCAACGGTTCCTCGGCCTCGCTCAATGCCGTACGCGCTACGCTGAAGCGCGTCGCACCCACCGGCAGCCGCGTGCTCATCACCGGGCCTGCAGGCGTGGGCAAGGAGATCGCGGCGCGCACGATCCACCAATGGAGCACGCGCGCAGCGGCGCCATTCATTTCGGTCTCGTCCGCCATGATGGATCCGGACCGCGTCGAAGAAGAGCTTTTCGGCACCGAGAAAGACGGCGTCTCGACACCCGGACTGCTCGAACAGGCGCACGGCGGCACGCTATTCCTCGACGAGATCGCCGATATGCCGGCCACCACGCAGGCCAAGATCCTGCGGGTGCTGACCGACCAGAGCTATACGCGGGTAGGGGGGCAGCGCCCCGTGAAGGTCGATGTGCGCGTCTTGTCGGCGACCGCCAAGGACCTGCAGGCTGAGATCGACGCCGGGAAATTCCGCGAAGACCTTTTCTATCGCCTCAACGTGGTGCCCGTGCGCATCCCGCCATTGAACGAACGCCGCGAAGACATTCCGGTCCTGGTCGAGCATTTCCTTGCACGCTTTGCTGCCGAGCGGCGCATCAAGCCGCCCCGTGTGTCGGATGAAGCGCTGGCCGCACTACAAGCGCACGATTGGCCCGGAAACGTACGCCAGCTTCGCAACATCATGGAACGCACCATGATCATGATGCCGGGCGATCGCGCCGAGTGTATCGACGTCGACCTGCTTCCCGCCGAGGTCACCGACGGCAAGGCTAGCGGTGGCATCACGGTGACCAGTTCGGTCGCGATCATGGGCTCGCCGCTGCGCGAAGCCCGCGAAAATTTCGAGCGTGAATATTTGCGCATTCAGATTCGTCGTTTTTCTGGCAATATCTCCCGCACGGCAGCCTTTATCGGGATGGAGCGGTCGGCGCTGCATCGCAAATTGAAGGCGCTGGGTATCCAGGACAAGCGCGGAGACAAGTAAGCAATCATGAGCAAGCCGCGTAGCGAGGTGCAGGATCTGTTCCTGAATGCCTGTCGCAAGGAAAAAGTCCCTGTTAGCCTGTTCCTGATGAAGGGCGTGCGTCTTCAAGGAAATATAGCGGGTTTCGGGACTTACAGCATTTTGCTGCGCCGTGATGGTAGCGAACAGCTGGTCTACAAGCACGCCATTTCGACGATCGTGCCGGGCGCCAAGCCGACACTGGACCTGCCCGAATATGCCGGGGAGGGGATGCAGGACCAGTTCCTCGATCGCGCTGCCGGCGGCGAGGTCACGGTGTTTCTGCTCAATGGCGTCATGCTGCGCGGCACCTTGATCGGCCATGACGGCTTCGTGCTGCTGCTCCTGACGGCAGAAGAGCCGCAACTCTTGTTCAAGCACGCCGTTTCTACCTTGCAGATAGGTGGAGAACGACGCTGAGCGTCTTTGAACGGGAAAATGCGGACGGGATAGCCAGGGGCGAAAAAGCGCTGCTGGCGGTGCCGGACATCGTGGGCCAGCCCGCCTCACGCAGCACCGATGCGCGGATCGAGGAGGCCAAGGGACTTGCCGAGGCCATCAGCATCGACGTGATCGAAGCGCGCGCGTACCGCATCCGATCGGTGCGCCCCGCCAGCCTGTTCGGCATGGGGCAGGCGGCGGAGATGGGCGAGATCGCCAAGGAAGCGGGTGCCGGCCTGCTTCTCGTCGACGCGGCGCTCAGTCCCGTCCAGCAGAAGAATCTCGAAGACGCGACGCAGTGCAAGGTAATCGACCGTACCGGCCTGATCCTCGAGATTTTCGGCGAACGCGCGGCGACCGCGGAAGGCCGGCTGCAGGTCGAACTGGCGCATCTCGACTACCAGGCCGGTCGGCTTGTGCGTTCGTGGACCCACCTTGAACGCCAGCGCGGCGGTTTCGGCTTCCTGGGCGGCCCGGGTGAAACGCAGATCGAGGCCGACAGGCGCATGATCCGCGATCGCATGGCCAAGATCCGCCGCGAGCTCGAACAGGTGAAGAAGACCCGCGGGCTGCACCGCGACCGGCGCCAGCGCGCACCGTGGCCGGTGGTCGCGCTGGTCGGCTATACCAATGCTGGAAAGTCCACGCTTTTCAATCGGCTGACGCGCGCTGACGTCATGGCCGAAGACCTGTTGTTCGCGACGCTCGACCCGACGATGCGCGAAATCCGTGTTCCCGGGCACGACAAGGTGATCTTGTCCGACACGGTGGGTTTCGTCTCCGACCTGCCGACCCAATTGGTGGCGGCTTTCCGCGCCACGCTGGAGGAAGTCGCCAGCGCCGACCTTATCCTCCATGTCCGCGATATCGCGCATCCCGATACCCAGGCACAGGCCGACGATGTCGCGACCGTTCTCAAGGAATTGGGGCTGGAGGGGGAGGGCGCGCCGCCGCAGCTGGAAGTCTGGAACAAGATCGACCTGCTCGAAGGCGATCGCGGCGATGATATATTGGGCGAGGCAAAGCGCCGCGACGACGTCATGGCGATTAGCGCCGTGAGCGGGGAAGGGGTCGACAATCTGCTCGAACACGTCGGCAAGGCGCTCTCATTGGGCGCGAAGACCTATGAGATCACGCTGCCGGCGGGCGACGGCGCGCGCCTGAGCTGGCTCCATCAATATGGCAAGGTGCTGGACAGCCGGCTCGATGGCGAGACGCTGCACCTCGATGTTCAGCTCGATCCCGCGAACAAGGCCCGTTTCGACTCGCTCTGACCGCGGATCAAGCGCGCTTGGCGGCTTGCCAGAGCGCTTCCTTGTCTTCGAGATCCATGTCAACGAAACCCGGTGCTGTTTCGATCGACCGAAAGCGCTTTTCAAACTTGCGATTGGCTTTGCGTAGAGCTTCTTCGCTATCGATCTTGAGAAACCGTGCGAGGTTTACAACCGCAAATAGGAGATCGCCAATTTCCTCTTCGCGCGCGGAATCGCTGTCGGCCGCTTCGACCTCGGCAAGCTCTTCGACGATCTTTTCCTTGGCGCCAGTGGCATCGGGCCAGTCGAAACCGGTGCGAGCGGCGCGCTTCTGCAGCTTCTGGGCACGTTCGAGCGCAGGTAGTGCAAGCGCGACGCCCGCCAAGGCGCTCTGATCGTCGCTTTCCTTGCGTTCGGCGGCCTTGATTTCTTCCCACAGGTGATGGCCGCCTTCATCGGCTTCACCGAAGATATGCGGATGGCGGCGTTCCATTTTGTCGCAAATGCGCGCGAAGACGTCGTCGAGCGTGAAATGCCCGTCTTCCTCGGCCATGACGCTGTGAAAGATCACTTGTAGCTGCAAATCGCCCAATTCGTCGGCCAGGTCGTCCATATCCTCGCGCGCGATGGCATCGGCAACTTCGTAGGCTTCTTCGATGGTGTAGGGCGCGATCGTCGCGAAGGTCTGGACGCTATCCCATTCGCAGCCGGTCTTCTTGTCGCGCAGCCGGCGCATGATAGCAGTCAATCGTTCGATGCTCATTCGATCACAATGGCGCGAATATGTGATTAGGCAAGGAAAGAGGGCTTGAGAAACGCACGATCGGCGCTTTTCCTAGTGAAATCAGTAAGTCTGATAATATGTATTATGTAAAATGGCTTAGTATAGAGGAATGCGGCGGCCACGTTACGGCTGAAGGATCAGCCAGTCCCCTTCGACCCGCCAGCTTTCAAGCGAGCTGAGCCAATTCATCCCGATCACGTTAAGATCGTCGCGCTCCGCGACATGCACGCGCATATTGTTGCGTTCGATCGGGCCGACATCGAAATCCCGTGCGCGCGTACTGTACATGCCAACCGTGCCGTTCGCGGTCTGAACCACCACATTGGGTTGCCCGCTGATCTGCAAGCCGGCCTCACGCGCCGCACTTTGACCCAGCGTCGTCACAGTCGCGCCGCTGTCGACCATGAATTCGATCGCCGCCCCATTGACGTCGGCTTCGAGGTAGAAATGGCCGTCGATCGACTTGGGAACGCGCAATGTCTCGCCCTGGACGACGGGCTGCCCGGTGATTTCGGTGCTAACCCGCTGCGCGACATAGGAAAAATCGTCGCGGAAGGTGAAAATTACGAAGAAAAGCGCGAAAATGCCGATCCATGCCAGCGCCATTTTTGCCAGCTTGCCGATGGGTTCACCCGATCGCGACATGAAGAAGACGAGGAATCCCACCAGGACGATCAACATGATCCATTCGGGGACATTCGGGCTCAAATCTCGATCTCCAGTCCATCATGGGCGGGCGCTGCCCAATCGGGCAATGTCTGCTTGAGATGGTTATAGTCCATGACAATGTCGAGATGAGTCAGCCAAAGCTGGCCGACCTCGAGTTCCCGCGCCCAGCCAAGGACGGCGTCGAGATGCGCGTGCGTCGGATGCGGCTTCAGCCCCAGACAATCGCAGATCCACACATCCGCGCCCGCGTAAAGCGACGCCATGTCTTCGGTTAAGTCATGGAAATCAATGGCGTAGACGAGTGACCTATCATCCTGATCGAAGCGAATGCCAAGGCTGGTGATCCCGCCATGCGGCTGATCGACGAACCGCAGCCTCCCCCCTCCCCAGGCTCGATCATTCGTTTCGAGGATCTCGGGCGCCAGGATCGCGTCGTAATAACGATGGCCCGAAAAGGCATAGGAGAAGCGACTTTCTAGCCCAGCCATGGTCTGCGCGCGCGCCCACAGCGGCATCTTTCGTCCCGCTACCCTTGCCAATTGCCGCAGATCGTCGATGCCGTGCGTATGATCGGCATGATCGTGCGTGATGATCGACGCATCGATATCGGCCCGGCCCGCATCGAGAAGTTGCTGGCGAAGGTCGGGCCCACAATCGACCAGCAATGTCTCGCCGCCGCTGTCGATCAGGATTGACGAGCGCGTACGCCGGTTACGTGGTTCATTGGGATCGCATCGTCCCCAATCGTTTCCGATCCGCGGCACGCCCGACGACGTCCCGCACCCCAGAACACGAACCTTCACGCTGTTGCTTTATCAAACAGTCTGAAGAAGTTGGCAGTGCTCTTTGACTTTACTTCTTCGATAGTTTCGCCGCGCAGATCCGCCACGAAAGCCGCGGTATCGGCGACAAAAGCGGGCTCGCACGTCTTGCCGCGATTGGGCACCGGGGCAAGGAACGGGCTGTCGGTTTCGACCAGAAAGCGATCGTCTGGAAGAGTCTTTGCCGTTTCCCGCAGATCCTTGGCGTTCTTGAAGGTCACGATTCCGCTCAGCGAAATGTAAAATCCGAATGCCAGCGCTTGGTCGGCCAGCCACTGCGAACTGGTAAAGCAATGCAGCACGCCGCGCACGCCGCCTTTCTCGACAGCACGCGACAGGATCTCGGCCGTGTCTTCTTCGGCATCGCGCGTATGCACAACGAGGGGCAGCCCGGTGCGCCGCGAAGCTTCGATATGCGCCGCAAACCGCTCTTTTTGCGCCTCGCGGTCCGACTTGTCGTAATAATAGTCGAGGCCGCATTCGCCAATCGCGATGACTTTGGGGTGTTGCGCCGCCTCGACCAGCGCTTCGACCCCAAGATCGGGGTGGTTGTCGGCCTCGTGCGGATGAACGCCGATGGTCGCCCAGACATCATCGTTGCGTTCCGCCGTCGCGATAATATCGCCCCATTCGCTCTGGCGCGTCGAGATATTGAGCATGCCGGTGACGCCGCGGGCGCGTGCGTTGGCGAGAACCTCGTCCTGGCGCTCGACCAGGCCTTCATAGTTCAGATGGCAATGGCTATCGATCAGGCTCATTCGCCGTCCTCCGCCGCAAGCTCGAGCCGCGGGAAGGCGGGGGTCGGTTTGTCGATGGCCTGCCCCTCCCCTTGCCCCAACTGGTCGAGGATCGACTGCGCACCCGTCGGCACGACAGGAAGGATCGCTTGCGCCAACGGCTTCAACGCGGCCGCCAGCGTACCAAGCACCTCGGCCATGCGATCGGGATCGGTTTTCTTCAACGCCCATGGTGCCATCGCATCGACATAGGCATTGCAGGCATAGACCGCATTCATCCAAGCCTCGATGCCCTGCGAAAAGGCCCAGCGATCGAAGGCGGCGGGAAGCTTTTCGGTCGATGACGTCGTGACGTCATCTAGTAACGCCTTGTCTTCGCTCAAATTTCCGGCAGCAGGGATCACGCCGTCGCAATTCTTATGGATCATCGAAAGCGTGCGCTGCGCCAGATTGCCGAAGCTGTTAGCGAGTTCGGCGTTGACGCGCGTCACCAGCGCTTCTTCGCCCACCGCACCGTCCTGGCCATAGGTGACCTCACGCAGCAGGAAGTATCGCAGCGCATCGACGCCGTAGCGTTCGACCATGACCTGCGGATCGACCACGTTGCCGAGGCTCTTCGACATCTTGACCCCGCCTTCGCCAAGCAAGTGGCCATGGGCGTAAACTTGCTTGGGGAGCGCAATCCCCGCGCTCATCAGGAAGGCCGGCCAATAGACCGCGTGGAAGCGGATGATGTCCTTGCCGATCAGGTGAACATCGGCGGGCCAATATCTGTTCCACGTCGCGCCGCCATCGGGGTAGCCGACGCCGGTGATATAGTTGGTCAGCGCATCGACCCACACATACATGACGTGATCGGGGCTACCGGGCACTTGTACGCCCCAGTCGAAACTGGTGCGGGAAACGCTGAGATCGCGCAGGCCGCCCTCGATGAAGCGCATCACTTCGTTGCGGCGGCTATCGGGCTGGATGAAATCGGGATTGGCCGCGATGTGATCGAGCAGAGGCTGCTGGTAGGCCGAAAGTTTAAAGAACCAGGTCTCCTCGACCGTCCATTCGACCGGCGTGCCTTCGGGCGACAGTTTTTCGCCGCCCTCCCCTTGGGTCAGCTCCTTTTCATCGTAGAACGCTTCGTCGCGAACCGAATACCAGCCTTCATAGCGCCCCAGATACAGGTCGCCATTGGCTTCCATGGCTTGCCAAATTGCCTTCGAGGCGTTGTGATGATCCTCGTCCGTGGTTCGGATGAATCGATCATATGTGACGCCAAGTGTGTCGCACATGTCAATGAAAAGCTGCGACATTTCCGATGCCAGCTCGGCGGGCGTCTTGCCAAGCTCACGCGCCGTCTGCGCCATCTTCAAGCCATGTTCGTCGGTTCCGGTCTGAAAGTAGACATCCTCGCCCTGGGCGCGCTTGAACCGCGCCATGACATCGGCGGAAATGGCTTCATAGGCATGCCCGATATGGGGTTTGCCGTTGGGGTAGCTGATGGCCGTGGTGAGATAATAAGACATTGCGCCCCGCCTAGCCGTGGCGGGCGCCGCGTTCAAGCGGGCTCGGCAACGCTCGCCAGCATGCCGCCGAGGCGGAACGCCGTCGCGGCGGCATCGAGCGACAGGCGCGGTGCAATCGCCACAACCTCGCGCACTTGCCCATAGGCTGCCAACGCGCGTTCGCGGCGCGCGCCTTCGGCCCCCCTCGCCTCGTCTGCAACGATGCCCGGAACGAGTTCGAGGAAGCGCGCATATTTGTCGGCATTGGCCTTGGTCGACAGTGACTTGGCGAGCGCCGAGCGGCGCGCGTTGGTGGGATCGCCTTCGCGCATGATGGTGCGCGCATCGTCGGCCAGCTGTGCCAGACCGAGTTCGGCAATCGCCAGCGCGCGGCCGATCGATCCTTGCGCCAGCGACACCAGGGTCGCATCGGACGCGCCGATGCGTTCTTCGAGCACAGAGGCCATGACGTCACGCCCAAGTGGTTGAAAATCAAGCCTCCTGCAGCGCGATCTTATTGTCGGCAACAGTCGGCCTGGCGCATGGGCCACCAGGAAGAAAAGCGTCTTCGCGGGTGGCTCTTCCAGCATCTTTAGCAGCGCATTGGCGCCGCCGGCTTCAAGATCGTCCGCGCTATCGATTACCACGACGCGCCAATCGGCCATCGATGGGGCGATCGACAAAAGCTGCGCGATGGCGCGCACCTGTTCGACCTTGATGTTGCGATTGAGGTTGGTGCCCGACTTGTTCAGCTGGCGCTCGAGCAGGCGGTAATCGGGATGCGATCCGGCTGCGAGCAGCCGCGCCGTTGGATGATCGTCCTCCAGATCCATGCCCGGCGCAGTCGGCGGCGGGCCGGCGGCTTCTGCCAGGACGCGCCCGGCAGCCGCCTTGGCGAAGGTCGCCTTGCCGACCCCGCGCGGCCCCGCAAGGAGCCACGCATGATGCGGCGTGCCCGATTTCCAGGCCTTGGCGAACGCCTCGACCGCGCGATCCTGCCCCTTGATCATGGGAGCAGGTCGCCAAGCGCATAAAGAAGGCGTGCAGTCACCGTTTCCGCGCTGCCCGATGCATCGATCAGCTTCACGCGCTGCGGCTCCTTTTCGGCCATGGTGGCAAAGCCTTTGTCGACGGACGCATGATAGGCTGGGGGCCGCGACCCGATACGATCGCCTTCGTCACCATCGCGGTGCTTGGCGCGTAGGCCGCCCTCGCCTACCGGCAATTGCAGCACCAAGGTGCGGTCGGGCAGGAAATCCAGACTGCCGAAGCGATGCAGGTCGCGCACGGCCTCGATGCCCAGGCCCCCCGCTTCGCCCTGGTAGGCCAGCGAGCTATCGAGAAAGCGGTCGGATAGCACCCATGTGCCGTTGGCGAGCGCGGGCTTGATCGTCTTTTCGATATGATCGGCGCGCGCCGCTGCGAACAACAATGCTTCGGCGCGCGGGCTCCAGCGCTTTTCCTCGCCTTCGAGCAACAATTTGCGGATTGCTTCCGCCCCGGCGCTGCCGCCGGGTTCGCGCGTCACCTTGACCTCGAGCCCGCGCCCTTCGAGCGCCTTGGCTAATGCGTCGAGCTGGGTCGATTTGCCGACCCCCTCCCCGCCTTCGAGGCTGATGAAGCGTCCTGCCATCAAGCCATGCCGAGCAATTGCTTGAATCCGATCCAGGCGCGGCGGAAGAAGCCCGCTTCCTCGACCGCTTCAGCCGCCACCAGCGGCAACACCGCCTCGTCACCGTCGGTGGTCACGACGAGCTGGGCAACCTGCTGGCCTTTTTCGATCGGTGCCATGATCGGCCCGTCATAACGGATCTTCACGCTGGGCGTCGCAAAAGCATTGGCCGGGAAGGTCACCGCTAGGTCGCGCGGCGCCACCAGCGCGACACTATCCGCGCTGCCCATCTGCACCCGCGCGCTGCCGACCGTTGCACCCTTGGCATAGAGCGAACGCGCGCTCCAGTTGTTGAAGCCCCATTCGATCAGTCGCACCGATTCCTGGGTACGTGCCGACTGGCTGTCGAGCCCGGCAACGACCATGACCAATCGACGCCCATCACGTTCGGCCGAACCGGTGAAGCCGTAGCCCGCTTCTTCGGTGTGACCGGTCTTGAGACCATCCGCGCCTTCTACGCGCCCGAACAGCGGATTGCGGTTGGGCTGCGTGATTGGCTCGCCGCCCTGCGTTTCGCCCCAGGTGAATTCGCGCTTGCCATAATATTTGGCGTAGAGCTCGGGATGGTTGTCGATCCCGGCGCGGGCCAGCGTGGCCAGGTCGCGCGCCGTCACCACCGTACGGCCTTCATCGGGCCACCCGTTGACGTTGCCGAAGCGACTATTCTTGAGGCCAAGCTCGCTGGCGAGCTTATTCATCTGCTCGACATAGGCCTGCTCGGTCCCGGCGACACATTCGGCCAGCACGACCGATGCGTCGTTGCCCGACAAGGTGACGATACCGTTGAGAAGGTTTTCGATGCTGACCTGCTCGTTGACCTTGAGGAACATGGTCGAACCCGCATTGCTCCACTGCCGCCACGTCTCGGGACGCACGGTGCACATCTTCTGCTCGTCCAGCTTGCCTTCGGCGATCAGTTTGAAAGCCAGTTCAGTGGTCATCATCTTGGCCATCGACGCCGGCGGAATCTGCCGGTCAGCGTCCTTTTCCAAAAGAACGCGGCCTGACGACAGGTCGATCAAATAGGCGATCGGCGCTTCGGTTTCGAACGTCGGAGACGCGATTGCCACGGCGGGCAGCGCAAGGGCGGCAAGAAATAGCGGACGCATGGTCACTCCATCAGGTGAGGTTTTCCGGCACGATAGAGCGCATTGGCACGCTGCGCCAAGAGAAGATTATCGCTCGATTGCGTCCGCCACGAGACCGATGGTCAGCGCGTAGAAATTGGAGCAGTTGTAATCGAGGATCATGTCGTAGTTTCGCGTGACCAGATAGGCCGTCTCGCCCGGACCGTCGGGCTCGAACAGCTTGAGTTCGACACCATCGCTAAAGCTGCTGCCGACCGGCGTGATCCCCAGTGCGCGCCATTGGGCCATGGTGAGCCAGCGGCTGTGGCGGTTGAACACGCGCGGGCAGCGCTCGGGCTCGGTCAAGCGACGCACGCTGTTGCGGTCGAAATTATAAGGGACGTTGACGGGGATGCCCCAGTCGATCCCGCGGATCCAGCCCTTCTGGACGAGGTAATTGGCAATCGAGGCAAAGGCGTCGGGCTCCGAATTCCAGATATCGGCATGACCGTCGCCGTCACCATCGGCGGCAAGCGCCAGGATGTTGGTCGGCATGAACTGTGTCTTTCCCGCAGCGCCAGCCCAGCTGCCCTTGAGGTGCGAGCGGGTATAGCCCTTGTCGAGCAGCTTCAACGCGGCAATGAACTCACTTTCGAACAGGTCGCGGCGACGGCCTTCCCAAGCCAGGGTGCCCAGCGCCTCGAACAGGTCGAAATTACCGGTGATCCGACCGTAGCTGGTTTCCTTGCCGTAAATGGCGAGGATGACGTCCTTGTCGACACCGTAGCGATCCTGGATCTCGTGCAGCTTGGTCCAGTGCTGGCGCGCTTCGGCCTTCCCGCGCTCGATGATGTCGCGGGTGACATGGCGGCGCTGGTAGGGCGCGTATGGCGGGATGGTGTTGTCGCCCGGCGTGCCGCCCGGCTGGCTGCGGTCGAGGCGGATCACGCGGTCGTTGGGCTGGAGCGAGGGCAATACCGCACTGATGGCGCGCTGGCTGACACCCTCGGCAGCCGCGCGTCGCGCGAGGTGGTTCTTGTAGTCCGTCCAGCCAATGTTGCCGGTGGGCACCGCGATCGTCGCGGTCGATGCGATCGTCTCACCCTCGTCCAGCGGCGCCAACGGGTCGGTGGCATCCTGCCCGCAGGCAGGCAGCGCGAACAGAAAACTGGCAGAGACAAGAAAAGAACGCATCAAAAAAGAAACAGTCATGGCGGTGATACTATCCCATCCTGCCCGCGAAACCACCATTGGTCGTCGCAACGCTTGCACGATTGAGCCTTTACCCTTAGCGCCTCATGAACAGCGGAGAGGTGGCAGAGTGGTCGAATGCTCCGGTCTTGAAAACCGGCGTGGGCGCAAGCTCACCGTGGGTTCGAATCCCACCCTCTCCGCCAACGACCTAGAAGTTGCCCGGGAGCGTCGATGGCACAGGTGAAGAAAAGCGGTGTCGTCGGCTGGCGGGAATGGGCGCAATTGCCGGACCTTGGAGTGAGCGCCATCAAGGTAAAGGTCGATACGGGCGCGCGCACTTCCGCCATCCACGCCTATGACGTCCACCATTTCGAACGCGACGGTACGGAATGGGTGCGGTTCAAGTTGCACCCCGAGCAGAAACGCCGCCTTCCCGAAATACCCTGTGAAGCACCACTCGCTGGCATCAAGAGGGTCACCAGTTCCAACGGTCAAACGCAGAAGCGTTTTTTCATCAAGACACGGATCAAGGTGGGCAAGAAGACCTTCCCCATTCAATTGACGCTCACCAACCGAGATGACATGGGCTTTCGTATGCTACTTGGCAGGACAGCGCTCAGACGGCGTTTTCTCGTAGACTGCAGCAAGAGCTACATCCAGGGCAAGGATCGCCCCGACACAGCCGGAGAGACATCGTGAAACTAGCCCTGATGAGCCGCAGCTCCAAAATCTATTCGACCGGGCGGCTGGTCGAAGCGGCCAAGGAGCGCGGCCACGACATCGACGTAATCGATCACCTGCGGTGTTATATCAACATCACCTCGAACCGCCCCTCGATCCGCTATCAGGGCGAAAACCTGCCCAAATATGACGCGGTCATTCCGCGCATCGGCGCGAGCGTCACCTTCTACGGCACCGCCGTGCTTCGCCAGTTCGAGATGATGGGCGTCTATCCCTTGAACGAAAGCGTGGCGATCAGCCGCAGCCGCGACAAGTTGCGTTCGATGCAGCTGTTGGCGCGCAAGGGCGTCGGCCTCCCTGTGACGGTGTTCGCGCACAAGACGAGCCGCGCCGATGAAATTATCAAGATGGCAGGCGGCGCGCCGGTCGTGATCAAGCTGCTCGAAGGCACGCAGGGTATCGGGGTGGTGCTCGGCGAAACGCAAAAAGCGGCGGAATCGATCATTCAGGCCTTTGGCGGTGTCGGCTCGAACATCCTTACCCAACAGTTCATCAAGGAAGCTGGCGGCAGTGACATTCGCTGTCTCGTCATCGGCGACAAGGTCGTTGCCGCGATGAAGCGCACAGGCAAGGAAGGCGACTTTCGCTCGAACCTCCACCGCGGCGGTACGGCCGAACAGGTCAAGATCAGCCCCATCGAACGCAAGACCGCCACGCTCGCGGCCAAGACGATGGGCCTGAAGGTTTGCGGTGTCGACTTGCTGCGCGGCAATCAGGGACCGGTGGTGATGGAGGTCAACTCCTCGCCCGGCCTCGAAGGCATCGAAAAGTCCACCGGCAAGGATATTGCCGGAATGATCATCGAATTCCTCGAAAAGGAAGCCAAGCCCGGCAAGACCCGGACGCGCGGCAAGGGCTAGGCGCCTAGCTGACCTTCGCCGGGAATAATCGGACGAGCGCGCGCACTTTGGGCGCGTCGTGCTGCACAATGTACGGATGGTTCGGGTTCTTCACCATGAAGTCCTGATGATAATTCTCGGCATTGTGAAAGCCGCGATATTTCTCGATCCGTGTGACGATCGGTTTGTTATAGATGCCTGCAGCGCCCAGTTGGCGGATATAGGCCCGCGCAACCTTGTCTTGCGCCTTGTTCATCGGGAAGAAGGCGGTGCGGTAATGTTCGCCAACGTCCGGGCCCTGGCGGTTGAGCTGGGTCGGATCGGCGATGACCGAGAAATAGACCTGTAATAGCTCGGCATAGGACACGACGCGCGGATCGAAGATGACGCGCACGGCCTCGGCATGACCGGTGCCACCACGGGTGACCTGCCGATAGCTGGGGTTGATCACATGGCCGCCGGCAAAACCGGAAACCGCTGATTTGACGCCTTTTACGCGTTCGAACACGGCCTCGACGCCCCAGAAGCACCCACCAGCAAAGACAGCAGTCTCGACCGTGGCGTCATTGGCGATGTCGAGACGTGCCGCCGGTACGCGCTCATAATTTCCCGCCTCAACGGCGGGCGCAGCAAAAAACAGCGACACCCCGGCGGTCGCGGCAAGGGCTATAGCGGCTAGGCTTTTCATGCCTGGATATTCGTGCGCGCGGACCGGTCGGTTACAGCCGCGTTGCGCTTGAGCTGGTCTTTCAGCACGCGGATCGGCGGCGCGTAGATAAAGCCGAACGAGACGCAGCCCTCGCGCCCGTCGACAGCGTGGTGCAGGCGATGCGCCTGATAAAGCCGCTGCATATAGCCGCCCTTGGGGACAATGCGGAACGGCCAGCGCTGGTGGACGAGCCCATCGTGCGCGATGAAATAGAGTATGCCGTAGAGCGTGATGCCAACGGCGATCCAGAATAGCCAACCGATCTGCGCGAACGTTGCGCCTGCAAAAAGGCTAATCGCTAATCCAGCGAAAACAACGGCATAGAGGTCGTTCTTTTCGAAGAGTCCAAGACGTTCCTGGTGATGACTTTCGTGCCAACCCCAGCCCAGCGGGCCGTGCATTACCCAGCGGTGCGTGGCATAGGCAGTGATTTCCATCAGCGCGACGACGCCGAGCGCGATCACGATACCCAGCCACAGCGGGAATTCCGTCAGATAATCCAAACTCATAAGCGGTACTTATACTCTTTCATCCGGTCGCTGACAGGTGGAAAAAGGGCCTAGCTTTGTCGCGCTGGAGCAGGATGCAATTCATCCATCGGTCGCGACAGACCGTCGGGGCACACGATGCGGACATGATGCCGTTTGAGCCCGCGCGGTGAATGGACGCCGCAGCTATGCGCGATGGTCCCGACTTCCGTGCGCATATTGTCGACGAAATTGGCGACCTTGTCGGCTTTTTCTTCGGGCACCAGGCCACGCTGCAGGCGTTTGTCGTGCGTGGTTACGCCGGTGGGGCAGCGGTTGGTGTTGCACTTCATCGCCTGGATACAGCCGATCGAGAACATGAAGCCGCGCGCCGAATTCACGAAGTCCGCCCCCGTCGCGAGCGCCCACGCGACATCGCCGGGCGTCACCATCTTGCCCGATGCGACGATCCGAATGCGGTCCTTGAGGCCAAACTGGTTACGCAGGTCGACGACCATCGGCAGGCTTTCGCGGATCGTCAGCCCGACATTGTCCATGAGCGGCATCGGCGCGGCGCCCGTCCCGCCGTCTCCGCTGTCGACCGTGATGAAGTCGGGCGCATCATTGGGATACCCCTTTGAGATATGCTCGAAATAGCTGAGCAGCCAGCCATAGGCGCCGACGACGAACTTGATGCCGACGGGCTTGCCGGTGACGTCGCGCAGTCGCTGGATCATCGCACTAAGGTCTTCGATCGAATCAATTTCAGGATGCCGATTGGGCGAGATCGAGGCTTCGTGCGGGCGAATGCCCCTGATGTTCGCAATCTCCTCGTTGACCTTTTCCGCCGGCAGGATTCCGCCTTTTCCCGGTTTTGCGCCCTGGCTCAGCTTGAGTTCGAACATCCGGACCTGCGGATGGGCAGCCACTTCCTTCAGCTTCTCGTCCGAAAGCTCTCCATCTTCGGTGCGCACGCCATATTTGGCCGTCCCGATCTGGAATATGACGTCGCAATCGCCCTCGAGATGATAGGGTGCGAGGCCCCCTTCGCCGGTATTGAGCCAGCAGCCGGCCTTGGCCGCGCCGAGCGACAATGCCCGGATCGCCGGTTTGGACAGCGAGCCGTAGCTCATCGCCGAGATGTTGAAATAAGACGGCGCCAGATATGGGATACGTGAGCCCTCGCCGATCATCAGCGCGTCGGCTTCGACGGCATCTTCGTCCAGTGTCGGCCACGCACAATTGACGAAAATCGGCGTGCCTACAGGTTGCAGGTTCTTGGTCGATCCGAAGGCGAGCGTGTTGCCCTTACCACTGGCCGCGCGGTCAACCCATTCGCGCTGGGCCCGATTAAAGGGCATCTCCTCGCGGTCCATCGCGAAGAAGTATTGGCGGAAAAACTCGCCGAGTTCGGAAAAGATGTGGCGGAAGCGTCCGATGACGGGATAGTTGCGCCGCACCGCGTCCCTGGTCTGGGTGATATCGATGACAAACAGCACCACCCCGAGCAGCAGCAGCAGCCCTACAACCCAGATGAAGATGACAGCCAGCGTCTCCGCTACGTTGCTCATTCCCACGCTATTGCTCCCTTCAGGCCGCTCCTTGCTAGCAATTCGAAGCCAGTTGGCAAAAAGCTACTTCATTCTATGATGGCGGTTTGTCGCGTCTTCACCATGATCGATAGGGGGCAATGATCGAAGACGACTGCCACGATGATGAAGCGCAGAAGGGCGCGGAAAGCGTCTTCGTCAGCTATAGCCGCGAAAACGAAGACGCGGCACAGCGGATCGTGCGCCTGCTCGAAGCGCAGGGCTTCGACGTGTGGTGGGATGCGCTCATCCAGGGCGGCAATCGTTTTGCCGATCTTATCGAGGCCAAGCTCGACCAGTCGGACAAGGTGGTGGTGCTGTGGTCATCGAGCGCGGTGCGCTCGGAATGGGTGACCGACGAAGCCACGAAGGGCCGCGACGCGGGCAAGCTTATCCCCGTCACGCTCGATGGCACCCAACCCCCAATGGGCTTTCGCCAGCACCAAATGATCGATGCAAGCCAGTCCGATTTCACGGCTGGAGACACCGCGATGCAGGCGCTCATCAAGGCGCTGTGGGCGGAGGGTGTGTCCGAATGGGCGGGCGACCTTCCGCCGGGCGAGACACGCGTTTCGCGCCGCAGCTTGCTGATTGGCGGCGGCGTGGTAAGCGCGCTGGTCGCAGGCGGCGGCCTTGTCGCCTTTGGGGACAAGATATTCGGCCCCGGTCCGAACGATCGCAGCATCGCCGTGCTCCCGTTCAGCAATCTGAACGAGGATAGCGAACAGGCCTATTTCTCGACCGGGCTCGCAGAAGAATTGCGCACCCGGCTTGGGCTGCACCCCGATATCCTGGTCGCCGCGCAGACCAGTTCGGAAACGGTGGCAGAGCTCCAGTTGGATGCCCAGCAGATCGCATCGCGTCTGAAAGTCGCCAACGTCCTCGAAGGCAGCGTTCGACGCGGTGACGGGCTCGTGCGCGTAGTCTTGCGCCTGGTAGACGGCCGTGACGGGTTCGAACGCTGGAGCGATAGTCTTGACCGGCCTTTCGACGCCCTACTCGAACTGCAGCAGGACATTGCCGACCTCGTCGCCGACCAACTGGCGGTGCAGCTCGCCAAATCCAGTGCGGGCGATGCGACGGGCGGGACGCGGTCGGCACAGGCGCTCGATGCGTATCTGGAGGGAGCGGAACTCTATCGCCAGGCTGTCGATGAAAGCACCGATCGCCGCGCCCTGGCCTTGTATGGCAAGGCGCTCGAACTCGATCCGGAATATGCGGCAGCGCACGCCGCACGCGCCCGCGCACTCACGGTTATCGCAAGCAATTATTCGCGCGGCGAGGAACTGGCGCCGCTATATGCGGAAGCGCTGGTCGCGGCGCGTCGGTCGGTCGAGATCGCACCGCAATTTAGCACCGGCCACAGCGCGCTCGGTTTCGTGCTGGCCAACGGCATGCTCGACATTCGCGGTGCGCGCGCCGCCTATCTCGAAAGCTATCGGACCGGCTTCGGCAATGCCGACATCCTGTCCGGGTTCGCCAATTTCGGTGCGCGTGCCGGCGATCTCGAAGAGGCGCGCGACGCCGTTTTTCGAGCCAAGCAGCTCGATCCGCTCAACGCCCAGCACTGGCGCAATGCCGCCTTGATCGAAATGAATGCCGGCGACTTCGCTGCCGCCCGCGAACAATGCCGCCAAGCGCTGGCAATCAACGACGATGCGCGTAGCGTTATGGGGTTCCTCGGCACCATGGCACTGCTCGAAGGGGCCGTGGAAACCGCCAAGGAATATTTCGAAAAGGAGCCTAGCGGACTGACCAGAAATCGCGGTTTAGCGATTGTAGCGGCGCGCGAGGGCAATGACGCGGAAAGCGCCGTCTATCGTCAGAACCTGGAGCGCGAATATGGCGATAATGCGCTCTACCAACTCGCGCAGGTCGATGCGCAGACCGGGGCGCCCGAAGCAGCGCTCGACAAGCTGGAGCGCGCTTACGAGGCCGGCGATAGCGGGCTGGTGCAGTCCTATCTCGATCCACTCTTGGAGCCAATCCGTAGCCAAGAGCGATTTCAGGCCTTAATGGAGAAGCTCGGTTTCGAAGCCTGACGAAACCAACAAAGGGGACCAATGATGAAAAAGACCATGATCACTGCCATCCTGGCGTCTAGCGCACTGGGCCTCGCGGCCTGCGCATCGCCCGAAGAGGAAACCGCGACCGAGGAAGCAACCGAAGAGGTGGTTGACGATACAGCGATGGAAGAAGAGCCGATGGACGTCGGCAATGAATTGGGCAACGAGACCGATGACGACGATCGCGGCGGCGACGACGATCGTACTGTCGAGTAGTTTCCCTCTAGGCATAATTATCGGGCGGCGGCGCATTTGCGGTGCCGCCCGTTCTCTTGTCGATTGACCGCTTTTGGCTAGCGCCCCTCTCCTTGCGGCGCTAAAGCGCGCCCATGCTACAGAAATCTTCCAAGACAATCGTCCCGTTTGATTGGACCGACCCGTTCGACCTTGAAAGCCAGCTCAGCGATGAGGAGCGCATGGTTCGCGACACCGCGCATGCCTTCGCGCAGGAACAATTGCTGCCCAACGTCAAGCAGGCCTTCATGGATGATGCCTTCGACCCCGACATCATGCCCAAGATGGGCGAACTTGGCCTCTTGGGAGCGACGGTGGACGAGGAATATGGCGGCGCCGGGCTCGGCTATGTCAGCTACGGCCTGATCGCACGCGAGATCGAGCGCGTGGACAGCGGCTATCGCAGCGCCTGTTCAGTCCAGTCGAGCCTCGTGATGCACCCGATCAACGCCTACGGATCGGAAGAGCAAAAGAAAAAGTGGCTGCCGCAGCTGGCTGCGGGCACCAAGGTCGGCTGTTTTGGCCTCACCGAACCTGATGCGGGTTCCGACCCCGGCGGCATGCGCACCCGCGCCAAGAAGGTCGATGGCGGCTATGTCCTCAATGGCGCCAAGATGTGGATCACCAACTCGCCGATCGCCGATGTCTTCGTGGTCTGGGCGAAATCGGATGCGCATGACGGCAAAATCCGCGGCTTCCTGCTCGAAAAGGGTATGAAGGGCCTGTCCGCGCCCAAGGTGAAGGACAAGCTGAGCCTGCGCGCCTCGATCACTGGCGAAATCGTGATGGACAATGTCGAAGTCGGCGAAGACGCGCTGCTTCCCAATGTCGAAGGGCTGAAAGGCCCGTTCGGATGCCTCAACGTCGCGCGCTATGGCATCAGCTGGGGCGCCATGGGTGCTGCCGAAGCATGCTTCGCT
This sequence comes from Sphingomicrobium marinum, assembly GCF_026157105.1. Classification (GTDB taxonomy): domain Bacteria; phylum Pseudomonadota; class Alphaproteobacteria; order Sphingomonadales; family Sphingomonadaceae; genus Sphingomicrobium; species Sphingomicrobium marinum. The sequence continues at coordinate 1,433,426 of NZ_JANPVQ010000001.1, forward strand.
GCCGCGCGCGACTATATGCTCGAGCGCAAGCAATTCGATCGCCCGCTCGCCGCCAACCAGATACCGCAATTGAAGTTTGCCAACATGCTCACCGAGATCGCGCTTGGCCTGCAGGCTAGCCTGCGCGTCGGTCGTCGGCTCGAGGCGGGCGAGCTCGATCCGGTCGCGATCAGCGTGATCAAGCGCAACAATTGCGGCAAGGCGCTGGATATCGCCCGCACCGCGCGCGACATGCTCGGCGGTAACGGCATTTCGGCCGAATATCCGGTGATGCGCCACGCGCTCAATCTCGAAACGGTCAACACCTATGAAGGTACGCACGATGTGCATGCGCTCATCATCGGGCGCGCCATCACCGGGATTTCGGCTTTTTAGATTAACCTTTCCGCGCTAGGCTCTCCCCCAAGCATCTGTGGGGGAGTTTCATGACGCTGATCATCACCTTGGTCGTTCTGGCTGTCATCGCGTTCGCGGTGATCGCAATCTATAACAACCTGGTGCGCCTGCGCGCGCTGGTGCGCGAGGCCTTCAGCGGGATCACCGTGCAGCTGCGCCGTCGCGCCGACCTCATCCCCAACCTCGTCAAGACCGTGGAAGGCTATGCCACCCACGAAAAGGACACGCTTGAGAAAGTCATCGCGCAGCGCGGCAACGCGGCGGCAGCCAAGGGCGTCGAGGCAACGGCGCAGGCCGACAGCCTGATGAGCGGCCTGATCGGTCGCTTGCTGGCGGTCGCCGAGGATTATCCCGAGCTCAAGGCCGACGAAAACTTCCAGATGCTGCAGAACGAGCTGTCGGCAATCGAAGGCGAGCTGCAGGCCACGCGCCGCTATTACAACGCCACCGCGCGCGATCTCAACACGCGGGTGCAAAGCTTCCCCGATGTCGTGGTCGCTGGACCGTTCGGCTTTAGTACCGAGCCATATTACGAAGATCCCGACGAAAGCATCCAGACCGCGCCAAAGGTCGAGTTCAACAACTGATGCGTGCGCCGGGCGCACTTCTCGCCCTTTTCCTGGCCTTGTTCGCCTTTGCCGCCCCGGCAGCGGCGGACGAGCGCATCCTGGCATGGCACAGCGATTTCTTCATCGCCGAAAATGGCGTGATGACCGTGACCGAACGCATTCGTGTGCGATCGGAAAACAACCGTATCCGGCGCGGCATTTTTCGCGATCTGCCCACCCGCTACGCCACCGATCATGGCGGTACCATCAAGGTCGGCTTTGAGTTCATCGGTGCCGAGCGTAACGGCCGCGCCGAAAGCTACAGTCTCGATCGCATGTCCAACGGACTACGTATCAAGATCGGCGACCCAGACGTCTTTATCGGCGCGGGCGAGCACGAATATGTGCTGCGCTATCGCATCAAGCGCGCGGTTGGCTTTTTCGACGGCTTCGACGAACTGTACTGGAACGTAACCGGCACCGGATGGGCGTTTCCCATCGATAGTGCCCGCGCCACCGTTCGGCTGCCCGAACCGGTCGAGTTTGGCCAGGCCGCTGTCTATACGGGTCGCCGAGGGTCGAGCGCCAGCAACGCCGAGGTGACGGCGCGCGAACCCGGTATCATCCGCTTTGCCACGACGCGTGGCCTCGCGCCGGGCGAAGGGCTCACGATCGCGGTCGCCTTTCCGAAGGGTGTCGTGGCCCCGCCGACCGAAGCCGAACTGCAGGTTCGTCGCATAGCGCAGCTCGCCGCGCCAATTGGCGCCATTCTCGGCATCCTCCTCATCTTCGGCTATTATTATGTTGCCTGGAAGAAAGCCGGCCGCGATCCCAGGCCCGGCACCGTCGTACCGCTATTCGCGCCGCCCGATGACATGAGCCCTGCCGCCATGCGGTACGTCACCAAGCAGCGCATGGATAATCGCGGTTTCGCCGCCGCGATGGTCAATGCCGCGGTCAAGGGCCATGTCCGCCTCGTCGAAGAGGGCGGCAGTTTCTTCGGCCTCGCCAAGGGCAAGACGCATATCGAACGGCTCGAGGGGCCTGCAGCCCGCCCGCTCGAAGAGGGTGAGCGGCGCATGCTCGACCGGTTGGTGCCGATCGGCGACTCCATCACGATAGACCAAGAACATCACGCGGACTTCCGTGCCGCGATGAAGAAGCTCGGCAAGCCACACGAAAAACGTTTCGATGGCGCCGCCTTCAATCGCAATATCGGCTGGGCGGTGGCGGGGCTTGCCTTCGTGCTGCTCGGTGCCTGGATGGGCGCGGCCGGCACCGTTTGGGCCGAAGACGCGGCAAGCCCGCTTTATCTTCTGCTGACGGTCAGCGGCATGGCGATCACCGGGCTGCTATTCTTCTCGGTGCCGGAAAAAGGGTCGGGGCTGCGCTGGCCGATCATTTTCCTCGCCAGTGCCACGGGGATTGCGACAACGCTTGGCGCGCTGCCGATGTTGCCGCTTGCCCTGTCGACCGGAAACGCCCTTCCGGTGCTCGCCCCGCTTTTCATTGGCGGTTTGATGTGGCTCGGCGGTTTTTTCTGGATGTCGGCCCCTACCGTGGAAGGGCGCGCTCTCCTCGACAGGATAGCCGGCTTCAAACGCTATCTGTCGACGACCGAGCAGGAACGGTTTGACCGCATGCAGCCGGCGAACGAGGATCTGCAATTGTTCGAGCGCTATCTGCCCTACGCGATCGCGCTCGGCGTTGAGAATAAGTGGGCCAAGCGCTTCGAAAGCAAGCTGTTGGCCGCCGCCAACGACCCGGGCCGCGTCGATCGTGGCTTCTACTGGTATTCAGGCTCGCAAAACGTCTGGGACAATCCGACCAAGTTCGCGACCGCGATTGGCTCCTCGATGGCATCTTCAATCGCCAGCGCATCGACTGCTCCCGGATCGTCGAGCGGATCGGGCGGCGGCGGGTTTTCCGGCGGTGGCGGTGGCGGTGGTGGTGGCGGTGGCTGGTAAGCTACCAGGCCGGGCGTTTGAGCACGATGATCATTTCATCGTTGAGTTCGCTCACCGAATGACGTTCGAACCCTAATTTGTTCGCCAGCTTGAAGGACGGCTCATGCCCTTCTTCGATGATCGCCCAGATCGGCGTGGGTTCGAGATTGGCCTCGGCCCACTCGAGCGCCGCGCTGCAAGCCTCGTAGGCATAGCCCTGCCCGTGGACATCGCTATCCAGCACCCAGCCCATTTCCGGTTGGCCGTCGAAGCCCAATCCGCGCTGCGCATCGAAAAGTCCAAGATCGCCGAGTAAACGTTCGTCCTCGCGGCGCAGCACCATCCATCCGCCGTAGCCGCGCACGATCCATTGACCGACGCCGCTGACAACGCGGCGCCAATGTTCGGACCATGTCAGCGGCGGCCCGAGATGCGCGTGCACATCGGGCTTTTGCAGGATCGCGTGCTTGGCAGGAAAATCCTCCGCGACGAAGCCGCGAAGGATGAGCCGTTCCGTGTGAAGCACGGGCGCGGGATGCGCGCCCATGGCCTACTTCTTGGTCGAGAGCGACAGACCGCCGAACCGCTTGTTGAACTTGTCAACGCGGCCACCTTCGGCGGCACGACGCGAACCACCGGTCCAGGCCGGGTGCGTCTTGGGGTCGATGTCGAGGTGCAGCGTGTCGCCTTCCGAGCCCCAGGTGGAGCGCGTTTCGAACACGGTACCGTCGGTCATTTCGACCTTGATCATGTGGTAGTCGGGATGCGTATCGTTTTTCACTTGTTTTTCCTTGGTTTGCGCTGGTTTCCGACCAGCCCTTTGGAAAGGTCGCGCGTCCCTAACGAACTTGACGCAGCTTGACAAGGAAAAGCCGCGCCGCCAATCGCTGCTGCCAGGCGAAGGGTTTCGCTCCTGTAATGGGGGCGGCGAAGAGGGAAGCCGGTGACAATCCGGCGCTGTGCCCGCAACTGTGAGCCTCCCATGAAGGGTGGCGAGCCAGATACCGACCTTTCAATGCCGTCGTCCGTCTTCGTTGCCGGGGTCAGCGATGAGGCGTGGATAAGCGCGCGCGCTCGACAGCCCGCCGTCTTTTCCGCCGTGACGACTTTGTCATGGAAAGGAAAAGACCGTGTTGTTTCAAGATTTGCCACCGCCCGAGCCGACGCGCGATGAAGTTGTTGTTGCCGACTACACGCTAGGCGATGAAATCATCACCGTCGCTGCATCGCTCGAACCTGTAGCGACGTCGGAGGCTTCTGATAGCTTGACGATCTTCGATCGCGAAACGATCGAAGCCCTCGGCGATGATCGGGCCGCGGATCTCCTGCGCCTGGCGCCCTCTGTCTCGCTCTCGGAAACAGGCCCTGATAGCACGCAGGCACAACTGCGTATCCGCGGAGCCGAGGCGAGCCACACCCTGCTCTTTATTGACGGCATCAAGGCCAACGATCCTGCCGCAGGCAACGAAGCACGCTTCGAATTGCTATCCTTCAATAGCTACGACGTTGTCGAGCTCGTGCGCGGGCCACAGTCCGCATTATGGGGAAGCGAAGCCATAGGGGGCGTCGTTGCGCTGCGTAGCAGCAATCCCAATTATGGTGGTGTCCAGACCAACGCATTTGGCGAAGTCGGCACTGACGATTTCTACCGCTTTTCCGGCAGTACGCAGATAGACGGTAGCGGCGATTTCCACCTGAACGCCAATATCGGGTTCCAAGGCTCCGGGGGGATCGACAGTTTTGGCGATGATGGCGAACGTGATGGCTACCGCAACGCGACATTCCGAATAGCGGGTGCCGTCGACGTAGCAGACACGATCACCCTCCTTGCGTCCGGTTTCGCTATCGATGCGCGCAGCGAATTTGACGGCTTTGACCCTTTCACCTTCCAGCGCGCCGATACGCTCGACGAGACCGACAATCGCCTTGGCGCTGGCCGCGTTGTGGCGCGGCATGACGATGGCAGATTGACGATTGAAGGCAACGCCAGCTTGCTTGGTTCCTCCAATGTCAACTTCCTCGACGATGCTGAACAAAATCGCACCAGCGCCGAGCGGCTCAACCTGCGGGCGTTGGCCAGCTACACTTTTCAGACCCGACAAATTGATCACCGTTTCAGCGCCGCAGTCGAGAAAGAAGGCGAAAATTTCAGCGCTGACGACATCGCCTTTGGCGGTTTCACTGCACAAGATGTCGATCGTTCCCGCACCGCGTTTATCGCCGAATATCGGCTCGATGCCGCCGCCATCATCCTCGATGCTGCCATTCGGCACGATGACTTCAGCCATTTCAACGATGCGACGAGTTTTTCGGCCGGCGCACTCGTTCCGCTGGGCGATATCACCCTCACCGCCAATTATGGCGAAGGCATTGCCCAGCCCAGCTTCTACGACCTGTTTGGCTTCTTCCCGGGAAGTTTTGTGGGCAATCCTGACGTAACGCCAGAACGATCGCGCGGCGGGGACATCGGCATCCGCTATGATGCAGACCATTTCGGTCTTGGTCTCACCTTCTTCACGCAGAACCTGACCGACGAGATTGTCTCCACATTCGATGTCATTACCTTCCTGTCCTCGGTCGAGAATGGCGACGGCAAGAGCCAAAGGCGCGGCATCGAAGCCGAGGCCAGCTATTCATTTGGCGAGGCGCTGGAGATCAGTGCCAACTACAGCCACCTCGACGCGACTGATCCCGAATTGCCGGGCGGCAGCACGCTCGCCGAAGTGCGCCGCCCCAGCCATCGGGGCGCCATCATCCTCACGGGCCGTAGCGGCGGTTTCACCTATGGCGGCAGCCTCGCCATCGTCAGCGAGCGGTTCGACACTGATTTCGATGTCTTTCCCGCCGAGCGCGTGACGCTGGGCACCTATGCCCTCGCCTCGGCGCGCATCGCCTATGCAGTGAACGACACGATCGAAATCAGCGTTCGCGGCTCCAATCTGTTCGACGCCGATTACCAGGACGTGATCGGTTACAACACGCAAGGGAGGGCCGTCTTTGTCGGGCTTCGCTTCACTCCTTAGCAGCAGTCTCAAGATCGCCTCGCTCGACCTGTGCGCGGACGAATATCTGCTGATGTTCGCCGCGCCCGACCAGGTCGCGAGCGTCAGCTTCCTGTCGCGCGACGAAGCCGAAAGCCCGCTTGCCGCCAAGGCGCAGGCCTTCCCCGCCAATGACGGCACGGTGGAAAGTGTCGTCCGCCACCGCCCCGATATCTTTTTGACGACGCGGTCGCTTGGTGGTGCCCCAGCGCAGATCGCCGACCGGATGGGAATGCGGGTCGTTACCCTGCCTTATGCCGACAGCCCTCGAGCAGTGGCCAAAAACGTGCGCATGGTGACCAGTCTCACCGGCCGGCATAACGCTGCGAGCCAATGGCAGCAGCGGCTGAGCCGGCTGGTCACAAACGCCCCATCCCAGCGTCGGTCCACGCTGGTGATCAGCGCAGGTGGCCTCGGCGTGGGGCCTGCGACCGATAGTTGGCTCGGCTATGCCGGTCTCGACGCGATTGCTTCTAGGCCGGGCCTTAGCTTTGTCGAACAGATCGCGTTGGCACGGCCCGACATCATCCTCCAAAGCCGGTATCGCGCAGACCAATATAGCCGCAACACCGAATGGCAGCGCCATCCCCTCACCCGCCGTCTGGCGGGCCAGCGCATCACCGTAGACGGCCGCGCGTGGACCTGCTCGGGCCCACTGATGCTCGGCGAGATCGAGAGGCTGCAGCAGCGATGAGTCGGGTCCTGCTCTTGCTGAGTCTGATCGCGTTGGCGGGTCTTCACCTCGCGCTCCCGCTTGATATCGTCGCGGCAGTCGACCGCGAGACCGCGCACCTCATCCTGACCGAACTGCGCGCGCCGCGAACGCTGCTCGCATTAACCTACGGCGCTGCGCTGGGGGTCACCGGCGCGGCGCTGCAGGCGGTCTTCGCTAATCCCCTCGCCTCGCCGGACATCACCGGCGCGGCATCGGGGGGCGCACTTGGCGCGGTTGGCACGGCGCATTTCATCGGGTTTGCCACCCCCATAGCGATGGCTATCGGCGGTGCCGCGGGTGCCGGGTTGGCGCTGATCGCCCTGTTCGCGATCGCCGGGCGCGGCGCGGATCCGGCGCGGCTGTTGCTGGCAGGCCTTGCCATAGCGCTGGCAGCAGGAGCCGCGACCTCTTTGCTCCTCGCGCTGGCACCGAGCCCTTACGCATTCTACGACCAGTGGCGCTGGCTGATGGGCAGCTTCGTCGATCGTAGCTGGCCGCAAGCCATCGCCGCCGCCCTCCCCGCTGCCGCCGCCTGCCTGGCCATCTGGCATTGGCGCCGCGCCTACGACCTGCTTGCGCTTGGCGAAGACGTGGCGGCCTCGCTCGGCATCAGCCCGCGCGCGCTTGCCCAGCGTACCATCTTGCTGTCCGCCATCGCGGTGGGCGCCTGCGTCGCGATGGCGGGCGCGATCGGCTTTGTCGGGCTCATCGCGCCCATCGCCGCGCGCGCACTGGTGAAGGGGCAACCCGGGCGCGCAATCGGCCTTTCCGCAATCGTTGGCGCCAGCGTGATGCTCGCCGCCGATTTGCTCGTTCGCTATGGCCCTGATGGCCGCACCATTCCCGTCGGCGTCATCACAGCGATTATCGGCACGCCGCTATTTATCGCGCTGCTCTTGTCGCTCAAGCCGAGGAGGATGGCATGACGTTGATCGTCAAAGGTGCCCGCCTCATAGGTCGCCTCCAATGGACCGATCTGACGCTGCAGCCCGGCGAAAAAACCGCGTTGGTCGGGCCCAACGGATCCGGAAAGACCAGCCTGATGCGCACCCTCGCCGGTGTCGCGGGTGAATATCGCAGCTGGTCGCTCGGCGGTCGGATGTTAGACAGCAACGCGCCTGCTGCCCGCGCGCGCATGCTGGGGTACCTGCCCGCGTCTCGCCAGCTCGACTGGCCCATTCCGGTGCGCGATTTCCTGCGCCTGTCGCCGGCGCCGGTCGACGAGGACGTCGTGACGTCACTGGTAGACCAGCTCGAACTGACGCCCTTTCTCGATCGCCCCAGCAATGCGCTCAGCACTGGCGAGCGCGCGCGGCTGCTGATCGCGCGGACGCTTGCCACGCGGCCGCAGCTCCTCTTGCTCGACGAGCCGATGGCCAATCTCGATCCCTACTGGGTGCTGCGCATTGCCGATCTTCTCGACGCCGAGGCGTGGCGCGGCGCGACCGTCCTCACTGCGCTGCACGATCTGACGCTGATCGAGCGCTTCGATCGATTGCTCCTGATGGACGGGTGCAAGGTGGTCGCCGACGGGCCCGCCGCGGCGATGCCGCGCGAGCAAATATTTGGCGATACGTTCAGGCTGAAACCGGCGCCGGGCGGGCGCTGGCAAATCTAGACCGCTCAGTCTTCGGGCGCGTCCGCGATCATTGCGGTAAAGCTGACCTCGCAGATCGTGTCGCCATCGACCGATGCCTTGCCGGTAAACTTGCAGATATTGCGGCGCATCTGGACGATCTCGACGTCGAGCTTGAGCAGGCACCCGGGCTCCACGGGCTTGCGGAACTTGGCGCCTTCGATGGCCATGAAATAGACGAGCTTGCCCGATCCGGCGAGATCGAGGCTTTCGACCGCCAGCACGCCCGCGGCCTGCGCCAGCGCTTCTACCTGCAGCACGCCCGGCATGATGGGGCGGCCCGGAAAGTGGCCCTGGAAGAATTGCTCGTTCATCGACACCGCCTTGATGGCAGTGATCGACCTGTCCTTCTCGAGCCGCTCCACACGGTCGACGAGCAGTAAAGGATAGCGATGCGGCAGCGCCGCCATCACCCGGCGAATATCGAGGGCTCCGGCGGCGCTGTCCGTCATGTTAGCGACCGTCGGTCGGCGTCGTCGGCTGCGCGGCGGGCTGCTGCGGTGCCGGCGCAACGGTTGCGACCGTCGTCAGCGTCCGGTTGAGCTGCGCGATGACGTCATTGGTGACGTCGACTGCCGAGGAATGCGCCATCACCGAGCTCTTGGGCAGGATGAGGTGCGCGCGGCGGGCGGTCAGCACGGCGGTGTAAGCCGGCTCGAGCTGCGCGCTGATCTGCTGCAGGACGTAATTCTGGTTACGCTGCAGCGTGGCACGACGCTGCTGGATCTGCTGCGCGGCCTGCTGGCGACGCTGATCGAATGCCGCCGCACGCTGCTGCAGCGCTTCGCCGGGCTGCGCGCCGTTGAGCGCACGGATTTCGGCCTGGATCTGCTGGCCTTCGGTCTGCAGCGGCGTGGACACCTGCTGTTCGAAGGCCTGCGCCTGCTGGACCTGCTGTTCGATGTTGGCCCATGCCACGGCACAAGCGGTGCAAGTGCGCGCTGCGGTTTCGACGTCGACGACGGCTACCTTGGCATCGGGAAGCTGCTGGGCGGAGGCAGTGGCGGGCAGCATGGCAGCTGCGGCGGCCAGCGCCGGTGCGAAAAATTTGGTCATTAGAACTGGGTTCCTACGTTGAAGGAAAAGAGACGGGTATCGTCACCCTCTTGCTTGAGAAGTGCGTGCGCCAGATCGAGGCGCAGCGGGCCGAAGGGCGATACCCAGTTCACGCCGATGCCGACCGACAGGCGGGGCTCCGGCGAGTTACCGCGGAAGAATTCCGCGAAACCGTTGGACCGGACAAATCCGGTCTGACACTGCTCGCCGGGCGCCGTGATCTCATAGGCATCGCCCAGGTTGGCATCGGTTGGCGAACAGGTCGCAATAATGTTGGTGAGTTCGGGGGCGGTCAGGCTCCAGACCGAACCGACGTCGACGAAGGCCGACGGCCGCAGGCCGAGGTTGCGGATACTGGCACCCACAGGGATGTCGAGTTCGGCGCGACCGAAGTAATAAGCGCGGCCGCCGAGCGCGTTGGACACGAGGCGGTCCTCGTTATCGATGATCAATTCGCCATTGCCGTCGTAGGGCACACGTTCGACACGCGGCCCGACACCGCGAATATCAAACCCGCGGAAGGTCTGCGGGCCGAAGAAACGGTCGGTCAGGCGGATGGCATCGCGGAACTCGCTGTCTTCCTCTTCGAGCGGGAAAATGTAGCCGCCTTCGGCCGAAATCGAGAGGATGAAGTCGGCCGGCAGGCGGAAGAACTTGGCGGCATTCGCGGTGCTGCGCAGATATTTCACATCGCCGCCCAAGCCGGCAAAATCCTGCCCGACGCTGAAGCGCTGACCGCGCGTCGCGCGGACACCATCGGTGTCGTTATACGCAAGCGTGTAGCCGATTGCCGACGTCACCCGCGTACCAAGCTCGTCGCAAAGATAGCGACCGGCGAGCAGCGGATCGCACTCGTCGTCATCGACGGTGCCATTGCCGTCGAGATCGCTGAAGAAGATGTTGCGCGCGAGGTCGATATTGTCGTTAACGAGGCGATAGCGCGTCCCGAACGAAAGATATTCGGTCACCGGGAAGCCCAGTCGCAGACCGCCGCCGGTCGAAACCTGGCTGTAGGTCGTGTTGCGCTCGTTCCCGATAAAGTTAAAGCTTGAAAAATCGCGGTGATAGATGTCGCCGCCAAGCAGGATCTGGCGCCCGAGGAAATAGGGTTCGACGAAGCCAAGCTGCACCGACTGCGAATAGCGCGACCAGTTTACCCCGGCCGAGAGCTGCTGGCCCTTGCCCATGAAGTTGGTCTGCGCGATCGAGGCGGACAGCAGGAAGCTTTCGAGGCTGGAGAAGCCCGCCGACAACTGGATCTGTCCGGTCGAGCGCTCTTCGACATCGAGGTTGAGCGCGACGCGGTCGTTACCGATCTGCTCCTGTTCGATCGCCAATTCTTCCTGAAAGAAGCCAAGGCTCTTCACACGGTCTTCGGAGCGGCGGATGGCCGCGGCGTTGAAGGCATCACCTTCGGCGATACGGAACTCGCGGCGGATAACCTTGTCGCGCGTCACCGTGTTGCCGTTGATGTTGATGCGGTCGACATAGACGCGCGGCGTCTCGCCGACGCGGAACGTCAGGTCGATGGTGCGTTCTTCGGCGTTGCGGAAGTAACGCGGGCTGACGTCGGCGAACGCATAACCAAGAAGACCGGCCACCTGGTTGAGACGGTCGATATTCTCTTCGTTGCGCTCGGCGTTGAACCAGTCGCCTTCCTTGATGTCGATCGCCTCGAGAACACGCTCATTGGGGAAGTCGCGCAGCGCACTATCGGCATCGACGACGCCGACCTTGTAGCGCGGGCCTTCCTCGACCACGTAGGTGATGACGAAGTTTTCACGGTCCGGCGTCAATTCCGCCAGCGCCGACACGACGCGGAAATCTGCATAGCCCTGCGTCAGGTAGAAGGCGCGCAGCACCTGCTGGTCGGCCGCAAGGCGATCGGGATCATAGGTATCGTTCGACTTGAGGAAGCCGAGGAACCCGCCTGCTTCGCGGCTGAACATTTCCTTGATCAGCTTGCCATCGGAAAACTGCTCGTTGCCGATGATGTTGATCGAACGGATCTTGGACTGGTTGCCTTCGCTGATCTCGAAGATGAGATCGACGCGGTTCTGGTCGAGCTCGACAATCTGCGGCTCGACGACGGCGGCAAAGCGGCCTTCGCGCTTGTAGAGTTCGATGATGCGGTTGACGTCGGCGCGGACACCTTCGCGGGTGAAGATCTGGCGCGGCGCGCTGCGGATTTCCGGCGCGATCTTGTCATCCTTCAGGCGGCGATTTCCCTCGAGGATGATGCGGTTGATGACCGGATTTTCCTGAATCTGGATCAGCAGGCGGCCGGTATCGGCACCGGTGATGATGACATCGCGGAACAGGTCGGTGTCGTAAAGCGCCCGAAGCGCGACATCGAGCGTTTCCGCCGTATATTCATCGCCCGGACGCAGCCCCGAATAGGCGATGACCGTTTCCGGTTCGATACGCGACACGCCGGTCACCTGGATCGAACGGATCATCCCGACTTCCTGCTCGATCTCGCCGAGCTGGATGTTCTGCGGAGTCGGCTGCGGCGCGAGCGGATCGGCGTCCTGCGCGAAAGCGGGGCTTGCGAGCATCGTACCGACCATCAGGGCCGACGTCATACGCTTTGCGAAACGAGTGTGAAGCTGAACCAAAATCCCCGCCATCCTTCTTGTTCGGCCGCCGTTTCCGCGCGGCCTGTAATTCACGTTGCGCCCCCCTGCCTCAAGCAGGCTAACCAATCAAGCGTTCGAGACGATCAACCACCCCTACCGACACCAGATCGTTGAGGGTGAGGAAGAGGAATAGAGCGAGAAGGACGGCAAGCCCACCCCGAAAAGCCCATTCCTGCGCGCGCTCCGATACCGGGCTGCGCTTGATCGCTTCGATCGTGTAAAAGACAAGATGACCGCCATCGAGCATCGGCACTGGCAAGAGGTTGATGAATCCCAGATTAATTGACAGCATCGCTGCCAGAAAGACGAAGCTGTAAAGACCGAGCACCCACATCTGTCCGCTGATTTGCGCCATTTTTATCGGACCGCCCAAATCGCGGACCGAACGCCTGCCGGTGACGATCTGGACCACGCCGTCCCAGATGAATCGGGTGAAGCCGACGGTCCGCCGGGCCCCCTCGCCCACGGCCGCGACCGGTCCCAGCCGGTCGAATTGCGCTTCTGCCGAGGCCACGCCAAGGCGACCGATGATCGCTTTCTGCCCGAAATCGTCGGTCTGCTCGACAGCGCCCAACTGCCCTTCGAGCACGACCTGCCGTTCGTCGCGCTCGACCACCACTTCGACGGTTTCTTCGGGTCGCAGCACCACGATGCGCGTGACATCGTCGAATTGGCGCGTGGCCTGCCCGTCGATCGAGACGATGCGGTCGCCCGACCGGATGCCCATGTCGGCAGCCGCGCTTTCGTCGACTACCTCGCCCACCACGGTGCTCGTCTGCGCCACGCCGACGATCGAAAACAGCGCCGCGAAGATCAGGATCGCGAGGATGAAGTTGGCCACCGGACCGGCGAGTACGATCAGGAAACGTTCGTGCACAGGCCGGTTATGGAAATGGCTCGGATCGCTGTCATCGTCCTCGCCATGCGTGCTGACCGCATCGGCATCGCCGGCGAACTTCACATAGCCCCCAAGCGGTAGCGCACCGACCTTCCAGCGGGTGCCACGCTTGTCGGTCCAGCCGAACACTTCCTTGCCGAAGCCGATCGAGAAGCTTTCCGCGGGCACCTTGAACAGGCGCGCCACGCCATAATGGCCCAGCTCATGAAAAAAGATCAGCGGGCCAAGCGCGGCAATGAAGGCAATGATGATCAGCCAGATCGGCGGTTGGTCGAGGATCATGCGACGATCCTTTCGCTCGTGCGCGCGCGCGTCTCCGCATCGATCGCGATTACGTCGTCGATGCTGCCGGGCGCGGCGACGTCAATCTTTTCAAGCGCATCTTCGACCCGCGCAGCGATCTCGGCGAATCCGATCTTGCCGTCGAGGAACGATGCGACCGCAACCTCGTTGGCCGCGTTCAGCACGATCGGGCGCGATGCATCGGCTTCGAGCGCGGCGCGCGCCAGCCGCAACGCCGGAAAACGCTCGGGGTCGGGTGCTTCGAAGGTCAATTCGCCAACCTTTGCCAGGTCAAGGCGCTCGCATGGCGTCTCCATGCGATCGGGATAGGCCAGCGCATGCGCAATCGGGATGCGCATGTCCGAAGGCCCCAGCTGCGCCAGTTGCGACCCGTCGATGAATTCGACGAGGCTGTGCACGATCGATTGTGGGTGGACGACGATGTCGATCTGCTCGGATGGCAGGCCATAGAGGTGGTGTGCCTCGATCAGTTCCAGACCCTTGTTCATCATCGTTGCGCTATCGACCGAGATCTTGGCACCCATCGACCAGTTGGGGTGCGCGACCGCCTGCGCGGGTGACATGGCCGCCATTTCTTCGGCACTCTTGGTGCGGAACGGTCCCCCGCTCGCGGTGAGGATAAGCCGAGCCACGTCATCGCAGTCGCGGCCGCCAAGGCATTGGAAAATCGCATTATGCTCACTGTCGACCGGCAGGATGGCAACATTGCGGCGACGCGCCTCGTCCATCATCAGCCTGCCTGCCGTGACCAGCGACTCCTTGTTGGCGAGCGCGACCGTGACGCCCGCCTTGATCGCGGACATCACCGGCTTCATCCCCGCCGTGCCGACGATGGCCGCCATGACCAGGTCGGCCATGCAGGCCGCTTCATCTTGCGCGTCATCGCCCGTTGCCGCCCGGCAGTCGGTGCCGGCTAGCGCGGCCTCGAGTGCAGGCAGCTTGCCCGCATCGGCAATCACCGCCAATTCGGCATTGGTCCGGCGCGCGGCATCGGCCAGCGCTTCGACATTGCTCGCGGCGGTGACCGCGACCACCTTGAAGCGATCAGGTTCGCGCTCGACCAGGTCGAGCGTCGAGGTTCCCACCGAACCCGTCGCGCCCAAAATCGCGATCCGCTTCATACCCAGTTCCACATCACCAACAGTGCCGTCAGCGTAGCAACTATGAGGAGACCGTCCACCCGGTCGAAAACACCGCCATGGCCGGGGATGAGGTTGCTGCTGTCCTTGATCCCTGCCTTGCGCTTCAAGCCGCTTTCGAACAGGTCGCCGATCTGCGCACCCAGTGCAAAGAGCGCGCCCAACCAGAACAGATGCGCGCTCAGATCGTTGAGATCGGCCCACAGCGCACCGAAAAAGCCGGCCATCGCCATCGCGCCGATCAGACCGGCCCACGTCTTGTTAGGGCTTAAAGCCGGCGCCAGCTTGGGCCCGCCGATCATCTTGCCCGACGCGTAGCCGCCAATGTCGGTGCCCCACGTGACCAGGTAGACCCAGATGACAAGATCGAAACCATCGGGAACCTGTTCACGGACGTAAAGGAGCGCGACGGCCGGGATGAGGGCATAGAAGAAACCACCGACTTTCCACAGCCCGTTCCAGCCGCGCACCATGCGCCACCATTCCCAATAGACCGCGGTAGCAACGGCAGCCACGAAGACGGCAAAAAGCATCCCGCCCTGCCACGTCGCGGCGAGCGCCACGCCCACCATCACGATGGCGGACAGGATCCGAATGGTAAGATTGTTCACCGGCCGCCAAACCTCCTCTGGCGACGGCCGTAGGCGGCGATCGCATCGTGGAAGGCGGCCTCGTCGAAATCGGGCCAGTACATGTCGAGGAACAGCAGTTCGGCATAGGCCGCTTGCCACAGGAGAAAGTTCGACAGTCGCACTTCGCCTGACGTCCTGATGAGAAGGTCGAGCTCGGGAAGGTGATGCGACTGTAGCGCAAGATCAAAGCTGGCTTCGTCGATCGAATTCGGGTCGCGCTTGCCCGCCGCAACCTCTTGCGCCAATTTGCGCGCAGCGCCGACAATCTCATCACGACTGCCATAGCTGAGCGCCACCACCAGATGCAGCTTGTCATTCTTCGCCGTTCGCTCGGAAGCCGCCTGGAGCTTTCCCCACAGTTCCTCGCCGAAGCGGCTGGGGTTGCCGATGAAGGACAGCCGCACGCCTTCGCGTTCAAGTTCGTCGAGTTCGCGCTCGAGATAATAGCGCATCAATCCCTTGAGATCGCTGACCTCTTCTTCCGAACGCCGCCAATTTTCGGAACTGAAGGCGTAGAGCGTCAGGCATTCGACACCTGCCTCCACGGCGGCACGCAGCGTCTTGCGCACGGCTTCGGCGCCCTGCCGGTGCCCTGCGACACGTGGCAAGCCCTTTTTCTTGGCCCAGCGCCCGTTGCCATCCATGATGATGGCGACGTGGCGAGGCGTGACACCCGCACCCGTCTCAACGGCCTCAGCGCCTTTGTCATCGGCGCTCAGCGCACTCACGTCGTCATGATTTCCTGTTCTTTGGCCTCGACCAGCTTGTCGATCTGGGCGACCTTGTCGTCGGTGAGCTTCTGCACTTCGGCCTCGAGGCGCTTGCGCTCGTCTTCACCGAATTCTCCGGCCTTTTCATCGGCCTTGATGTGATCGTTACCATCCTTGCGCACGTTGCGCACGGCGATCTTCGCCTTTTCGCCATACTGGCTGACCAGCTTGGCGAGCTCGCGGCGGCGTTCCTCGGTAAGATCGGGGATCGGCAGGCGCAGCAATTGCCCGTCGGCGACCGGGTTCAGGCCGAGCCCTGCATTGCGGATCGCCTTTTCGACCGGTCCGATATTGCTCTTGTCCCACACCTGCACCGAGATGAGGCGCGGTTCGGGCACCGACACCGTCGCCACCTGGTTCAGCGGCATCATCGCGCCGTAGACTTCCACCTGGACAGGATCGAGCATCGCCGTCGACGCGCGACCCGTGCGCAGGCCCGCAAGGTCGTGCCTTAGCGATTCCACCGCCCCATCCATGCGGCGCGAAATGTCGGATTTGTCGTAAGCCATATGCCCCTACTCCTTGTTCTTGACGATCGTCGCGGTGCCTTCGCCGCCGAGGACATCGGCCATGTTGCCTTGCTCGCGGATGTTGAAGACGACGATCGGGATATTGTTGTCACGGCACAGCGCCACGGCGGCGGCATCCATGACTTTCAGATTGTTCGACAGCACGTCGCCGAAAGTGACGCTGTCATAACGCGTGGCGTCGGGATCGGTTTTGGGATCGGCGCTGTAGACGCCGTCGACACTGGTACCCTTGAATAGCGCGTTGCACCCCATTTCAGCAGCACGTAGCGCGGCTGCCGTGTCGGTGGTGAAATAGGGATTGCCCGTACCCGCGGCGAAGATGACGATGCGCCCCTTCTCCATATGCCGCACGGCGCGGCGGCGAATGTAAGGTTCGCACACGCTCGCCATCGGGATCGCCGACTGGACCCGTGTGTCGACGCCAATCTTCTCGAGCGCGTTTTGCAGCGCGAGCGCATTCATCACGGTGGCGAGCATGCCCATGTAATCGGCGCTCGCGCGGTCGAAGCCCTTGGCCGCGCCGGCGATGCCGCGAAAGATGTTGCCGCCCCCGACGACGATGCAAAGTTCATGCCCCGCATTCTTTGCGTCGGCGATTTCCTGCGCCATGCGGCCGACCATGTCGGGATCGATGCCGAATTCGCCCTTGCCCATCAGCACTTCGCCAGAGAGCTTCAGAAGGATGCGATCGAAATGGGGGCGCGTCATGAAATCTCCGTGTCGGACTGGGAAAGCTGTTTAGGGCCGCCCTGCCCTACTGCCAAGGGCGGATGGCCAAGTAATCTCACAAAAAAGGGACGCATCCCGATGCCGGAACACGCCCCCTTTTTTGTTTCGCGAAGGAAAAGCCTTACTGGCCAGCGGCTGCGGCCACCTCGGCAGCAAAGTCGCTTTCTTCCTTCTCGATGCCTTCACCGAGCTGGAAGCGCTCGTAGGCGGTCAGCTTGATTTCAGCGCCCGCATCCTTGCC
This sequence comes from Sphingomicrobium marinum, assembly GCF_026157105.1. Taxonomy (GTDB): domain Bacteria; phylum Pseudomonadota; class Alphaproteobacteria; order Sphingomonadales; family Sphingomonadaceae; genus Sphingomicrobium; species Sphingomicrobium marinum. The sequence goes on from NZ_JANPVQ010000001.1 coordinate 1,450,645, forward strand.
GGCGGCCGCAATCACGTCGGCGACCGGCGTCTTGCCGTCGATCACGAACAGCTGCGAGAGAAGTGCGTTTTCCTTCTTGAACTTGGCGATGCCGCCTTCAACCATCTTCTCGGCGATGTTTTCGGGCTTGCCGCTTTCGATCGCCTTTGCCTTGGCGATCTCACGCTCGCGCGCGATCAGCTCGGGGTCGAGGCCATCGGCGTCGAGCGCCTGCGGGTTGGCAGCAGCGATGTGCATCGCGATCTGCTTGCCCAGCGCTTCGAGCGCCGCGCTGTCGGCACTGCTTTCAAGCGCGACCAGCACCCCGATCTTGCCCATGTTGGTGGCGACGGCATTATGCACGTAGCTGACGATGACGCCTTCGTTCACCGCAACGGTGACGGTGCGGCGCAGCGACTGATTCTCGCCGATCGTCGCAATGTTGTCGGTAAGCACCTCTTCGACCGAACCGCCCGAGGCCATCTGCATGCCCTTGAGCTTTTCGATGTCGCCATCGGCCTGGAGCGCCAGTTCAGCGACCTGGCCGACAAATTCCTGGAACTTCTCGTTCTTGGCGACGAAGTCGGTTTCCGAGTTGACCTCGACGACCGCACCCTTGGTGCCGTCGACCGCAACACCGACAAGACCTTCGGCCGCGGTACGGCCCGACTTCTTGGCGGCAGCAGCGAGACCCTTGGTACGCAGCCAGTCGACCGCGGCTTCAATGTCACCGTCGGTTTCGGCGAGCGCCTTCTTGCAGTCCATCATGCCCGCGCCCGAACGGTCGCGCAGTTCTTTCACCTGAGCGGCAGAGATTGCCATGTCGCTATTCCTTTCATCGCCCCGCCTTCATCGTGCGAGGTCTTCTGGGGAGTTTTTACGGGAAAGGGCCGACGCCAATCATGGCGCCGACCGTTACCCTATAAATGGTGTCGTCCATACCGGACGACAAGACCGTCCGTTTTAGGCGGTCGCTGCTTCGGCCGGCGGATTTTCCATCGCGCCAATGTCTTCGCCCGAAGCAGCCGCCTGATCGCCGCGGCCGATCTTCACGGCATTGGCGATAGCGTCGCTGTAAAGGCGGATGGCGCGGCTGGCGTCGTCATTGCCGGGTACCGGGAAGGCGATGCCGTTGGGATCCGAGTTCGAATCGAGCACCGCGATGACCGGAATACCAAGCACGTTGGCTTCCTTGACGGCCAGTTCTTCCTTGTTGGTGTCGATGACGAACATGACATCGGGCAGGCCGCCCATGTCGCGAATGCCGCCAAGGCTCTTCTCGAGCTTGTCGCGCTCACGCGTCAGCTGGAGTACTTCCTTTTTGGTCAGGCCGGCAGTGTCGCCCGACAGCTGCTCTTCGAGCGTCTTCAGGCGCTTGATCGAGTTCGAGATCGTCTTCCAGTTGGTCAGCATGCCGCCGAGCCAGCGGTGGTTGACGTAATACTGGCCGCAGCTGGCCGCTGCTTCAGCGACGGCTTCCGACGCCTGGCGCTTGGTGCCGACGAACAGGACCTTGCCGCCGCGTGCCGTGGTCTGCTGCACGAAATCGAGCGCACGCGCGAAAAGCGGCACGGTCTGCGACAGGTCGATGATGTGGACGCCGTTGCGTGCGCCGAAGATGTACGGCTTCATGCGCGGGTTCCAACGGTGGGTCTGGTGGCCGAAATGCGATCCGGCTTCTAGCAATTGCTGCATCGTGACGACATTGGTCGCCATAGTCTTTCTCCTTCCGGTTCAACCTCGACAGTGCCTGTAACCTCCCTTGCGGAAAGCACCGGTATGGTGGCTCTGTCTGCGAGATGGGCGCGCGTCTAACGCGTAAGAGCGCCCGTTACAAGCCCATAATCACCCGCAAAATCTCGCGCCCGCTCAGGCGCTTACCTCCATTTTGGAGAAGGCGCTTGACAAGATGAGAACAAAAGTGGAACTAAGGCACGAGAACAAAGACAGAACGACAACGACAAACTCTTGGAGACACCGATGATCGCCAGCCTGCTGTTCGCCGCCATATCCCTCGGCCTGACTGTCCTTTTTGCTCATATCTGGCGCCATGACGGAGCCAAGATCCGGGCTGCGCTCCAAGGTCGGTCGTTAAAGGCTGCGGGTCAACATGCCCCCGTTGCGGTGACGGTGCGCTGGCTGCCGCGGGCGGGTGCATCCCCCGCCCCGCTCGCGGCCAATCTCAACCCGCGGAAAGGCGATCTGCGCGCCGCCGCTTGACCCGGCCGTAACTAGCAATGCTGAATGGCAGCAGCGCGAGGTAAAGCGCACTGATCGCAAGCAGCGTCAGCCACGGGGCGGTGATCAGCGCGCCAACCAGGAGCCCGACCCCCGCCAGCGCCGGAATGCGCCATGATCGGCGCAAGCGCAGCGAAGTCCAGCTGAACGTCGGGATCGAACTGATCATCAGCAGCGCGACGAACAGCACCCAGGGCATCACGACGAACCAATCGCGAAAGATATCCTGCTCGGTCAGGAGCCACAGATACATTGGCACGAAAGCCAGCCCTGCGCCGGTCGGGGCAGGAACGCCTGTATTGAACCCCGCCGACTTGTGCGGCTGGTCATCGGCGTCGATGCGCGCATTAAAGCGCGCCAGCCTGAGCGCACAGGTGACCGCCAGCGCGAGGCTCGCGATCCACCCGAACTTGGGCGCATATTGCAGCGACCAGAGAAACAGGATCAGCGCCGGTGCAACGCCGAACGCGATATTGTCCGACAGGCTATCGAGCTCGGCGCCGAAACGGCTGGCGGCGCGCAGCAATCGCGCAATCCGGCCATCGAGACCGTCGAGAACGCCGGCGCCGATGATGCAGTAGAGTGTCACTTCCCAATTGCCGTCGACCGCAAAGCGGATGCCCGTCAGGCCGAGACATAGCGCCGCGGCGGTAATCGCATTTGGCGCCACGGCCCGAAACGGTAGCCCGCGTCCCGGTTTAATGTCGACGGCGGCGGGATCGCTCACGCGCTACGCCCCGGAAGCGCCTTGTCCAGGCCCAATTCCGCGATCACTGTCTCACCCGCGATCGTGCGCTGGCCAAGCAACACGCGGCTGCCCGTCCCCATCGGAAGGTAAACGTCGACGCGGCTTCCGAACCTGATAAGGCCGACGCGTTCGCCCGCTTCCACGATGTCGCCTTCCTTGCGATCGGTCAGGATGCGGCGCGCGATTAGGCCTGCGATCTGGGTAAAGCCGACCTTCACGCCGTCCTCGCGCTCGACGAGAAAATGCTGGCGTTCGTTATCCTCGCTCGCCTTGTCGAGATCGGCGTTGAGGAACGCCCCCGGAATATAGGCGATCTTGCGGATCGTACCGGCGATCGGCGAGCGATTGATGTGCACATCGAACACGCTCATGAAAATTGAAACGCGCGTATATTCGGGATCGGTCAGGCCGCCCTCTTCTGCCAGTTCGGGCGGCGGCGGCACCTTGGTGATCATCGTGACCAATCCGTCAGCGGGCGCAATCACGACCTTGGGGCCAAGCGGTGTCGTGCGCATCGGATCGCGGAAGAAGGCCGCGACCCAGATGGTGATGCCGACAAACAGCCACCCGAACAGATCGGGCAGCAGCCAGAACAGGAGCAGCGTGATCGCCGCCGAGATGATGACGAATTTGCGACCTTCGGGGTGGACCGAGGGGAAGCGCCACTTGACGGCGGTCAGATGGCTATCGGGGTCTTTGAGTTCGGACATTAGCGCTCCTTAGGGCGCGAAAAGCGTAGAAACAATCACCTGTTCAATGATCGAGTCCCCGAGCGGTTGCGAAAAACCCCGCGCAGCCTTAAGCGACACGCCAACATTCACTTTCGAACCAGCAGGAATCATCATGGAAAAGATCAAGGTCAAAAATCCCGTCGTCGAATTGAACGGAGATGAAATGACCCGCATCATCTGGGACTGGATCAAGGACCGGCTGATTGCTCCCTATCTCGATATCGATCTCATCAGCTACGATCTCTCGATCGAAAGCCGCGACGAGACGGACGACCAGATCACCATCGATGCCGCCGAAGCGATCAAGAAGCATGGCGTCGGCGTCAAATGCGCCACCATCACCCCCGATGAACAGCGCGTCGAAGAATTCGACCTCAAGAAAATGTGGCGCTCGCCCAACGGCACGATCCGCAACATTCTTGGCGGCGTGGTCTTCCGCGAGCCGATCGTCATCGACAACGTCCCGCGCCTCGTGCCGGGCTGGACCGATCCCATCGTGGTTGGTCGTCACGCCTTTGGCGACCAGTATCGCGCCACCGATTTCCTCGTCCCGGGCCCCGGCACGCTGACGATGAAGTTCGTCGGCGAAGACGGCGAAGTCATCGAAAAGGAAGTCCACAACTTCCCCGAAAGCGGCGTCGCCATGGGGATGTACAACCATGACGACAGCATCCGCGATTTCGCCCGCGCCTGCATGAACTACGGCCTCGACCGCAAATGGCCGGTCTACCTGTCGACCAAGAATACAATCCTCAAGGCCTATGACGGCCGCTTCAAGGACCTGTTCCAGGAAGTATTCGACAGCGAATTCAAGGAGAAGTTCGAAGAAGCAGGCATCGAATATCAGCACCGCCTGATCGATGACATGGTCGCGTCGGCATTGAAGTGGAACGGCAAGTTCATCTGGGCCTGCAAGAATTATGACGGCGATGTGCAATCGGACACCGTCGCGCAGGGCTTTGGCTCGCTCGGCCTCATGACCAGCGTCCTGATGACGCCCGATGGCAAGACGGTCGAAGCCGAAGCCGCGCACGGCACCGTCACGCGCCACTATCGCCAGCACCAGGCGGGCAAGGCGACCTCGACCAACCCGATCGCCTCGATCTTCGCGTGGACCCGCGGGCTCATGTATCGCGGCAAGTTCGACGACACGCCCGATGTCATCCGTTTTGCCGAAACGCTTGAAGACGTCATCATCAAGACCGTCGAAAGTGGCCAGATGACCAAGGATCTCGCGATCCTCATCGGCCCCGACCAAGCGTGGATGACGACCGAGCAATTCTTCGAAGCGATCGTTCAGAACTTCGAAAAGCGTATGGCCAACTGGTCGTAGTAGAACAGTCGAGGCGGGCCGATGGTTAGCCAAAAATCGAAAGCCCGCCTCGATGTCCGACAGGCTAGGCGCTCGGACATTTCCGGGATCGTTGCACTTACGACCCGCGTCTACGAAGATTTCGTCCCCTATTCGCGCGGCGAAATCCAGGGCCAGCTCAACAATTATCCCGAAGGCTGCTTCGTCGCCGTCCTCGACGACGACATCGTCGGCTATGCCGCCTCGATGCGCATCGGCGGCGCCATCGCGCTCGAACAGCATACGTGGCGCGAAATTACCGGTGGTGGCTATGGCAGCCGCCACGATCCCACCGGCGACTGGCTTTACGGCTACGAACTGTGCGTCTCGCCCGACGTGCGCGGGACCCGCATCGGTCGCCGTCTCTATGAGGCACGCCGCAAGTTAGCAGAAGAGCTCGAACTGACCGGCATTTCCTTTGGCGGACGCATGCCGCGCTACCGCCGTTCGCGCCGTCGTGTTTCGGGTCCGCAGGACTATCTCGACAAGGTCATCGCGGGCGAGATCCACGATCCCGTCATCCGTTTCCAGCTGGCCAACGGGTTCGAACCGCAAGGCGTGCTCAAGGCCTATCTGCGCGAAGACGAAGCGTCGATGGGGCACGCCGTCCACATGGTCTGGCGCAACCCCTATGTCGACCGCGAAAGCCCCAAGAAATTCCGCTTGCCGCGGGGTGTCGAGAGCGTGCGCATCGCCACCTGCCAACTCCAGGCGCGCAGCGTCGAGAACTTCGAAGAATTTATCGACAATGTCCGCTATTTCGTTGATGTTGCTTCGGATTATGAAAGCGACTTCATCCTTTTTCCCGAGCTGTTCACGCTCATGCTTCTGTCCTACGAACAGGAAGAATTGAGCCCGCAAAAAGCGATTGAACGGCTATCAGAGTATACGCCGCAGATCCGCGACGCCTTCACCGAGATGGCGATGAAGTACAACATCAACATCATCGGCGGATCGCACCCCACGCGCACCGACGACGGCGATATCCAGAATGTCGCATTCGTCTGCCTGCGCGATGGCGCGGTGCACGAACAGGAGAAGATCCACCCCACCCCCAACGAGCGCTACTGGTGGAACATCAAGGGCGGCGACGGGATCGACGCCATTCCCACCGATTGCGGCCCGATTGGCGTGCTCATTTGCTACGACAGCGAGTTTCCCGAACTCGCCCGCCGCCTGGTCGATGAAGGCGCGCGCATCATTTTCACCCCGTTCTGCACCGACAGCCGCCAGGGATATCTTCGGGTGCGCTATTGCTGCCAGGCGCGCGCCATCGAAAACCAGTGCTTCGTGGTGATGAGCGGCAATGTGGGCAACCTGCCCAACGTCCACAACATGGACATCCAATATGCACAAAGCTGCATCCTGACGCCGTGCGATTTCCCCTTCGCGCGCGACGGCATTGCTGCCGAAGCCACCGAAAATGTGGAGACGCTCACCATCAGTGACGTCAATCTCGCCGATCTCAGCTGGGCGCGCGCCGAAGGCACGGTCCGCAACCTCGCCGACCGCCGCTTCGACCTTTACGACATCAAGTGGGATCCGAAGGGCGCGCACGGCAAAACCGCGCCCCGCAAGGATCCGCTGGGTACCTCGGCCCCGGGCGGCGGTTGATTTGGTGAAAATCAGGCGGTGACACCGCCCCTCGCCCACGGCAAAAGGGAGCCATGGCGGGCGAACTCTCTTTGGAAGGCATGGGCGATGCGCTGGTGATTCTCGGCGCGGCCGGGATCGTCATCCCCGCCTTCGCACGCCTCAAGATCAACCCCGTCATCGGCTTCATCCTCGTTGGCATCATCGCCGGCCCCTACGGCCTCGGCGCGATGTCGAGCGAAGTGCACTGGCTGCAGCACTTTACCATCGATGATCCCGAAGCGATCCAGCCATACGCGGACTTCGGGGTCATCCTGCTGCTGTTCGCCATCGGGCTAGAGCTCAGCTTCAAGCGCCTGTGGACTATGCGGAGAATTGTCTTCGGCATCGGCGCCGCCGAAATGCTGGTCACCGCCAGCATTTTTGGCGCGGTGCTGCTGTTCGTCATCGGCTGGGAGCTAAAAAGCGCGGCTGCGCTTGGCCTCGCCCTGGCAATGAGTTCGACCGCGCTCGTCCTGCCGATCTCCGGCACCAAAAGCCCCGTTGGCCGCGCCGCGCTTGCCATGCTGCTGTTCGAAGACGTGGCGCTGGTCCCCATGCTTTTCGTGTTCGGCACTGTCGGCGGCGCCGACGTGGACGGGCTCGCCGAGGTTGCAATCAATGGCGCGATCGTGGTGGGCGCGATCCTTCTGGTGGGCAAATTCCTGCTGTCACCGCTATTCGCGCAAGCCGCGCGCACCAAGAGCCCCGAGGGCTTCTTCGCGATCAGCCTGTTGACCGTGATCCTCGCGGCGGCTGCGACATCCTTTGTGGGCCTGTCTCCGATCCTGGGAGCGCTGGTAGCCGGCATGCTGATCGCCGAGACCGATTATCACGCCGAAGTCGAAATCGTCATCGCGCCCCTCAAGGGGCTTGGGCTTGGCGTCTTCCTGATCACCATCGGCATGCTTATCGACCTCGGCAGCCTGGCCGAGCAATGGCACTTGTTGATCGGCGGTCTTGTCGCCGTTCTCATCGTCAAGGCGATCGTCACCGGGATCCTCCTACGCATCGCGGGCGCGCGCCGCGGCGTATCGGCTGAGACCGGCATCCTGATGGCCAGCCCTTCCGAAACCACGCTGATCGTGCTGGGCGCGGCCGGCACGGCAGGTGTCCTGGCAACCGACACGGTGGCCTTCTGGAGCGCGGTCACTGCGCTTGGCCTGTCGATCACCCCTTTCCTCGCCAGCCTCGGCCGCATCGCCGGCCACCGCGTCGAAAAGGAAGCCGCCGCGCAGGAGCTGGAACAGGATCCGGCGGCCGGCCGCGTCGTTATTTTCGGCTTCGGCCGGGTGGGTCAGATGGTCGCCAACATGCTGCAGGAGCACAAGAAGCCCTATCTTGGCGTGGACAGCAATATCGATGGGGTCGCGCGCCTGCGCGAAGCCGGTTCAAATGTCCTCTATGGCGACGTCGCACGCGGCGAACTGATCGAGAAGTTGGGCCTGTCGAAAGCAGCCGCGCTTGTGCTCACCATGGACGATCCGGTCCTGACTGCCCGCATTTCGCAGCGCGTGCGCGAACTCCATCCCGATCTGCCGATCATTGCGCGAGCGCGCGACAGCGAGCACGCGGCAAAGCTTTACAAGGCCGGCGTTACCGATGCCGTGCCCGAAGCGCTCGAAGCTTCGCTGCAGCTATCGGAAGCCGTGCTGGTCGACATTGGTGTGGCCATGGGGCCGGTCATCGCCTCGATCCATCAAAAACGCAGCGATCTGCGCGATGCGATCATGAGCGAAAGCGACCTGCCGCAGCAGCCCAGCCTTGGGCGGCGCCGACCAAGCTCGAGCTAGCGCGTCGGGTAGTTTGGCGCTTCGCGCGTAATCGCCACGTCATGGACGTGGCTTTCGCTAAGGCCCGCATTGGTGATGCGAACGAATTGCGCGCGCTTCTGCAAGTCCTTGACCGTGGCCGATCCGGTATAGCCCATGGCAGCGCGCACCCCGCCCACAAGCTGGTGGATGATGTCGCGCACCGGCCCCTTGTAGGGCACCTGGCCTTCGATACCCTCAGGCACCAGCTTCATGTGGTCCTTGATATCCTGCTGGAAATAGCGGTCCGCGCTGCCGCGGCTCATCGCTCCCACGCTGCCCATGCCGCGATAGGCCTTATAGGCACGGCCCTGATAAAGGAACGTCTCGCCCGGCGCTTCTTCGGTCCCCGCGAGCAGCGAGCCGATCATGGCGCTCGAAGCACCCGCGGCCAGCGCCTTGGCGATGTCGCCCGAGGTGCGGATGCCGCCATCGGCGATGACCGGGATGTCGTGCTTGTGCGCGGCTTCGGCCGACTGCATCACGGCGGTAAGTTGGGGCACACCAACGCCCGCGACGATACGCGTGGTGCAGATCGAGCCCGGCCCGATGCCGACCTTGATGCCATCCGCACCCGCGTCGATCAGTGCTTCGGTTGCCGCGGCGGTTGCGACGTTGCCCGCGATGACCTGCACGTCGGCAGCCTTCTTCAATCGGGCGACGGCTTGCGACACGCCGTCATTATGGCCGTGCGCGGTATCGATCACGACGCAATCGACCCCCGCATCGATTAAGGCTTCGGCGCGGGCAAACCCCTTGTCGCCCACCGTCGACGCTGCGGCGACGCGCAGGCGACCGCCTTCGTCCTTGGTCGCAAAGGGGCTGGCGACCGACTTTTCGATATCCTTGACCGTGATGAGGCCGACGAGATGACCATCGACATCGGTCACGAGCAATTTTTCAATCCGGCGCTGGTGCAGGATCTTCCGCGCTTCCTCCTGGCTGGTGCCGAGCGGCACGGTGGCGAGATTTTCGCTCGTCATCAGTTCGGATACGGACTGCGACAGGTCGTCGGCGAAGCGAACGTCGCGGTTGGTCAGTATGCCGACCAGCTTGCCAGTGGCTTCGACGATCGGAATGCCCGAGATCTTGTTGGCCTTCATGATATCGAGCGCATCGGCGAGCTTTTCGCCCGGCTGCATCGTGATTGGCTCGACCACCATACCGCTTTCGAAGCGCTTGACCGCGCGGACTGCGGCGACCTGGTCCTTGATCGACAGGTTGCGATGAAGGACCCCGATCCCGCCTAGCTGCGCGATCGCGATCGCCATGTCGGCTTCGGTCACCGTGTCCATCGCGGACGACAGCAGTGGGATTTCGATTTCGATGTCGCGCGTCAACCGCGTACGGGTCGACGTCTGGCTCGGGAGCAGATCGCTCTTCAGCGGCTGGAGCAGCACATCGTCGAAGGTCAAACCGAGGGGGATATCTTGGGCCATCCCGCCCCTTATTATGACGGAGCCGATTCGCCAACCCCCGCACGGGCCAAAAGTCGCCGCGCCGACGCCAGGTGCATGGCTTCCACCATTTCGCCTTCGAAGCTCACCGCCCCGCTCGTTTCTTCACACGCTGCGACAAGACGTCGCGCGCGCTCGATTTCCGCGTCGCTGGGCCGAAAGGCGCGCTGGCAGGCGGCGATATGCTTCGGATGGATAAGGGTTTTCCCATCGAAGCCGAGCAGGTGGCTTTCGGCCGCTTCGGCAACGAAGCCCTCGTCGTCCTCGAGGTTATTGAACACCCCGTCATAGGCTGCGATGCCGCGTGCCCGCGCCGCTACCAAGACCTGCTGGATGGCAAAACGCATTTCCTGTCGTCCGGCGGCCTCGGGCAGGCGCAGGTCGTTCTTGAGATCGTTGGTGCCGACAATCAGGCCCGCAGCCTGCTCGGCGATAGCGTCGGCGCGCATCACGCCGCGCGCGGTCTCGATCATGGCTAGGACGGGTTGTCCGGTACGTCCCGATATGGCCGAGACTTCGTCCGGATCGCTGACCAGCGGCAATACGATGAAATCGGCGCCCGAGCGCGTCACCGCCTGCACATCGCCTGCGTGCCACTGGGTCCCGGTGCCATTAACGCGAATGGCGACGGGCTTGTCCCAGGTTTTCGCGACAGCCGCCACCGCAGCTTCGCGCGCGGCCTCCTTGTCGGCTTCGGCGACCGCGTCCTCAAGGTCCAGAATCACCAGATCGGCAGCGCTCTCCCGCGCCTTGGCGATCGCCCGTTCGCGCGATGCCGGCAGGAAGAGTACCGCCGGGCGGTTGAACAACTCGGCGGCGCTGGCGAATTTTCTTTGCTTCATGCTCATGAGGCTGCATCATGTCCTTAGCTGCAATTGGGGAGTCAATCATGGAATTAGTGCTGGCCGTCCTGGTCTTCTTCGTCGTTCTCTATGTCGCATCGTCGATCAAGATCGTGCGCCAGGGCTATCGCTACACGATCGAACATTTCGGGCGGTTCACCCGAACGGCCGAGCCCGGCTTTCACTTTGTTCCGCCTATCGTCCAGCGCGTTGGTCATAAAATCAACATGATGGAGCAGGTTGTTGATATCCCGGGTCAAGAAATCATCACCCGTGACAACGCCATGGTGTCGGTCGACGGCGTGGTCTTTTTCCAGGTGCTCGAAGCGAGCAAGGCCGCCTACGAAGTCTCCGACCTCTACAGTTCGCTCATGGCGCTTTCGACCACCAACCTTCGCACCGTGATGGGGTCGATGGATCTCGACGAGACGCTGTCCAAGCGCGACGAGATCAACGCTCGCCTCCTCTCGGTGGTCGACCAGGCAACCGAAGCGTGGGGCGTCAAGATTACCCGCGTCGAGATCAAGGATATTCGCCCGCCCTCCGATATCGTCAACGCAATGACGCGGCAGATGAAGGCCGAGCGCGAAAAACGCGCCGCCATTCTCGAGGCCGAAGGTGACCGCCAAAGCGAAATTCTGCGTGCCGAGGGCGAAAAGCAGGGGCAGATCCTTGAGGCCGAAGGCGAACGCGAAGCCGCCTTCGCCGAAGCAGAAGCCCGCATCCGCCTTGCCGAGGCAGAGGCCAAGGCGACCGAACTCGTATCCAACGCGATCGCCCAGGGCGATGCACAGGCGATCAACTACTTCGTCGCCCAGAAATATGTCGAAGCGATCAGCAAATTTGCCAGCTCCCCCAACGCCAAGACCATCCTGTTCCCGGTCGAAGCCACGCAGCTCATTGGCTCGCTCGGCGGGATCGGCGAGATCGCCAAGGAGGCGCTTGGCGACCACGTGGTCAAGGCCAGCGCGGTCGGTAGCGAACCCACGCCGCGCCGCGTTCCACGAGTGCGCGGAGACAAGGAATAATGGGCGGCCTCGACTCGCTTCCACCGGGCGGATGGTGGCTGGTCGGCGGCCTGCTGCTATTGGCGCTCGAACTCATGGCGCCGGGCGTGTTCCTCGTCTTTCTTGGTGCCGCCGCCATCGCCACCGGCGCTTTTACGCTGATCTTCGATCTCGGCATGCCGGCACAGCTCGGTCTGTTCGCGATCTACAGCGTGGTATCTGTGCTCGTCGGAAAGCGCATCTATGCCCGTCCGGTCGTCAGCGAGGATGACGGCACGCTCAACGAGCGTTCGCGCCAACTGATCGGTCGCAAAGTCACGGTCACGCGCGCCATCGTCGACGGTGATGGGCGCGTGAAGCTTGGCGATGGGGAGTGGACAGCAAGCGGCGATTTCAATGCCAGCGAAGGCGAACGACTGATCGTTACAGGCGTGCGCGGCAATCGCCTGATTGTCGAACGGCCCGACGCCCTGCCGCCGCGCTGAAGCGAGCGGCAGTGCGGCTGACTGTGCCACCAATCGACAGGTTCGTGCGTTGAACTCCTGAACCCGTGCGCCCGGAGAGCTGAAATATTCCTCCGCCGCGCCACAACAGGAGAAAGCACTATGGGCATATTCAGCAAGATCAAGGACGCGATTTTCGGTCGTAAAGCGGAAGCGCAAGACGCACCGAAAGCCAATCCCACACCCATCACGCGCGACAAGGACGGCGATGTCACGCTCGCTCCGCAGATAGTCGACATCGAGAATGTTCTCGAAATGCGCTCGAAGGGTGTCGAGCAAGAACTCAACTGGCGCACCTCGATCGTCGACCTGATGAAGCTGGTCAACCTCGATCCCAGCTACGAAAATCGCAAGGAACTCGCCCAGGAAATGGGCCGCACCGACTATTCCGGCACGGCGGAAGACAATATTTGGCTCCACAAGCGAGTGATGCAGGAACTCGCCGAAAACGGTGGCCGGGTGCCCAAGGAACTGATGTAGCTCACGGCAGCGGTTTGAGGTCCGGCGCAATGAAGCTGCGCCGCGCCTCGACCGAGAAGAGCCGGTCCTTCGAATAGAATTGCAAGGGCCAGTCGCGCCGGCCGACGGGCGACATGAGAAGGGCGTTCACGCAGGTCGTGAGCGCCTCTTCTTTTGGTCGCTTTGCCAGAAACGCACGCACGCCTGCGAGATAGGCCATGGTGACCGTATCGTGGTAGCCCTGCGTGTCGTCGTTGATGCCCCCGACGCTTTCGTTGAAGCGCCGGATCAGGCCCGGCATTTCCTCATCGAGATCGACGTCCGGTCGCCGCAAAAGCAGGTAGGCCGTCGCCCCCAGGTGCGCTTCGTGCGTCCATTCCGGCCGCGTCAGGCTGCACGCGAGCAATCCCTCGCCCAGATGGACGATGTCCTCGTCGCGCTCGAATAGTCTTACGGGGTAGGTGGTCATCGACCGGGTCCTCTCCTAAGCCCCGGCCGATGACCGACCGGTTACGCGTTTGCGGGTTGGCCTACGGGGCCGGCTTCGCGCACCCCCTGGTCCACGTGATCCGCAAAAATCGCGAAATTCTCATTGAACAGGTCGACCAGCTTGGCCGCCGTGGCGTCGTAGGCATCCTTGTCGTCCCACGTCTCGCGCGGTTCGAGAATGCTGTCATCGACGTCGGGGACCGATACCGGAACTTCGAAGCCAAAGTTCGGATCCTTGCGGAATTCGACATCGTTGAGACTGCCGTCGAGCGCGGCGTTGAGCAGCGCGCGGGTCGCCCTGATCGGCATGCGGTGGCCAACGCCATACTTGCCGCCGGTCCAACCCGTGTTGACCAGCCATACGGTCACGCCGCCCTTGGCGATACGCTCCTTGAGCAGATTGCCGTAGACCGTCGGATGGCGCGGCATGAAGGGCGCGCCGAAACAGGTCGAGAAAGTGGCTTCGGGCTCGGTCACGCCGATCTCGGTACCCGCGACCTTGGCGGTGTAACCGGACAGGAAATGATACATCGCCTGGTCGGGCGTCAGCCGCGCAATCGGCGGCAGCACGCCAAAGGCATCGGCGGTCAGCATGATGATCGTCTTGGGCACGGGGCCCAGATTATCCTCAGAGGTGTTCGGAATATAATCGATCGGATAGGCGCCGCGGCTGTTTTCGGCGAGTGACGCATCGTCGAAGTCGAGCTCGCGCGTTACCGGGTCCATCACGACGTTTTCTAGGATGGTGCCGAACTTGCGGGTGGTCCCGTAGATCTCAGGCTCGGCTTCTTCCGACAGGCGGATCATCTTGGCGTAGCAACCGCCTTCGAAGTTGAAGACTGCGCTGTCCGACCAGCCATGCTCGTCATCGCCGATGAGCGTGCGATTGGGATCGGCCGAAAGCGTCGTCTTGCCGGTGCCCGACAGTCCGAAGAAGATCGCGGTGTCGCCATCCTTTCCGATATTGGCCGAACAGTGCATCGGCATAATGCCCTTTTCCGGAAGCAGGAAATTGAGGAGACCGAAGACCGACTTCTTCATCTCGCCGCCATATTCGGTACCGCCGATCAGGATCAGCTTTTCCTTGAGCGAAACAGCGATCACGGTTTCGCTGCGCGTGCCATGACGCTCGCGATCGGCGCGGAAGCTGGGCAGGTCGATGATCGTATATTCGGGCATGAAGCCCGCGAGATCCGCGGCGTCGGGACGCACCAGCATCGTGCGGATGAACAGGTTATGCCACGCATATTCGTTGACCACGCGAACCTTGACGCGATGTTCGGGCTGCGATCCGCCATAAAGATCGGCGACGAACAGCGTGTCCTTGTCCTTCAGCGCGTCCATGAAATCGGCGCGCAGATTGGCGAAATGCTCTTCGGACATGGGAACGTTGGTCTTGCCCCACCATACGGTGTTCTCGCTCACGCTGTCCTTGACGGTGAACTTGTCTTTAGCGCTGCGACCGGTGTGCTTGCCGGTCTTGACGACGATCGGGCCGTGCTTGGCCAGCTGGCCCTCGCCGCGCTGGATGGCGGTTTCCACCAACGGCGCGCGTTCAAGATTCCAGTGGATGTCGGCAGAAGTGGAGATGCCCTGCTGGTCCAGACCATAGGCAGGCGTCCGCTCGGTCACGCAAAATTCCTTTCGATTGTCCGTACTCCGACGGCCCATTGGCAAAGGCAGGCGGAGCATACGTATGCATGAGCGGGCTATAGCGAGGCCCCACACCCTCGTCAAAAGCATGTCGCATTCTTGCTAAACAAACTGCCGTGCGGCTACACCGTTTGGGCCTGAACCAAGAGGAAAAGCGTTGAGCGACACGATCGCGTTGGTCGATGACGACCGCAATATCCTGACCTCCGTGTCGATCGCCTTGCAAGCCGAAGGGTTCGTCACCCGCGTCTACAGCGACGGTGATTCGGCCTTGAAAGCGCTGCGGGACAATGCGCCCGACCTTGCGGTCTTCGATATCAAGATGCCGGGCATGGATGGCCTCCAGTTGCTCGAAAAAGTCCGCGAGGCCGGCGGCGCGCTCGGCACGTTGCCCGTCATTTTCCTTACCTCGAAGGATGAGGAGACCGACGAAGCGCTGGGGCTGGCGATGGGCGCCGACGATTATATCACCAAGCCCTTTTCGCAGCGCCTCCTGATCGCGCGCATCAAGGCGATCCTGCGCCGACAGAAGCTCGCCGCCGAACGCAGCAATGGCGATGAGGAGGAAGAACGCGTGCCCCTGCTGGAGCGCGGTCGGCTGTCGATGGATCCCGCGCGTCACCGCATCAAATGGGATGACAAAAACGTCACCCTGACAGTCACAGAATTCATGATCCTCGAAGCCCTCGCGCAGCGTCCCGGCGTCGTGAAGTCGCGCAACCAGCTGCTCGATGTTGCCTACAAGGATGATGTTTACGTCGATGATCGTACGATCGACAGTCATATCAAGCGCATCCGCAAGAAGTTTCGCGCCGTCGATGGCGACTTCGACATGATCGAGACGCTGTACGGCGTCGGCTACCGCTTCGGCGAAGAATGAACCCGCGCCGGACAGACGAGGACGTGGGCAAGCTGCGATGGTCGCGGCGCTTCACCCTTGTCCACCGTATCCTGGCGCTCAACCTGTTCACGCTCCTCACGCTCGCGCTGACCGTGATCTGGCTCGACACTTATCGAAATCAGCTGCGCGACGAACGCGTCGGCCAACTGGCCAACAAGGCGCAATCGGCGGCCGAGGCAAGCGTTCGCGTTCCCGAAGAAGAGCGCGAGTCGCTGCTGGCCGCGATTGGCGCCGCCAACGGGACCCGGCTAAGACTGTACGGGCCAGACGGCGAGAAACTGGCGGATAGCTGGAACGTGGTGGGGCCGACGTACCGGCTGCGCGATCCTGCCGAACAACCCTGGACGCTCGACGCCGCACGCATCATCGACCGCGCCTTCAATGCTGTCGTTGGGGCCGATCCGATCGAGCGCTTCGCCGAGCCTGAAGAGGACGTGGCGGCATCGTGGCCCGAAATCGCGGCATCGCGCGAAAGCGGAATCGCGACTTACGAACGCGAGGCGCCCGAACGCACCCCAGTCTTCTCGGCGGCGGCGCGGACCAACGATGACACTGTTGTCCTGGCGACGATCAACGATCGTGACTACACCGACATCGTTCGCCGTGAGCGCGCCAGCCTGGCGTTGGCCTTGCTCGCGGCAACGATCCTTTCGGTCCTGCTCAGCCTCTTCCTCGCCCGCACCATTGCCCGGCCCCTGCGGCATATCGCGGTCGCAGCGCACCGCGTCCGGCTAGGCCGCGCACGCGAGGTCAAGGTGCCGCGTCTGCCTTCGCGCCGCGACGAAATCGGCCAGCTGGCAAGATCGATCAGC
This sequence comes from Sphingomicrobium marinum, assembly GCF_026157105.1. GTDB lineage: Bacteria > Pseudomonadota > Alphaproteobacteria > Sphingomonadales > Sphingomonadaceae > Sphingomicrobium > Sphingomicrobium marinum. Next base: position 1,467,258 of record NZ_JANPVQ010000001.1, read on the forward strand.
GACATGAGCCAGTCGCTCTCGGCGCGGATCGACCAGATGGACGCCTTTGCCGCCGACGTGGCGCACGAACTCAAGAACCCCCTCGCCTCGCTGCGAAGCGCTGTCGACGGTCTCGACAATATCGAGGATCCGGCCTTGCGTAAGCAGTTGCTCGACGTTGTGCGGCAGGATGTCGTGCGGCTCGATCGACTGGTCGGCGACATCGCCGAGGCGGCGCGCACCGATGCCGACATGGCGCGTGCGCAGTTCGAGAAAGTCGATTTGGGCATGATCGCCTGCCAGATGGTGGCAAGCTGGCAGGAGCGGCGCGGACTTGGCGACATCACACTGACCTGCAACCGTCCCGAGGCGGGCTCGCTGATGGTGGCCGGCGACGAGAGTCGTCTTGCCCGCGTGATCGACAACCTCATCGACAACGCGCTTTCCTTTGCGCCGCCCAAAAGTGAGGTCAGCGTGGAAGTGAAACGCATCGGCAACGAAATCCGGGTTGCGGTTGCCGACGAGGGGCCCGGGGTCCCGGACGACGAGCGCGAGGCGATTTTCAAGCGTTTTCATTCACGCCGTCCCGAAACGGAAGACTTCGGACGTCACTCCGGGCTTGGGCTTGCTATCGCTGCCGCCATCGTGAAAGCCCATGAAGGTCGGATCGGGATCATGGATCGCACCGACGGAAAGCCGGGCGCCATTTTCGCATTGCGCCTGCCCGCCTGGGGGAGCGAATGACGCGACTGTCCACCGAACTGATGCACGCGACATGCGTAGGACGCGGTGGACGCGCTTTGCTGCTTTCGGGTCCGTCAGGCTCGGGCAAGTCCGACCTGGCACTGCGACTGATCGACAGCGATTTCGAGCTTGTCAGCGATGACCAGGTCCTCCTTTCGGTTAAGGACGAACAGTTGATCGCGGCACCGCCGCCGTCGATTGCGGGAAAGATGGAGGTCCGCGGCCTCGGCATCATCGAACTCGCGCACCGCCCCGATATGCCCGTCGCCTTGTTCGTCGACTTGTCGGAAAAGCCGCTGCGTATGCCCGACGAGGACGATCGCATGACCATCCTCGGTATATCGCTGCCGCGCATCGCGCTGGTGGCCAGCGACGCTTCGGCGGCGGCCAAAACCAGGATCGCGCTCGATAAAATCGGGCTCCAGTTTTAGCGCTATGGCGACGCCCCGCTTCCTCCTCGTCACCGGAATGTCGGGCGCCGGCAAAAGCTCGGTTCTCGATGCGCTCGAGGATTGGGGATGGGACGTGGTCGACAACCTGCCGCTGGGGCTGCTGAAGCGCTACGTGTCGGGTACCGATTTTCGCGGCGACGATATCAGCCCGATGGCAGTTGGCATGGATGTCCGCTCGCGCGGGTTCAATCCGGACAAGCTGGTCGGCAAGATCGCGAGCCTTGCGGGGGTGACGCCGGAAATCCTTTACCTGGACTGTGCCGGCACCGAACTCATTCGTCGCTATGACGAGACGCGGCGGCGGCATCCCATGGCGCAGGATCGTCCTGCCGAAGACGGCATTGCGCTTGAACGCACGTTGACCGCGCCGCTCAGGCAGGCGGCCGACCAGATTATCGACACGACCGACATGAAACCCGCAGAGCTGCGTGACGAGCTGAAACGCCGCTACGCCAGCGCCAATACCGATCCCGTCGTCACCATCGGCAGCTTCGGTTTTGCGCGCGGCGCTTCGCGCACGGCGGACCTGATGTTTGACATGCGCTTCATTGATAACCCGCATTGGGTCGAGGAACTCCGACCGTTAACCGGACTCGACGCGCCGGTTCAGGCGCATGTCAGCAAAGATCCGGCATGGTCACAAACCCTTGACCGAATAGAGGAGTTGGTCTTGGACCTCATTCCGCGCTATGGCGCCGCCGGAAAACATTACCTAACGGTGGCATTCGGCTGTACCGGCGGACGCCACCGTTCGGTTGCAGCCGCCGCGGAAATGGCTGAAAGGCTGCAAAAATCGGGACTGACGGTCAATGTCCGCCATCGCGATTTGAAATCGGCGCCGAGTGATAGCATCGAGTCGATGCCCGGCGCAGGAATGGATGGATTGACGGATAATATCTTATGATCGGATTGGTTTTGGTCACCCACGGTCAGCTTGCGACCGAGTTCATCACCGCGATGGAACATGTGGTTGGCCCGCAAGATGCAATCGAAGGTGTTTGCATCGGCCCCGATGACGACATGGAAGCCCGCCGTGCCGATATCGCGACCGCGATCAAGGCTGTCGACAAAGGCGAAGGCGTCATCATCCTCACCGACCTGTTCGGGGGCACCCCGTCCAATCTCGCCATCAGCCTTATGGAAGGCGACGACATCGAAGTCATTGCCGGGATAAACCTTCCCATGCTCATCCGTCTTGAGGGTGCACGAAAATCGATGGGCGTCCACGAGGCCGTCGCGGCCGCGCGCGAAGCCGGTCGCAAATATATCTCGGTGGCTTCTGAAGTATTGGGCGAGGCTGCAGCTTGAGCGCGCACAAAGCAAAGACTGTCAAAGTTACCAATCGTCGCGGGCTTCACGCCCGGGCGAGCGCCAAGCTCGTCAATCTCGTGCACGAGATCGGCGAGGACTATACGATCGAGGTCGAGAAGGATGGTAATCGTGTCCCCGGCACGTCGATCATGGGCATTATGATGCTGGGCGCTGCCAAGGGCGATAAGGTGACGCTGCACGTGACGGGCGACGAGCCCGTCCCGCAATTGCGGCAGCTCTTGCGACTGTTCGAGGACAGGTTCGGGGAGGACTGAGCCACTGCGGCCATCCGGGGGATGGTCGAATGGCGAAGCGATCACTAAGACGCCGTCATGCCCCGCGAAGTCACCTCTTTTTCCAACGATACCGTCAAGCGCATCCGGGCGCTGCGCGACAAGAAGGCGCGCCGTGCGGAAGGGTTGTTTCTCGCGGAGGGGCTTCGCATCATCGCGGAAGCGCGCGATGAAGGCCGCCTCCCCGAACTGATCGCTTTTGCGCCCAAAGGTGCCGAGCACCCGCTCGCGGCCGAAATCATCGCAGCAACCGAAGCGACCGGCGGCGATGCCATTCTCACGACGCCCGACATCCTCACCAAGATGACGGGCAAAGATAATCCGCAGGGTCTTGTCGCCGCCTACAAGCAGCCGGACACCAACCTCGCCGCGATCGACCGGAATAAGGCCGATATCTGGTTCGTCGGCGAGCGCATCCGCGATCCCGGCAATATCGGCACCATGCTGCGCACCGCCGATGCGGTCGGCGCGGGCGGCTTGATCCTGGTCGACGATAGCGCCGACCCCTTCAGCGTGGAGGCGGTGCGCGCGTCGATGGGCGCCCTCTTCACGAGCCAGATCGCGCTGGGCAGTTGGAAAGAATTCCTGCCCTGGCTACGCAGCGGCCCCGGCCAACTGGTGGGGACCAGCCTGCAGACCGATCATGACTATCTCGACGCGCCCTATGCCGCGCCCTGTTTCCTGCTGGTCGGCAATGAGAGCCAAGGTTTGCCCGAGGCCTATGAGGCCGAATGCGACCTGCTCGTGAAAATACCGATGACGGGGCGGGCGGATAGCCTCAATGCAGCAGTGGCCACGGCGGTCACGGCTTTCCAGATCCGCGCGAGCTGGCGGAACCGCTAAACGCCGACAATCGTTTCGGCGGCATGAAGAAACTTGCCCTCCTCGCGCCGCTCGCGCTCACCGCCTGCATGACCAATGCGTATGATGAAGACCCCTATGACGGGCCCGACAGCGTCATGGACGGCGCGTATCGCGCTATCGGCAACGAACCTTTCTGGTCGCTCGACATCTCCGATGGTCGAATGAGCTTCCGCAATGCCGACGGCTATGCCGCTTCGGAGAGCAACTTTGCCTTCACGCCCGATCCGCGCCTTGGAGACGTGTACCAAGGCCAACGCATTCGCGCGACGGTCATCGATCGCAGGTGCAGCGACGGCATGAGCGATCGCACCTATCCCGATACGGTCACCGTCGAAATCGGGACGCAGGTATGGCGCGGCTGCGGTGCGCCCCTGCGCTTCTTCGAAACCACGGACGAGCGCGGCGAACAATGACGGCGGTCAAAACCTACTAGGCCGCGTCTTCGCCATCATTGGCGCCTTTTGGCGGCGGCGACAATTTGGTTAGTGGCCGCGGACTCGCTTCGACCACCCCCGGTTCCGCGATTTCCTTCGCGCTCCCCGACCCAAGCTCCTCGAACCGCCGCGCTTGCGTGAACACCTGGCTTTCCATGCTGCCCACCATCTTGTTGTAACTGTCATTGGCGCGCGACAAGTGGGTGCCCATCTTGAGGACATGATCGGCCATCGTGGCGATCCGGCTATGCAATTCCTTGCCAAGCGCTTCGATGTCCTTGGCATTCTCCTTGAGGCGTTCCTGGTTCCATACGCTGGCTACGGTTCGAGCGATGGCAACAAGGTTCGTGGGGGTCGCGAGCAGCACTTTCTTTTCGAACGCCCAATCCCAAAGGCCCGAGTCCTTTTCGAGAGCGGCCGTGAGAAAATGTTCGCCCGGAACGAACATCACCACATAATCGGCCGCGTCGTCGAATTGCGCCCAGTAGCTTTTCGACCCAAGTTGCTGGGCGTGGTTTTTCATCGAGGCGAGATGCTGTGACAGATAGCGATCGCGCGCGTCGTCATCGACCTCGTCGGTTGCGTCCAGATAGGCATTGAGCGAGCACTTGGCGTCGATCACCAGCTTGCGCCCGCCGGGAAGATTGACCACCGCGTCAGGCCGCAGTCGGCCATCTTCGCCATCGACCGACACCTCGGTAAGGTAATCGATATGTTCCGAAAGCCCTGCCTGCTGCAGCACGTTTTCGAGCGTCTTTTCACCCCATCGTCCCCGCGCCTTGGGCGATGAACGCAGCGCATTGACGAGATTGCGCGTTTCATCGCGCACCTGCCCCTGCCCTCTCTTGACCTCGTCGACGACGGCCTTGAGCCCCGAATAGGCGCTTACCCGGTCCTTCTCGACCGCGTCGATCTTGGCCTTCTGTTCGGCGAGCAATTTCTGGATCGGATCGACCAGCCCCTTGAGCTGCGCCTCCGATTTCTGGTCGGCCTCGCTGAACCGCGCACCGGCTTTCTCGAGAAAATCCTTTTGCGCCTTGTCGAGCAACCGGTCGGCCGCTTCGCGAAACTGGTTGAGCTGCGCGTCTTTCTGCTCGTGAAAATCCTTGAGCCTTTGGTCGAATGTCGCCTTTTCAGCCTTGAGCGCTGCGAGTTCGTCTTGCGCTGCATCGATGCGCGTGCGCGCCTCGTCCCGCTCTTCGCGCACGCTATCGAGCTGCATCCGCAAATTCTCGACCTGCGCCTCGCTTTTGCCCGATTGTAGCTTCGCGATGAGAAAGCCGATTACACCGCCGATTACGGCGCCGATGATCAATCCAACCAGTATATTCACGTCCATTCGCCTACCCTAAGGGCAGGCGAACGAAACGGGAACTATTTTTTGCGTTAGAAGCCGTAGCCGCCCGACGCGAAGTGCTGGTGATGCGGTAGCTGGTGATCGGGGTCTCCACCTTCGTCTTCGGCCGCGGCCTGCGCTTCTGCTGACTCGTCGATTGGCTCGCCGACTTCATCCAGGGCCGGCACTGTCGATGGATCGAAATTTGGCGCCGGTGCAGGTGCCGGGGCGGCGACAGGCTCGGGATCACTATGCACCTCAGGCGGGGTCGTCGCTGCGACCTCAGGCTTCGTTTCGGGCGCCGTCATAGCCGTGGTTGTCGTCTCGGGATGCGCCTGTGCCGTGCGTACGCCGTTGGCAGCGAAGAAATCGCGGCAGCGGGCGAGAAACTGCTCCTGCGCGCGGTCGAGCATCTTGTCGCCGACATCCTGGAACAGCACCGCAAGATCCTTGCGCATATTTTCGACGTCGCGCATGCGTTTTTCGAAATTGCGCTCGTCGGCTTCCATCGCCGCCTTATCGCGCAGCGCTGCATCGCGTTCTGCCGTGACCGCTTCGAGCATCTTCTTGAGTTCGTCGGCGCGCGCCGCCCGCTCGTTTGCGGCGGCCAGTTCGCGTTCCTTGTCGGACCCGCGGGCGCGCTGGAAATCAGCTTCGTCCTTGTAGCCCTGCACGCCTTTTTCGTGCGCCTTAGTCGCGGCGAAAAAGCCTGCACCCAAGCCCACCGTCAATACCGCTACCACCAGTACGATGGTCATCATCGGATCCATGTTTACGCTCCCCAATCTTGCGTATGGCAAAGGAGCCTACAGCCAAAAGATTGACAGGTTCTTGCCAAAGGGAACCGGCGCGGCCCCCAAGCGCTCACCTTCCAAAGAGGGAGAAATTTCATGTCCATTCGCAAGATGATCAGCCTGCACCCCGACGTCGACGGCCATCAGAACCAGCCTCTGGCCGATGCTGTCCATCACGCCATGTATTGCGCGAAAATGTGCATGAGCTGCGCCGATGCCTGCCTCGCCGAGGACATGGACATGACCCAGTGCATCCGCACCTGTTCGGATTGCAGCGACATTTGCGAAGCCACATCGCGCATCGGGGCACGCCGCTCGGGCGACAACGAAGCCGTGCTGAAAGACGTCCTCGAGCTATGCGCACGCATTTGCGATGCCTGCGCCAGCGAATGCGAGAAGCACGATCACGAACATTGCAAGCTGTGCGCGCAGATCTGCCGCGAGTGCGCTGAGGATTGCCGCAACGCGGCAGCGACGATTACACCTTAAGCCGCCTTGCGGCGCTGCTTGGCCAGCTTCTTGAGCACCATATCGCGCTTGAGCTTCGACAGGTGGTCGATGAAGAGCACGCCTTCGAGATGATCCATCTCGTGCTGCAGGCAGACCGCGAGTAGCCCGTCGATTTCCTTTTCGTGCTGCTCGCCATTTTCGTCGAGCCAGCGCGCCTTGATGCGATCGGGGCGCATGACGTCGGCATACTGGTCGGGGACCGACAGGCAGCCTTCGGTATAGGGCACCTCGTGATCGGACGTCTCGAGGATTTCGGGATTGATGAAGACCCTGGGGTCCTTGATGACCTTGCTTTCGGGATCGTCCGGATTTTCGGGCTCCTGAAGGTCGATTACGAGCAGGCGGATGGGCTCACCCACCTGCACCGCGGCAAGCCCGATGCCCGGCGCGGCGTACATCGTTTCGAACATGTCCTTGATAAGCTGGCGGTGCCAGTCCGTCACTTCTTCGACGGGCTTGCTGATTTGCCGCAGGACATCGTCCGGGGTCTCGTAGATCTTCAAAATGGCCATGCGCGCCATTTAGGCGCTCGGGCCCCGCGATTCAACCTACCGGGCGACGCGCCCTGAGCGCCTGCGCCAGCGTACCTTCATCGAGATAATCGAGCTCGCCCCCCACCGGCAATCCGTGAGCAAGCTGTGTCAGGCGCACTGGGAATTTCTCAAGCCTTTCCGAGAGATAATGCGCGGTCGTCTGCCCCTCGAGCGTGGCGTTCATTGCCAGCACCACCTCGTCGATGCCGCCCGCCTCCACGCGGTTCAGCAACGCCTCGATCGACAGATCTTCGGGCCTCACCCCGTCGAGCGCGCTCAATCGCCCGCCGAGCACGTGGAAACGCCCCGGGAACAGCCGCGATCTGTTCAGTGCCCACAGGTCGGAGACTTCCTCGACGACGCACAGCAGCCGATCGTCGCGCTTCGGGTCTTTGCACACGCCGCACGGATCGCTGGTATCGACATTGCCGCAGATCGAACAGGTCGACAGCTGCTCCGAAACCTCGGCGAGCGCGGTAAGCAGCGGCTCGAGCACCCCATCGCGCTTCTTGATGAGATGCAGCACCGCGCGCCGCGCCGAGCGCGGTCCAAGCCCAGGCAAACGGGATAGCGCCTGCGTCAGCGCCTCGAGTTCGGAAGAAGCCATGAAAAGCACATAGGAATTCGCGCCGATTTCCGCCATAGGGCGCGTCATGCGTGTCATCATGATGGGAAGCCCCGAATTTGCCGTGCCAACGCTCGATGCTCTCGTCGAGGCAGGGCATGAGGTCATCGCCGCTTATTCGCAGCCGCCCCGCCCCGCCGGCCGCGGCAAGAAGCTCCAACCGACGCCTATCGAAAAACGGGCACGAGAGCTCGGCATCGAGGTGCGCACGCCCAAGTCGCTCAAGGACACGACCGCGCAGCAAGACTTCGCAGCGCTGGACGCCGATGTTGCGGTCGTTGCCGCCTACGGCCTGATACTCCCGCAAGCGATCCTCGATGCCCCGCGCCTGGGTTGCATCAACGTCCACGCATCGCTGCTGCCGCGCTGGCGGGGTGCAGCGCCCGTCCACCGCGCTATCATGGCGGGTGACAAGGAAACGGGCGTGACGATCATGCAGATGGAAGCAGGGCTGGATACAGGCCCCATGCTTCTCGAAGGATCGACGCCAATCGGTGACAAGAATACCGGAGAACTTACTGAAGAACTTGCCGATATGGGTGGCAGGCTGATTGTCGAATACCTGTCCGATCCCGAGGCGCACACACCGCGTGAACAAGCTGAAAGCGGCGTCACCTATGCTCACAAGATCGACAAGGAGGAGGCCCGCATCGACTGGTACCGCGATGCCCGCGAATTGCAGCGCCATATCCAGGGCTTGGCGCCATGGCCGGGTGCCTGGACGACCGCCAAGGGTGAACGGCTGAAGATCCTCGCCGCCGAATGCTGCAAGAACAAGGGCGCCGGGCAGGCGGGCGAAGTCCTCGATGACCAGTTGACCGTCGGATGCGGGATCGATGCGCTGCGCATCACGCGTGTGCAGCGCGCGGGCAAAGCAGCGTGTAGCACCGAAGACCTTCTGCGCGGCTTCGCTATTGAGCCCGGCACAATCCTGTCATGACGCGCTGGCGCCTTACGGTCGAATTCGATGGCACGCCCTTCATGGGGTGGCAGCGACAGGAGCACGGCCCGTCGGTCCAGCAGGCGATCGAAGAAGCGATCGAGCGGATGACGGGCGAAGAAGCGCGCCTTCACTGCGCGGGTCGTACCGATAGCGGCGTGCATGCGCTGGCGATGACGGCGCACGCCGATATCGAGAAGCAACTGGACGGCCACCAGCTGCGCGAAGGGCTCAACGCGCTCCTTCGCCCCGATCCGGTTGCCATCGTATCTGCCGAACCGGTCGACGAGGAATTTCACGCGCGTTTTTCGTGTGTTGGACGGCGTTATTTATATCGAATCCTCAATCGACGAGCGCCCCCGACGCTGCTGCGCAACCGCGTCTGGCATATCCCGCAAGATCTGGACGTCGACGCCATGGCGCGCGCCGCGACCTATCTCGAGGGACGCCACGACTTCACGACCTTTCGCTCGGTGAACTGCCAGGCGAAGAGCCCCGAAAAGACGCTCGATATCCTCACCGTCCAGCGCGAGGGCGATGAAATCCAAATCCGCGCGGCGGCGCGCAGCTTTCTGCACCACCAGGTCCGCTCGATGGTGGGTACGCTCAGCCTCGTCGGCCGGGGCCAGTGGACGCCCGAACAGGTGAAAGAGGCGCTGGAAGCGAGGGATCGCCAGGCGCTGGGCCTCAACGCGCCGCCAGAGGGCCTCTATTTCGTGAAAGCTGTCTACGAGGACTAGGCTAGATGCTCGCGCGCCTTTGGTTGCGACAGGAAGTCGTTGGGGCTTGCCGTGAGCCCGTAGGCCCCCTGGCAAAACAAAGCGATGACGTCACCGACCTGCGTATCCGCCAGCATCACCTCGTCCCCGAGCAGGTCAAGCGGCGTGCACAACCGCCCGACAACGCTGGCTTCCAGCGTGGGTTCGTCGGCAAAGCGCGAGGCATTAGTGATCGGGTAGTTGCGGCGTAGGAACTGGCCGAGATTGCCCGATGCAGCGAGCACGTGGTGCATGCCGCCATCGGTCGTCAGGAAGGTCTCGCCGTGGCTTTGCTTACGATCGAGCACGCGGGTGAGGTAGACCCCCGCCTCTCCCACCAGCCAACGACCGAGTTCTAGGATGAACTTCGTCTCGGAAAGCGCCGGCCGATCCTGCAATCGTTTACCAATGGCGTCGCCGATTACGCTGATATCAAGCGGTTTTTCATTCGCAAAGTAAGGGATGCCAAAGCCGCCGCCCAAGTTGACTTCCCTAGGCACGATACCGGTTTCCGCAACGAGTTTTTCGGTCAGGTCAATGGTGGCGAGCTGGCTTTCCGCAATGGCTTCCGCCGATAATGACTGCGATCCGGCGTAAAGATGATATCCTTGGAAATCGGCCCCGGCATCGACGAGGCGGAGCGCGAGCGGTCCGACGCGCTCCGCATCGATGCCGAACTGGCTGGCCAGCCCGCCCATCTTCATGCCCGCACCCTTGAGGATGAAGGGCGGGTTGATGCGGATAGCGAGCCTGGGGGTAGTGCCTTGCGCTTCCGCCACGGCAAGCGCGCGATCGGCCTCGCCCTCGCTTTCGAGGTGAATGGTCACGCCCTTCTGCAGCGCAGCCGCGATGTCGGCGTCGCTCTTGCCAGGCCCAGCTATGCTGAGCGGCAAGTCGAGTCCGTCGACGCGTTCCAGCTCCCCGCGCGAAGCCAAGTCGAACCCGTCGACCTTCTTCGCCATATGTTCGAGCAGTGGCCCGTAAGAATTTGCTTTTACGGCATAATGCAGCGCCACGCGATCCGGCATGGCGGCGCGAAATTCTGCGACCTTCGCTTCGATGATGGCCTTGTCATACACGAATGCAGGCGCGTCAGCCTCGTCGAGCCAGGCGCTTGCGGGTTTGCCGGCGATGACGAGTTCACCGTCGCTGCCAGCCTCGAAGAAAGGCGGGATCGGGCCCATCGGTTTCATGTTGCCATCTCCGCCAGCTTGTTGCGATCGGTCTTGCCTGTCACGGTGCGCGGAAGGCTTTCATGCCACATGATGCGCTGCGGCATGAACCAGCTCGGCGCATTCAGGCGGAAATGGCGTAAGATGGCGGCGTCGTCACCCTTGCCGGCAAGATGCAGCACGATCGCCGCGCCCAAGGCTTCATCGGGTTCGGTGGTGACAGCGGCCTCGTGCACTTCGTCTATCTGCTCTGCAACGCGCGTGATTTCATCGGGGCTGATGCGATTGCCGGAGACCTTGATCATCGCGTCCGCGCGCGCACGGAAGTGCAACAGCCCCTCTTCATCGCGCACAAAGCGGTCGCCCGACCACACCGCGGTGCCGCCATAGTCGCTGTGCGCGGGGGCGGGGCGGAAGCGGGCGGCGGTCTTCTCGGGCATATTCCAGTAGCCTTGCGAGACCAGCGGGCCGGCCTGCACCAGCTCGCCTTCCTCGCCGGGATCGCAGGCGCGCCCATCCTCGCGCACGACCATCAGCTCGCTATGCGGGATTGCCTTGCCGACGCTGGTGGGGTGCGTATCGGCGTGCGCGGGGTCGAGACTGGCGGCGCGAAAGGCTTCGGTAAGGCCGTACATCAGGTGGATGTCGAGATCGCCGAACGCGCCGCGCAATTTGCCCAGCAGCGCCTCGGTCATCGCGCCGCCGGTGTTGGTGAGCGTGGCGAGGCTAGCCCCCTCCCCGCCCGACCAGTCGAGGCGGACGAGCTGGTGCCAGAGCGGCGGGATGCCGGCGAGATAGGTGATCTTGTGCCTAGCCACTGACTTCTTGACGTCATTGGGCAAAAGATAGTCGAAAGCAATGACTTGCCCGCCCCCACGCCATGTCGCGAGCAGCTGGTTCTGGCCGTAATCGAAGGCCAGCGGCATCACGGCGAGATTGCGCGTTTCGGGCGTGATATTCGTATAATCCGCGACTGCATCGGCGCCGTAGGCCAGGTTGGCGTGGCTCAGCATGACGCCCTTGGGTTTGCCGGTGGAGCCGGAGGTGTAGAGCAGCGCCACAAGGGTTTTGGGGTCATGATTGGACGGCGGGAGCGGATCGACTTCCAGCGCCGCCGGATCGACATTGAGCCAGCGCCCTGCCCAGCCGTCAGGCGCGCCGCGCGGCGAGACCATCGTCGCCTCGCAATCCTCGACGATGCCCTGCATCTGCGCGGCCTTGAGCGCGGGATTGACCGGCACATGCACCAGCCCCGCGCGCGCCGCCGCCAGCGGCATCAGGCAGGTGGTGAGCGTCTTGGGTTCCCACGTCGCCACGCGGTCGCCTTTGGCAAAGCCCTGGTCCAGCAGCCACGCCGCCAGCCGCCCGACCATCGCGTCCAATTCGGCATAGGTCAGCGTGTCGTCTTTGACCGTGAGCGCGGGTGCTTTTGGCTTGCCAAACGTCGTGAGGTGATCGAGCGGGTGCATTCCCCCTCGCCTAGCGCCCCCGGCCCTTGCGCGAAAGCCCAGCTTTTTCTAGGGGCGTTGGCTCTACTCAGGAGTTTTCATCACTTGATCGACAGCGACATCGGAATTGTCGACGCGGGGCTCAAGGACCTGCTCGCCGAAACGCTCGGCCTCGAACGCGACGCCGTGGCGGAATTCGAGGAAAATACCGAACTGTTCGGCGCGCTACCCGAATTCGATTCGATGGCCGTCGCGCACTTGCTGACCGCGCTCGAAGAACGGCTCGGCATCGAGATCGAGGATGACGCGGTGGAAGCCGAGGACTTCATGACCTTCGGCCGCCTGACCGCGATGGCGCGTCGGTTGGCGCTGGGTTAGGACCCCTAGTGGCGGGACCTAAGGTTTCGGATAGCCTTTAATATTCGAGACATCGACGGTGCGAGCCCCAAGATGCTGTTCGAATAAACCAGAAATGAGCTGTATTTGGCGTTCTTCCTCACGAGGCGAATACCTCAGGTCCATTTCTTCGGCCTCAAGCACCATACTTGCGAAATCTTTAGCTGCTAGCGGACCTGTTTCGGGCAGAAAGTCATTGATGTGCTTGCGCCCGCCACAATGGCCGTGATTCACACACAGATCGTGCATCAGGCCATTCCAACTATTTGGACGCGCCACAAATCTACTCCGCCGCTTCCTTTTCGGCGAATTCCAGCTCTGCGAGATACTTCTCCGCGTCCAGCGCGGCCATGCAGCCCGTTCCTGCCGCGGTCACGGCCTGACGGTAATGCTTGTCCATCACGTCGCCGCAGGCATAGACGCCCGGCACGCTGGTGCGCGGGGTGCCCGGCTCGACGACGAGATAGCCGTCATCGTCAATCTCGAGCTTGCCCTTGAATAGTTCCGTCGCGGGGGCGTGGCCGATGGCGACGAAGGCGCCTTCGCATCCGACGATGCTTTCCTCGCCTGTCTTGGTGTTCTTCACCTTGAGGCCGGTCAGCGCTTCGGGATCGCCGCCGAGCACGAATTCGGTGACCGTGTGATCCCACAGCGTCGAGATCTTCTCGTTGGCGAACAGGCGGTCCTGCAGGATCTTTTCGGCGCGAAGTTCATCGCGGCGGTGGATCAGCGTGACGTCATCGCTGTGGTTGGTGAGGTAGAGCGCTTCTTCGACCGCGGTATTGCCGCCGCCGATTACCGCGACCTTCTTGCCGCGATAGAAGAAGCCGTCGCAGGTCGCGCAGGCGCTCGCGCCCTTGCCCTTGGCATGCTCTTCGCTCGGCAAGCCAAGCCACTTGGCCTGCGCGCCGGTGGCGATCACCAGCGTGTCGCAGGCGTAGACCTGCCCGCCATCGCCGGTGAGACGGAACGGGCGGACCGACAGGTCGACGTCGTTGATGTGATCCCACACCGCTTCGGTGCCGACATGGACGGCCTGCGCCTTCATTTCCTCCATCAGCCAGGGGCCCTGGATGACGTCGCGGAAGCCGGGATAATTTTCCACGTCGGTGGTGGTGGTGAGCTGGCCGCCGGGCTGGATGCCTTCGACCACGATGGGCTTGAGGCCGGCGCGGGCGGCATAGATGGCGGCGGTCCAGCCGGCGGGACCGGAACCGAGGACGAGGAGCTTGGTGTGTTTCACGTCGGACATAGAATCTCTCGTTAGACGAGGCGGGACTGCTCGAGCGCAGCGGCGATGAAACCCTTGAACAGGGGATGTGGGTCGAAGGGGCGGCTTTTCAACTCGGGGTGGAATTGCACGCCGATAAACCAGGGATGATCGGGCCGCTCGACGATTTCGGGCAGCAGTCCATCAGGGCTCATGCCGGAAAAGATCAGGCCGCCCTGCTCCAGCTTGGGAATGTAATTCTTGTTCACCTCGTAGCGGTGGCGATGGCGCTCGCTAATCTCTGTGGTGCCGTATTGCGACGCGACCGCGCTGTTGGGCGATAGCTTGGCGTCATAGGCGCCAAGCCGCATCGTCCCGCCGAGATCGCCGTCCGCGCTGCGCTTCTGCAGGCCTTCTTCGCTCATCCACTCGGTGATGAGACCGATGATCGGTTCGCCTTCTTCGCCGAATTCGGTGGTGGTCGCGTCTTCGATGCCCGCCTGGTTTCGCGCCGCTTCAATGCAGGCCATCTGCATGCCGAGACAAATCCCGAAGAAGGGGATCTTGCGTGTCCGAGCGAACTTGATCGCGGCGATCTTGCCCTCGCTGCCGCGCTCGCCAAAGCCGCCGGGGACGAGAATGCCGTGCATGGGTTCGAGCTTGGCGGCGAGTTCTTCGTCCTCGCTTTCGAACATCTCGGCATCGAGCCACTTGATGTTGACCTTCACCTTGTTGGCAAAGCCGCCATGGACCAGCGCTTCGCGGAGCGATTTGTAAGCATCGGGCAGCGAAACATATTTGCCGACCACGCCGATGGTGACCTCGCCTTCGGGGTTGTCCACGCGGTCCATGATATCGGTCCAGCGTTTGAGGTCGGGCTCGGGCGCGTCCTCGATGCCAAAGGCGCGCAGCACTTCGCGATCAAGCCCTTCATTATGATAGGCGAGCGGCACGTCGTAGATCGAACGCGCATCGAGCGCCTGGATGACCGCGCTTTCGGGCACGTTGCAAAAGAGCGCGATCTTGGCGCGTTCTTCGGGCGGAATCGGGTGTTCGGAGCGACACAGCAGCACGTCGGGCTGGATGCCGTAACCTGTCATCTCTCGCACGCTGTGCTGCGTCGGCTTGGTCTTAAGCTCGCCGGCAGCCGCAATGTAGGGCACCAGCGTCGTGTGCACGAAGACGACATTCTCACGGCCCAGATCGTTGGACAGCTGGCGTAGCGCTTCGACGAAGGGCAGAGATTCGATGTCGCCGATCGTCCCGCCAATTTCGCAGATCACGAAGTCGAGGTCGTCGATATCGTTGAGCGCGAACTCCTTGATCGCGTTGGTGACGTGCGGGATGACCTGCACCGTCGCGCCGAGATAGTCGCCGCGCCGCTCCTTAGCGATGATGTCCGAATAGACCCGTCCTGATGTGACGTTATCCGATTGGCGCGCCGAGACGCCGGTGAAGCGTTCGTAGTGGCCAAGGTCGAGATCGGTCTCCGCGCCGTCATCGGTCACGTAGACTTCGCCGTGCTGGTAGGGGCTCATCGTCCCCGGATCGACATTCAGATAGGGATCGAATTTGCGAATGCGGGCCTTGTAGCCACGCGCCTGCAGGAGCGCACCCAAGGATGCTGCAAGAAGACCTTTGCCGAGCGAGGAAACCACGCCGCCGGTGATAAAAATGAACCGCGCCATGGGAGTCGAGCCTTAGGGTCGGGCCGCCCTGTTTGGCAACCCGCTATATCGCATCGGAGTGATTTTTTCGGCTTATTCGGCGATCGGTGCCGCGTCGTCGCTAGGCGCCTCGGACGGGACCGGCTCGACCGGCTGCACCGGCGCAGCGGGCGCGAACTCGTTGACGAGGCTGGTATCGATCGACACTTCGCGCTCGGACGAGCCGGCAATCGCCGCCAGCGTGATCGAGAGCGCAACGAACAGCGTCGCGAGGATCGCGGTCGCACGCGTCAGAAAATCGGCCTGGCCGCGCGCGGTCATGAAGCCCGATGACGAACCGCCAACGCCAAGACCGCCGCCTTCCGACTTTTGCATCAGGATGGAGCCAACGAGCGCAGCCGCAACGAGGCCCTGAACGACAAGAAGGAAGGTGAACAGCATGGAGATAGGTCTTTCGGTCTTGGGTATGCGGCGGCGATGTAACGGCAGCGCCCGCGCTTTTCAAGCAAAAGGGCCGGAGCGCAATGATTGCACCCCGGCCCTTGTTGCTCTGTCAGGAGGTCGTTTTAGAGCTCGTCGCCCTCAACCTCGGCTTCGACTTCGGCGGTCGCTTCGCCTTCAGCCGGAATGGCGTCGGCGGGGACCTGTGCGAGCAGTTCCTCAGCGGTCAAGCCGACGACGAGGCCGTTGGCCGAGGCTGCGGTACCCGAACGCGGAATCTGCACCTTGGCGCCGTTCTCAAGCACCACAGTGACGAGTTCTTCGTCGATAGTGTCGATCGTGCCGACCGGCGTACCGGCCGAGCCGAGGACCGTCGCGCCAGGCTGTACGGCGGCTTCGGCCTTGGCCTTGTCAGCGGCAACGGCAGCGTTGATCTGGTCCTTCGTCATGGCGAACAGCACCTTGCCTTCGTGGGCGAGGAAAGCGTTTGCCGGCATGGCAATTTCGGCATGCTGGTCGGTCGAGAAAATGATGGCGTCGCCCTGGATGCGAACGACCTTGCCGACGGGATCGCCGGTCTTGTCATGGACGACTTCCATGCCCGGCGCGATCTGCGCGGCGTCCTGGGCGATGGTGGCAGCGGTGGCCGGAACAGCAGCGATCATGGAGAGCGCCGCAGCGGCAGTAAACAGAGACTTCATGTGAACCTTTCCCATTGAATTGTCGGTGTCTTTCTTAGCATCTTGACGATTACGTCAACCTGAACGTCAATTTTTCGCGGCGTCGATGATCGGCACGAATTGAGCCGCGGTGAGGCTGGCCCCGCCTACGAGGGCGCCGTCTACGTCCTCCATAGCAAAAAGTTCGGCGGCATTCTCCCCCTTCACCGAACCGCCATAGAGGATGCGCATGTTCGCTGCGGTCTCATCCCCATGTTCCTTGGCGAGACGGGCGCGGATCGCGGCGTGCATTTCAGCGACATCGGATGGCTGTGCAACCTTGCCCGTGCCAATTGCCCAGATCGGCTCGTACGCGATTGCCATGCGCGCGGGGTCGACAGTGCCCGGGAGCGACGCGATGATCTGGTCGCAGACCGTAGCGACGGCCTTGCCTGCTTCGCGCACCTCGAGGCTTTCGCCGCAGCAGACGATAACATCGAGACCGCCGGCAAGCGCCGCATCGGCTTTTGCTGCGGTGTCGGCATTGGTTTCGTGATGCGCCGCGCGGCGCTCGCTGTGGCCGACGATGACGATTTCGGCACCTACGTCGGCGAGCATGGCGGCACTGATATCGCCGGTGTGCGCGCCTTTCGCGCTGGCGTGCACATCCTGGGCGCCGATCACGAAACCGGGCGCGGCCGCAACAGCCCGCTCGATCAGGGTGAAGGGGACGCAGACGGCTACGTCGGTACCATTTTCGGTTTCGGCCGCCATGGAGATCGCGGTGATCTCACCAAGGTCGCTGCGGACCCCATGCATTTTCCAGTTTCCTGCCACCAGCATACGCCGTGCCATAGATGCGATCCTTGCCCCGTGAATTCGTGAAGCGGCGCGCCTAGCAAGTTTGCTACGATAGGCCAAGTGTGCGTCAGTGAATGATCGCGAGCAGCCAAGGCGCCAGCCTTTGCAGATGCCCCATTGAAACCGCTCGGCGCGATAACTAGAGAGACTGCGAACCCCCGTTTCAGATGCGAAAGTCCGCTTCCTATGCTGTCCTCAACCCGCAACCTGTCGAAATCGACAGTCGGCAAAATCGTCCTGGTGCTGTTCCTGGCGGTCATCGTCGCCAGCTTCGCGCTCGCCGACCTTGCCAATTTTCAAACAGGGTCGGTCGGTGGCGGCGGCAACACCGCGGCACAAGGGAAGGGCTTCACGGTCAGCGAACAGCAGATCGACGATGCCATGCAGCAGCGCCTGCGCGTCGTGCGGCAGAACAATCCTGAAGCGACTTACGCCGATCTGGCGGGCGAATATGACCTGATCGTCAAGCAGTTGATCGAAGAAGCGGCGCTTGCCGCTTTCGCCGAACGCAATGGTTTTCGACTGTCCAAGGCCCTGGTCGACGCGGAAATCGCGCAGCTGCCGGGCGTGCAAGGCCTCGATGGCCAGTTTACGGCAGCGAGCTACCAGAACTTCCTCCAATCGCAGAACCTGACTGATCGCCAGCTGCGCAACATCCTGAGCGCCGGCATCTACCAGCGGCTGTTGCTACAACCCGCGGTGGTCGAAACGCGTGTTCCGACCGAGGTCGCCAAACCCTATGCGTCGATGCAGCTAGAAGAGCGCACGGGCAATATCGCGACGATCGCCGCCGAACCGATCGCCCAGTCGATCAGCGTGACCGACGAAGAGGTAGCGCAATTCTATCGCACCAACGGCGCGCGCTACACCGTCCCCGAGCAGCGCGTCCTGCGCATCGCGCGCATCGGCAGGGAGCGTGTCCAGAATGTCGTTGCAACGCCGGCCGAAATCGAAGCTGCGATGAACGAGGAAGGCGGCGAATTTGCGCCGCGCGACGTGCGCGTCATCAGCCAGGTCGTCGTGCCGACGCAGGCTGCTGCAAACGAAATCGCCGCTGCTGCACGCCGCGGCAGTTTTGCCGATGCCGTAGCGCCGGCGGGCTTTAGCGCCGCCGACGTGTCGATCGGACCGCAGACCCGCGACGAATTTACCGCACTTGCCGGCGAAGGCGTCGCGCGCGCCGCCTTTTCGAATGACGTTAAAGCAGGCCAGGTGATCGGTCCGATCCAGTCGGCGCTCGGCTACCACGTCGTGCGCGTGGAAAGCATCACGCGTGACCAGGTCAGCGCTGCCGATCGTCGCGCGCAGATCGCCGAAACGCTGACCGAGCGCAAACGCGCAGGTACGATCGAAGACCTCGTGATTGATCTGGAAGATGCGCTGTCCGACGGTGCCAGCTTCGCCGAAGCCGTCGAGGCTGTCGGCCTAGAGATTCTCGAAACGCCGCCGCTGACCGCCGCCGGCCGTGCTCGCGACGGGTCGGGCTACACTTTCCCTGAAGACATGCGCCGCGTGCTCCAGACCGCCTTCGAGCTTGAACAGGGTGACGAGCCGGTCGTCGAGAGGCTCGATGATGAATCGGGCTATGCGCTGGTCATGGTCGAGGACGTGATCGAAGCGGCCCCTGCCCCGCTCGCGCAGATTCGCGACCAAGTGCGCGGCGACCTGATCCGCGACCGCGCATTGAGCCGCGCCCGCGATCTTGCCCAGATGATCAAGCGGCGCTTCGATGGCGGCGAGGATCTTGCGGCTGCCGTGGCCGCGGTCAGCAAAGCCGAAGGCGTAACGCTGCAGCCGCCCGAACAGATCACGCTTCGCCGCATCCAGCTGGCAGGCATGGGCGGCGACATCCCGACCCCGTTGCAGATGCTGTTTCGCCTCGCCGAAGGCAAATCGCAGATTGCGGCCGAAGAGGAAGAAGGCGGCGTATTCGTCGTCGTGGCACAGAAGATCGTCCCCGGCGACGCCAGCGACAATCCGCAGCTCATCACCTCGCTCGCCAATGAATTTCGTCAGCCTCTCACGGTGGAACTGGCGCAGCAGTTCATGAACGCGGTGGTCGCCGAGATGGAAGTCGAGCGCAACGACGCCGTCATCAATCGCGCGCGCGAACGTATCCTCGGCAACTAGGGCAAAGAAGGTGATCCTGGTCCTCGACAACAAGGACAGTTTTACCTTCACCCTGGTCGATTATCTGCGCAGCCTCGGCGCGCCGGTCCGCGTCGAGCGGAGCGATTCCCTTACCGTCGATGCAGCGCTGGCGATGGAGCCCGCGGGCATCCTCGTTTCCCCCGGTCCCGGTGGGCCTGCGGACGCCGGCATCAGCGTTTCCATCAGCGCAGCCTGTGTCGAACGCTTGCTGCCGTTTTGCGGCATTTGCCTTGGTCACCAGGCGTTGGCGCTCGCGTGCGGGTCGGACGTAACGACCGTGGTGCCGCGCCACGGCAAGGTCAGCACGGTCAGGCACGATGGCACGGGGCTGTTCGACGGGCTGCCCCCACCCTTCGATGCCACGCGCTACCATTCGCTCGCCGTGCCTAACCCCAGGCCGCCGCTGATTGCCAATGCATGGAGCGATGATGGCACCGTCATGGCAATGCGTCACGAAAGCGCGCCCGCCCACGGCATCCAGTTTCACCCCGAGAGCATCGCCAGCGAGCACGGGCACGCGCTGCTCGGCGCCTTCCTAGACCTTTGCACGGTCACCGCTTGACAAAGGCACCAATTGTTTTCTAATTGTTCCCTATTCGTTCCTTTGGATAAGGATACAAGATGCTTACGCCCAAACAGCATGAACTGCTCGCCTTCATTCATCAGCGACTGCACGATACCGGGATTTCGCCCAGCTTCGACGAAATGCGCGAAGCGCTCGATCTGAAGTCCAAATCCGGCGTGCACCGCCTGATCGGCGCGCTCGAGGAACGCGAATTCATTCGCCGTCTCCCCAATCGGGCGCGGGCATTGGAAATCCTCAAACTCCCCGAAGGCATCGAAGAGACGCCCGCTCCGGCTGCCAACGATGCCACACCGGTGGTGCCGGCCGCTGCCAACGACATCGTCGAAATTCCAATGCACGGCCGGATCGCCGCAGGTACGCCGATCGAGGCGCTACAGGGCAATGAAGGCTTTGCCGTTCCTGCGGCCTTGCTCGGCCCGGGTGAGCATTTCGCGCTGGAAGTCTCCGGAGACTCGATGGTCGACGAAGGCATTCTCGATGGCGACTTCGCGTTGATCCGCCGCGTCGACAGCGCCCGCGAAGGCGAAATCGTGGTCGCGCTGGTCGACGAGGAAGAGGCAACGCTCAAGACCTATCGCCGCGAAGGCTCGATGGTGCGGCTGGATCCAGCCAACGCCGCTTATGAGGCGCAGCGCTACGAAGAACAGCGCGTGCGTATCCAGGGCCGTCTGGCGGGTATCATTCGGCGCTATTGATCGCCCACGGGTGCGCGCCGAGCCGTTCGCGCACACTCTCGATGCGCGGCGGCTCGTCCAGGTAGAGGGCGAGGCCGCCGCTTTCTTCCAGAGCCTTGCGATCGAGCTTGAGCCAGCGCGGCGTGCAGCCGCGCGGCATCCACCGCTCGGAGACGACGATATCCACACTGGCGCAAGCGTCAGTCAGCTCTTTCCAAGCGATATAATCGCGTGAGCGCACGGCGAGCAGCGTGAAGGTTCGCTCGCCGCCTTCGATGGCGGCAAGGCAGGCATCGCGATTGCAGTTGGCAAACGCCTGCTCCTCGAGCGGGCCCGGGTCTCCGTCATACCCGGCGTTTTCCGACAAGATGTCACGGATGAAGTCGCCGGCCCGCGCGCGCAGGAGATGCGGGCGGCCTTCATCATCGATGATCGCGAGGTGACGACCGTCGCCAGTTACCAATAGGTCTGGGCGCGGTGAAAGGGCAGCCGCTCCCAGTCCGATCGCGATCGGCACCAGCCCCGCCCAGCGGATGCGATGCGTCCACAGGTAGAGCCACAACCCACCCAGCACGGCGAACGCGAACGCCCAGGTCGGCATCGT
The DNA here is from genome assembly GCF_026157105.1 of Sphingomicrobium marinum. GTDB lineage: Bacteria > Pseudomonadota > Alphaproteobacteria > Sphingomonadales > Sphingomonadaceae > Sphingomicrobium > Sphingomicrobium marinum. The sequence continues at coordinate 1,488,700 of NZ_JANPVQ010000001.1, forward strand.
AGGTACCATCGCCACCGCCCCCTTCGCGTTGCCGACCATGTGCGCTAGCGACACGAGACCATCGAGCGCGGTGCCGGTTACCCACCAGAAGGGCGCGCCGAGGCCGACAAGGTCTAACAGGATCGCGAGCGCCAAGGCGGGCATCACGACGAAGGTGGTCAGCGGGATCGCGATCAGGTTGGCGAGCACTCCGAACAGCCCGGCCTTGTGAAAATGATAGAGCGCAAGCGGCATGAGTGTGATCTCGACCGCCAGACCCGTCAGCACGAGCGCGAGAAAGCTGCGCCACATTCGCCCTCGCCACCCGTCATCGCGCGGCTTGAGCCAGTCCCGCACGCGCGGATGGGCATGCAAGGCGATGATCGCGGTCACGGCGGCAAAGCTGAGCTGGAAGCTGGCGCCAGCAATGGTCTCGGGTCGGATCAGGAGGATGACGACCGCCCCCACCGCCACTAGCCTGAGGCTGAGCGCCGGTCGCCCAAGCGCGATGCCGAGCAGGACGAGCAAGGCGGCAATACACGCGCGCACGGTCGGCACCTGCATCCCGGTAAGCAGCGTATAGCCAATCCCCGCGATCGCACCCGCGGCGGCCGACCAGAGGATGAGGTTGTGCCGCCGCGCCAATGCCGGCCATAGCGCCATGAGCTTTATCGACAACAGCATCGCGGAGCCGACCACGGCAGCGATATGGAGGCCGGACACCGCAAGAAGGTGCGCCAGTCCGGAACGCCGCATCGCCTCGGCATCTTCCTTGGCCACTGCGTTCTTGTCGCCGGTAGCGAGCGCAGTGGCGATCCCGTCACCGCTGCCGGGCAATGCAGCGCGCACCTTCGCCCCGAGCGAAGCGCGTATTCCGTCGAGCGACGAAGCTCCACTTGGCCGCAGTAGCTGCACGTCTCCCAACGCCGTTCCGACCCCGCCGATGCGCTGGAACCATGCGTGGCGTGCGAAATCGTAGCCGCCTGGCACCGCCATGGTGGGCGGCGGCGTCAATCGGGCGCGCAGGCGGATGACAGCGCCTTCGCGCAACGCCTCGAAAGCCTGGGCCTCGCGCAAGGACACCCGCAGTCGCGGCGGCAATTCTTCGCCCACCGGTTTGAGCGTCAGGCGGACGCGCTCGCGTGCGACCAGCGGCTCCACACGCTCGATGCGCGCCTCGAAGGTCGTGATAGTGATGCGCTCGATCCGCGGTGCTTCCACCATCTCCGAGCGACCCCAGATAAGCCCCTGCCCTAGCGCGAAAAATAGTTCACCGAATGCCAAGGCCTGTCCAAGCCTTCCGCCCAGCGCCAATGACGCCATTAAAAGCCCCAGAGCGATCAGGATGGCGGTCAGCCAGTGGCCAGGTGTCGGCAGCCAGAACCAGCTCGCAATGCCCGCGCCGAACGCGACCACGCCCCAGAGCGGCAATTGCTGCCGTTCTGCCTCCAGAAAGGCGTCGATCTGCCGCCCGAGCAGGCGCCACCGGATCGGCAAAAAACCGCCGCTTTCCGGTGGCGACACGGCAGCGTCCGTGTTAGGGGCGCTGACCAAGTCCACAGACTATGGAATTTGAGAGGAAAAGCGCGTGAGCGCAAGCACCCAAATCGTCACCCGTTTCGCCCCCTCGCCCACCGGTTTCCTGCATATCGGCGGCGCGCGCACGGCGCTCTTCAACTACCTCCTCGCCCGCGCCAATGACGGCAAGTATCTCGTCCGCATCGAGGATACCGACAAGAAGCGCTCCACCCCCGAAGCGATCGAGGCGATCCATGACGGATTGGAATGGCTCGGCCTGCTTGGCGATGAGGAGCCCGTGTTCCAGTCGCAGCGCGCCGAGCGCCATGCCGAGGTCGCACAGCAGCTGCTCGACAGCGGTCATGCCTACAAATGCTATCTCACGCAGGAAGAATTGCAGGCGCGCCGTGAGAAGGCACAGGCTGAAAAGCGTCCCTTTCGCATCAACTCCGAATGGCGTGACCAGCAGCCTGGCCCTGAGCAGGAGAGCCAGTCCTACGTCGTCCGTCTGAAGACGCCCGACGACGGCGAGACGGTGATCGAAGACCAGGTGCAGGGCACCATCCGGGTCAAGAACGCGGAAATCGATGATTATGTCATCCTGCGCGGCGACGGGACGCCAACCTACATGCTGGCCGTGGTCGTCGACGACCATGACATGGGCGTCACGCACATCATGCGCGGCGATGACCATTTGAACAATGCTTTCAGGCAGTTGCCACTTATTCGTGCGATGGGATGGGATGAGCCTACCTATGCCCATGTGCCGCTGATCCATGGCGCCGACGGTGCCAAGCTGTCCAAGCGCCACGGCGCGCTGGGTGTCGACGCCTACCGCGACGAGATGGGCCTGCTGCCCGAGGCCGTATTCAACTACCTGCTGCGCCTGGGTTGGGGGCATGGCGATGACGAGATCATCAGCCGCGAACAGGCGATCGAATGGTTCGATCTCAAGGGCGTGGGCAAGAGCCCGTCGCGCTTCGACACGAAAAAGCTCCTGAACCTCAACGGTCATTACATCCGCGAAGCCGATAATGGCCGCCTGGCCCAGCTGGTCGCGCCCAAACTGGGCGAGCTTGAAGATGACCAGATGGCACTACTCGAACGCGCCATGCCCGAGCTCAAGGCCCGCGCCAACGACCTGCACCAGCTCGCCGAGGGCGCGGAGTTCCTGTTCAAAACGCGGCCGCTGCAAATGAGCGAGAAGGCTGCCGCCATCCTCGACGCCGAAGCGCGCGATAATCTCGTTCTTGCGCATGCCGGCCTGGAAAAATTGGACGAGTGGAGCCTTGAGGGCGTAGAAAACGTTATTCGCGAGGTTGCAGAAGCAGCCGAATTGAAGTTAGGGAAGCTGGCCCAACCGCTTCGTGCGGCATTGACGGGCAGCAATACATCGCCGGGCATTTTCGACGTGCTCGTCCTGCTGGGACGCGACGAAAGCCTCGCCCGCATTGCCGATCAGACCGTGGAGCCAAAAGAATGACTGACAAGACCGCAACCCTGAGCGTCGGTGGCAAGGATTATGAAATGCCCGTCCTGCCCGGTTCGGTAGGCCCCGAAGTCGTCGATATCCGCAAATTCTACGGGCAGTCGGGGATGTTCACCTACGATCCCGGCTTCACCTCGACGGCAAGCGCGCAGAGCGCGATCACCTTCATCGACGGCGAAGAAGGCATCCTGCTCCACCGCGGCTATCCGATCGACCAGCTGGCGGAAAAGTCGACGTTCATGGAAGTCGCCTACCTGCTGCTCCACGGCGACCTACCCAAGAAGGACGAGCTCGACGAATTCGTCCACATGATCACCTATCATACGATGGTGCATGAGCAGCTCGCGCACTTCTTCCGCGGGTTCCGACGCGATGCGCACCCGATGTCGATCATGACCGGCGTCGTAGGTGCGCTTTCGGCGTTCTACCATGACAGCACCGACATCACCGATCCGCAGCAGCGGCTCATCGCGTCGCACCGCCTGATCGCCAAGATGCCCACGATCGCTGCGATGGCGTATAAATATTCGGTCGGTCAGCCCTTCGTCTACCCGCGCAACGACCTGTCCTATGTCGGCAACTTCCTGCGCATGACATTCTCGGTTCCGGCGGAGGAATATGAGGTCAACCCGATCCTCGAACGCGCGATGGACCGGATCTTCATCCTCCATGCCGATCACGAACAGAACGCCTCGACCTCGACCGTGCGTCTTGCCGGCTCGTCGGGTGCCAACCCGTTCGCCTGTATCGCATCGGGCATTGCCTGCCTGTGGGGCCCGGCGCACGGCGGCGCCAATGAAGCCGCGCTCAACATGCTTCGCGAAATCGGCGATGCCGGGAACGTCAAGAAATATGTCGACCGCGCGAAGGACAAGAACGATCCGTTCCGCCTGATGGGCTTCGGCCACCGTGTCTACAAGAACTACGATCCGCGCGCGAAGGTGATGCAGCAGACCGCGCAGGAAGTGCTCGACGAACTGAACATTTCCGATCCGGTGCTCGACGTTGCCCGCGAACTCGAACAGATCGCGCTCAACGACGATTATTTCATCGAGAAGAAGCTCTATCCGAACGTCGATTTCTATTCGGGCGTCATCCTCAACGCGATCGGTTTCCCGACCGAAATGTTCACGGCGCTATTTGCGCTGGCACGCACCACGGGCTGGGTCGCGCAGTGGAACGAGATGATCTCGGATCCCGAGCAGAAGATCGGCCGTCCGCGCCAGCTCTATGTCGGTGCGACCGAACGCGATTACGTCCCGGTCGACGAGCGCTAGGGCTTCAGGCCGCGGGCAGGCGCAGGCGGAAGCAGGCGCCTTGCTTGGGCTGGTCGCCCATCAACACATCACCGCCCATGCCGCGGGCCAGACGGCGCGAGATGGCGAGGCCTAACCCCTTGCCGCCGTCTTCGGCGTCATGTGCCCGCTCGAATGCTTCGAAAATGCGCAGGCGGTCGATCGGCGCAATGCCCGGGCCGGTATCGCTTATGCGCGTTTCGATAATGCCGTCCCCGGCCTTAAAATCGATGCGCACGCACCCGCCCGCGGGGCTGTGACGCACGGCGTTGCCCAGGATATTGACGAGGATCTGCAGCGCTGCACCGCGCTGGCCAAGTACCATCCCGGGCGCACCGAAGCTGTTGACCTTGATCGAAACGTCGCGCTTGCTCGCTGCGCTTTTAACGATCTGCGCAGCCTCCTTGGCCACCTCGCCAAGATCGATCTCTTCGCTCGACCGGCCACTGACCTGCTCGCTCATCGTATGGATGACCGATAACAAATGCCGGCCCGCCGCCGCTATGTCGTTGCCATAATCGGCATAGTTTTCCTGCAGCGGCCCGTCGGCCTGCGCACTGATACCCTCCGCGGCATCGATAATCTGGCCCAGCGGCGAGGCCAGCGTATCGTCAAGCGTTTCGGGCGCTTGATCAAACGCCGGTCCCGTTTCGGCGAGCTTCCAGTCACTGATGCAAAGCCGCACGACCTCGTCTTCCGGAGTGGCCGTCACCAAAATGTCGTAACGATGTTCGGCATCCGCGATGTGTGCCTCTCGCGTCACTGGAATGCCCAGCTTGCGCGCTAGCCTCACGATGTCCGCAAGCGGCGCGACGGCGAGCCGCGCGCCAAGCCGTGCCCCGGCCTCGCGCTGCAGGCGTGCAAGCGCCGGATCGGCTGCAATCAGGCGCAAACCGCCATCGACACACCCCATCACGGGTAGCGCCGGCAGGTCGGGCTTGTCCTTCAGCTGTGCATAGTCTTCGCTCATCATGCCCATTGGCCGCATCGGGCCATGCCCGGTCAAGCTGCGCGCAAACGCTGTGCCAAAATGAGCGACCCGCCAGCATAGGCTGTGAGTACCAGCAAGCCGAGGAGCCACTGGCCGAATAGCCCGAAGGGAAGTAGCACCAGGATCGCGGGGCGCCGTGCGAAAAGCCACGTTTCGAACCTGGCGCCTTTGCGCAGCGGACGAAGCACCTCCGCGAAGACGACGAGGCTGAGCGCCGCCATCATCGCGCCCCATCCCGCGCTGGCGAAAAGCCACCAGCCAAACGCGAGAAATGCCGTGCCGACGAGCGGCCATCGCAGGGCAAATCGCCAGTCCTTGGGTCCGAGGGCCCGCAGCCGGAGCGAGGCGATGCGCCGCGCCACCAGGTCGAGCGGCATCGACAGGAGCAGCGCCGCAACCGCCACCAACCCGTAGCCCAGCAGAAAGGCCGGGATGGCAAGCGCGCCGAGCATCAGCCCGGCCAGAGCGATCCAAACGGGCCGGATGCCCGATGCCGAAAGCTTCTCGGTGAGGAAATCTTCGAGCCACGGCGTCACGTAGCGCGCCACCCAGTCGCGTCGTTCGCCCTTGGAAGCGGCCAACATGCGGCGCGAGTAATCCGCCGCATCGGCGGGGGTTTCGACCAGCAAGGGGCCGCGCCCCTCGCCTTGCTCGCCGGCGACCAGTTCGGCGCCCGCTTGCACCGAGCGGCGGAGCAACGTCGACGACAGGTCCCATTCGCCAAGCATCGCGGCGGTGCCGCCGATATCGCGGCCTTCCACCAGCGACAGCCCGGCCCAGCGTCGGGTAAGGTCAATCCGCTCGAAGCGCTCATGCGCATCTTCATCGGGCACGGTGATGATTTGCGGGGTGCCGGCCTCCGCCAGCGCCTGCAGTTGGGCAAGATCGGGCACGATGCCGTCGGCAACCTGGATGACCAGCGCATCGGCCTCGAATCGCGCGGCGACTTCGGCCGCGTCTTCGGCAGTGACGATATTGAGCCCCTCGCCGCGCAGCCTGTCGAGCAGGCCAGTCAGCCCTGCAGGGGGTTCGTCGACCAGAACCACGATGGGCGAAGCGCCCGCGGCGCCGACCGCGCGCAGCTGCAACTCCACCAGCGGGCGCCCAGCCACCGGCAGCAGCGCGCACAGTCCGCCATCTTCGCTATCGTCAATCGCCGTCACGAGCGCACCGAGCGCCATGATCCCTCCCCAAATTGTCGTTCGGTGAATTCTTGGCGGAGCCGGTCCGGCTTTTCCAGCCAAACATGCTGGCAGTCACCGCGAAATACGTTAGGATGACGTCATGAGCCCGCAATTCGATCCGATCCGCCCCGAACGCCGCCTCCACAGCGACGACAATGCCGTGCAGACCAGCGAGGACACGCACGACACGCTCGACTTAGGCGGATGGGAAGATATCGAGCGAGCGCGCAACGATCTTGGCGGCCGCGCCGTGCTGGGGTGGTTCCTGGCGCTGATGTCGATCGCCTGGACCGGATTCGCCAGTTGGTCGGCGGGTCGCGAGCTTTCCGCCGACACGCTGACGATCACCGATATTGCGCCGTGGATCGCGATCCTTGCCGGACCGCTCGTCCTGCTTGCCATCGCCTGGCTGATGTTCGGACGTACGCGGCGCAAGGAAGCCGAACGCTTCATCAATACCGTCAAGATCATGCGCGAAGAGACCGCGGCGCTGCAGAATCAGCTCGGCGCACTGACGGCGCGTATCGATGAAAGCCGCAGCTCGCTGACCACCATCGCGGGTGAGCTAGATGGCATGGCCGATGCCAGCGTCGAGCGCATGACCAACGCCACGCATACGATCGAAGGCAGCATTTCGCGCATGGGCGAACAGGGCGCGGCTTTCGATGCGAGCGCCGCATCGGCCAAGGCCGACATGGAGAAACTGCTCGCCGACCTGCCGACGGCCCAGCACCAGGCTGATACGCTCGGCGCCAGCTTGCGCAGCGCGGGCGATGACGCGGCGTCGCGCGCCGAAGCGCTGGGCGTGTTGCTCGATCGGCTCGGCACCGCGAGCGAGACCGCACGCGGCCAGATCGAGGAAGCGACCGGACAGCTCAGCGCGCGTCTGGGCGATATCGAAGGAGTCGGCAAATCGAGCAGCGCGACGATTGCCAATGCCCGCGGTCAAGTCGACCAGCTGCTGAACACCTCCGCCGAAGCGCTGAGCGAAATCCGCAGCGGTATCGACACGCAGGCCGCGGCCGTCGCCGCGCTCGTCGCGCAGGCTCAATCGGGCATATCGCGTAGTGGCAGCGACGCTGCCGAACAGCTCGGTCGTTCCATAGCTGACGCCGATAGCAAGCTCGAGGGCTTTAGCCAGCGACTGGCCGAGCAGGACGAAGTCACCCGCAACATCGTCGCACGCGTTAACGACGGCATCGCGCAGCTTGACAGCCAGTTTGCGACCCTCGCCGCCAGCGGCGATGAACGCGCTGCCGCCATGCACGCAGCGATCGCCAATGTTCGCGAGCAGCTTTCGGCGCTCGACAGCGACGCGATCGGGCAGGATGACCGTCTCTCGTCCATGGGCGAGCGCACATCGCACCTGCGCGACCAGCTTGCAGCCCTTAGCCAAGAACTCAGCGAAACGATCGGCCTGTCACTCGACGAAGCCGGCACGAAGGCCGACAGGCTGGCCGAGACCGCGGCAAAGCTGGCGCCGACCGTCACGGCAATGCGCGAAGAAAGCGAAACTGCGGAGATGTGTCTCGCCACGGCTGCCGATGCAATCGACACCAGTCACCAGCGCCTTGGCGAGTTGATGGAAGGCATCGACGGGGGCGTCGGCCTGGCCGAAGCGCGGATGAACGAACTCAAGGCGGCGCTCAGCGAGATGACCGGGGAAGCCCAGGCGCTGACGGCCGAGACCGCGCCTGCACTGGTCGAAGCGCTCATTCAGGTGCGCGATGCGGCCTCGCGCGCCGGCGAACGCGCCCGCGAGGCGATCCGCGAGGCGATCCCGCAAAGCGCTTCGGAAATGGGCGACGCCACGCGCAAGGCGCTGGAAGCTGCCGTGCAGTCCAGCGTCGCCGAACAGCTTGCCGAACTCGACCGGGTCGCCACCCAAGCCGTCGAAGCGGCACGCGGCGCTTCCGACAAACTCAACGCGCAGATGCTATCGATCGGCCAGACCGCCGGTGCGCTCGAAGCTTATATGAACGAGGTCGCGGAGGATGAGCGCGTTGGCCAGAGCGAAGAGTTCACCCGCCGCACCGCCTACCTCATGGAATCGATGCACAGCGCTGCCATCGACGTCGAGAAGATCCTTTCCAACGAAGTCGATGAGAAAAGCTGGGCAGCCTATCTCAAGGGCGAACGCGGCGTCTTCACCCGCAAGGCGGTCAAGCTGCTGTCGAACAGCGATGCCAAGTCGCTCGGCCAATATTACGAGGCGGACCCCGAGTTTGCCTGTGCCGTCAATCGCTACGTTCAGGACTTCGAAGCGATGCTACGCCGCATGATGAGCGAACGCGACGGTGACGTCATGGCGGTCGCGATGCTGTCGAGCGATATGGGCAAGCTATATGCCGCGCTGAGCCAGGCGGTCAGCCGCAAGGTCTAAAAATCTCGATCGAAGAAGTTGAGATCTTCGCTGGTCAACCAGCCCATCTCGTAGTTCAGTACGTATAGGCCGGTCAGCACCGCCGCGATAATCGCGGCGCGGGTCAAGTGGCGCTTCAGGTTGAACGACGACGGCGCGCTTTCGGCTTGCCCGGGCACCAGCTTCTTGCCCGCCTCCTCGTCGGTCTTCACGCCGAATGGCAGCATGATGAAGGCCACCGCGACGAAAATCAGAAAATAGACGGCAATGACGGAGGCTAGTTGCACGCGACGATCATGACCTCGACGATGGGTTTCTTGCCGGTCCATGCATTGGCACAGCGACGCACCGCGAGACGGACCTTCTCCCGTGCCTTCCCCTCGTCCATGCCGGACTCCCACGCCTTGGTAGCACTGTCGGCGCAGTCGGCGAGAAAATCGGCATGATCCTCCTCCACCGGCACACCGAGCGCCCGCACTTCCACGTCACCCGCCAGCTGATCATCGCCATCGATCGGCAGCGCGACCGCGATCACGCCTTCCCAGCTCATCTTGCGGCGCTGGTTGATCGTCTGCCCGTCGGCGGGAAGAATGACGTCACCGTCGAGGATCAGGCGGCCCGTGCGAACGACATCGATCTTCTCGGGATCACCAGGGGCGAGCCGGATGACGTCGCCGTTGGTCTGGAACACGGTGTGCGGGATGCGATGCTCTTTTCCCAGCCATGCCTGTTCGCGCATGTGCCGGTTTTCGCCGTGCACCGGGATCAGGATGTCGGGGCGGATCCAGTCGTACATCTGCTTGAGCTCGGGTCGTCCCGGGTGGCCGGACACGTGCACATGCACCTGCTTTTCGGTCACCGTATGCACGCCGAGATCAGATAGCGCATTCATGATACGCCCGATGGCAAGCTCGTTGCCGGGGATCATCTTTGACGAGAAGATAACCGTATCGTCTTCGCTGAGTTTCAATGTGTGCTGGCCATTGGCGATGCGGTTGAGCGCCGCGCGCGGCTCTCCCTGCCCGCCCGTCGCGATGATCATGACGTTCCGCCGCGGCAGTTGCATCGCATCCTCGAAGCGCACGGTCTGCGGAAAATCCTGCAGGTAGCCGGTCGACTGCGCGACGCGGATGATGCGATCGAGGCTGCGGCCCGCCACGACCAGTTCGCGCCCGGCTTCCTGCGCAACGCGGCCAAGCGTCTCGAGCCGCGCCGCGTTGGAGGCAAACGTGGTGACAAGAACGCGGCCCTCGGCCCTCTGCACCTCCTGCAGCAGGCCTTCGTAGACGCTGCTTTCACTGCCCGAGGGCTTGTTGTCGAACACGTTGGTCGAATCGCACACCAGCGCACGAACGCCGCTATCGCCGATCATCTGCATCGCTTCATCGCCCGTCGGGGTGCCGAGCACGGGCTTTTCGTCGATTTTCCAATCGCCGGTGTGGAACACCTTGCCATGCGGCGTGTCGATCAGCACACCATTGCCTTCCGGAATGGAATGCGACAGCGCGACATAGCGTATGTCGAACGGCCCGAGCGTGATGCCGCCGTCGCGTTCGATCTGCTTGACCTTGACCTGACCGGTCAGGCCCTCCTGGTCGAGCTTTTCGCGGATCAGCCCCGCAGTGAACGGTGTCGCGTAGAGCGGCACCTTCAGCTCGTCGGCAAGATAGGGAATGGCGCCGATATGGTCTTCATGACCGTGCGTGAGGACGATGCCGATGAGCTCGTCCTGTCGCTCCTCGATAAATTCGAGATCGGGCAGGATCAGGTCGACGCCGGGATAATAGGGATCGGCAAAGGTCAGACCCAGGTCGACCATCAGCCATTTGCCGCGGCAACCGTAGAGATTGACGTTCATGCCGATCTCGCCCGAGCCGCCGAGCGCGCAAAAAAGAAGTTCGTCGCCTGGTGTCATGAAGTTGCCTGCTTATGGAGCATCATCAGCCCCTTGATGGTCAGATCAAAATCGATTGCGTCGAACATGCCTTCGGGAAACAGTGCCGACAGTCCTCCGGTTCCGATCACGGTTACCGGCCGCCCAATTTCCTTTTTCGTGCGATCCAGCAATCCCTCGATCATCGCGACATAACCCCAATAGACGCCGATCAGCATCTGGCTGTGCGTCGTGGTGCCAATGACGCTGTCATCGTCGGGTTTTTCGATTGCGATCTTGGGAAGCTGCGCCGTCTTGCCGGTCAGCGCATCGAGCGACAGGTTGATACCGGGCGCGATCACCCCGCCTTTGTAGGCGCCGGTATAGTCGGCCACGTCGAAGGTAGTCGCCGTACCGAAGTCGATGACGACAATGTCGCCTTCATGCTCGGCATGGGCAGCGATGATGTTGAGCCCGCGATCCGCACCAAGCGTATCGGGTTCGGGCACGTCGAGGGTCATCGGCCAGGCGGCGGCACCATGCCCCGCTACCAGCGGTTCGACCTTGAAATAGCGCCGCGCCAGCAGCGACAGGTTGTGCAGCGCACGCGGGACGACGGTGCCGATGATGACGGCGTCGACCTGCTTGAACTTGACCTTTTCAAGGCTGAGCAGTTGCTTGAGCCACACCGCATATTCGTCCGCTGTGCGTCTGGGATCGGTGGCGATCCGCCAGCGCGCCTTGATCTCGTCACCATCGCACAGGGCGAAGACAATGTTGGTGTTTCCGGCATCGATCGCGAGCAGCATGCGCCCCTCCTACCCGTCCGCGTCGGCGGAATCGAGCGCTACGTCGCCGGCTCGAATAATCCGGACCTCGCCGCCGTCGAGTTCGAGCCGGAGCGCGCCATCTTCTTCAAGGCCGACGAAGCGTCCCGACAGCGATGCGCCATCGCCATCGTGGACACGGATCTGGGTGCCGACAGGGTGCGCTTTTTGCATCCATGCCATGGCGATCGAGGCCGGATCGGAACTGCGCCATGCCGCCAGCAAGCGCGCGAAGTTCGCCGCCAGGATTGGCGCAAAGGCTTGCGGTGCCATCGCTGCATCGAGCGACGATGTCTTGCGCCCCTCTATCTGCGGCGCCGCCGCGAGGTTCACGCCAAAACCCGCCACCACACGATCACCCGAGCGCTCGAGCAGAATGCCGGCCAGCTTGGCGCCATCGAGCATCAGGTCGTTGGGCCATTTAAGCTGGAAGTCGCGTCCCGGGGCGATGGTCTCGGCGGCCTCGACAAGGGCCAGCGCCGCGATCAGCGCGAGGCTTGCCGACGTCGGATCATTGGACTGGAGTTTGATCAGCGTGGAACCGAAGAAATTGCCGTCGATTGTCGTCCATTCACGCCCCTGACGGCCGCGCCCATGATTCTGGTAGCGCGCGACGAGCCAGTCGCCCTCTACCGCGTGCGCATCGGCCATCAGGTCGGCATTGGTTGACCCGGTGACGTCTACAAGGCGGATTTTACTCAGAAGAGCCCACTCGCAGCATTGTTGGACAGTTCACCCAACGGCCCGATCAGCAGGTAGCCGAGTGGCGAGACGACGAGCGCGAACAGGGCAATGAAACCGCCTTCGAGCGCGCCGCAGACATAATGCAGGTCTTCTTCGTTATCGTCGAAATACATCAGCTTGATGATCTTGAGATAGTAAAAGGCGCCGACCACGGTGCCGAGGATGCCCAGCACCGCCACGAACAGCAGCCCCGCGTCGACCGCGGCGTTGAACACCAGCAGCTTCGGCCAAAAGCCGAACAGCGGCGGGATCCCGGCAAGGCTAAACATGAAGACCGCGAGCGCTGCAGCCATGCCGGGCCGCGTCTTCGACAGACCCTTCAACCTGTCCATGGCCTCGATCGGCTCGTCATTTGCATCGCGCAGGTTGAGGACCACGAGAAAGGCGCCCAGCGTCATCACCGTATAAACGGCCATGTAGAACAACACCGCGCTCACGCCTATCTGCGTGCCCGCTGCAAGCCCGATGAGGACAAAGCCGATATTGTTGATCGAGGAGTAGGCCAGCAGGCGCTTGATGTTCGACTGTCCATAGGCTGCGACCGCCCCGAGGAAGATCGACGCCAAGGCTGCAAAGACCACGATCTGCTGCCATGCCGCAGTCGCCGGACCCAGCGCCTCAATCGCGAAACGCGTCGCCATCAGCACCGCGGCCACCTTGGGCGCGCTGGCGAAGAAGGTCGTCACCGGGGTGGGCGCGCCTTCATAGACATCGGGCGTCCACATGTGGAATGGCACCGCGCTCACCTTGAAGGCGAGGCCCGCGAAGGTGAAGACGAGTCCGAAGAGCAGGCCGATGCCGAGTTCTTCCTGCGCCGCGAAGGCCGCGTTGATGCCATCGTAGCTGACCGATCCGGTAAAGCCGTAGAGCAGCGAAATACCATAAAGCAGGATGCCGCTCGCAAGTGCGCCCAGCACGAAATATTTGAGCCCTGCTTCGGCCGAGCGCGCATCGGTGCGGCGGTAGGAAGCGAGGATGTAGGCGGCGAGGCTGTTGAGTTCGAGCCCGACATACATGGTGATGAGGTTGGTCGCCGAGACCATCACGCTCATGCCGACCGCGGCCAGCATGACGAGGATGGGATATTCGGGCCCGTGAAGCTCATCCTTCCCGAACCAGCGGTCCGAGGCAATGATCGCCACGGCAGCCGCGATGAAGATGATGACCTTGCCGAAGCCCGCGAAATTGTCCGCCGCCATCAGCCCGCCGAACAGCGCACCACCCGTCGTGGGTTCGGGCGTCAGCAGGACGACGCCGGCTGCCGCCAGCAGCAGTGCCACCGTGCCCCAGGTCGTGATCTTGGTCGCCTTGCGCCCCATCGTCGAGGCGGTGAGCATCAGGATGGGCTCGCCGATCAGCAGCAGCAGCTCGGGCAGGATCGCGGCGAAGTTGTAGTCGTATGTCATTCGGCCGCTCCTTCCTGAAGCGGGGCATCGAAGCTGGGCGTGGCAGGCTCGATCCGTTCGAGCAGGTAGCCGACATCATCGCGCATCGGGGCAAGGAAGCTTTCGGGATAAATGCCCATCCACATCACCGCAGCGGCGATCGGGACGAGCAGGAGGAATTCGCGGGCATCGAGATCGGGCATCGCCGCGGCGTCAGCGTTACGCTGCGTTCCGTAGCAGATGCGCCAGTAGAGATAGAGCATGTAGCCCGCACCCAGGATGATCCCCGTGGTCGCAGCGATCGCGGCCCAGGTCGACATTTCATAGGTGCCGGTCAGCGCCAGGAATTCGCCGACAAAGCCCGAGGTGCCGGGCAGGCCGATGCTCGCCATGGTGAAGAGCAGGAACAGCACCGAATAAGCCGGCATATTGTCGGCAAGCCCGCCATAGCGTGCAATCTCGCGCGTATGCAGGCGATCGTAGATCACGCCGACGCACAGGAAGAGCGCGCCCGATACCAGGCCGTGCGACAGCATGACGATCAGGCCGCCTTCGATGCCCTGCCGGTTGAACGCAAACAGCCCGAAGGTCACAAACGCCATGTGCGCTACCGACGAATAGGCGATCAGCTTCTTCATGTCGCGCTGCACCAGCGCGACGAGGCTGGTGTAGATCACCGCGACTGCCGACAAAATGAAGACCAGCGGCACGAAATCGGCCGACGCTTCGGGAAACATCGGGAGCGAGAAGCGAATGAAGCCGTAGCCGCCCATTTTCAGGAGCACGCCAGCCAGGATGACCGAGCCCGCGGTCGGTGCCTGGACGTGTGCATCGGGCAGCCAGGTGTGGACCGGCCACATCGGCATCTTGACCGCAAAACTGGCAAAGAAGGCGAGCCATAGCCACCACTGCACCCCGGCCGGGAAGTCGTATTCCATCAGGTCGGGGATGAAGCTCGTTTCGGCGTTCAGCACCATGTAGAGCATGGCGATCAGCATCAGCACCGAACCGGCGAGCGTGTAGAGGAAGAATTTGTAGGCCGCCTTGATCTTCTCGGCGCCGCCCCAGATGCCGATGATCAGGTACATCGGGATGAGGCCGCCTTCGAAGAAGATGTAGAAGAGCAAGAGGTCCTGCGCTGCGAAAACGCCGATCATCAGCGCCTCCATCAGCAGGAAGGCGCTCATATATTCGGGCACGCGGTTGGTGATCGCGCGCCAACTCGCGCCGATGCAGATCGGCATGAGGAAGGTCGATAGGACGATCAGCAGCAGCGCAATGCCGTCGATACCCAGCGCCCAAGCCGGGACCATCGGCCCCTCACCCAGCGACAGAAATTCCTGGTACTGCCAGCGCTCGCCGCCGACATCGAACCCCAGCCACAGCATGACACCGAGCGCGAACATCGCGAGCGTGGTGAGCAGGGCAATCCAGCGCGCGCCCTTGGCGCCAAGGAACAGGACGACGATCCCCGCGATCAGCGGGAGGAGGATCATGGTCGAAAGGATCGGAAACTCCATCATCATCAGGCCCACCAGAAGGCCCAGCTGGCCGCGGCAATCAGGCCGAGCAGCATCACGAGTGCGTATGAGGTGACATACCCGGACTGCAGGCGAGCGGTGAGCTTGTTGCCCTCACCCACCAGTGCCGCGGCGCCGTGCGGGCCAAAACGATCGATCACCCCGACATCGCCGCGCTTCCAGAAGAAGCGACCCAGCGCCATCGCCGGCTTGACGAAGATGACGTCGTACAGCTCGTCGAAATACCACTTGTGCATCAGGAAGGTGTGCAGCGGCCCGAACATCGCGACGAAGCGCGCCGGCAGCTCGGGATTGCGGATATAGTTGTTCCACGCGATGCCAAGGCCGATCAGCATGACGACCAGCGGCGTGAATTTCACCCAGTAGGGCACGTGGTGCGCCGCTTCGACAAGTTCGGCGTCATGCACCAGACTTCCTGCCCAGAATGCTGCGCCTTCTTCGGTGCCGAAGAACGGATAATAAAAGGCAATGCCGGCAAAAACCGCGCCAAAGCTGAGGACCCCCAGCGGCACCAGCATCGTCCACGGGCTTTCGTGCGGTTTGTACCCCGCGGTGCCCTCGACCGTCTTGACCGGATGGTCATCGGCGCTGTCATGATCGGCGGCCATTTCGCTTTCGTCTTCATGGACGTCATGCACGGCGTGCTGGATATGCTCCGAGCCTGCCCAGCGGGCCTTGCCGTAGAAGGTCAGGAAGATGAGGCGCCAGCTGTAGAAGCTGGTAAGCAGCGCCGCGATCACACCGATGAGGAAGGCGACGCCCGCAGCGGTGTTGCCCTCCATCGCGGCAGCGGCATAGGCCGCCTCGATGATGGCGTCCTTCGAATAGAAGCCGGCGAAGCCGAACAGGCCGTAAATGCCAACGCCAGTGATCGCGAGCGTCCCGATCACCATCGCCCAGAAGGTCAACGGAATCTTTTTGCGCAGGTCACCATAGAAACGCATGTCCTGCTCATGGTGCATCGCGTGGATGACCGAGCCCGCGCCAAGGAACAGCAGCGCCTTGAAGAAAGCGTGCGTGAAGAGGTGGAACATCGCCGCACCGTACGCGCCGACGCCAGCGGCAAAAAACATGTAGCCGAGCTGCGAACAGGTCGAATAGGCGATCACGCGCTTGATGTCGTTCTGCACGGTGCCGACGGTGGCCGCGAACAGCGCGGTCAGAGCGCCCACCCATGTCACCATCGTCAGCGCCCCCGGGGCGGCTTCGAACAGCGGCGACAGGCGGCAGACCATAAAGACGCCTGCGGTGACCATCGTGGCGGCGTGGATCAGCGCGGAGACCGGCGTCGGGCCTTCCATTGCGTCGGGCAGCCAGGTGTGGAGCCCAAGTTGCGCCGATTTGCCCATTGCACCGATGAACAGGAGGATGCAGATCAGGGTCAGCGTATCGACCTGCATGCCGGCAAAGCCGATCGTCGTTCCCGCAGCACCCGGCGCGGCAGCAAGGATGTCGGGGATCGACACGGTGCCGAAGACCAGGAAACAGGCGAAGATGCCGAGGCTGAAGCCGAAATCGCCGACGCGGTTGACCACGAACGCCTTGATCGCGGCGGCGTTAGCCGACGGCTTGTGATACCAGAAACCGATCAGCAGGTAGGAGGCAAGACCGACGCCTTCCCACCCGAAGAACATCTGCACCAGGCTGTCCGCCGTCACCAGCATCAACATCGCGAAGGTGAACAGCGACAGATAGGCGAAGAAGCGCGATTGGGAGGGATCTTCCTCCATATAGCCCCAGCTATAGAGGTGGACGAGGCTGGAAACGGTCGTGACGACGACCAACATCACAGCGGTCAGCGTATCGACGCGCAGTGCCCAGTCGACGACCATGTCGCCCGAGCGGATCCAGTCCAGCACGGGCACGACCGTTTCCGTATTCGCGCCGGTCAGGAAGCCGATGAAGATCGGCCAGCTGAGGATGCAGCTCACGAACAATGCGCCCGTGGTGATGATCTTCGCCGGCAAATGGCCGATCATGCGGCCGCCAAGGCCGGCAACGATCGCTGCCAGGAGCGGCAGGAAGACGATGAGTTTGATCGACAGGTCCATCAGCCGCGCATCCGGTTGACATCATCGACCGCGATCGAACCGCGGCGACGGAAGAAAATAACGAGGATCGCGAGACCGATGGCCGCTTCGGCAGCAGCAACGGTCAGCACGAACATGGCGAAAACCTGTCCGGTGAGGTCACCCAGATAGGCGCTGAAGGCCACCAGGTTGATGTTTACCGAAAGGAGGATGAGTTCGATCGCCATCAGCATCAAGATGATGTTGCGGCGATTGAGGAAGATGCCGAGCACGCCGATGACGAACAGCATCGCCGCGACGATAAGGTAGTGCGTCAGGCCGATCATAGCTCGACCCCCTTGCCCACCGGCGGTTGCGTGTTCTTGACCGCTTCTTCAGGCCGGCGCGCGATCTGCTTGCTGATGTCCTGCGGGCGGATATCGCCGCGGGTGCGCAGCGTCAGCACGATTG
Source organism: Sphingomicrobium marinum (assembly GCF_026157105.1). Taxonomy (GTDB): domain Bacteria; phylum Pseudomonadota; class Alphaproteobacteria; order Sphingomonadales; family Sphingomonadaceae; genus Sphingomicrobium; species Sphingomicrobium marinum. The sequence continues at coordinate 1,506,368 of NZ_JANPVQ010000001.1, forward strand.
CACCAATCATCGCCACCAGCAGGATGATGCCCGACAATTCGAACGGCACGAGGTAAACCGAATAAAGCAATTCGCCCATCGCGACGAGATTGGGTTTGGCGCTGGTCAGCGGCGCGTCGGCCATCGCCGGGCTAGATCCCGCGGCGGCCACCGCAATCCCGACCTGCGCGAATAGCGCCAGCGCGATCAGGATGCCAAAGGGCAGGTTCCTGGTGAAGCCGCTGCGAAGCGAGGCAAAATCGACGTCCAGCATCATGACGATGAAGAGGAACAGCACCGCGACCGCGCCGACATAGACCATGACCAGCAACAGCGCGATAAACTCCGCGCCGAGCAGCAGCATCAGCCCCGCCGCGTTGAAAAAGGCGACGATCAGCCAGAGCACGCTGTGCACCGGATTGCGCGCGAAAATGACCAGCAATCCCGAAAGGATTGTCAGGCTCGCGAACAGATAGAAGGCGAAAATTCCGATCAACGTGTTTCCCCGGTTTGGCGCGCGTTAGCGATAGGGCGCATCGGCGGCAAGGTTTGCCGCGATCGCCTGTTCCCAACGGTCTCCATTCTCCAGCAATTTGGCTTTGTCGTAGAGCAGTTCCTCGCGCGTTTCGGTCGCGAATTCGAGGTTGGGCCCTTCGACCACGGCATCGACCGGGCACGCTTCCGCGCACAGCCCGCAATAGATGCATTTGACCATGTCGATGTCATAGCGCGTCGTGCGCCGCGATCCGTCCTCGCGCGGCTCGGCCTCGATGGTGATGGCCTGCGCCGGGCAGATCGCCTCGCACAGCTTGCACGCGATGCAGCGCTCTTCCCCGTTCGGATAGCGGCGCAGCGCATGCTCACCGCGAAAACGCGGGCTCTGCGGCACTTTCTCGTACGGATAATTGATCGTCGCCTTGGGCTTGAAGAAATATTTCAAGGTCAGTGCGTGGGCTTTGAGAAACTCCCACAGCGTAAAGGCTTTGAGGGCGCGGGCGATCACAGGATGCCTCCATTGTAGCGCGTGAGCATGAGCCAGCCCGACACCAGCATCACGAACAGGATGCTCATCGGCAGGAAGATCTTCCAGCCAAGGCGCATCAACTGGTCATAGCGGTAGCGCGGGACCGTCGCCTTCACCCAGGCGAAGATGAAGAAGAAGATGCAGACCTTCAGCAGCAACCAGAGAATGCCCGGGACTGCATAAAGCGGCGCCCAATCGACCGGCGGCAGGAACCCGCCCCAGAAGAGCAGCGCGTTGAGGAAGCACATAAACAGCACGTTCGCATACTCGCCCAGCCAGAAGAGCGCGAAGCTCATCGATGAATATTCGGTCTGGTGACCGGCAACGAGTTCGCTTTCCGCTTCCACGAGATCGAACGGCGTACGGAACGTCTCGGCCATCGAGCTGATCAGGAACACCACCGCCATCGGGAATAGCAGCGGGTTGAAACCGAAGCCGTTGAGGAAGCCAAGCACATGGGCCTGCTGCTCCATCACGATCGCGGTCAAATTCATGCTCTCGGCCCACAGGATCACGCCCATGATGACGAAGCCGATCGAGACTTCGTAGCTCACCATCTGCGCGGCCGCGCGTAGCGCCGAGAAGAAGGGATATTTGGAGTTGGACGCCCAGCCCGCGATGATGACGCCATAGACGCCCAGCGAGCTGGCAGCGAGAATGTAGAGCAGCCCGACATTCACGTCGGCGAGCACCACGCCCACATCGAACGGGATTACCGCCCAGACGATCAGCGCGACGGTGAAGGTGATCATCGGCGCGATCAGGAACAGTGCCTTGTTCGCGCTCGACGGAATGATGGTCTCTTTGAGGAAAACCTTGAGCGCGTCGGCGAAGCTTTGCAGCAGTCCGAACGGGCCAACCACGTTGGGCCCGCGACGCAGCGCGAAGGCGGCCCACAGCTTGCGCTCGGCATAGATGATCATCGCCACCGCCAGCATGACGGGAAGCGCGATCAGCAGGATGCCGGCAAGGTTGGCGGTAAATACCGCCCAGCCCTGGCTCATGCCGAGATTGAGGAAGAAATCGGTCACTCGGCGGCCTCCGCAAAGTCTTCACCGTGCACCAGCTCCGCCGAGCAGCGCTGCATCGTCGGGCTCGCGCGGCAGATCGCGTTCGTTAGATAGAAATCGGCGATCGGACAGCCCAACGCACCGTCCTTCGCGACCTCAAGCTTGGGCAATGCGAAGTCCATTGCAATGATCTCGCCATCGTCCACACCAAGCTCGGGATGATCGGCAATCATCGCTGCACGCAGCTGATGGAAGTTGTCGAATTTCAATGGTTTACCGGTTTTCTCTGAGACGGCGCGGAAGATGCTCCAGTCCTCGCGGGCATCGCCCGGCGCGAACACGGCCTTCTCGCCCCGCTGCACGCGGCCCTCGATATTGACGTAGGTGCCGTGCTTTTCGGCATAGCTTGCGCCCGGCAGCACGAGGTCGGCCAAAGCCGCGCCTTTGTCGCCATGATGCCCGACATAGACCTTGAACGCCTTGGGGAAGGCGTCGGCGGAAACTTCGTCCGCGCCCAGCATCAGCACCAGCTTGGGCTTGGCCGCGATCACGTCGGCAAGACCGCCGGGCTGCGCATAGCCCAGCATCAGCCCCGCCAACCGCGATGCCGCGGTGTGGAGGACGTTATAGCCGTTCCAGCCATCCTTGATGACGCCCAGCGTCGCGGCAGCAGCCTGCGCCGTGCCCTGCGCACCCGCAGCCAGCACCGCCGGTCCGACGATCATGACGGGCTTTTCGGCGCCCGCGAAGGCTTTGGTGACGGCCTTGGGCAGCTTGGCAAGCGCCTCGACGCCCTCGCCCACCCATTCGACCGGGTAGGTGAGTTCGACCTGCGGACCGATAGCAAACACCTTGGCGCCGCGGCGTACGGCCTTGCGCACACGCGTGTTCACGAGGCTCGCTTCCCAGCGCAGGTTCGAACCCGCGATGAGGATGACATCGGCATTCTCGATCTCGGCGATCGGCGTGTTGAAGCGCACCGCGCCAAGGTTGCTGACGTCATAGTCGAGGCCCGTCTGACGGCCTTCGAACATCGTGCCCTTCTGCGCGCTCAGCAGCGCCTTGGCGGCATACATCGTCTCGGCATCGACGAGGTCACCGGCAATCGCCGCGACCTTGCTTTTCGCCGCACCCAGCTGGTCGGCGAAAATCGTCAGCGCTTCGTCCCAGCCCGCTTCGCGCAGCTTGCCGTTCTCGCGCACCCACGGGCGATCGAGGCGGCCGCGTACTAGCGCGTCGACATGGTGGCGCGTCTTGTCGTGCGCCCATTCCTCGTTCACCGCGTCGTTGATGCGCGGCAGGATGCGCAGCACCTGGCGACCGCGCACGTCCATGCGGATATTGGTGCCGACCGCGTCCATGACGTCGATCCCCGGCACCTTCTTCATCTCCCACGGCCGCGCCTGGAACGCGTAGGGCTTGGAGAGCAGCGCGCCGACAGGGCACAGATCGACCACATTGCCCGACAGCTCGGTCGCGACCGCACTTTCGAGGAAGGTCGTAATTTCCGCATCCTCGCCGCGGAAATACATGCCCATGTCGTTGGTGCCTGCCACTTCCTCGGTAAAGCGCACGCAGCGGGTGCACTGGATGCAGCGTGTCATCGCCGTCTTGACGATGGGGCCCATATACTTGTCGTCGACCGCGCGCTTATTCTCGTCAAAGCGCGAATAGCCGCGGCCATAGCTCATCGCCTGGTCCTGCAGGTCGCATTCGCCGCCCTGGTCGCAGATCGGGCAATCGAGCGGGTGATTGATGAGGAGAAACTCCATCACCCCTTCGCGCGCCTTCTTGACCATCGGCGTATCGGTGCGGATTTCCTGGCCATCGGCAGCGGGGAGCGCGCAGCTCGCTTGCGGCTTGGGCGGCCCCGGCTTCACCTCGACGAGGCACATCCGGCAATTGCCCGCGATGGACAGGCGCTCATGATAGCAGAAACGCGGGATTTCCTTGCCCGCAAGCTCGCACGCCTGCAGCACAGTCGCGCCCTGCGGGACCTCCAGTTCGACGCCGTCTACGGTGAGTTTAGGCATTATTCGGCGGCCTCCAGTTCATCGCCATGCTCCGCGATGCGGCGCTCCATTTCGGGGCGGAAGTGGCGGATCAGGCCCTGGATCGGCCAGGCCGCGGCATCGCCGAGCGCGCAGATGGTGTGGCCTTCGACCTGCTTGGTGACGTCTAGCAAGCGATCGATCGTGCCCGGCGCGACATCGCCCGTGCGTAGCTTTTCCATCGTGCGCCACATCCAGCCCGTGCCTTCGCGGCATGGCGTGCACTGGCCGCAGCTTTCATGCTTGTAAAAGTACGAGATCCGGCTGATCGCCTTCACGATATCGGTGGATTTATCCATCACGATCACCGCCGCCGTGCCAAGGCCGCTGCCCTGCTCCTTGAGGCCGTCGAAATCCATCGGGCAGTCCATGATGTCCTTGGCCGGCACCAGCGGGACCGAGCTGCCGCCCGGGATCACCGCGAGGAGATTGTCCCACCCGCCGGTAATGCCACCGCAATGCTTCTCGATCAGCTCGCGGAAAGGAATGCTCATCGCTTCCTCAACCACGCAGGGCTTTTCGACATGGCCCGAAATCTGGAACAGCTTGGTGCCCGCATTATTCTCGCGCCCGAAGCTCTTGAACCACTCCGCCCCGCGGCGAAGGATCGTCGGCACGACTGCAATGCTCTCGACATTGTTGACCGTCGTCGGGCAGCCATAAAGGCCCGCGCCCGCCGGGAATGGCGGCTTGAGGCGCGGCTGGCCCTTCTTGCCCTCGAGACTTTCGAGCATCGCGGTTTCTTCACCGCAGATATAGGCGCCCGCGCCGCGGTGCAGGAACAGGTCGAAATCATAGCCCGAGCCCGCGGCATTCTTGCCCAGTAGGCCGGCTTCATAGGCTTCGTCGATCGCGCGCTGCATGGCGATCGCTTCCTGGATATATTCGCCGCGAATATAGATGTAGGCCGCGCGCGCTCGCATCGCGAAGCTGGAGAGCAACGCGCCCTCGATCAACTTGTGCGGATCGTGGCGGATGATTTCGCGATCCTTGCACGAACCGGGTTCGGATTCATCGGCATTGATGACGAGGAAGTTGGGACGACCCGGCGTCGGCTCCTTGGGCATGAAGCCCCACTTCACGCCGGTCGGGAAGCCTGCGCCGCCGCGACCGCGAAGCCCGCTGTCCTTGACCATCTCGATGATGGTGTCTTGGCCCAGCTCCATCAGCTTGGCCGTATTGTCCCAATCGCCGCGCATCTGCGCCGCCTTAAGCCACGGCTCCTGAAAGCCATAGACATTGGTGAAGATCCGATCCTTGTCGGTGAGAGAGGTGATGCCGCTCACTACTTCTTCTCCAACAACTTGGTCGCGCCAAGATAGACGCCGGCGGCCAGCGCCACCCCGATCAGCAGGCCGAACAGGTTCTTGAGGATCGAAAAGGTCAGCGCGATGATGATGACACCGGCAATGATCTTGATTGCAGTCTGCATCACCACTGCCCCCGATAGTCGTAATTGCGTTCGGCCATCTTCTTGAGGCTCGTCGGGCCGCCTTCGGGGCAGCTCGCCTGGCGACCGGTCTGCGACCCGGTCTTGGGCTCCTGCCCTGCCGCCAGCGCATCGAGGATCGCGCCCGCGCTCTCGGCGGTCAGGTCCTCATAATTGTCGTCGTTAATCTGGAACATCGGCGCATTGGCGCAGGTGCCCATGCACTCGACCTCGGTCAGCGTGAACAGGCCATCCTCGGTGGTGTGCCCGCGCTCCATCCCGCGCGCCTGGCAGGCCTCGATGATGCTTTCCGCGCCGCGAAGCATGCAGGGCGTCGTGCCGCACACCTGGACATGATATCTGCCGACGGGGACGAGGTTATACATGGTGTAGAAGCTCGCCACTTCCATGACGCGCACCACCGGCATGTCGAGCGATTTGGCGACAAATTCGATCACCGGCACGGGCAGCCAGCCCTGCGTATCGGTCATCCGCCCGACCTGGCGCTGCGCAAGATCGAGGAACGGCAGGCAGGCCGATGCTTGGCGACCGGCGGGATATTTCGCGAGGATCTTGTCAGCCTCGGCCTGGGCAACATCGTCCCAGGTAAACCCGCCCCATTGCGCACGCAGTTCCGGCGTATCGGCGGCAAAATGACGATTAGCCATGAGATTTAGCCTTCTTTGGCTTTGGGCTCAGAATGCCATAAATAAGGACCGCTACTGCGAAAATGAGTACTCCATGCCGATCCAGAAACCCGTGCGTAGACTCGGGAAGCAGTGAGTGCATGACCAAGCCGGCAAAGATGAAGAGCGCCGCTCTGATTACTTCGTCGAACGTAATGCTCACCGATCACACTCCCCGAAGACGACATCGATCGCGCTGAGCACCGCGGTGGTGTCGGCGAGCATGTGGCCTTTCATCATGAAATCCATCGCCTGCAGGTGGCTGAACGCGGTCGGCCGGATCTTGCAGCGATAGGGTTTGTTGGTGCCGTCGGCGACGAGGTAGACGCCGAATTCGCCCTTGGGGCTTTCGGTGGCGACATACACTTCGCCCGCGGGCACGTGATAGCCCTCGGTGTAGAGCTTGAAGTGGTGGATCAGCGCCTCCATCGACTGCTTCATCTCGCCGCGTTTGGGCGGGAACACCTTGCGGTCGAGGCTGCCGATGGGGCCCGAAGGCATTTCGGCTAGGCACTGGCGCATGATGCGCGCCGATTGGCGCACTTCTTCGACGCGGACCATGAAGCGATCGTAGCAATCGCCCTTGGTGCCAACGGGCACGTCGAAATCCATGCGGTCATAGACCTCGTACGGCTGCGACTTCCGCAGGTCCCACGGAATGCCGCTGGCGCGGATCATCGGGCCGCTAAAGCCCCAGGCCAGCGCGTCTTCCTTGCTGACCACGCCGATATCGACGTTGCGCTGCTTGAAGATGCGGTTGTCGGCGACGAGGCTGATCGCGTCCTCGAACAGCGGCATCCGCTTGTCGAGGAAGTCGCTAATCTCCGCCAGCACCTTCTCGGGGATGTCCTGGTGGACCCCGCCGACGCGGAAATAGTTGGCGTGCATGCGCGCGCCCGACACGGCTTCGTAAAGCTGCATCGTGTCTTCGCGCACTTCGAACAGCCACAGGTTGGGCGTCATCGCGCCCACGTCCATCACGTGGCTACCGAGGTTGAGCATGTGGTTGGAGATGCGCGTCAGCTCCGCCATCAGCACGCGGATATATTGCGCGCGCAGCGGCACCTCGATGCCGAGCAGCTTTTCCACCGCCAGCACGTAGCTGTGCTCCATGCACATGGGTGAGCAATAATCGAGCCGATCGAAATAAGGCAGCGCCTGCGCATAGGTCTTGTATTCGATCAGCTTTTCGGTGCCGCGGTGGAGCAGCCCGACATGCGGATCGACACGCTCGACGATCTCGCCGTCAAGCTCCATGATCAGGCGCAGCACGCCGTGCGCGGCCGGATGCTGCGGTCCGAAGTTGATCGTGTAGTTGCTGATCGTCTCGTCACCAGCCGTGTTGGGCTGGTCGAGATCGACGCCTTCGGCATCGGGAAACGTCTGGATTTCGACCTTGGTCGTCATTTCAGGTCCTCATCCGTCTTGCTTGCCGCTCCGCGGCCCTTGCGCGCATCGGCGGGCGCATCCTCGCGCGTTTCGGGCGCGGGGGTGTCGGTCATCTTGCCCCCGGCATGGTCGGCCTTATCGGCAACGCTGTCGCGCGCTTCTTCCTTGGCTTCCTTGTTGGTCGGCTCACCGGCTCCGGTGTCCGAAGGCTTCTCGGTCGTCTTGGGATCGCCCGGCCCGGCTTCGGCCTTTACCTTGGGCGGTTCGTGCTTATCGGCGGGCGTGGGTGCGCCCGGCGCCTGCCCTTCGGCCTTTTCATCGCCCGGCAGGCGATACTCGGGGCCTTCCCACGGCATCAGGAAGTCGAACGTGCGGAAATCCTGCGGCAGCTTTACCGGTTCGTAGACGACGCGCTTTTCCTCTTCCGAATAGCGCAGCTCAACATAGCCGGTCATCGGGAAGTCCTTGCGCAGCGGATAGCCTTCGAACCCGTAATCGGTGAGGATGCGGCGCAAGTCGGGGTTGCCCGCGAAGTTGACGCCGTACATGTCGAAGACTTCGCGTTCGAGCCAGCCGGCGACCGGCCATAGCTCGACCAGCGAGGGCACCGGCGTGTCTTCGTCGGCCAGCACCTTCAGCCGCAGGCGATGGTTATGCGTCACGCTCAAGAGGTGGTAATTCACCTCGAAACGTTCGGCGCGCTCGGGATAGTCGACGCCCGCGATTTCCATCAACTGCTGGTAGCCAAATTTGCCCTTGGCGGTGTTGGCGGCAGCGACGAGGCCATCGCGCGTGACCGTGACGGTCAGCTCGTGCGCGTCGTGCTTGGACGACACGAACGCACCGCCGATCGCCTTTTCGTAGGCTTCGGCAAACCCGTCACGCGGCTTGATCTTGGGGAAGCTCATCGCTCGATCGTCCCCTCGCGGCGGATCTTACGCTGAAGCTGGAGGATGCCGTAGAGCAGCGCTTCGGCGGTCGGCGGGCAGCCCGGCACGTAGATGTCGACCGGCACGATGCGATCGCACCCGCGCACGACGCTATAACTATAATGATAATAGCCACCGCCATTGGCGCATGAGCCCATGCTGATGACATATTTGGGCTCGCTCATCTGGTCGTAGACCTTGCGCAGCGCCGGGGCCATCTTGTTGCACAGCGTTCCCGCGACGATCATCACGTCGCTCTGGCGCGGGGAGGCGCGCGGCGCCACGCCAAAGCGTTCGAGATCGTAGCGCGGCATGTTGACGTGAATCATCTCGACCGCGCAGCAGGCCAGGCCGAAGGTCATCCACCACAGCGAACCGGTGCGCGCCCAGGTGAACAGGTCTTCCAGGCTCGCGACCGCGAAACCCTTTTCGTCCAGCTCGGCCTGCATGGCTTCCAGCTTGGCGCGAGTTTCGGGATCGAGATTGCCCGGCACCAACCCCTTGGCGCGCGCGATTTCCTCTTCGGTGGGAAGCGGGTTGCGCTCGGCGTCGAGGATTACTCCCATTCCAGCGCTCCCTTCTGCCACGCATAGACAAGGCCGAGCGTCAGTTCGGTAAGGAAGATCATCATCGCGATCCAGCTGGCCCAGCCAACGCCCATCAGGCTGACCGCCCACGGGAAGAGGAAGGCGACTTCGAGGTCGAAGATGATGAAAAGGATGGCGACGAGATAGAAACGCACGTCGAACTGGTCGCGGCTGTCTTCGAACGCAGGAAAACCGCACTCATATTCGCTCAGCTTTGCGGGATCGGGCTTATGGGCACCGGTGAGGCGCGAAATCGCCATCGGTGCGCCCACGAATATCAGCGAAAAGACGATCGCGACCCCCAGAAACATCAGGATCGGCAGATAGTCTGTGGCTACGTCGGCCAAGTTTTTCCTCCCGAGGCAAAAGCCCTCACTTGCGCGCGTCTCTAGGACAGCCATCGCCCCCTATCAACCGCCTAAAGTGCGGTATTTCGGGCAAATGCCGGACATTCGCGCTTGCCCCGCTTCATCCGTGCTGCGAAACGGGTTTGTCAACATGGCCAGGTGCCCGCGATCAAGCGACGAGGTCGGCTGCCAGATGGTTGGAGAAAGTCATGATCTTATCGCTCGCTGCCGCGCTCGCCCTCCAGGCCGGGGCATCTGTAGATCCCGCCGATCCCGCCACCGTCATCGCTGCCCTGCAGGAACGTGGCTATCGCGCTGAAATGAGCCAGGACGGTGCCGGCGATCCGATGGTGCTGAGCTCTGACAGCGGCATCAATTTCGCCGTGATTTTCTACGGCTGCGAAGAGAATGCGAACTGCAAGACGCTGCAACTCGCCGCCACGTACGGCTTCGACGGTGGCAAGCGGCCGGGCGCCGATGTGCTGCATGAATTCGATCGCGCGCATCGTTACACGCGGACCTATCTTGACGAAGAGGGCGATCCGTGGATCGAGATGGACGTGCAGGTCAAAGACGGTCCGATCGAGCGCGAGGAGTTCGACGAAGCGCTGGACATCTTCCTGTCCAACAATGGCCGCTTCCTCGAACTGATCGATTTCTAGGCGATGCTATAGCGGGAGGCGGCGGACGATATTAGCCTGAAGCGGCGCATCTCCTTGCAAAAGACCGTTTTCGTCGAACCGATCCCATTGGGGGTTCGAGATATATAGCAGCGCTCCATTCACCAACTGGCCGGTCGTCGGTTCGCCCCATTCCCCGTGCGCCCGCTCCAGTGTCGTCGCACGCGTAATCCTTGTCCCGTCCGTCGACAGGGTGAAGGCCATTATTCGATGTGGCGAGACGCCATTCTGGATTGCAATCAGTCCATGCTCTTCGTGAAGAAAGAGGCCATCGACACCATCAAGCATCAGGTTTTCCGGGCCATCGATGCGGTAGGCTAAGCGCGATTCAAGGGCGAACAGCGCCAGCCCGTAGCTATAGTCGGAAATGTATGCGTATCTGCCGGACGGGTGTAGTGCGATCCCTTGCGGCGAGCGGAACGTCAGTTCTTCATCGAGACGTTCAACCGTTTCGGCCCCAGTCGCGAATCGATAGATGCCGCCACCCAAGCTGTCGCTGGCGAAAACGCTGCCATCTGCCGCGACTGTAACGTCATTGAGCGAGGTCGCTGCCGCCGGAATGCGCCGTGCTTCGGCCAACGTATCGATGTCGACGGCGACGAGACCGACAAAGGCGTCAGCCTCTTCGCCCATTCGACCCATCGTCACCCATAAGAGACGTCGGCTGGCATCGATCGCCAGCCCCATTGGCCGTCCACCGCCTGCCAAAGCCACTTCGTGCCATTCAGCGGCGTCCTGGCTGGTGATCAGCGTGCTATCGGCAATCGACATCGAGAAGTAGCGCGACGTGCTGACATCGTAGGCGATGCTTTCACTTAGCGGAAATTCCGGGGGTATGAGTGCCGCAATGTCACTGGCTTCGACCGGCGCAACTTTCCCTACCAACGCCGCGCGATATGCAGCCATTACCGGACCGGGCATGATGGTTTCGAGCTGGGCCTGCGCGCCGTCGGAAAGCGCAAAGCCGAAGGCACCGAGCCGCTGCAAAGCGGGCTGTGCGAATACACGCTCTTCTTCGACCTCGAAGGCGCGGCCAAGCAGCCTGCGCTGCACCGACGCACTGTTAGGATAGGGCAACATTGAGAGGCCGGGCCCGGTATGCACGCGTCCAGCCTGGCCTGTGGGCGTCCACGGCTCCAGAATTGATAAGTCTACTACCGACGGTTCCGGCGCGACTACGATACCGGCCCGCGCCACAGGCCCGCATCCGGCGAGCAGCGAAGCAATCAGTGCACCAGCAATAAAACGCATTTGAGCCCCTCCTCTATCGGAGGGCGCGTGCCACCAGCTTGTGCAGCTTGCTATGGAGATCTCCGTTAGCGGCCAGATATTCTCGGCGAGCGACCATCCGGTCCTGCCCGCGATAATCGGTCACGAAGCCGCCGGCTTCCTTGACCAGCAGCATGCCGGCAGCAACGTCCCACAGGTCGAGATCGTCTTCCCAGAAGCCGTCCATGCGGCCCGCCGCGACCCAGGCGAGATCGAGGCTGGCGGCACCGAAACGCCGAATACCCGACACTTCAGGGCCCACCGCGCCATAAATGCGGTTCCACTGCACCACGTTGCCGCGACCGAAATGGGGCAGTCCCGTTCCGATTAATGCCTCGCTCAAATCGCGCCGTGCCGATACCCTCAGGCGCTGGTCCTGTAGCCAGGCTCCGCGACCCTTCTCGGCCCAGAAGCTATCGTCGGTCAGCGGCTGGTAGACGAGGCCCTGCGTGACTTCAGGGCGCCCTTGCGCGTCCTTACTCTCTACTGCAATCGAGATGGCGAAATGCGGGATGCCGTGGAGGAAGTTGGAGGTGCCGTCGAGCGGATCGACGATCCAGCGCGGCTTGTCGGGGTCGCCTTCGATCGTGTCACCCTCTTCCATCACAACGCCCCAATCGGGGCGCGCGTGGAGCAATTCCTCGACGATGGTGCGCTCGGCGCGCTCGTCCGCCATCGACACGAAGTCGGCCGGTCCCTTCTTGGAGACCTGCAATTGTTCGACTTCGTTGAAGTCGCGGCGAAGACGCGGCGCCGCCTTCCGGGCAGCGCGCTCCATCACGGTGATCAGTCCGCTGTGCGAAACCATTATTGCACCTCGTTGGTGGCGGCATCACCCGCGGGCGGCGCATTGCCAGCTGCAACCTGTGCCAGGCCCTCGAGCGCTGCCGACATCGCATCGAGCCGGTCCTTCTGGTCGACAATACCGTGGCGCGACGCGAGCCAGGCCGGATCGTTGTAGGCGATCACCGTCGCGCCGTCCTTGGCGTACACAGCCATGCGCTGCGGCAGATCGAGCGCCGCTTCGGGGGCTTCCTGCATCAGCGGCGTGCCGGCTTCGGGCTTGCCGAAGAAGATCACGGTCGCGGGCGGCAGTTCAAGGTCGACCTTGCCTGCATTTTCCTGGTGGTTGAGTTTGGCAACGATGCCGAAACCGGCCTCTTCCAACGCGGCTTCAAGCCGCTGGACCGTCGTCGCGACATCATCCGGGCTTTCGAGCGTGATGACGCCGTTCCCGTATGAAGAGATGGCCGCGCCCTCGGCTTCGGTTTGCGTCGTCGCGTTGCCGACCGTTTCGTCCTCGGCATTGCCAAGCACGTCAGCGGCATCGCCGCAGCCGGCGAGCAGCAACGCGGTCGAGAGGATCAGCGTACGCATCAGTCGGCGCGCTTCACGTAACTGCTGTCACGAGTATCGACGACAACCCGCGTGCCGCTTTCGATGTGCGGCGGGACCATGATACGCACGCCATTGTCGAGCACGGCAGGCTTGTAGCTGGACGAAGCCGTCTGGCCCTTGACCACCGCATCGGCCTCGACGATTTCGGCTTCGATCTGATCAGGCAGCTGCACGCTGATCGGCTTTTCTTCATAGAGTTCGATAATGACATCCATGCCATCCTGCAGGAAGGCAACCTGGTCACCGATGTCTTCGCTCGGGATGGTGATCTGCTCGTAGGTATCCTTGTCCATGAAGGTCAGCATGTCGCCGTCAGCGAACAGATACTGGTAATCCTTGGTGTCGAGGCGCACGCGCTCGACGCTTTCGGCGGAGCGGAAGCGCACGTTGTTCTTGCGCCCGTCGATCATGTTCTTGAGCTCGACCTGCATATAGGCACCGCCCTTTCCGGGCTGGGTATGCTGGATCTTGACGGCCTTCCAGATGCCGCCTTCATATTCGATGATGTTCCCGGGACGAATGTCCACACCGCTGATCTTCATATCGATCTGCCTATCTGCTGCCTACGAGTTGAAAGAGCTGGAGCGCACGGGCGTTCCAATTGCTCCGCGCCCTAGCCTGCCGCGTCACTTCCCGCAAGCAGCGGATAGGGATTGACCGGTCGCCCTTCCCACCAGCCTTCCTCGGGCTCCATGCGGTGGATTGCAAAATGAAGGTGCGGCGCATCGGCCGCGGCATTGCCCGTCGAACCCACCGTCCCGATGGGATCGCCAATACCAATCCGCTGTCCTTCCTTCAGCCCGTCCGCGTAGGCGTCGAGATGGGCATAATAATAGATCCAGCGCTTGTCGTTGGAGCGGACATAGGCACTGATCCCGCCGCCGCCTTCGGAGAAATAGAGTTTTTCGATCACGCCTGCCGACGCCGATATGACCGGCGTGCCGCGCGGAGCCATGATATCGATCGCATCGTGCCGCCGCGCGCCGCCGGCCCGCGCCTGGGTGAAGGTGTCGACGAGCGCTTCGGGCGAAACGCCGGCAACGGGCACGGCCAGGCCAGCAGGGCCGATTTCGATCGAGTTGGCAGCGCGCGTTTGCGGATCGGCATCGGGATCCAGGCGAAGCGTGTCGCGCCGATCGAGCCCTGCTTCTGCCACGCTCACTTCGCCGTCGTGTATCGGATTGGGCTCGATGGTCTCGGGCGCCGCCGCCTCGGCCTGGGCGGTCTCCGGTGCTGGTCCGACAAAGCCGGCTTTCACCGCGACAAACCATCCCATGCTCGTCAGCAAGGCGGTCACGATCACTGTGAGAAATGTTCGCATGAGGCCCTCTCCTTTCACCGCATAACGCGGCAAGGCGCGGCTTTATCCCTCAAGCGTCTCGGCAAAGGCTGCGACTGCCGCCCTAGGATCATCCGCCTGCCATACGGCTGACGATACTGCCAGGAAGTCCGCGCCGGCGCGCACCAGCGGCTTAGCATTCTCGGCGGTGATGCCCCCGATCGCCACGCACGGCAATTCGAACAGGCTCGACCACCAGCTCAGGACCCCGGGATCGGGCCGGTGCCCACTCGGTTTGGTCGGGCTATCGTGAAAGGCACCGAAGGCGACATAATCGGCCCCCGCTTCGCCCGCTTCCATGGCAAGGTGGCGCGAGGCATGGCAGGTCACGCCGATCTGCACCGAGGGGCCGAGCTCGGCGCGCGCCTCGCGTACCTCGCCATCGCCTTGGCCCAGATGCACGCCATCAGCGTTAAGGCGCTTGGCCATGGCGATATCGTCGTTGACGATAAATGCGACGTCTTTCTCGACGCAGACTTCCTGCAGCGGCTTGGCCAGGACGGCCAGCTCGTGACTGCCGACGCCCTTCACGCGCAGCTGGAACGCCGCAACGTTGCCGCCCGCGATCGCAGCGCGCAGTCGGTCAGGAAAGTCTCCGCCGACGTCCTGCGGGCTGATCAGGTATAGCTGCGATGGATGCGTCCGCTCGGGCGCCTCGAAAATTGAGAAATCGAAATCGTCACTCATGCGCGCGGCCTTAGCCGTTGCAGACGCTCGCTGCATAGATGTCATCGATAGCCGCGCCGAGCGCCGCATCGAACTCTTCATCATCCATGTCGGCGCGAAGGTCCTGCAACAGCGCGCGGCTGAAGCTGGCAATCATACCGCGATTCCTGGCTAGCTTGGCATTGGCCTCTTCGCGCTCGTAGCCGCCCGAAAGCGCAACGACGCGGATAACGCGCGGATGCGCGACCAGCGGCGCATAGAGGTCATCTTCGACCGGCAAAGACAATTTGAGCATCACGCGCTCGCCATCGGGCAGCGCATCGAGATTGCGGTGGATATGCTTGAGCACCAGCGCATCGCACTCGGCGCGGCTCTCGCTCTTCAGGTTCACTTCGGGTTCGACGATCGGCACCAGGCCGTGCCCGATGATCTGGCGCGCGAACATGAATTGCTGGTCGACGTTGGCGGCGATGCCATCTTCGTTCGCTTCGTGGATGACAGAGCGCATCTTGGTGCCGAAAATGCCCTTCGAGACTGCGTCTTCGCACATTTCAACGAGGGTCGGCATCGGCTTCATCATCTGGACGCCGTTGGTCTCGTCCTCGAGCCCCTTGTCGACCTTGAGGAAGGGCACCACGCCGCGCTCCCACAGCAAATGCGGCACGGGTTTGCCGCCGGCTTCGCCGTTCATCGTCTTTTCGAACAGGATCGCACCCAGAACCTTCTGGCCGTCAAAACTCGGGGCGGTGACGATGCGGCTGCGCATGTCGTGGATGAGCGTGAACATCTCGTCTTCGCTGTTCCAGGCGTCTTCCTCCAACCCGTAGGCCCGCAGCGCTTTGGGCGTCGACCCGCCCGACTGGTCCAGCGCGGCAATGAAACCGGCGCCGCCAACCATCTGCGCCATCATCTTCGGATCGGTGCTCATCGTGAATCTGCTCCCTTGCAAAGCCGCATACGTATGCAGCGCGCCTAGCCGCCCCGCCCCGCCTTCGCAACCACTGTGAACGCTCACAGGCGGAACAAAATCGACTAGCGTAGCGCTGGCAGAGAAAGGAGGGCTAAACCGCCATGCTCAGCCAAACCCAATCGAAGATTTGCGACGCCATCGAGACCGATTTTTCGGGCCTCAAGGCCTGCATCGTGAATGCCAGCCTCAAGCACCCGTCTGAACCCTCGCATACCGATACACTGCTTGATGTGGTGGCCGAGATCTTCGAGCGGCGCAGCGTCGCTGTCGACCGCGTCCGCCTGTCCGATCATTACCTTGCCCCTGGTGTCTATCCAGACATGACCGAACATGGTTGGGACAAAGACGAGTGGCCTGACATTTGCGACCGCGTCATCGGCGCGAATATTCTGGTGCTGGGCACCCCCATATGGCTAGGCGAGAAGTCATCGCTGGCGCAGGCCTTCATCGAAAAGCTCTACGCCCATTCGGGGCAGGTCAACGACAAGGGCCAGTACCTGTTCTACGGCAAGGTCGGCGGCTGCGTCGTCACCGGCAACGAAGATGGCATCAAGCATGTCGGCATGGGCGTGCTCTATTCGATGCAGCACGTCGGCTACACCATCCCGCCGCAGGCCGATTGCGGCTGGATCGGCGAGGCCGGCCCCGGCCCGTCCTATGGCGACGAAAAAGACGAAGGCGGCCGTGTCGGCTTCGACAATGTCTTCACCCAGCGCAACACCACCTTCATGGCGTTCAACCTGCTCCACATGGCCAAGATGCTGAAGGACGCCGGCGGCCTGCCCGCCGAAGGTAACGTCCGCACCGAATGGGACGACGGATCGAAGCCCGGATGGCCCAATCCCGAACATCGTCGCGACGACTAGAGGAAAAGATAGACCACGAGGTAACGTAGGCAGAGCGCCGCGAGGATGAGCGTGATCCAGCGCGGCTTCTTCACCCACATCGCCGCCAGCATTAGCGCAACCAGCACAAGCGTCTGCCCGTAGGCCATGGGCGTCAGCACCGCCTCGCGAATTGTCGGGACCGAAACGTAATAACCCCACTGCACGAATAGCAGCACGACAAGGATGCCGAGGACGGGTTTGCGCACCCGGTAGAAGTGATCAGCGAGATCGCTTTCCTTCGACGGATCGTCGGGAAAGACGAGATGCGCCGCCAGATAATATCCGCTGGCGAACAGCAGCACGCCGGTGAGCGTCGGCCCGCTGATGGCAATGAGATCGCGCACCGTCCAGGCGGCCGCCCAGAAGCTGAGCAAGTCGAGCAAGACGAAGAGACCGAGGAGCGGCACGAGCCACCCCACGCGCGGTCCGTCTTCGCGCAGCGCCGCATCGAGCGACTTGCCCAACCCCGACAGCAGCGCCACGAGCGAGAAGCTCAAGAGCAGGCTGTAGAGCGAAAAGACGAATGCGAATTCGGTCATGGCGGATCCCCCGCCGTTGACGCTAGCTGCGGAGCGCTAGCGCCACAACTGCATCGAGCGGATCGCCTGCGGCACCTGTTCGCGGGCTTCGGGGCGCGACAGAGTGCGCTCGACTAGGCTCCAGCCGCGGGTCAGCCGCGACTTGCGCCACAGGTCGACGATCAGAAACAGACCTGACCAGTCTTCCCCGTCGAGCTCGGCCTCCAGCTCGAAGCGCGCGACGAAGAAGGCGGTGCGACCATGCTGGCGGGTGTGGATACCATCCATCCGGTAACCCATGCAGCGGAAGCGTTCGGTCGCGGCCTCGAGGAAGCTTGGCCGATCGAGGATCAGGCTTTCGCGGGCACCGACCAGCATTTGGAAATCACGTGCCAGCAGCGCCTTCATCCGGCTGCGCTCACCGCGGCACCAGGAGCGCATCAGGCGATGTTCCTGTGTTTCGATCAGGTCGAGTGTACTGGCCATCGTGTTACTTCTTGAGCGCGTCCACGCCCGGCAGCGGCTTGCCTTCCATCCATTCGAGGAACGCGCCGCCCGCGGTCGACACGAAGCTGAAGTCGTCCTTGACGCCGGCATGGTTGAGCGCGGCCACCGTGTCCCCGCCGCCAGCAACGGACTTGAGCGTCCCTTCCTTGGTCAGCGCTGCGGCATGACGCGCAAGCTGCACGGTCGCCTGGTCGAACGGTTCGGTCTCGAATGCGCCGAGCGGCCCGTTCCAGACCAGCGTCCGGCAATTCTTGAGGACGTCGGAGGCAGCCTCAACGGCGGCCAGCCCCAGATCGAGGATCATCTCGTCCTCGGCCACCTCATGCACGTTGCAGGTGCGCATGCTCTCGGGATGCGGCGCGAATTCCTTGGCCACGACCACTTCGTAAGGAAGATGGATCGTGCATTCCGCTGCGTCGGCCGCATCGAAGATCGCTTCGGCTTCATTGAGCATTTCGCTCTCGCAAAGCGACTTGCCGACATTCACCCCGCGCGCGCCAAGGAAGGTATTGGCCATGCCGCCGCCGATGATGAGGTGATCGACCATCTTGGCAAGATTGCCGAGCACTGCGAGCTTGGTCGAAACCTTGGCCCCGCCGACAACCGCCGCGACTGGCTTTTCGGGATTGCCGAGCGCAGCATCGAGCGCCTTGAGTTCTGCTTCCATCGCGCGGCCCGCAAAGGCCGGCAGGTGCTGCGCAACGCCCACAGTCGAAGCGTGCGCGCGGTGCGCCGCAGAAAAGGCGTCGTTGACAAAATAATCGCCGAGCGAGGCCATCGACCTGGCTAAGTCGGGATCGTTTGTCGTCTCACCTTCATGGAAGCGCGTATTCTCGAGCATCCCGATGGAGCCGGGCAGCATGATCGAGACGGCGCGCGCCGCTTCGGGCCCCTGGCAGTCTTCGATGTAGCGCACCGAACGACCGCTGATTTCCTTCAGGTCCGTAACCAGCAACGACGTCGACATGTCAGGGCGTCCGCGACCTTCGGGCCGGCGGAAATGCGACAGCAACAACACCAGCGCGCCCTTGTCGGCGAGCTCGTGGATGGTCGGCAACGAGGCTTCGATACGGGTCGCGTCGGTGACGTCGCCATCGGCCATCGGCACGTTGAAATCGACGCGAACAAGGACGCGCTTGCCGGTCAGGTCATCGGGCAGGTCATCGAGGGTCTTGAAGGTCATCAGATCAGCTTTGCCATGACTCCGGCGGTGTCGATCATGCGGTTCGAGAAGCCCCACTCATTGTCGTACCAGCTAACAACGCGCGCGAGCTTGCCGTCCATCACCGCGGTTTCGAGGCTGTCGACGGTCGACGATGCCGGATGGTGGTTGAAGTCGCTGCTGACCAGCGGCTGGTCGGTATAGTCGAGCACGCCCTTCATCGGACCATGCGCCGCCGCCTTGAGCGCATCATTGAGTTCGTCCTTCGAGGTGTCGCGGCCCGGCGTGAAGACGAGGTCGATCAGGCTGACGTTGGGGGTTGGAACGCGCACCGACGACCCGTCGAGCTTGCCGTTGAGTTCGGGCAGGACGAGACCGACCGCGCGTGCCGCGCCCGTCGTCGTCGGGATCATGTTCTGCGCCCCGCCACGCGCACGGCGCATATCGCCATGCATCTGGTCGAGCATGCGCTGATCATTGGTGTAGCTGTGCACCGTCGTCATGAAGCCGCGTTCGATGCCGACAGCGTCGTTCAGCACCTTCGCCACCGGTGCGAGGCAGTTGGTGGTGCAGCTGGCGTTCGACACGACATCGTCGTCCGCAGTGAGCGTCTCGTGGTTCACGCCGTAGACGATGGTCTTCGACACGCCCTTGGCCGGCGCCGAAATCAGCACGCGCTTGGCGCCCGCCTCGAGGTGCGGACGGCTGGCTTCGTCGGACTGGAAGAAGCCCGTGCATTCGAGCACGATATCCACGCCCATGTCGCCGTGCGGCAGTTTGCCCGGATCGCGTTCCTTGGTGACCGTGATGGCCTTGCCGTTGACTTTGATCGTATCGCCCTCGACGCTCACGCTCCCGGGAAAACGGCCATGCGTGCTGTCGTACTGGAACAGCAGTGCATTCGATTCCGCATCGGCAAGATCATTGATCGCCACCAAGTTGAAGTCATGATCGTCGCGCTCAAGCAAAGCGCGGGCGACGAGGCGGCCGATTCGGCCAAATCCGTTGATGGCGACGTTGGTCATTTGCCAAGTTTCTCCATGATTTTGGGCGTGATGGCTTCCACGGTGAAGCCGAATTTCTTGAACAGGTCGGGCGCGGGCGCGGAGGCGCCGAAGCGGTCGATCCCGATGTTGAGGCCGTCCGAGCCGGTCATCTGGCACCAGCCGAAAGTGGCCCCTGCTTCGATCGAGACCTTGAGTACATCGTCAGGCAGCAGGTCAGCGCGATAATCGCCGCTCTGGTCGCCGAACTTTTCCCAGCTGGGCATCGACACGACATCGGCGCCAACCCCGGCCTTTTCGAGCGAAGCGGCCACGTCCATCGCGAGGCTTACTTCGGAACCGGTCGCGATCAGCACGACTTCGCGGTCGCGATCCGCCGATTTAAGGCGATAGGCACCCTTTGCCGACAGGTTGTGTTCGGCTTTCTCGGTGCGCAGGGCAGGCAGTCCCTGGCGCGACAATGCAATAAGGCTCGGCCCGTCTTGCGTCAGCGCATCGGCCCAGCATTCTGCAGTCTCGACGGCGTCGGCGGGGCGATAGACGACAAGCCCCGGCATCGCACGAAGGCTTTGCAGATGCTCGATCGGCTGGTGGGTCGGCCCATCTTCGCCAAGCCCGATCGAATCGTGCGTCATGACATGAACGACCTTGGCGCCCTGCAATGCGCCGAGGCGTATTGCGGCGCGCGAATAATCGGCGAACACCAGGAAGGTCCCGCCATAAGGCAGCACGCCGCCGTGCAGCGCCATCCCGTTCATCGCGGCGGCCATGCCGAACTCGCGGATGCCGTAATAAATGTAGCGACCGCCATAATTCTGCGCAGTCAGCGGCTCGATGCCGCCGGCCTTGGTGTTGTTCGATCCGGTCAGGTCGGCGCTGCCACCGATCGTGGCATCGACGGCCTCATTGATCGCGTCGAGCACGACCTGGCTTGCCTTGCGGGTCGCCATCTTGGGCGCATCCGCGACCAGCTTGTCGATCAGGTCGCCCTGCCAGCGACGATCATAGATGCCGTCGAGGCGATCCTTGAACTCGGCGGCTTTGTCATGGCCCTTGAGCCGTTCTTCCCACGCCGCGCGCTCCTCCGCGCACTTTTTGCCCGCATCGCGCCAGGCCTTAAGGACGTCGTCGGGGATTTCGAAGGGCGGTGCGTCCCAGCCCAGTTCCTCGCGCGCCGCCGCGATTTCTTCGGGGCCGAGCGGCGCCCCGTGCGTGGCCGCCGTGCCCTGCTTGTTGGGTGCGCCATAACCGATGATCGTCTTGCAGCGAATCAGCGATGGGCGGTGCGACCCCTTCGCTTCCTCGATAGCTTTATCAACGCTGATCGCCTTCATGCCGTCGCACTCGATGACATCCCAGTTCATCGCGCGATAGCGGCCCAGGATATCCTCGGAACGTGAAAGGTCGGTATCGCCGTCGATGGTGATTTCGTTATCGTCCCACAGCACGATCAGGCGGCCGAGCTGGAGATGCCCCGCCAACCCCGCGGCTTCATGGTTGATGCCTTCCATCAGGCAACCGTCGCCAGCGATCACATAGGTGTGATGATCGACCAGATCGGAACCGTAAATCGCGTTGAGGTGCCGCTCGGCGATCGCCATGCCGACTGCACTCGCCAGCCCCTGCCCCAGCGGCCCCGTCGTCGTTTCGACCCCGGCAAGCTCGAAATTTTCCGGATGGCCCGCGCATGGGCTGCTCAGCTGGCGGAAATTCTTGATGTCCTCGATCGTCGGGCGTTGGTAGCCGGTAAGATACAGGAGCGAATAGATTAGCATCGAGCCGTGGCCCGCCGATAGCACGAAGCGGTCGCGGTCGGGCCAATGCGGATCGCTCGGATCATGCTTCAGGTGGTTTACGAAAAGCGCCGTGGCTGCGTCGGCCATCCCCATCGGCATGCCGGGATGCCCTGAATTGGCCTCCTGCACAGCGTCCATGGAAAGAGCCCGGATGGCGTTGGCAAGACGGCGTCTGGTGGTCATGCAAATCCCCGTTGGCGCCGCTCGTGGAAGGAGAATCGGTCGGGCGCGTCGGCTACTGCCTATCGCCACCCACGCGCACAGCGTCAAGCAGGGTGACTTGCAACATGGGTTAAACCGTCTAAACAGTTGAGATCATGTCTCAAGAAACGCTGCACGACTATCTTGATCGCGCCGAACGCGCATTGTCGCGGATCGAGGCGGCGATGGCCAAGAAAAAGGCCCACAAGCCCAGCATTACCATTTCTCCAGCCAGCCGGAGCGATCGCGAACTGAAGCTGCGTGAGGAGGTGACGCAGGTCATCGTCGAACTCGATCGCCTGATGGCGGATGCGGAGAAAAGCGCATGAGCACGATCACGCTGACAATTTGCGGACGTCCTTACGAAGTGCGCTGCCGCGACGGCGAAGAAGAGAGTCTCCAGAAGGCCGCCGCGCTGGTCGATGAAAAATCGCGCGAGGCGATCGCGGGGCTCGGCAGCCTGTCCGAATCGCGCCAGTTTTTCTACGCGTCGCTCCTGCTCGCCGATCAATTGAACGAGCAGCATGACGGCGCGCCGCCCAAGGCGGTGGACGAAACGGTGCTTAGCCGCGCCGAAGGTCTTGCCACCTGGCTGGAATCGATGGCGGATTCCCTTGAGGCCGAGGCCGACAATCCCTAAATGAATATCCTGACGGGCACTGCCTGGCACGAGCGTTCGACTATCCCTGAGGCTAATTTCATCCTAGGGAGCTGTCCCTAGCCGGACCTTGGTCTGGCATATATGGCACCCACCTGACGTTCTGGCGTCAGAGGATACAGAGGCAAACGACCTATGGCGGTCCCGTCACCCCCCACCAAGTCCGACAAGAAGCACGACATCCGCAAGAAAGCGCGCAAGTCGCGCACATATTTCGTCAGCCAGCTTGAAGGCGATGCCCGCCGCGCGCTGGAAGAACAGCTGGCCGAAAATGTCGCGCCCTTCCTGACCGATGCAAAGACGATTGGCGCCTATATCCCGATCGGCAGCGAAATTTCGCCGGGCGCGATCGTCAAGAAGGCCGTCCGCCAGGGCAAGACCATCGCCTATCCGACATTCAGTGAGGGCGACCAGAAGTTCACCTTCTGCGCCGGTGAGCCAATCATGCCTGGGCCCTACCAGATCATGCAGCCCGCCCCTGATTCGCCGGTCGTCACGCCCGACGTTGTCTTGCTTCCGCTCATCGCCTGCCTCGACGGCGGGATGCGCATCGGCCAGGGCAAGGGCCATTATGACCGCGCGCTCGAAGGACTGAAGTCCGATGGTGTCACGCTGATCGGTCTCGGCTGGCAATCGCAGCGTCTCGATCTTGGCTGCAAGGCCGACAGCTGGGATGTGCCGATCGACCTCTTCATCTCGCCGCGCGGCGTGGAAAAATTCTAGCGCAGTGCACGAACCCAAATCTCGCACTTTGCTGGGGACGTTCGCCATCCTTGCATGGCTAACCTTTTACGTCTGGGCGATACTGGAAATTGTCGGTGACATGGCGCGCTGGCCTTTTATCATTCAGATGCTCTTCTTCCTCGTCGCCGGCCTCGCCTGGATCATTCCGCTGAAGCCGCTTTTGCGTTGGATGGAAGCGGGCCGCAAAGCCTGAAGAACGACGCGGCGCATCTAATCGGCGGCAGTGTCGAGCGGCGAATAGCCAAGCCC